>JBDKJY010000014.1:0-130664 GCA_039796295.1 Verrucomicrobiota bacterium
CCCCTTTGGGGTTCGGCTGCGCTCGGATCGCTACGCTCGCCTTCGCTCCGCCTCACCCCAAAGGGGTGAAGCTGGAGGGAAGAAAGACAAATTACAGAAGCAGGTTTACACCGGCCGGTTTCAGTCTGACCAACGGACTTCTGCTGTTCGATGATGTCGAAGCAACTAACCACACGAGCAGATTTTACCGCGTGGTAGAACGCTGAACTTGACCTCCGGGCTACTTCGTCGTTCTCACCCAGATGGGTTCGATCCTTTCCTTTTCATTTGGAGCGCGAAGCGGGCTGAAGCCTGCGTTCCCCTCGCGCCTTGTCTCCCGTTTGAAAAACACCGCCACGCCGCGCTGAACCCCATGAACCTGGTAGGGCCGACCTGCTGGTCGGCCTCGTCCCTCCATTCGGATCGACGAGGCCTTGCACAGGTTCTTCGCTGTTTTCAGTGAAATGGACGGGGCTGGGGGCGGGTTCGGAGGCGGGCATCCCTCCGGGATAAGCCATTTCGCCCGCTGCCTTTCATTCCAGCGAAACCAGCGGAGAATCTGCTAAACCGACGCTTCGGGTCACCAAACCGGGCCTCGGTGTTGATAAACGACCACTTCGGGCCGCCAAACGAAGGCTCGTGGTCACCAAATCAGGGCTTCGGACGGCTAAACCGGGCCTTCGGGTCGCCAAACGGACCCTCGGTGCAGATAAATTACCACTTCAGGCCGCCAAACGGAGGCTCGTAGTCGCCAAATCGGGACTTCGGACGGCCAAACCGGTCCTTCGGGTCGCCAAACGCCCCTCGGTATAGATAAATTACCACTTCGGGTCGCCAAATGGGTGCTCTGGGGCGCCAAACCGGTGCTTTGGATGGCCAGACCAATCCTTCGGTCGGCCAAATCAGGGCTTCGGGTGGGGAAAGGGGGGCTTCGGTTGGAGAAATCGCGCCTTGGGATGGCCCGATTCGGACGCGGGTAGCGGAATTGGGGGCACAGGAATTGGCCGCGCTGGGGGTGTCTTCTCCGCCTCCCCAGTTCCCTTGCCGACCTTACTTTGCGCGCGTTTGGGGGAATCCACCGTGCCCCGGGCTTCGGGCGCAGCTTGGCACTGCCCCCGAAGGGGAGTCAGCCGCCGCGTGTGGCATGGCTCCGCGTCGTCCGGGTTTTCCAGAGGCCGCGTGCTGGCGTGGCGTGGAACGCGGCACGCATCATCAAGGACGCCGGCAGCACGGGTGGCAGCGAGGCTCTGGTGACTCCGGCTCCCGCGCCCAGGCCCACGCCGAATCCGTAAGGCAAGGCGCACCTCGGGGATTTCCAGTGAAGAGGCGTAACCCTCCGGCCTCTGGCCCGCTCCTACGGGGCGTCATGCTCAAACACAACCTTCGGACTGTCCTTGGCGCGCTGCTGTGGAGCGCGTGCCTGCTCGCCAGCCGCACCTTCGCGGCCCCTGCTTCGCCCAACCTCATCCTCTTCCTCGCCGATGACCTCGGCTGGGGCGACCTCGCGTGCTTCGGCCATCCCATCATCAAGACACCGAACCTCGATGCGTTCGCGAAGCAGGGCGTGCGGCTGACGCAGTGCTACGCGGCGAGCGCGGTGTGCAGCCCGTCTCGCTCGGCGCTGCTCACGGGGCGCACGCCGCATCGCAATGGCGTGTTCACCTGGATTGCCGAGGGCGCGCCGGTGCATCTGCGCACGAGCGAAATCACCTTGCCCAAGCTGCTCAAGGGCGCGGGCTACGCGACGTGCCACAGCGGCAAGTGGCACTTGAACGGCCTGTTCAACAACCCCGCGCAGCCGCAGCCCGGTGACCACGGCTACGACTGGTGGATGGCCACGCAGAACAACGCCGCCCGGACGCACGAGAACCCGACCAACTTCGTCCGAAACGGCCAGCCGGTCGGACGGCTCGAAGGCTATTCCGCGCCGCTGGTCGTGGGCGAAGCAGTGACGTGGTTGAAGGAGAAGCGTGACCCGGCCAAGCCGTTCTTCCTCGCCGTGTGGGCGCACGAGCCGCACTACCCCATCAAGTCCGACCCGAAGTTCAAGGCCCTTTACCCCGACCTCGCCGATGACGTGCAGCGCGAGCATCACGCGAATGTTACGCAGATGGACCACGCGTTCGGCCAGCTCATGAAGTCGCTCGACGAACAGAAGCTCACGGACAGCACGTTCGTGTTCTTCACGTCGGACAACGGCCCGGAAGGCAACGGCACCACGTCGCCCGGTCGCGGCTCCAGCGGCGGCTTGCGCGAACGCAAACGCTCGATGCACGAGGGCGGCATCCGCGTGCCGGGCATTGCGCGCTGGCCTGGCAAAATCCCCGCTGGCACCACGAGCGAAGTGCCAGTCATCGGCAGCGATGTGTTCCCCACGATGCTCGGCATCGCCAGCGTGAAGCCGCCGACGGACCGCGTCATTGACGGTGTGGACGTGCTGCCGGTGCTCACCGGCAAGGCGACGAAGGTGGAGCGCCCGCAGCCGCTCTACTGGCGGCTCCTCATGGCCCCGAACGCGAAGGTCGCGATGCGTGTGGATGACTGGAAGATTCTCGCCAACGCCGAGCTGACCGAGTTCGAACTCTACAACCTGAAGACCGACCCGAAGGAAGCCACCGACCTGAAGTCCGCCGAGCCGCAACGCTTCGCCGCGCTCCGTGAGCAACTCCTCAAACACAACGCTGCCGTGGACGCGGAAGGCCCCGATTGGTGGAAGACCCTCAGCCCCAACGGCGGCAAGGCGAAGACCGACGAACCGCCCAGACAATCCGGGAACCCCTCACCGACTTCGCTCCACCGGAGGCTATTAAAAACCTTCCCCCGTTCAGGCGTTGGCGGCACAAATTGATACCCGCAACAGCGCCGCAGCGCGGGCAACCCCGCCTGTCACTTGCCCGCCGCAGCGGCATTTGGCGGGGTCAGCACCTGATAGTGGATGTCGAACTGGGGACGCAGCGAGCTGCTCCCGCTCTTGGTGGGCACCGTGTTTCCCTGCCGAGTAATGGCCAGGCGCACGAAGCCAGTCGCCAACAACCGCTGGAGTTCCTGGCCTTCGCCGGCGGGGTCCAGCCCGGCCAGGACCACGGCGATGAACGGCGGCCCGGCCGGCTTGGCCGGAGCGGGTGAGGCCGCGCTGAAGGCCGGATAACCTGCCAGCGAGATGACTGCGGCCGCGTTGGCGTGCTGGCTGGCGATACGCGCGTAGTGCTGACCGGGGATTTTCTTCCCCGGACTGCCCGCCATCGCAATGTCCGGGAGCGGGATGGTCTCGGTCGCCAAGATTTTCAAACCCTGTTTGACCAGCGCCTCACTGAAGGATTGCGCGTTCTGTGCGGCCGCAGGATCCCCTTCCCCACCGGCCACGATCAGCACCACCTGCGCGTTGCGCCCCACCAGCTTGCCGGCCTCCTCCCCCACGCCCGCGCCCAGAACGCGGTAAGGATGCGGACTGGCACCCGAACCCTCGGGACGAGTGGCCCGCCAAACACCCCAGCCGCCCGCCGCAACCAGCGCGAGCAGGGCGATGACGGTGAGGAGCTGTCCATTACTGTGGCCGGAGGTTTTCATGCACGGGGAAGACCAAAGAGAAATCAAAATCAAACTCGAACGTGAGCCGGGACCCGCCGCTTACCAGTAGAGTCGCGCCCACAGCGGCGAGTCCCCGGTGGGGCCGTAGCGGTTGGCATCCTGCATGTCCGCCCAACTGATGGTCTCCACATGGCCGTCAAAGAAACTGAACGGCAGCCGGTTGTCGTGGGTGTTCACCGAAGGCCAGGTGGTGTTATTGAAACTGAAGCCGGACCAGCCGCTGCCTGTATAAACGTTCATCCACATCCCCGGGTTGTTCGGCTGTTGATGGGCGAACACGCCCGCCTTGGATGGGTTGTTGTGGGTTGAAAGGAACGGCCCGAACTGCCGGTCGCTGGCGCTGATGGTGGAGGCCCAACTCTCGGTGGGCGGCGGCAGACTTGGATCCCAGCCTAACTTCAGCGGACCAAAGGAGGTGAACGATGTCCAAGGCAGTTGGGCACCCGTCCAAGTCGCCGGCGGGGCCGGCGCGGTGGGACACCAGAAGACCGACTTGGTGACCGGGCCGTTCGTGACGAGCCTGTCCACGTAAGCGAACATCCGTCCGCCGGGACCACCATTCGGCAGGGGCGGGAGGCTGGCAATGCCCGGCAAACCCACGTAGGGAGCGAGCATCACCAGGAAATGATATTCCTGCGCCGCGTTCCCACCCTGGTTGAAAATCGCGGCGTAAATCGGCTGCTTCCCCGAGTTGTCATCAATGTAGAGGTTCAGCCCCATGGTCAACTGCTTCTCGTTGTTGAGGTCCTTTGTCCGCTGCGAGGATCCCTTGGCCTTGGCCAGCGCCGGCAACAGCATCCCCGCCAAAATCGCGATGATCGCGATCACCACCAGCAATTCGATGAGAGTGAAGCCGGCCAACCGCACGCGGGGCCGGCGACTTGCCGTCGCCGCCGACCACGAGCACTGGCCGAGAAGACGCAGTTGAGAAAAGCGCTCGTTCATAAGCAGATGGATCGTCCATCAACCGACGCTGGAGTGAACCGCGCATTGAATGTATTTCTACAAACTGCCGGCCAGCCATGCCTTCCCTCACCAAATGACTTTCAGAATGCCCCCCTCTCTCCATGAACCTCGGGAGACCCAGCCCTTCGCCCGGCGCGCGGGCGGTCCCCGCCCGCAGCAGCTCCGCCAGCACGAGAGCGCTGGAAGATTCCGGTCGTGGCCCCCGCGCTCCGGCCAACTGCAACGCGGTTGCGGCGAATGTCGCGCGAGAGGGACTGACGGGAATGGTCGCCACCGCGTTGCGGTCGGAAATGATTTACGGACGGTGACCCAGGGTAGCTCGTGCCTCGCAACTCCGGGCATTGGGACGGAATCCGGTTGGGATTCTCGGATTGCGCGCAACGGAACGATGCCGCGGCGAAGGCGTTGCTGCGCTGGGCGGCGGCGGAGCGCGAGGCGTGGCTGGAGGCGATGACGAACGATCCGCTGCTGCCGGGCCGGATTCTGCCGTCCGATTACCTGAGGCAACAGGCACGGTGGCCGTCCGCAAGGACCGGCGGCGGGTGGAAGTGCTCCGGGACGCCAACCGGCAACTGCGCTCGTTCAAACCCGAATAGCCCTGTGTAAAACTTTGTTGCATATGCAACAAAAGTCCGTCACAGGCGCGGGCGGGAATGGTTGGGCAGCGACCGTGTTGCGGTTGGGGATGTTTGGCGGACGGTGTCCAAGCGTCGCAACGCCGGCGATTCGTTTGGCTCAAGCACCGGCGTCCTTTCGGAACTCAGGCAGCCGATTTACCCATCTCCAGTTTGCAACCTACAGAACCGCATCGCATGAAAAAACTCTTCCTATTCCTCAGCTTAGTAGGCTGGGGTTTTGTCACCACATTCGCTGCCGCTCCCATCACCACGACTGAGGCGCTGGTCGCGGCGGTCAATGACGGTGCCGAAGGTGCCAGGATCGAAATCGCAGCGGGCACCTTTGTTTTGAAAGCACCGTTGGAACCCAAAGCTGGCATGACCCTCACCGGTGCCGGAGCGGGCAAGACGATCATCACGAATGATCCTTTGTGGGCACCCCCCACCACGTCCTTGCCGGACCCCGAGATGACTACCAAGGGCATGGACACGCGCGCCTACCTGCTGCGGCTACAGGATAAGGCCGCCAATGTCACGGTGTCCGCGTTGACGCTGCGAGCGCCGCAGCTTCATGGGGCCATCTACGGCTACGGAAACAAAAACCTGCACCTGCACCACCTCAACATTGAGGACGTGCTCGCGTCTGGCATCCGGACCTTTTCGATGAGTGGCGCGAAGATCCATGACTGCGAGTTCATCGATGCTGGAGGCCGCTGGGAGCGCGGCGTGCGCGGTGAAAAGGGCGGCATCACGGGCGGGGGTATCTTCGCCATTTGGATGTCGGATAGCGAAATCTCCCACAATCGCTTCACCCGCACGCAGATGGGAAAATCGGACGAGTTCTACGGAATCAAAGTGAGGCAGGCGAAGCGCTGCCGCGTGCATCACAACACGATTGCGGTCAATTTCTCCATGGAGTTCCCCTTTGAAAATGATGAGGATGTGGAGATTGACCACAACATCTGCCACGGCACCATCTCGCTTCCCAAACACGGCGGAGGCCCGGTGCCAGCCAGTGGACGCACCTTCCACATCCATCACAACTGGATGCGCGACAGCTACTCCATCGAGTTCGTCCGCAACGGGATTGAGATTGACCACAACCTGTTCGATTTCGATGCCAACAAAGATCACGGCAATCTCATCTCCGGCTTCGGCAAGGCGGCGGTCAAAGGTCCGGCGCTCTTCCATAACAACCTCGTGAGCAATCCCGGGCGCGGGGTCATCTGGATCAACGAGCCTTACAGCAACCTCGAAATCCGGAACAACCACATCATCACCCACACCACCGCCACGCCACGCACGGAAGGGCTGTTCGGCTTTAATGCGCAGAGCGAATTCACCAGCATCCGCCTGCGAAACAACATCATCGAGTGCATCGGTCAGGCCCGTCCGTTGCTGCGCGCCAAAGAGTCCAGGGCTGCGATTGTCGAAAACAACCGCTTCAACAACGTAAGCGACCACATGCTCTATCCGAACACTCAAACCAAGGCCCCCCAGGGACTGGAAGCCCCGCTCGCCTTCACCTGCGGCGTCCATGACGAGGTCAGTGTTGTTGGCTGGAAGGCGCAGTCGGTTGGCGCTCGCCAGACGACTGACGCGCAGAAAAATCGGGAATGACGCGACCCAAGCTCTTTTTCAAACACGTCGAAATCCTCGCCGCCCTGAACAGCCGCGGCGTCGAGCGCTGGGCCACGCCGGCGGCGGTGGCGTATCTGAAGTCGGGGAAATGACTCAGCCTTGTTTCGGTAGCCCGAGGCCTTTCACCACATGAAGCACATATTTCTCCTCGCCACCCTGCTGCTCGCGCCACTGGCCACATTGCACGCTGCCCACCGTGCCTTGGCGGAGTTCCAGCACCTCGTTCGCACCGAATCTTGGACGGAGAAGTGGCCCACTATCTCTGGGGCCGAAGAAACGCAGAACGTCACCGCCGAGCTGTGGACGCAGGCCATGCAGGCCGATCTTGATGCGGATGGCAGACTGCACATTCCGGCGCGTGCGAAGCCCTACTACCTCGACGGCCCGCTCATCTTGAAGTCCGGCCAAAAGCTCATTGCTGATGCAAAGGCAGAGATTCGCCTCAAACCCGGAAGCAGCACCTGCATGGTGCGCAATGCGAACCTCGTCGGCTTTGCGAACAAGCCGGTGCCCGAAGATACGAAGCCGGACACCGACATCTCCATTGAAGGCGGTATCTGGACCACGCTGGCGAATGGCGCGAAGAATGCGAATGGCAACCAGCGTGGCCATTCATCCAAGAAACAGCCCGTGCCTGGCACACACGGCGTCATCCTTCTGCACAATGCCCGTCGCGTGGCGGTGCGCAACGTCACCGTGAGGCAAAGCAAGCCCTTCGCCGTGCATCTTGGCAATATCCGCGACTTCACCGTCGATGGCCTCACACTCGACCGGCACGGACGTGATGGCGTGCATGTCGATGGCCCCGCGAGCGACGGTATCATCCGCAACGTCAGCGGCGATTCACACGACGATCCCGTCTCGCTCACCGCATGGGATTGGAAGCAATACAGCGCCAGTTTCGGGCCGATTCATCATCTCACCATCGAGCACATCCTTGGCACACCCTTGGAAAAGCACGGCACTGACGCCATCCGCTTGCTGCCCGGCGTGAAGCGCTTCAGCGACGGCTCCACCCTTGATTGTCCCATCCACGACATCACGTTGCGCGACATCACCGACATCCGCGACTTCAAGCTCTACGACCAACCGAACCTCGAAGTCGGCCGCGACAACGATTTCAGCGCTGGCATCGGCACACTGAAGAACATCACGTTTGAAAAGCTCACCTTCACTCGCCCCGGTAGCATCCAGCTCCATGCGAACACCGACGGCCTCACCATCCGCGACGTGAAGCTCCACTTTGCACCAGCCGCCAACTACCGCCTCGTCGAACTCGGCCCGAAATCCGCGACCTACAAACACAAGCCAAATGACCCAGCCACTTGGGTGGAAATCTTCTCCCCTGACCTTAATTGCACGGTGCGCAATCTCACCGTCTCAGGCGTCCGCTTGCGCTACTCCCAGTCCGATTTGCTCACTGAAGAAGCTGTCCGTGTCATCGAGCAAAAGCTCAATCTCGACTACCCGAAGAGCACCCCGCGCGGCGGGACGGGAAAAGGCATTTGGATTCAGTAACACCATGAGAAACACACTCGCACCGAAGATTGCACCGCGCGCTTCGTCAGCCCAAATCATGAAACTCATCGATCCCAGCAACCTGCTTGCCGTGTTGCTTCTCCCCCTCACCGTCGCTGCTCAAAGCACCGACGCCCTGAAACAAGCCCTCACCTTCCACGCCTCGTTCGACAAGGGCTTCGACGCCGACTTCTCGCGCGGGGACAAGGCAGCCTTGTCGCGCACCAAGCAGGGCACCATGCCGCTCGCAGCCAACGACGAGTTGAAGCTCGTCCCCGACGGCGGGCGCTTCGGCGGCGGGCTGCACTTCACGAAGAAGGGCAACACGCAGCCGCGCTTCAAGGATGCAGGCGTGCTCAATTACAACGCCACCAACTGGAGTGCCTCCGTCTCCGTCTGGCTGCGGCTCGACCCGGACAAGGACCTCGAGCCCGGCTATTGCGACCCGGTGCAAATCGTCGGCGAGGACACGAAGAAGGGCTTCATCTTCCTCGAATGGTCGAAGGACGAATCGCCGCGCCACTTCCGCTTCGCTATCCGCCCACGGATTGAACTGTGGAATCCCAACGGCCTCGACTGGGCGAAGATGACCGCCGCGCAACGCCCGGCGGTGAACCTAGAGCGCGCGCCGTTCTCGCGCGAGGCGTGGACGCACGCGGTCTTCTCCTTCGCGAACCTCAACGACAAGGCGAAGAAACGCATCGGACGCCTGCACCTCAACGGCAAGCCCGTCGGCACCATCGAGAACTGGGACCTCACGCTCGGCTGGAATCCCGAAGCCGTGCAGCTCGTGCTGGGTGCGGCGTATGTCGGCCATCTCGACGATCTCGCCGTCTTTAAGCGCGCGCTCACCGACGCCGAGGTGATGCAGCTCCACGGGCTGAAGACCGGCGTTCGCGAGCTGCATCCGTAGTCAACCTTTCGTCCCCCATGAAACAACTCGTTGCTCTGCTCGCCTGCCTGATGCTGGCGTCAGCCGCGTCCGCTGCCGCCCCGGCCCAGCCCAACATCGTCATCATGCTCGTGGATGACATGGGCGTGATGGATACGGCGGTGCCGTTCCTCACCGACGCGGACGGCAAGCCGAAGCGGTATGCACTGAACGACTACTACCGCACGCCGAACATGGAGCGGCTCGCGGCGCGCGGGATTCGCTTCAACAACTTCTGCGCGATGAGCGTGTGCTCGCCCACGCGCATTTCTATCATGACCGGCCAGAACGCCGCGCGGCATCGCACGACCAACTGGATCAGCCCCGGCGGCAACAACGCCGGTCCCCAAGGCCCGCCGCAGTGGAACTGGCAGGGCTTGAAAAAGGGTGCCGTGACATTGCCGCGCCTCTTGCAGGCGGATGGCTACCGCACCATTCACGTCGGCAAGGGCCACTTCGGCCCGCGCGAGTCCGAAGGCGAGAATCCCGTGAGCATCGGCTTCGACATCAACGTGGGTGGCGCGGCCATCGGCCAGCCCGGTAGCTATTACGGCAAGCAAAACTTCGGCAACCCCGTGGCGGGCAAGGCCAAACAGAAGGCGGGCGGCGGGGGCGTGCCGGGTCTGGACAAATATCACGGCCAGGAAATCTTCCTCACCGAAGCGCTCACGCTCGAAGCCAACACGCACGTCGCCGACGCGGTGAAGGCCGACAAACCATTCTTCCTCTACTTCGCGCAATACGCCGTCCACGCGCCGTTCAACGCCGACCCGCGCTTCGCCGCGCACTACGCGAACTCCGGCAAGCCGGCCAACGCACAGGCCTTTGCCACGCTCATCGAGGGCATGGACAAATCGCTCGGCGACGTGCTCGACCACCTCGACAAACTCGGCGTCGCGGAGAACACACTCATCTTCTTCCTTGGTGACAACGGTTCCGACGCGCCGCTGGGCCATCAGCACGAAGTCGCCTGTGCAGCTCCGTTGCGCGGCAAGAAAGGCTCGCACTACGAAGGCGGCATGCGCGTGCCCTTCATCGCCGCATGGGCAAAGCCGAATGCGGGCAACGCGTTTCAAAAGCGCCTGCCCATCGCTGCCGGAGCCATCCAGAGCCAGCAGGCCGCGGTCTATGACATGTTTCCAACCCTCCTCGCGCTCACCGGCAAGTCTGCGCCCACCAGCCACACCGTGGACGGCGCGCGCCTCGACGCCTTGCTCACTGGCCAGCGCGACGCCCGCCGCGAGGAGACCTTCCTCATGCACTACCCGCACTCACCGCATCGCACGGACTACTTCACCACGTATCGGAACGGCGATTGGAAAGTCATATACCACTACTTTCCCTCCGCCGTGTCGGAGAACTCGCACTACCAGCTCTTCAACCTGAAGGCCGACCCGTTCGAGCAGAAGAACCTCGCCACGACTGAGCCCGCAGAACTCAAGCGGCTGATGCAGGACCTCATCGCGGGATTGGAAAAGCAGGGCGCAGTGTATCCCGTGGAGAAAGGCACCACCACGCCGGTGAAGCCTCAACTGCCGTAACCCCGAAACAATGCTCATGAAACTCATCGCCATCTTCCTTTCGCTGTTCTCGTCACTCACTGGGCTGCACGCCGCTGAAGCTCAACCTGCCAAACCCAACGTCGTCATCATCTTCATCGACGACCTCGGTTACGCGGACATCGGGCCGTTTGGCGCGACGAAGCAGCGGACGCCGAACCTTGACCGCATGGCGCGCGAGGGGATGAAGCTCACCAGCTTCTACGCCGCGCCGGTTTGCTCGGTGTCGCGGGCGCAACTGCTCACGGGCTGCTACGGCGCGCGGGTTTCAGTGCCGGGCGTGTTCTTTCCCGGTCAGGCGAACGGCCTGCATCCACAGGAGCACACCATCGCCGAGCGGTTGAAGGAGCGCGGTTACGCGACGATGTGCATCGGCAAATGGCACGTCGGCGACCAGGCGGAGTTTTTGCCGACGCGGCAGGGCTTCGACCGCTACTTCGGCATTCCCTACTCGAACGACATGCAGAAGAAGTCCACGCAGACGGGCGAGCGCGTGGTGCCGTTGCTGCGCGATGACAAGGTGGCCGAGCTGCTCACCGACGAGCAGCAGACCCGCATCGTCGAGCGCTACACGGACGAGGCCGTGGGCTTCATCAAGGCAAACCAAGCCAAGCCCTTTCTCCTCTACCTGCCGCACAACGCGGTGCACACGCCCATCCATCCGGGTGCAGCGTTCGCGGGCAAGTCCGCTAACGGCCGGTTCGGCGACTGGGTGGAGGAAATGGACTGGAGCGTCGGGCGCGTGCTCGACACCTTGCACGAGCTGAAGCTCGCCGAGCGCACGCTCGTGGTCTTCACCAGCGACAACGGCCCATGGCTCGTCAAGGGCGCTGACGGCGGCAGCGCGGGACCGTTGCGCGGCGGCAAAGGCAGCACGTGGGAAGGCGGCGTGCGCGTGCCGACCGTGGCGTGGTGGCCGGGCAAAATCGCACCCGGCACCGTGTGCGATGCGGTCGCTGGCACGATTGATTTACTGCCCACTGCCGTCGCGCTCGCGGGTGGCACGGTGCCCGCGCAGCCGGTGATTGACGGTCGCGACCTCTCGCCGCTGCTCTTCGGTAAGACGAAGGAGTCGCAGCGCGAGGCGCACTATTACTTCGCCGGCTACAATCTCCAGGCCGTGCGCCAAGGCCCGTGGAAACTCGCAATCGCACCGCAGTCCGAGTCGATGGGCAAAGGCGTGGCCACCGACGCCAGCGGCAAAGCGCCGCGCCTTTACCACCTCGACCAAGAAATCGGCGAGCAGACCGACCTCGCCGTCAAGCATCCGGATGTCGTCGCGAAACTCCAAGCGCTCGCGGACAAGATGGGCGCGGAGATTGGCGGCAAGGAACCCACGGCCCGTCGCCCCGCTGGCGTGGTCGAGAATCCCAAGACGCTCTATCCCACCGAAGACGGCGCGCCGCGCGGCAAGCAAGCGAAGCAGGAGGCAAAGACAGATGCGAAGTCCGCCACCAAGCCCACCAGCCTCGACACTTTGAAGCCCGGCGACTCGCTGGACTCCGCGCACACCCCGCAAGTCGGCGGCAAGCCCTTCACCATCACCTGCACCGTCGAGACAAAGCAGCGCGACGCCATCCTCCTCGCGCACGGGGGGCTGGTGGCGGGATACGCGTTGCACCTCAAGGCCGGTCGCGTTGCTTTCCTTGTTCGCACGGGAGCTGACGCAGCATTCACGGAAATCACCGCGCCAAGTGACTTCACCGGCAGCGCATCCATCACCGCCGCCCTCGCCGCCGATGGCACGATGACGCTCAAAGTCGGCGACCAACCCGCCGCCACCGGCAAGGCAGGTAAGCTCATCGCCCGCCAGCCGCAGGAAGACTTCTGCCTCGGCCACGACAACGGCAGACCCGTCGGCGACTACACGGGGAAGGGCGCGTTCCAAGGCCGCATCACGGGTTTGAAAATCACTGCCTTATGATTCGCTTGCTGTTCCGACTGTTGCCGCTGCTCGCGTCCGCCTGGGCTGTGCACGCTGCGGAGCCGCTGGCGCACTGGGCTTACCAGCCAGTCGTCCGGCCCGCGTTGCCGACGGTGAAGCAATCCTCCTGGCCGCGCACGGTCCTCGACCACTTCATCCTCGCGAAGCTCGAAGCCAAGGGCCTTCAACCCAGCCCTGAGGCCGACCCGCGCACGCTCATCCGCCGCCTCTACTTCGACCTCCTCGGCTTGCCGCCGACGCCCGAAGAGGTCGAGGCGTTCGCGAAGGAGTGCGGAGTGCGAGTTTCGGAATTCGGAGTGGCCAAGGGTGCGCGACCGACGGATTCCGCATTCCGCATTCCGCATTCCGCATTGGAACGGCTCGTTGACCGATTGCTCGCCAGCCCGCATTACGGCGAGCGTTGGGCCCGCCACTGGCTCGACATCGCTCACTACGCCGATACGCATGGGTTCGAGCGGGACCAGCTCCGCCCCAACGCCTGGCGCTACCGTGACTACGTTATCGCCGCGCTCAACGCCGACAAGCCCTACGACCAATTCCTCCGCGAACAAATCGCTGGCGACGTGCTCCCCTCAGACCCCAAACGCCAGACCCCAGAGGCCGTCTCAGCGACCGGCTTCCTCGCCGCCGGCCCGTGGGACTTCGTCGGCCAAATCGAGACCAAGAGCGACGTGCTGAGGCGCGCCGCCCGCGCGGACGACCTCGACGACATGGTCACGCAAGTCCTCACCGCCTCGATGGGCGTGACCATCAACTGCGCCCGCTGCCACGACCACAAGCTCGACCCCATTTCGCAGCGCGAATACTACGGCCTCTGGGCGGTCTTCGCCGGCGTGAAGCGCGGCGACCGCGAGCTGGACCCCGCCGCCACCATGCGTCGCGAGACCGAGCGCAAGCAGCTCCAGACGCGGCTCCGCGAAGTCACCGCCGAGCTGGGCCGCCTCACCGGCGAAGGCCTTGACCTCGCGGACATGGTCAGCGGCGGCAACGGTCGCGGCACGGGCACGAAGGGCGCGGGTCTCGACCTCCGCACCGGCAACGTGGTGAAGGACAAGCTCGGCTACCACCGCGACATCCAGCTCAACCGCTTGCAAAAGCCCGAGTGGCCGGACGCGAACACGCCGAAGTTCGTCCAGTGGGTTTTTGTGCCGGACGGCAAGTCGCCTGTGCCCGTCGCGCCGCAAGTCACCGTCAGCAACCTCCCGCCCACCTCCGGCCACGCGTGGGACGCGATTCGCAACGGCGCGCTGAACGCCCAAGTCTCCACGAAGCTCGACGGTGTGGAATTCGCGACGAACGGGCACTCGCTCCTCGGCTTGCACGCCAACGCCGGCATCACGTTCAACCTCGCTGAGATTCGCAAGGCCAGCGGCTTCGCGAAGTTGCGTTTCACCACGCTGGTCGGCTTCGGCGCGGGACCGACCGCAGCCGCGACGCGCGCGGACTTCAGCGTGTTCGCGGGCCGGGAGTTGCTCTTCCAGAAGCTAAGGCTCCGTAAAGACGAGTCCGCCCGCGTGGACCTGGCGATTCCCGCGACCGCCGCGACGCTCACGCTCGTCGCCACCGACGGCGGCGACGGCATAGGCAACGACTTGCTCTTGCTCGGCGACGCAAAGCTCTCGCTGGCCGTGGAAGCGCAGCCCCTCGCCGCCGCCGAACGCGCGCGCATCGAGGCGTTGCGCGCGGAGGAGAAGCAGTTGACCACCGCGCTCGCCGCGAAGGCCGACGGCGAAAAAGTCTATGCCATCACCAGCTCCGAGTCGCCCGTGGTGAAGGTGCTGCGGCGTGGCAACCCCGAGGACGCGCAGGAGGAAGTCGCGCCCGGTGTGCTGGCCTGCGTGAAGCACGCGCCCGCCGGCTTCGCCCGCGCCAAGACCGAGGGCGAGCGCCGCCTCGCGCTGGCCGAGTGGATTACGCATCCCGCCAATCCCCTCACGCGCCGCGTGCTGGTGAACCGCCTCTGGCACCACCACTTCGGCGTCGGCCTGGTGGACACGCCCAGCGACTTCGGGAAAGGCGGCGGCGTCCCCTCGCACCCCGAGTTGCTCGACTGGCTGGCGGAGGAGTTTCTTGCGCGTGGCTGGTCGGTGAAGGCGATGCATCGGTTGATTTGCACGTCGGCGGCCTACCGGCAGCAGTCAGTGATTAGTAGTCAGTGGTTAGTAATTAGTGGGGCAAGCCAGTCTTCAAAACGCACGGCCGGAGAACTAAACACCCCATCACTAATTACTAATTACTCTCTGGCCCAACGCCTCGACGCCTCGAACCGCCTCCTCTGGCGTCAAAACCCCCGCCGCCTCGACGCCGAGTCCACGCGCGACGCCGTCCTGGCCATCAGCGGTAAGCTGAACCTCGCCGCCGGCGGCCCCGGCTTCCGCGACTTCAAATACACCGAGGCCTACGCGCCCATCTACGACTACGTCACCGCCGACACGCCGGAGCTGTGGCGGCGCAGCATTTACCGCTTCGTCGTGCGCACCACGCCGCACACGTTCATGACCACGCTCGACTGTCCGAACCCGGCGAACCTCACGCCCGCCCGCACCGCCACGACCACTGCGCTGCAAGCCCTCGCGCTCTCGAACAACGAGTTCATCCTCCAGCAAGCTCGCCACCTCGCCGCCCGCCTCGAACGCGAGGCCGGCGCGGACCCGACCGCCCAAATCACCCGCGCCTTCCACCTCGCCTTCGCCCGCCCGCCCACGCGCGAGGAACTCGCCGGAGCCACCCAGCTCGTCCGCAGCGACAGCCTTTTCGCCCTCTGCCGGATGCTGCTGAACGCGAATGAATTTGTTTATGTGGACTAAACCCCTTGCCCTGCTGCTGCTGCTGGCCGCCGCTCACCTCGCCGCCGCCGAGTTGCCCGACATCCGCTCCGTGCCGGCGGACCTCGTCGTGCCGGCGTTGACCGAGGGTGCGCCCGCCGCAGGCAAGCGCGTGAAGCACACACTCGCCGCGTGGCAGGGCACGCCCGTCTATCACGTCCTCTATCTGCCCACCGACTGGAAGCCCGGCGCGAAACTGCCCGTGCTCGTGGAGTTCGCGGGCAACGGCGGCTACTCGAACGCGTTCGGCGACATCAGCACGGGCCGGCCCGAGGGCAGCAATCTCGGCTACGGGCTGTCGGCGGGGCGGGGCTTCATTTGGCTCTGCGTTCCTTATCTCAACGCGGCGGGCAACGACCTCGCGCTGACGTGGTGGGGCGATGCCGCGAAGCGCGACCCGCAGCCGACGCTCAAGTATTGCCGCGAGGCCGTGCAGCGCGTGTGCCGCGACTTCGGCGGCGACGAAGCGCGCGTGGTGCTCGGCGGCTTCTCGCGTGGAGCCATTGCCTGCAACTACCTCGGCCTCCACGACGACGAGACGGCGAAGCTCTGGTGCGGTTTTTTCGCCTACAGCCACTACGACGGCGTCCGCGCGTGGCCCTATCCCGGTTCGGACCGCGCATCGGCGCTCGCGCGGTTGCAGCGGCTCGGCAGCCGTCCACAGTTCATCTGCGGCGAGGGCGGGAACGCTGCCGAGACGGAGAAGTATCTGAGGCCGCTGCTGCCCGACGCGAACCTCACCTTCCTCAGCACCGGCTTCCGCAATCACAACGACGCGTGGACGCTGCGCCCCAGTCCCGCCCGCGACCAGGCCCGCCAGTGGCTAGGGAAGGTCACGGACGCCAAGTGAACGCAGCCCTCCGGAGATACTCAACCGCTACCGCCCCCTTGGAGCGCGGACGCCCACGTTCGCAGCAACTCCCTTGAACCGAAATCCTAAAACTCCACCGCCTTCGCCATGAACCGATTACTCCCCGTCCTCTTTGCCCTGCTGTTCGCCACCGTCATCAGCCGGGCGGCGCAGCCCAACATCCTCTGGTTCATCGTGGACGACATGTCCGCCAACTTCTCGTGCTACGGTGAAAAGCTCATCCAAACGCCCCATGTGGACCGGCTGGCGCACGAGGGAACGCGGTTCAGCCGCGCGTTCGTCACCGCGCCGGTTTGCTCGCCATGCCGCTCGGCGCTCATCACGGGGATGTATCAGACCACCATCGGCTCGCATCATCACCGCAGCGGGCGCGGCACGGAGCAGATTCACCTACCCGCTGGCGTGACGCCGGTGCCGGCGCTCTTTCAACAGGCTGGCTATTTCACCTGCATCGGCAGCGGCCTGCCCGGAGCGGAGCGCGCGGGCAAGAAGGGCAAGGCCGGAGCCGGCGGCGGCCTGGGCAAGACGGATTACAACTTCGAGTGGGACGCAAAGATGTATGACGCGAACGACTGGGCGGGACGCAAGCCGGGCCAGCCGTTCTTCATGCAGGTGCAACTGGCGGGCGGGAAATTGCGCGGCGGCACGGACGAGAGCGCGAAGCAGTTGCTCACGCGCGCCACAGCCGAGTTCGGCGGCGCGACCGACCCGGAGAAGGTGACGCTCCCGCCGTATTATCCGCGCGACCCGGTGCTGCTGCGCGATTGGGCGGCGTTTCTCGACGCGGTGCGCTTCACGGACAAGCACGTCGGCGAAGTCATCGCGCGGCTGGAGCAAGAGGGCATTCTCGACCAGACGTTCGTGATTTTCATGACCGACCACGGCATCAGCCACGCGCGCGGGAAGCAGTTCCTTTACGACGAGGGCACGCACGTCCCGCTCGTGGTGCGCGGGCCGGGCATCGCCAAGGGCAAGGTGCGCGACGACCTCATCGAGCACATTGACCTCCCGGCCATTTCGCTCGCCGCCGCCGGCCTGTCGCTGCCGCCCACGATGCAGGCGCGCGATGTGTTCGCGAAGACTTACCAGCCGCGCGACGCCGTGTTCGCCGCCCGCGACCGGTGCGATGAAACGGTGGAACGCCTCCGCAGCGTGCGCACCGACCGCTTCCTCTACATCCGCAACTTCCATCCGCAGCGCCCGCACTTGCAGCCGAACGCCTACAAAGACGGCAAGTCCATCGTGCAAACGCTCCGCGCGCTGCATGACGCCGGGAAGCTCGACGCGCTCACGGAGAAGCTGCTCTTCAGCCCCACACGTCCGGCCGAGGAGCTTTACGAGTGGACCACCGACCGTTGGCAGGTGAAGAACCTCGCCGCCGAGCCCGCGCACCAGACCACGCTCGCCACGCTCCGCGCCCGCCTCGACCGCTGGATGGCCGACACGAAGGACGGCGGTCCCGAGTCAACCGCGCGGTATGACAGCGACATGAAGGTCTATCTCGGCAAGGGCAACCCCACCGTCGAGAGGAACATCGCGCTCATGAAGCAATGGGCCGCCGAAGGAAAATAGGCGCGACACCGCGAGTGGGATTTCGTCCCCGGCCTTGCCATCGTTTCGGACAAGAAACTTCGTTAGTTGGCTGGCTCTCCGGCAGTCCCAATACGGATGACCACTGCGCCTGAATCACCAAGAGCGGGTGACGCGAGCTACAAACTGTTCGTGAGCTTGCTCGCTCGGCATGAGCCTGCGTTGCGCCGCTTCGTGCGCACGCTGTTGCCCGCGTGGGGCGATGTGGACGAGGTGATGCAACGCACCGCGCTCGCCGCATGGCGGAAGTTTGCACAATTCGACCCCGCCACGGATTTCCTGAAATGGGCGCTCGTGGTTGCACACTTCGAGTCGCTCGACTTCCGCCGGGCGATGGGGCGTGATCGGCTGGTGTTGAGCGAGGAATTGCTGGAATTGCTCGCCCACGAAGCCGAGGTCGAGACGGAACTCGCCGCGCGCGAGGAGCGGGCGCTCGAAGGCTGCCTGCAAAAACTTCCAGCCGAACGCCGCGCGCTGGTGATGCAGGCCTACGCCGACGGCACCGACCAGCGCGACCTCGCCGCCGCGCTCGGCAAATCTTCAGCCGCGCTCTACATGCTGCTCGCGCGCATCCGCCGCGACCTTGCCCAGTGCATCGAGCGCGCCCTCAAGAAGGAGGCTTTGATATGAACCCGTCCACTGACCCCGACACAAATCTGACCGACCGTTACTTGCGCAGCGAATTGAGCCCGGAGGAACTTTCTGAGTTCGAGGGCCGCCTGCGCACCAGCGAAGCTGCCCGTGCCGGGTTCCGTCGCGCGCTGCGGCTCGACACCAATCTGCGCAACGTTGCCGCGCAACCAACCGAAGCCCTCGCCTGGAGCGCCCCGGAAGCGGCCACGCGTCCGGCCGCACCCGCGCCAGCCTGGGCTGGCTGGCTGGCCTGGCTATCGCCGCGTCCGCTCACGGTGGCAGCGGTGGGGTTGGTCATCGGGTTGTTCAGTGCGTCGGTGGTGTTTGCATATGCGTCGCCGCGCGCGGTGGCGACGGCGGAACGGTTGTTCGCACTGGTGGATGGGAGTTTTGAAAATGGCGCGGCAATGGCGGGATTTCCGAAGCTGGCGGGCGTGTGGAGCGGGGATGCTTCGGAGAGCATCGTCGGGGAAAACGTGAAGGCGCGGGAGGGACGGCGGATGCTGCGCTTCGTCAAGGCGGAGGGAGACGCCAACAGCCCGGATGGCCGCGCCGTGGCGTGCGATGTCTTTCAACTCGTCGATCTGCGTCCGCAACGGGCAAACTTCGGCGCGGAGGGCAATTCGGTGCTGGAACTGTCGGCAAACTTCTTGGACGCGCGCCCGGCGGACACTGGACTGTCCGTCACGTTCTTCTGCCAGATATTCCTCTTCAAAGGCGAGCCGGACAGCCTGCATCAGACTTGGCCTAACAATATCTCCGAGGCCATCGCGTTCGGCTCCGCCCACGTCACGACGCTCGGTGGCAAAGTCGGGGATTGGACACATCTCACCGCGAAATCCCTCGTCACCGCCGAGGCCGACTTCACCGTGGTGCAGATTAGCGCGCGCCCCAATCGCCGCGTGCCGATGCCGCCGCAGCTCTTTGCCGACGACGTGAAACTCACCCTCAAGACGCAGCCGGCGCTGCCGGTGCGCGTGGTCCAGCGCTGATGCATTCATGAAACACCTTGGTCTCCTCGTTGCATTCATCGCAACGCTCGCAGGCAGTTCGGCAACTGCGGTCGGGCCGGCGGCTTTCTTTGACCGGCACTGCACCGATTGCCACGACGCGGCAGAGAAAAAGGGCGGGCTCGACCTCACGTCGCTCACACTGAAGCTCGAAGACCGCGCGAACTTCGCGACGTGGGAGAAGGTGCATGACCGCATCGCGAGCGGTGAGATGCCGCCGAAGAAGAAGGCGCGTCCGCCGGCCGAAGCAACGCGGGCCTTGCTCACCGACCTCGACGCGCAGCTCACGGCAGCGGATGCGGCGCGCGTGGCGAAGGAAGGTCGCGTGCGGATGCGGCGGATGACGCGCGCGGAGTTTGAGAACACACTCGTTGATTTGCTCGCGCTGCCGCGGCTCGACATCCAGCCGTTGTTGCCCGCCGATGGCACGGTCGGCGGCTTCGACAAAATCGCGACCGGCCTCGACCTTTCGCCCGCGCATCTCGCCGCGTATGCCGAAGCAGCCGAGAAGGCGCTGGGCGCGGCGATTGCCACCCGCAGCACGCCACCGCCGGTCTTCAAGAGGCGCATCTATCCGGCGGGCTTGTTCAAGTTTGGGGCTAATCTGCAACATGGACAGTTTGTGTTGTTGAAGGACAAGCAACCCGACCCGGCGCTTCCGGTGCGCGGCGGATTCGAGGACAAGCGGGGCTTTGTGGACTTCAGGGGACCTGACCTCGATGAGCGGCGGAAGCTGGTTGAAGCCGTGAAGGCGTCGGGCAGCCAGAGTGCCGTCGGCTTACTCAATCCCAACCTGGCGGGCTACGAGGCGGCGATGAATGTGTCGTCCATCTACGCGGGGCAGTATCGCATGAGGCTCTCGCTCTGGGGTTTTCAATGGAACGCGGGCAAGCCGGAGCCTTGCGCGGCGCCGCAGGCCGCCGTGCTGCGGGCGCACGAGGAAGGCAAGCAGCAGGAAGGCGGGCGCTTGCTGCGCGCCTTCACCGCGCCGTCCATGCAGTCGAACGAAGCAGAAGTCACCGCGTGGCTCGATGCGCATGAGAGCATCGTGTTCGACCCCGTGTCGGTGCCGTGGAACGGACTGCGGATTGGGCAAATCGCGGGGCGTGCGGCGAAGCATGTCGGCCCGGGCGTGGCCCTGGATTGGTTCGAGATTGAAGGCCCGCTGAATCCGTCGTGGCCGCCAGAGAGTCACCGGCGACTGTTCGCCGACCTGCCGATTGCAAAGCTGGACGCGGGCGCAAACATCATTCCGCCTCGGCGCGACTCCGTGCGCGGCATCGGCGGCTACCTGCCGAACTTTCAGACCGACCTCCCGCCTCCCGATCGCAAGCCGCCGCTGGAGACAGTGCAATCGGTGCAGCCCGTCGAGGACGCGCGCCGGTTGCTAGCTGGATTTTTGCCGAAGGCGTTTCGTCGTCCGGTGAGCGAAACTGAAGTCGCACCCTACGTCGCGCTCGTGACGAAGCGGCTCGCGGCGAAGGACTGCTTCGAGGACGCGATGCGGCGCGCTTACGTCGCGGTGCTCACGTCGCCGGAGTTCTTGTTCCATCCCGCCGATGTCTTCCGTGAGCCGTCGCCAGTCGCAAACGCGAAACTCTTCACGCTGGCCTCGCGCCTTTCCTACTGGCTCTGGAACGGCCCGCCTGACGAAGCGCTGCTCACCGCCGCGCGCGATGGTTCGCTGCAACGCCCCGAGGTGCTGCATCGCGAAGTGGAGCGCCTGCTCGCCGACGCACGCAGTGGTCGCTTCATCCGCGACTTCACCGACCAGTGGCTCGACCTCCGCCGCGTGAACGAGACCACGCCCGACCCGCAGCTTTATCCCGAGTATCGCTTCCTGCTCCACGAGGGCATGGTCGCCGAGACACGCGCGTTTCTGCGCGAACTCATCGCCCGCGACGCACCCATCCGCGCGCTCGTGCGGCCGGAGTTCGCGATGCTCACGCAGCGCCTTGCCGAGCATTACGGCATCGCGGACGTGAGTGGCGTGGAAGTGCTACGCGTGGTGTTGCCCGAGGGGAGCCCGCGCGGCGGCCTGCTCGGTCAGGCGTCGATCTTGAAACTGACCGCCAACGGCACCACGACCTCGCCCGTGAAGCGCGGCGTGTGGGTGATGGACCGCCTGCTCAACGAACCCGCGCCACCCCCGCCGCCGAGCGTGGGTGCGATCGACCCCGACACGCGCGGCGCGACGACCGTGCGCGAGCAACTCGACAAACATCGCAACGATGCAAGCTGCGCCGCGTGCCATGCGAAGATTGATCCGGCGGGTTTCGCGCTGGAGAGCTTCGATCCCATCGGCGGCTTCCGCACGCGCTACCGCTCCACCGGCAAAGGCGACGTGCCCCCGGAGAAAGACCACACCGTGTGGAAAGTGAACTACAAGCTCGGCCCCGCCGTGGACGCGAGCGGCGCACTCCCTGACGGCCGGACCTTCAAAGACGTGAACGACCTCAGCGCCCTGCTCGCCCAAGACCCCGAGCGACTCGCCCGCGCCTTCGTCGCGCACCTGAGCCGCTACGCCACCGGCGCAGACCTCTCGCACAACGACCGCCGCGAAATCGAGCGTCTCGTCGCGGGCACGAAAGACAAACAATTCGGCGTGTGCTCGCTCATCCACGCGTTGGCGGCGAGCCGGATGCTCCTTGGAAACTGACTTGATATGACCACGTCCCACACCCACCGCAATTTGCCCCCGCCGCTCAGTCGTCGCCATTTCCTCCGCGCCGCTGGAGCGGGTCTGGCGCTTCCACTCCTCGAATGCATGACTCCCGCGTTCGTTCGCGCGGCGAGCAATGCCGCGCCGCGCCGCCTGCTCGCGATTCATGTGCCGCTCGGGATGATGCCGCAGTTTTTCTTTCCGAAGGCAGGCGAGCCATCGAGTCCGTATCTCGATCTGCTCGCGGAGCATCGTGGGCAGTTCACCGTGTTCTCCGGCCTGTCGCATCCGGGCGTGGATGGGAATCACCATGCGGGGCAGTGTTTCCTCACTGGCGCGCCGCATCCGGGGCAGCCGACGTTCCGCAATTCGCTTTCGCTCGACCAACTCGCCGCAGAGAAAATCGGGCTGGAGAACCGCTTCCCCTCGCTGTCGCTCACAGTGAAGAATGGCGACCATTACTCGGACTCGCTCGCGGTCTCGCGCTCGGGCGTCGGCATCCCGGCGGAGGGGAGTCCGCGCCGGCTTTACCGCAGCCTCTTCGTCGCGGGAACGCCGGAGGAAAAGGCCGCGACGATGCGCCGCATCGAAGCCGGTGGCAGCGTGCTCGACCTCGTGCTCGACAAGTCCGCGCGGCTGGAGAAATCCGTCGCGCCAGAGGACCGCGCGCGGCTCGACCAGTATTTCCAAAGCGTGCGCGAACTCGAAGGCCGTTTGCAGCGCAGCATCGCGTGGGAGAACCGGCCGAAGCCCAAGGTGGATTTTTCCGAGCCGAAGGACATCGCCGATGCGAACGAGATCATCGCGAAATCGAAGCTCATGTTCGATCTCATCCGCCTCGCGTTGCAGACCGACAGCACGCGCGTGGTCACGCTTTCACTCAGCACCTTCTCCGTCGTGCCGCACGTGCCCGGCGTGAAGAACGAAACGCACGGCCTCACGCATCACGGTAACGAGCCGGAGAAAATCGCCGAGCTGCGCCAGATCGAGGAGGCGCAGATGAGCGCGCTAGCCTACTTGCTCCAGACGTTGCGCGACACGAAGGAGGCGGGCGCGTCGTTGCTTGACCAGACCCAGGTGCTCTACGGAAGTTGCCTCGGCAACGCCAACTCGCACTCGAACCAGAACCTCCCCGTCACCCTCGCCGGCGGAGGCTTCAAGCACGGAAATTATCTCGCCTTCGACAACACGAACAACACGCCGCTCGCGAATCTCTACGTGAGCATGCTGCAACGCCTCGGCATTGACGCGGAGAAATTCGCCACCGGCACGGGGACACTGCGCGGGCTGGAGGCGTGAGCGTTTGAAACACAGAGACACGATGGACGCAGAGGACTGATTTCCATTTCCAACATCGCTCATCAACCAACACTCCAATGCCACGCATCAAGCCTCCGCTCATCTCTGCGTTCATCGTGCCTCTGTGGTTCCTGAGCACCCCCGCGCACGCGCTCGACTATCCGCACGTCACCGCCGAGCCGCAAAAGACCGGCTGGCCGCCCACGACAGAGGCACGCGCATACGTCGTGGACAAGCCGGAGCACGATCGCCGTCCGGGAGGTGAATCGAACAAGCACCTGCCGCACGTGTGGCTGCATGTCCCGAGCGCGGGGCATTGGGGCGGCACAAGCTGGCTCGATACGCACGCGAAACTGGTGGATCACGTGCAAGCCAACCAAGGCCCCATCGATGTGCTGCTCGTTGGCGATAGCATCACGCAGCAATGGGGCAGTCCGCTCGACAAAGGCGTGCTCAACGAGGCGTGGAAGAAACACTTCGAGAACTACAAAACGATCAACATCGGCATCGGCGGCGACAAGGCGCAGAACGTCCTCTGGCGGCTCGACCACGGTGGCGTCGAGGGGCTCCAGCCAAAGGTCGTGGTCGTGATGATCGGCATCAACAACATGTTCTTCACCCCCGAGACTGGCGTTGAAGCCGCCGCGAAGGGCATCGAGATGTGCAATGAAGCACCTCCGCGAGAAGTTCCCAGCCGCCGCCATTATCGTGGCGAAGATCCTGCCCGCGCACGCTCCCGGCAATCGCTTTTACGAAGACATCAAAAAGACCAACGCCGCCCTCGACCCGCTGAAGCTCGACAGCGATCCCAAAGTAAAGGTGCTCGATCTCACCGCCGATTTCACGAATGCGGACGGCACCATCAAGAAAGATCTCTTCACACCCGACAACATCCACCTCTCACCCGCTGGCTATGCGGTTATGCGGAGAGATTGAAGCCGCTGCTGGAGGGTAAGTAACCGGATTCAGGCAGGGGAAAGGCAGACTCAAACTCTCCTGCCTTCAAAAACTCCTCGATGTGACACCTCCTTCTCGCCTTTTGTGTCCACGCGGCACTGCTCGGCGTAAGGTGCCACCGTGGCTCGATCAAATGAGATCAGCGATTAGGGATTGAAGACCTGAGCGCTGACGAGCACGGCTAGCCCTGATGCCTCATGCGAAACTGCTTCGGCGTTAGGCCGATGCGTTTGCGGAAGTGTTGGGTGAAGGCGCTTTGGTCGCAGAAGGCGTGGTCGGTGGCGATGTCGATGACTTTGTCGGTGGTTTGGATGAGGGCTTCGGCGGCGGATTCGATGCGGATGCGGAGCATGAGTTCATAGGGTGTGACGCCGAGGGCTAGGTGGATCTTGCGATACAGGGTGCGCTCGGAGAGGCCGGATTCGCGGGCGAGTTCGGCGGTGCTGAGGATGCGGCTGGTGTTCTTCTGGATGTGGCTGACGATGAGGGTGACTTCGCTGCTGGGTTGATGACGGCTGCGGCCTCCATCACGGCGGGTAAAGCCCATGAGGCCGATGATCTTGCCGTTCTTGCCTCGCAGGGGAACCTTGGTGGTGAGGAACCAGTTCAGCGTGCGCTGCTCGTCATACCAGACTTCGAGGCGATTGATCAACGGTTTGCCCGTGCGGAAGACGAGTGCGTCATCGGCTCGGTAAGCCTTGGCGGTCCGCTCGGGGAAGAAGTCTTCGTCGAGCCGACCAATGACGTCGGCTTCACCTTCGAGGCCCAGGCGAGTCCACATCGGCTCGCTGGCGGCGATGAGACGGCTCTCGCGATCCTTCACAAAGAAGAACACGTTGGGCTGCTGATCAAACATGAGCCGGAATGCCTGTGGATCGGCCATGCTGGCGAAAAAGGCGCTTTGGAGTGACTTGGTTGACATGGCAGGATAATAACAACTTTTGGCAGACCTAGGCCATGTATTCCCGAATGGAAGGGCGTTTTACTTCACGCATGAAATACCGCCGCATCTTCTGCTTCCTCACTCTTTTCCTTCTCGCCTGCACGGGGGCCTCGGCTCACGACACGACGCTCACGCTGCGTCAGGATGATGCGAGGAACACGCAAGTGCCACTGCCCAAGCCGTGACAACGGACGCGATGAAACACTCACTCCGCCTCTTCCGTGATCGCCGATTTTAGCGTAACCCACCGAAATCGAATGCAATTCCTCCTCTGCCTGCTTACTGCGCTCGTTGTTCTCAGCGAGTTCGTCCGCGCCGACGAACCACCGCTACGTGTGGCGATCACCCCGGATTCGCTGCGCTTTGCGTGGCCGCCGAGCGCGGGAAAGACGGAGATTCGCGAGTTGCCACTGCATACCTCGGCGGCGGGAGAAGGCCACGTTTTGTGGAGTGGTAAAGGCCCAGGCGCGACGGTGCCGCGCTTCGATGGTAAACGCGACCGGCTGTTCGCGAAGTTTGAGCTGCGCGCGGATGGGAAGGCACTCGGCGCGCCGCAGTGCGTCACGGACTTCTCCGCGCTCCCGCGGCGGACGAACTCCCTCGGCTCGCTCGCGAGCAAAAAAGGGATTGCCTGCCTGCTCGACGTGGAAGATGGCAAGGCGCTCGGCTTCGGGCAGTCGAACCAGAACATCGACATCGGCCGGCTGATCGATTGGCAGAGCGTGGAACCAAGGCTCAGCTTCGAGTTTGAGGGGAGAAAGATCGGGCTTCGGCCGGCTGCGGTCGCGGCGCTTGATCGCGACTTGCAGGTGCTCCACGCAGCGAAGATGCGCGTGACCGGCATCCTCTTGAACTACGTGCAGACGACTACGCCGCGCACGTCGCCGCTCGTGCACCCGCTCACGGATCCGAAGACGATCACGGCCGGCCCCGCCGCGTTCAACACGGCGACGGCGGAGGGCGTGTTCTTCTACCGCGCGATCATGCACTGGCTCGTGGAGCGCTACACGCGCGAGGACGCGAAGTTTGGCCACATCGCCGGGCTCGTGATCGGCAACGAAGTGCAGAGCCACTGGTCGTGGTATTACCTCGGCGCGGTCGAGCCGGAGGTGCTGCTGCGCGAATACACCGCCGCGCTGCGCATCGCCGATCTCGCGACGCGGAGTGTGCATGCGGACTTCCCAATCTACGTCTCGCTCGAGCATCACTGGACGCTGCCCGCGTCGGAAGATCGCACGCATGGCTTCACCGGCGTGGAGGTCCTGGAAGGCGTGAACGAGCGCGCGAAACGCGAGGGCGACTTCCCGTGGCACCTCGCATTTCACCCCTACCCGGAGAAACTCTTCGAGCCGCGTTTTTGGAACGACAAGTCCGCGCCGCTGCGCTTCGACGCGCCGCGAATCACCTTCCACAATCTCGAAGTGCTGCCCGCCTTCCTGCACCAGCCGCGCTTCCTCTTCGAGGGTAAGCCGCGCCGCATCGCGCTGACCGAGCAGGGCTTTCACTGCCCCGACGCACCCGAAGGCGAACTCGCGCAAGCCGCCGCCTTTGCGTTCGCGTGGAAGAAGGTGCAGGCGCTGCCGGACATCGAATCGTTCCTCTACCACCGCCACGTGGATCACCCGCACGAGCACGGTCTCCATCTCGGCATCCGTGAACACGATGGCAGTGCGAACGTCAACGGCATCGGCCGCGCGCGGAAGATCTGGGGCGTCGTGCAAAAGGCCGGCACGCCGGAGGAAGATGCCGCGTTCGCCTTTGCGCTGCCAATCGTCGGGCGTAAGGACTGGAGTGATGTCGTGGCGACAAAGTTCGACCCGCCGCGAGCGGTGAAGCGCGAGACGGGGCACGTGGTCTTCGACTTCGTCGCACAGCGAGCGAAGGCGCAGCAGGAGAATGTGCAGTCAGTCGAACTGCGGCGCATCGGCCCGCCGGACGAAGTGCAGCAGGAGGCGCTGCAGGAACATCCGAAGCCGAAGGGCCGCGCCCTGCTGACCTACCGCGTCGCCATTCCCGCCGCGGATGCGAAGCGCTGCCTGCTCACCTTTGACGCGCTGCTGAACAACCCGAAGAGCAACGGCGCCGCCTTCGCCATCGAGATTGACGGCCGCGAAGTCTTCGCGCGCCAACTCAAGGGCGCGGAGCGCGTGCCGGCGGAGATCGATCTCGCCGACTTCCGTGGTCGCGAAGTCAGCATCGCCTTCATCGTCGATCCACTGGCCGATCCGGCCTACGACTGGGCGACATGGGTCGCCCCGCGCGTCGCGCTGCGCTAAGAAGCGATCAACGCCGCGCGTTCAGCCCCATTCCATTTGATTCAACCATGAAATCCTTTCTTCGACACCTCTTCGCCCTGCTGCTTTCGACCCTCGGCGTTCAGACTTCATCACTCGCTGCGGAGCAACGTCCCAACGTCATCTTCATCGTCGTTGACGACCTCGGTTACGGCGAACTCGGTTGCTACGGCGGCAAAGACATCCCGACACCGCAGATCGATTCGCTAGCGGCGAGTGGGGCGCGATTCACGAGCGGCTATGTCACCGCACCGTTTTGCGCGGCCTCGCGTGCGGCGCTGATGACCGGGCGTTTTCAGACGCGGTTCGGTTTTGAGTTCAATCCCATCGGCGCGAAGAACGCTGCGCCGGGCATTGGCTTGCCAGTCGCGGAGAAGACCGTGGCGGATCGTCTGCGTGACTCGGGCTATGCGACCGGATTGGTGGGCAAGTGGCATCTCGGAGGCACGGCGGAATTTCATCCACAGCGGCGTGGCTTTGATGAGTTCTTTGGCTTTTTGCACGAGGGGCATTTCTATGTGCCGCAACCGTGGCAGGGGGTGACGACTTGGCTGCGCCGCAAGACCCTGCCTGATGGCGGTCAGGGCCGGTGGACGTCACCCGATGGCCGCATCGTATGGAGCACCCATCTCAACACCAACGAGCACGAATACGACACAGACAATCCGTTGCTGCGCAGCAGTCAGCCCGTGGATGAACAGGCGAACCTCACGGATGCCTTCACGCGTGAAGCCTGCGACTTCATCGGGAGGCATCGCGCGCAGCCATTCTTCCTTTATCTCGCCTACAACACCGTCCACAGCCCCATGCAGGCAGCGGACGATTACCTGAAGAAGTTCGCCCACATCGAAGACATCCACCGCCGCATATTCGCCGCCATGCTTGCGCATCTCGATGACAGCGTGGGCAGGGTGCTCGCTCAACTCCGTGACAGCGGCATCGAAGAGAACACGCTCGTCGTTTTCCTCGGCGACAACGGCGGACCCACCAAAGAACTCACCTCCAGCAATGCTCCGTTGCGCGGTGGCAAAGGCGAACTCTGGGATGGCGGCATTCGCGTGCCCTTCATTGCGTCGTGGAAGAATCACATCAACGCCGGTCAGGTGGTGGAGGCACCAGTGGCGTCCATCGACGCCACCGCGACAGCGCTGAAAGTGGCTGGTGCTTTAGCTCCAAAGCATTCGACCGAAGCCGAAGCCAAGTTGGACGGCATCAACCTCATGCCCCTGCTCACGGGCAAGACCACGCAACTGCCCGAACGTCCCTTGTTCTGGCGCGTTGGCAAAAAGAACGCCCTGCGTCTCGGCGACTGGAAACTCATTCGCGATGGCAAGGAGTGGCAACTCTACGACCTCACGCATGACATCAGCGAGACCCGAAATCTCGCCACCCAAGAACCCGCCCGCCTACAGCAAATGTCAGCGCTCTGGGACAAGTGGAACGCCGAACAAATGGAACCGCGCTGGAGATAAGGAACCCCTATCCAATGAAGCTCACACTCAAACTCCTCACCGCCCTGCTGCTCGCGCCGCTGGCCGTGCTGCACGCCACTGAGGTGCCGCAGAAAGGCTCCACTCACCGCGTGCTCTTCCAGCAGCCGAAATGGCGGGTTTTGGCGAGCGCATGTTTGTCCAGGCGCGGGTTCCTTTGGGTGAGTTCGTCATGGTGGGCTGGCAGAAGAGCCCGTTCACTCCAGAACGAGAATTTGTTCCTGTCGGATGGGACGCCGGAGCGAAGACTGGGTTGGCCATCACGGGTGATAGGACGCTGGCACAGCGCGGGATGAGCGACGTAGCGGGAGCGACGACCGCGCAGATGTCCGGCGATGCGGTGGGGGCTTATTTGAACTCGGCTGATCTCTCCGGCAGCGGAACTGATGCTCAGGTTCGGCCGCTGCCGGAATCGGGTGGTTACAAATTGATGGTGACCCCGCAGATCAAGTTCGCGCCGAAGACTGCCGTTTATCCATTCCTGGCGGAAACTGGGCGACTTGAGCTCTCTTTGGATTTGCAGATTCCGACCGCCGAATGCGGTGAGAAGAAAGGCAGCATCGCCTATGTGAATCCGGTGTTGGTGCTGGTCGATCCGCAGAGCGGAATCAAAATTTCCTATTCGGTGGGCTTGTTCTCTCGGCGTTCGAAAGCAGGGCCGCAGAAGGTGACGCAGCACATCGCCTATGATGCGCCATCGAAGAGCTGGATGATCCAATGCAAGCTGGTGCCTGGTAACCCGTTGTTGGACATCGGTAAGGACTCGGAGGTTTCCCAAACGGCACCGTGGTGCGGCTGGCGTCATTTCTCATGCTCGATCACCCGCGCTCATCTCCTGGCCGCACTGCAGGCCCTGCGGGAACAACAGCCGGAAACGAACAGCTCGCTCGATCCCGCTGACTTCCAGTTGAGTTCCTTCCACCTCAACGCCGAGCTGACCTATGAGACCACCCTAGCGGAGTTGGGTTGGTCAATGCGGCGTGCGCTGCTCACGCTTGATGAATAACCGCGGCCCCGAGCATGACAGGAACTGAAAAGACCACGAAAACGAAAGGAACAACCGTGAAGCACATCCTCACACTCCTCACCGCCCTGCTGATGTTGCCAATGGCCGCGCTGCACGCCACGCCCAAAGCGCGCAGTTGGCTCGCCGCCACGCCGACGGTCAAGGTTGCGCAATCTCAAGATCAGCGGTGAACTGAGCGCACCAAAGCCATGAGCCAGCTATTGCCTAACGGACAACGAAGTCGCCTGGCCTCCCGCCGTGACTTCCTCCAAACCGCCGCCGGCGGCCTCGGCGGCGTGGCGCTGACCACGCTGCTAGCCGAACAAACCGTCCGCGCCGCCGCCCCTTCAACGCTCCAACCCTCCACCCCTTCAACCAACCCACTTTCGCCCAAAACCTCCCCATCCCCCGCCAAGGCCCGTGCCGTCATCCAAATCTTCTGCCCTGGCGGCCTCAGTCATGTGGACTCATGGGACTGGAAGCCCGAGCTGGCGAAGCGCACGGGCAAGCCCTTCGACCCCACGGGCACGGTGCAATTCTTCGCGTCCAAGCCCGGCAACTGCCAGGGCAGCTATTGGCCGTTCCGTCAGCACGGGCAGTGCGGACGCTGGGTGAGCGACTTGTTTCCGCAGTTCGCCAAGTGTGTGGACGATGTCGCGTTCATTCACTCGATGCAGAGCAAGTCCGCGCTGCACGGCCCCGCGATGTTCATGGCCAACAGCGGCTTCATCCTGCCCGGCTTCCCGAGCATGGGCGCGTGGGTCACCTACGGCCTCGGCAGCGAGAGCGAGAACCTCCCCGCGTTCGTCGTGCTGCCCGACCCGCGCGGCCTGCCGCCCGGCGGCGTCATCAACTGGGGTGCGGGCTTCCTCCCCGCCGTGCATCAAGGCACGCCGCTCAACACCGACCCCGAGCTCCCGCCCATCGCGGACCTGTTTCCGCCGAAGAACTTCGCCGGCATCACGCCGCAGGGCGAAGAGGCCGGGCGTAATTTCCTCCAAACCCTGAACCGCCAGCACGCCGCCGCGCGCGTGGGCAACACGGAACTCGACGCCCGCATCGCCGCCTACGAGTTGGCCGCGCGGATGCAACTCAGCGCGCCCGAAGTCACCGACCTGCGCGGTGAGAGCGACGCGACGAAGCAGCTCTACACGCTCGGCGACGAGGACATCGGGCCGTTCGGTCGCCAATGCCTGCTCGCACGCCGATTGGTCGAGCGCGGCGTGCGCTTCGTGCAGATTTACTGCGGAGCGGAGAACACGGGCGCGAAGAAAATCCGCCCGAACTGGGACAGCCACGAAGACCTCGTGCGCGACCACGGCTACTGGGGCCGCGTGTTGGACACCGGCGCGGCGGCGTTGCTGACGGACCTCAAGGCGCGCGGCCTGCTCGACTCGACGCTCGTCATTTGCACGTCGGAGTTCGGTCGCCAACCCGGCGCGCAAGGCAAGGGCCGCGACCACAACGCCGGCGCGTTCACCGCGTGGCTCGCAGGCGGCGGCATCAAAGGCGGCACGGCTTACGGCACGACCGACGAGCTGGGTTCCAAGGCCGAGGAGCATCCCGCCTACAGCTACGACCTCCACGCCACCGCGCTCCACCAGCTCGGCGTGGACCACGAGCGCCTGAGCTTCTACCACAACGGCGTCCAACGCCGCCTCACCGACGTGCATGGGCACGTCATCCGCGAACTACTGGCATGAAAACAAATCGTCTGAGAACCACCACGAAGCATTGCAGCCCTGTTCTGAAGGACGCCGCGCCCTCCCTCACCCCGGCCCTCTCCCGCTGGGAGAGGGAGAGCGGCAGTCAGCGCGTCCGGCAACCGCACGCGCCCGACTTCAGCCCGTCGCGGACTGCGTTTCCCCCTCTCCCAGCGGGAGAGGGCCGGGGTGAGGGAGAACAGCGCGAAGTCAAACAATCGTCCCCCATAGCCGAAGGAACCAGAGCCTCCACCCGTCGCCAGTTCGTCCAGGCCACCGCGACAGCCACTGCCTTCGCCTCCCTCGCCAACCCCGCGCTCGCTGCCCAACCCGCCGGCAAATCCCTCGGCACCAAAACCCTCAAGACTGATGTGCTCGTCTGCGGCGGCGGTTGCGCGGGCATCGCCGCCGCGCTTGCGGCGGCACGGCGCGGCGCGAAGGTGTTGCTCGTGGAGAAAGCTCCGTTCGCTGGCGGCATCATTACGTGCGTCGGGCTGCCTTACTTCGATGGCATCGCGAACATCAAAGACAACCGCATCGTCGTGCGCGGCATCGCGCTGGAGTTGCTGTCCAAGTCCGGCGTCTGCAAACCCGACGCCACGCACACCGCCAAGCACAACCCGACCATCGGCAATTCCTTCGAGTTCAAACTGCTGCTCGACCGCCTCATCCGCGAGCAGAAGGAGCGGCTCACCGTGCTGTTCAACTCCTTCGTCTGCGGCGTGCAGAGCAGTGGCGGACGCATCCGCTCCGTGCAAATCGCCAACAAGGACGGCCTCGTGAGCGTCGAGGCGAACACGGTGATTGATTGCACTGGTGACGCGGATGTCGCCGCGTGGGCCGGTGCGCCGTTCGAGCAGAACGCCGAGGTTCAACCGCTCACGTTGCATTTCCGCATCGGCAACGTGAAACGAGTCGGCAATCTCAGCCAGAACTGCCGCGCCGCGCTCGCGAAGGCGCAAGCCGCCGGCGAGCTGCCCTTCTACTACGGCCCCGGCGTGATGTTTCTCTATCACGACAGCGAAGTTTACATCCACGGCATCCGCGTGCCCGCGAACCCGACCGATGCCGCCGACCTCTCCCGCGCCGAGATGCAGGGCAGGGCGGATGCGTGGGCGATGTTCCAAGCGTGGAAGCGCGAGGTGCCGGGCTTCGAGCAAGCTTACTTCATCGAGGCGTATCCGTGGATTGGCGTGCGCGAGTCGCGCCGGCTCGTGGGCCAATACGTGCTGAACGAAGACGACTTGATGAAGGCCCGCCGCTTCGATGACGCCATCGCCACCGGCTGCTGGTATCTCGACCTGCACCCGAACAAAACCGTCGTCGGGAGCGCCAACGACTTCGACCCGAAGAAAGTTCAGCCAGAGCCATACGACATCCCGTATCGCTCGCTGCTTCCGCAGAAGTTGGAAAACCTCCTCGTCGCCGGCCGCTGCCACTCCGCCACGCGCGGCGCGCACGCCAGCACGCGCGTGACCGTGACCGCGATGGCGATGGGTGAAGCGGCTGGCGTGGCGGCTGCGATGGCGGTGACGGCGAAGAAGAGCGTCCAAGAAACCAGCGGCGTGAAAGTCCGCGAAATGCTGAAGGCCAGCGGGGCCGGGCCGTTTACAGAAGTTTGAACTATGAAGAACATCGCACGACTCGTTTGCTTGGCAGCCACCGCTTGGTTTGCCCTCGCCGCCGTCGCCCAAGACTTTCCTCTCGTTCCCGCGCAGGAGTGCCGGCCACGCGCGGGCCTGCCAAACTTCTTCGCGAAGGCCACGACCGCCGGGGCTGAGGTGAAGGTTGGCTATCTCGGCGGCTCCATCACCGCGCAGCCGGGCTGGCGGCCCAAGACACTGGCGCACTTCCAGAAGACTTTCCCGATGGCGAAGTTCTCGGAAATCAACGCGGCCATCGGCGGCACCGGCTCGGACCTCGGCGTGTTCCGGCTCAAGCAGGACGTGCTGGATGCGAAGCCGGATTTGCTCTTCGTCGAGTTCGCGGTGAACGACGGCGGGGCCGACCCGCAGCAGATTTTCCGCTGCATGGAAGGCATCGTGCGGCAGACGTGGCGCACGCTGCCGCAGTGCGACATCGCGTTCGTTTACACCATCACGGAACAACTCTCGCCGGCGCTTCTGGAGGGGAAGTTCCCGCGCGCCACGAGTGCGATGGAGAAGGTCGCGGACCACTACGGCATTCCGACGATTCACCTGTGCATGGAGGTCGCGCGGCTGGCGAAGGACGGCAAGCTGGTCTGGAAAGCCCCGTTGCCCAAGACGCCGGAGGAGAAGGCCAAGGCCGGGGACAAGTTCGTCTTCGCGCCGGACGGGGTGCATCCGCACGTCGAGACGGGGCACGAGCTGTATTTGCAGGCGGTTGCGCGCTCGTTGCCGCTTATCCGCGAGGCGTCGAAGGCCACCGGCTCGCACAAGCTCGGCACGCCGCTCATCGCCACGAACTACGAGCTGGCCAAGCTGGTGCCCATCAACGAGGCGGTGCTCTCCAAGGACTTCACCCTGCTCGACGCGAAGACCGACGCCTTCGGCAAACGCTGGGCGAACCGCATGACCGCGCTGCACAAAGGCACACAGCCGGGCGCGACGCTCTCCTTCAAGTTCAAGGGCACGCGCGCCGCCATCTACGACATCATCGGCCCCGACTGCGGGCAGGTCATCGTGACCGTGGACGACCAATCGGCAAAGACCGTCCCGCGCTTCGACAGCTATTGCACCTATCATCGGCTCGCGACGCTGGGCCTCGGCACGGAGCTGCCGGACCAGGTCCACACGGTCAAAATCGAAATTCACCCGCAGCAGCCGGACAAGGCGAAGATGCTCGCGACGCGCGACAACAAGATGGACAAGCCCGAACGCTACGACGGCACGGCGTTCTTCCCGGGGGCCATCTTGCTCGTGGGCGAACTGGTGAAGTAGCGAGCCACAATTCCCGCACCCGACATGAAGACTTCAGTCTATGTAGCCGCGCTTCTCGTAACGGCATTTGCCTGCGACGCGGCGGAGAAGGCCACAAAGGCCAGTTCCACCGACTGGTGGTCGCTCAAGCCGCTGGTGCGACCTGCGGTGCCGGGAGGGGCGAAGTCAGAAGCCAGGAGCCAGAATCCGATAGACGCCTTCATCCGCGCTAAGCTGGTGGAGAAGAATCTTCAGCCCGCACCCGAGGCCGAGCCGCGCGTGCTGATTCGCCGCCTCTACTTCGACCTCCTCGGCCTGCCGCCGAAGCCGGAGGATGTCGCGGAGTTCGAGCGCGCCTGCTCAATCGGCAACCGGGAATCGGCAATCGGCAATCTCGTGGACAAGCTCCTCGCCTCCCCGCACTACGGCGAGCGCTGGGCGCGCCACTGGCTCGATGTCGTTCACTACGGCGACACGCACGGCTACGACAAGGACAAGCCCCGCCCCAACGCCTGGCCTTACCGCGACTACGTCATCCGCGCCTTCAACGAGGATCGGCCCTACGCGCGCTCCATCCAGGAGCAGGTCGCCGGCGATGTGCTCTTCCCCGGCACGCGCGACGGCGTGGAGGCGCTGGGTTTCATTGCGGCGGGGCCGTGGGATTTCATCGGCCACGCGGAGGTGCCGGAGACGAAGATTGACGGGAAGATTGCGCGGCACCTCGACCGCGATGACATGGTCGCGAACACGATGCAGACCTTCAACAGCCTGACTGTCGGCTGCGCGCAATGCCACGACCACAAGTTCGACCCCATCCCGCAGCGCGATTACTACCGGCTGCACGCCGTGTTCGCCGCCGTGGACCGCGCGGACAAAAAGTATTTCACCGACGCGAAGCTCACAGCGCGCTTCGCCGAGCTGGAGCACCAGCAACGCACGCTGACCGCGCAGCGCGCGGCCTTGGAGAACAAGCCCAAGCTCGCCGCGGGCAAGGAATTGGAGGCGCTCGACCAGCGCATCGAGGCTGCGAGCAAAGCGAAGGGTGGCGTGCGACCGGAGTATGGCTATCACAGTGGCGTCTCGCCCGCGCAGGACGCGATGAAGTGGGTGCAGGTGGACTTGGGCCGCAGCGTGGCCATTGACCGCGTGGTGCTGCGCCCGTGCTACGACGACTTCAACAAGATTGGCGCGGGCTTTGGCTTCCCGGTGCGGTTCAAGGTGGAGGCGAGCGACGACGACCAGTTCAAATCGGGCACCGTGGCCATCGCGGACAAGACCGCCGCCGACTTCACGAATCCCGGCATCGCGCCGCAGATCTTCAAGAGCACCGGCGCGACGGCCCGCTTCATCCGCGTCACCGCCACGAAACTCGCTCCGCGCCAGAACGACTTCATCCTCGCGCTCGCCGAGTTACAGGTCTTCGACAGCACCGGCAGCAACGTCGCGCTCAAGGCCACCGTCACCGCGCTCGACTCCATCGAGGCCGCACCGCGTTGGCGCAAGGCGAACCTCACCGACGACATCGCGCCCGCTGCTGACAGCTCCGGCGAGTTGGCTGAATTGCGCGCGCAGCGGGAGGCGCTACTCGCGAAGTTCACCGATGAGAAGGTCCGCGCCCAACTCGCCGCGTTGGGGAAGGATTTGGAGCAGGTGGCGGCGGAGTTGAAGCAGTTTCCGAAGCCGGACGTGGTCTTCGCCGGCACGGTGCATTACGGCAGCGGTTCCTTCGCCGGCACCGGCCCGAGCGGCGGGAAGCCCCGTGTTATCAGCGTGCTCAACCGTGGCGACGTGAAGCAGCCGAAGGCCGAAGTTGCGCCCGGTGCGCCGGGCTATCTCGCCGGCGTGCCGGGCGACTTCGTATTGCCCGCCGGCCACAGCGAAGGAGAGCGCCGCGCCGCGTTGGCTCAGTGGCTTGCCTCGACGAACAACCCGCTCACCTGGCGCAGCCTCGTGAACCGCGTTTGGCAATATCACTTCGGTCGCGGCCTCGTGGAGACGCCGAACGACTTCGGTCGCAACGGCGCGCTGCCCACGCACCCGGAGTTGCTGGACTGGCTGGCGTGCGAGTTCCGCGATGGCGGCGGGTCGGTGAAAAAGCTCCACAAGCTCATCGTAACGAGCGCGACTTACAGGCAGGCATCGGTGGAAAAGAATTTAGTAATTAGTAATCAGTCCAAGGCGGCGGGTGGCTCCAACTTAGCACTAATTGCTAATCACTCTCTTCCAGCTGCTAGCCTCGACTCCTCGAACACGCTCCTCTGGCGCCAGAACCGCCGCAAGCTCGACGCCGAGGCCGTGCGCGACGCGACGCTCTTTGTCGCCGGCAAACTGGACCCAAAACTTGGCGGCCCAGCCTTCCAGGACTTCATCGTGGAGAAGCCGGAGCACTCGCCGCATTACCAGTATCACCTGCACGACCCCGAAGACCCGAAGTCGCACCGGCGCTCCGTCTATCGCTTCCTCGTGCGCTCACAGACGCAGCCGTTCATGACCACGCTCGACTGCGCGGACCCCTCAATGCAGGTCGGTAAGCGCAACGAAAGCGTCTCCGCGCTGCAAGCCCTCGCGCTGCTGAACAATGGCCTGATGGTCACGATGTCGAAGCACTTCGCCGCCAAGCTCGACGCAGGCGGCGGCGACCTGAACGCCAAGGTGGCCCGCGCTTTCCGCGAAGCCTTATCCCGCGCGCCGTCCGCAGACGAGCAAGCCAACCTCCTCGCCTACGCCCAGCAGCACGGCCTGGCCAACGCCTGCCGCGTGCTCTTCAACCTGAACGAGTTCGCGTTCGTGGACTGAGGGACAGTGCCCGGAGCGAATTCAAGCTGCACTAGTCGCCGCCGCCTTTGGAGAATCCGCTGGGAAGGCCGGGGCGACGTTCTTAGGCTCGCCGTCGATTTCATACTGTGAACCGCCGTATCATTTCCCTGTTACCGAGCGCGACCGAGATGGTCTGCGCGCTGGGCTGCGGTGCCCAGTTGGTCGGGCGTTCGCACGAATGCGACTTCCCCGCCGAGGTGACGCGTCTGCCAGTTTGCACCGAGTCCAAGCTCCGGCCTGATTCTTCCAGCCGGGCGATTGATGAGCAGATTCACCAGCTGGTGGGTGCCTCGCTCTCCCTGTTCCAACTCCACACCCGGCGGATTCAGGAGCTGAAGCCCGACCTCATCCTCACCCAGGCGCAGTGCGATGTGTGCGCGGTCAGCGAGGCCGACCTAGCCAAACTTTTGGGCGACTGGCCTGGCCCGCCACCTCAAATCCTCTCACTCACACCCCACCGGCTCGCAGACGTGTGGGAAGACATCCGGCGCGTCGCCGTTGCACTCGGAGTCGCCGAGCCTGGCAAGGATGTGATCCGCGCGCTCAAAACCCGCTGTGTGGACGTGATCGAAAAGGCGTGCCTGCTGCCCCGCCCCATAGTCGCCTGTCTCGAATGGCTCGACCCGCTCATGGGCGCGGGCAACTGGGTGCCGGAGCTGGTGGAACTGGCCGGCGGAAAAAATCTCTTCGGCACGGCGGGCCAGCACACCGGCCGCCTGAAGTGGGAGGAACTCCGCGCCGCCAACCCAGACGTGATCATCGCACTCCCCTGTGGCTTCGACCTCGCCCGCGCGAGGTGCGAAATGGCCGCGTTGCAAATCCAGCCCGGCTGGAGCGACCTCGCGGCGGTGCGGAAAGGACGGGTGTTCGCCTGCGATGGCAGCGCCTATTTCAACCGCCCCGGCCCGCGCTTGGTCGAGTCCTTGAAAATTCTCGCGGAGATATTGCACCCGGAGAAGTTCCGCTTCGGCCACCAAGGCCGGGCCTGGGAGCGATTTCCGGGCTGAACAAGAACGGCGTCCGGGCACGGGCTTGACATTCCACGGCCGCAGGCGCATCCCCAGCACCATGAATCCTATCACTCACGGCGCAGCCCATGCCCGCAGCGGCGTGCTGCCATGGTTTGGGCCAGCGGGCGGTGACTTGATCCGTGTCGGCAGCACCCGCCGGGGCTTTCTCCAGACCGGTTTGAAAGGCCTCGCCGGCCTCTCGCTGCCAGCTTTGCTCCAGCAACGTGCGCTCGCCTCCGCCTCCGGCCAGCCCAAGCGCAAGACCAGCGTCATCCTCTTCTGGCTCTCCGGCGGGCCGAGCCAGATTGACATGTGGGACCCCAAGCCCGACGCGCCCAGCGAGATTCGCGGCCCGTTCGGCGACATCCCCACGAAGTTGCCCGGCGTCCACGTCTGCGAGCACCTCCCGCTGACGGCGAAGTTGATGGACAAGCTGACGATCCTGCGTTCCGTGGACTGCCAGGCCAGCAACCACACGCCCATCACGATGCAGGCGTGCAACTCCCTCGCGCGCCGCACCAACGACGGCAAGGACGGCGGCGGCTATCCCAGCATGGGTGCGGTGGCCGCGAAGTTCCGTGGCCCGAACGCGCCCGGCCTGCCCGGCTTCGTCGGACTGGCCGACTCGTGGAAGTCCGATGTCTGGGGCGCGGGTGAAATGGGCAATGCCTTCGAGCCGGTCAACGGCAAGGAACTCGCCGGCCAACTCGTCCTGCCCGAGGGACTTTCCGTCGAGCGCCTCGGCGACCGGCAGTCATTGCAGGAGAATCTCGACCGCCTGAAACGCTCCCTCGACCACAGCTCTGCGGTGGCCGCCGCCGACCAATACACCCAGCAAGCCTTCGACGTGGTCATGTCCGGACGCGCCCAACGCGCCTTCAATCTCGACGAGGAAACGCCCGCGATGCGCGCTCTCTACGGCAACACCAGCATGGGCGAAAAGGCCCTGCTCGCGCGGCGCTTGGTGGAGGCCGGCGTCACCTTTGTGCTGGTGAGCGGTGCGTGGGGTTACTTCGACCACCACGGCGATGAAGTGCGCTGGGGCGGCATCGAGAAGGGCCTCAAGCCCCTGCTCCCGCGCGTGGACCAAACCCTTCACGCCATCGTCACCGACCTCGAAAGCCGTGGCCTGCTCGATAGCACGCTCATCTTGATGATGGGCGAGTTTGGCCGCAGCCCGGTCATCAACAAGAACGCCGGCCGCGACCACTGGACGCGCGTGATGTCCATGGTGATGGCCGGCGGCGGCCTGCGCCACGGGCAGGTCATCGGCAGCACGGACCGCCGGGGTTCCGACATTGCCACCCGCCCCGTGTCGCCTGGCGACCTGGCGGCGACAGTCTATCGCCACCTCGGCATTGACACCGCCACGCACTGGACCGACCGCCAAGGCCGTCCGATGCCCATCGTCACCGAGGGTGGCCAGCCGATTGCGGAGTTGATTTAGCGCCACCACCGCCACCTCTCGATAACGAGCAGGAGGTCAGACGGCCGTTGTCCTACCCGATGAGGTAACTTCTGCCCATGCGACCGCCATACTCACAACACGAACGCCCGGCCAAAAAGGGACCTCTGGACCCCGCCCTGACCGAACTGGAAGGCTACAACGGCTTGGGAATGCAAAAAGACGCGCTGCGTCTGGCCAAGCGCCTCCTCCGCAACCCCAACATCACGGTCGCTCAGTTCGAGGCGGCGTTGCTGACGCTTCTGTCAACGGTCACGCGACTCAAGCCCTGCCGAACCGGCGTCGAGAAGGCTTACGCCCGCTTGAGCGTGAAGGCGCAACGGCGCGCGCGGTATTGGATGACTTGTTTCTACCACTCTGTGGGTGACTACGCGACAGCAAGGCGTTTTTTGCCCAAGCGGTTCAACGGCCCATGGGGGTTGATGGAATTGGGCTTTGCGTGGGACATCTGGAGCGAGCTGGACGATAAGGAGTCCCTGAGAAAGCACTCGAGGCTCATGGCTGACGGAGCTGCGCGCACTGATTATCCCTTCACGAAGAGCATGTTGCTCGCGAGTCTCGGTGACTACTTCCTCCGGACGGGAGAGTGGCGCCTGGCGGCGGAGAGCTACCGGGAGATTCCGGTGGAGTCGGTCAACGCACATCAAGCCGTGCTCGGCCCAGTGCTTGCGCTGTGCGGCGAACTGCTCGCGGCCTGCGAGGCAGCGCGCAAACCGCTTGCGCTGTTCAAGAATTACCACGACCCGGACTCCGAGGTTCCCTTGTCTGCCAACCTGAGCGAGATGCACCGCGACATCGAAAAGCAGTTGAACGCCCTGCAAAGCGGCCTGCGCCGGCTGCTGGGCAAGAAGCGGCTGAAGGAACTCGGGCAACTGTCGAAACCCGGTGAGGGACTGGACAATGTGCCTGACGGCGCGGCAGACTGAGCGCAAACCAACGCACGACGACAACGGACCAACGAATCAGCCATAGGACATGAGCAATCTCTGCCAGACTGAGGCCAAGCAACCGAAAGCGGAATCTGGGCTTGCAGCAGATTTATCGCTTGAACAATTGAGCGGACGAATCGGCAGCCAAGGACTCGACCGAGAGGTTTACCTTTACGTGGTTCGAACCATCAGCTTGGGTGAGGATGGAAGATATGTGCAGCAAGGATGCGCCCCGAACTCGGATGGAGGACGACTATCTCTCTGCACATGCAAGCACCTGATGCGCTCGCTGAAACCTCCCTCGGCTTGGCTTGGAGTCTGGATAGCGGGATTCACGAGCGTGCGATTGAGCGGGCAAAATGCACTTTTCTTTCTCATGCAAGTTGGAAGTGCCTACGCCTCATTCCGAGAACTTTGGCTGCGGAGCGGGCTAGGTCCTGATGTTCTCGCTGCCAAAAGTTCGAGGAATTCTGGACACGGCGACCTCCACGAGCCTTTGGCAGAGGATGCAGCCGAGTTTTCGCCAGCCGGCTACAAGCATCCGATGCTTGGGCATTCCCACCGTGCAAACGAGAATCCCGACTTGTGGCACACGGATGTGAACTACACGAACTCGCGGACTGGAAGACACTCTGCTCTCCTGCTTGGTGAGCCACGCAACAGCTTCATTTGGACTGGACCTCGCCTCGCTTTGCAGGGCTGTGGTTCAGGCGGCAAACAGCGTGGAATCGGACGCAATCATCGTCCGCTATCGAACCTCGCCTCCCTTCTGCACCAACTGAAAGAACTCTCATGAAAATCGTCTTGTTGCGCGTTGGCATTGATTCTGGCTGCGGAGGCTGTCAGTCACCGCTGTTTAAGGACGGCTCTTTCGAGTTCGTCCCGATTCCCACAGACGAACCCGGTGAGAAACGAACCTACGCAAACACGAAATGCTTGGGCGTTGGGCAACAGGACAAGTGCCTGCTGGATTTTCTGCCGGAGCATGCCCGCCGCCATCTCCAATCAGCTGCCATGCATGTTGACCCAGAGTTTGAAACTTTCACATACGGCGACCCGACCACACCCAAAGCTCGGCTGCGTGAGCTTGAGGCCGGCGACCTGTTAGTGTTCTACGCAGGCTTGCAAGGTTGGGACTGTGCCACGCCTCCGGGCCTCTACATCGTTGGCTATTTCGAGATTGAGAAAGTCGTTCGCGCCACGGGGCGCAGCCGTGACGAATTGGCGTCCGAGTTCGGAAACAATTTCCATGTCGGACTTGAGAAAGTATTCAACTTCGACACGGCCGGTAAGCGCGACCTGATTCTGATAAAGGGGAGCAGGCAAAGCCGACTGCTGAAAAAGGCCTGCCTCATCAGCGAATTGGGCGCAGACAAGTCCGGCAAGCCGCTCAAAGTTCTCAGCGCGGAGATGCGACAGGTATTCGGAGACTTTGGTGGTAAAGTGAGCATTCAACGCAGCCCGCCTCGCTGGGTTGCACCGCAGTTCGTTGAGAAGGCGAAATCCTTTGTGATGGGGTTAGAGTGACCGGCAGCGGTCACATCATCCCCGCCCGCTTGCGCAAACCCCACTCCAGCGCCAGCAGCAGCATGACCGCGCCGAACCACCACCAGCTCTGCCACAGCACCGTCTCGGTCTCGACGACGCGGCCTTGGCTCAAGGGTTTCAAGCGCTCCAGCAGCGCGCCGAGTTCCTCCTCGCGGAAGTAGCGGCCACCGGAGTTCGCGGCGAGTTCACGCAGCAACGGCTCGTTGCAGTTCAGCTCGGCCAGCTCGCCCGTCGCGGTGCGGCGCACGGCGAAGCCGGTGCGGGCTTTCATCTCCGCATCCGGCAGGCCCTCGACGCGCACGCGCACTTCGTAATCGCCGTCGGTGAGCGGCGCGGTGCGGCCACGGTAGATGCCCGTCTCGTTCTCGTCGGCGGTGAGCGCGACGGTGGCGACCTTGCGGCCCTCGCGCATCAGCCACGCCTCGGCCTTCGCGCGCGGCATCGCGCGGCCCTGCGCGTCGAGGATGCGCGTGCGGATTTCGGCAGTCGCGCCCGGCTCGTAGTTCAGCGCGCCGCTGTCGAGCGAGACGAACTTGTCCTGCACGGCGAAGGGCGACTCCATCACGAACTTCGCCGCCTGGTTCCAGAACTTCTGGTGGTAGAGGTCGCCTACCTTGTAGCGCCAGCGCCACGACTCATCGAACGCGAGGTAGAGCGCCTTGCCCGCGCCGTAGCGCCGGAAGACGGCGGCGGCGTGGCGCGTCTCACCGGCCACGGCCTCCAGCCACGTCTCCGCGCCGGGCAGCGCGCGCGCGGGCGCGAGCCAGTGCGGCGACGGGAGGAACCACCACAGCCGCGCGTTCTCCAGCGGGTCACTGGTGAGCGTCAGCGGCGTGAGCGAACTGCCCGTGGCCTTGAGCTGAAAGTTCATCGGCACGCCATCAACGGGCCGGCCCTCGAAGCTCACGGGGAACAACGGCGCGAGCGGCGACTGCTGCAACGACGCGAGCCGTTCCTGCCGCCCGTCCACGAAGATGACGCCGCCGCCGCGCTGCCCGACGAAGTCGCGAATCCACTCCAGCTCGTTTGCGCGAAGCTGGTTCGCCGGCAGGTCGCCGAAGACGATGAGGTTGTAAGTGAACAGCGTCTCGCGGTCGGCGGGGAACTGACCGGTGAGCTTGCCGCGCGGCCAGAACTTCTGCTCGCCGCCCGCGCCCGCGAGCAACGCGTTGACCTCCCAGCGGTCGTCGCGCTCCAGCAGGTTGCGCAGGTAGCGGAACTCCCAGCGCGGCCGTCCGTCGAGCACGAGCACCTTGGGTCGCTGCGTCGTCGCGTTCACCCAGAGCGCGCCGGCGTTGTTCGACGTGTCTTTTTCGCCGGGAAGCACGGTCGCGCTCGCAGTGAAGTGCAGCGGCAAGCTCGCGAACCGCAAATCCTTGTCCTGCCGCTTCAGCTCGTCCGCGACCAGCTCCTTCACCGGAAAATCAAATTCCACCGTGCGCAGATGTTTGCCTTCCGTGGTCAACTCCTTCTCCCACAGCACGCGCCCTCCGTGCGCGACGCGCAGCGTGAACGTCGCACCCGCCGCCATGTCGTCCTTCAGCTCCATCGTGCCGCGCACGCGTCCGTCCGCCGCGACGGTGTCCGGGCCTTTGACCGCGAGCACCGCGAGGTCCGGCGGACGCTGCTGCATCCCGACGCCGACGGGAAACACCGGCACGCCGCGCGCGCCGAGAAGTTTCGCCAAGTCGGCGGGCGGCTCGCCGACGTTGTGCTGGCCGTCGCTGAGGAGAATCACTGCTGTGCGCTCGCCCTCGCGCAGCGCCAGCGCGCGCGTCTTCACCGGCTCGGCGAGGTCGGTGTTCAAGTTCGTCGCCGCGAGCGCGAAGGTCTGCGGCGGCTTCGGCGGGTCGCCGCGCTTGCGCTCGCCCGGCAGCCAGACCGGTTCGGCTTTCTTTCCCGCGAGCGCGATGACTTCGAGGTTGTGCTGCGCCGCCAGCTTCTTCGCGACGCCCTCCGAGCTGCCGAGCAACACCGTCTCCAGCCGCTGCCAGCGTGTCTGCGCGTCGAACTTCTGGATGGCCGCGAGCACGTCCGCCTCGCGCTTCTCCGCGATGGCGAGGACGTGATTCGTGAACGCCGTCCGCAACTCCGCCTCGAACCGCGCGGCCACGGCGGAGAGTTTGGCCAGGTCGCGCTCGGTGACGTTCGGGTCACGGCCCACGCTGGTTTCGGCGAGCTTGCGCGATGGCACGGCGAGTTCCGTGTTCAGCTTGCCGACCTGCCCGGTGATTTGCGGCCACGTCGCGGTGCCGACCTTGCCGAGTGATTCCGTTGCGTTCGCCGTGTTCGTCGCGAAGCCGCGCACGAACTCGTGGAACTGCGGGGCGGGGAGATTGGGCTTCGCGCGCGCGGCAGTCTCCTGTGCGTTGGCCAGCGCGGCGGCGGCGGCGCGGAGGTCGGGGTCGAACTTGTTCGTCGCGAGCCAGCCGAGTTGTTGCGCGATGAAGAGCTTGCGCGGCAGCTCCATCTCCTGGTCGGTGATGCCCATGCTGGCCGAGGCGTCCACAAAGAGCAGGATGCGCGCGACCTCGCCGATGGTGTTCCGGTGATGCAGCACTGGCCCCGTGAGCATTAGCACGAGCAGCAAGACCGCCGCAGCCCGCAACGTCGGCAACAGCCATCGCACCGCGCCCGCCCGCGCCCGCGTCTCGCGCCAGTAAAGCAGCCACGCCGCGACCGCGAGCGTCAGCCCGACGGCCACGCCGCCCCACAACCGCCAGTCCCCGATGAAGCGCAGGTCAGTCACGGCTTCCCTCCCTTTCGTCGCGGATACCACTGCACCAGCAGCAGCTCGCTGAAGCACAGCGCCAGCACGGCCCAGAGCAGCGGCTTCCAGACTTCGCGGCCGAAGCGGCGGTCTTTGTCCATCTGCTGGTAGTCGGCGACGGAGCCGAGCAGTGTGGCTTGCAGGGAGTCGGAGAGCGTCTTGCGCTCCGGCTCGGTGAGCTGGCGGAGGTCGGACTCTGCGCGCGCGGTGCTCACGACGAACGGCGTCGGGCCGCCGTCGGGCGCGGCAAGCGTGTAGGTGCCGGGGCGGCCCGTCTTCGTGAACTCGACGTAGCCCAGCGCGCCGCGTCCGGTGATTTCGGCGTCGTGCCGTGTGCCATCCGGCGCGGTGAAGTGCGCCTTGCGCCCAACGTGCGTGCGCGACACGAACGCGGCCAGCGGCTTGCCGACCTCGACGTTGCGCGGCGGCTGGGCTTGCGACGCGAGGTAGATGACGAGGCGTTGCATCAGCGGCACGAACGCGGGGCGCACGGGCAAGTTGCCCCAGTCGGCATCGCACGGGACGGCGCATTGGAGGATGCGGCCCTCGCCATTCTTCTTCTCCACGAGGAACGGGTCGGCGGTGCTGAGTTGCGCGAGGACGCTGAGGCCGGGGTCGGCCTGCTCCTGGCGCGTGCCGAGCTGGAACCAGAGCTTCATCTCGGCGTCGGCGAGGTTGCCGTTGCGCGCGTCGTTGAAGAGCTCCATCGCCGGATGCGTGAAGGGCTGGACGACAATCTTCGCGCGGGGCTTGCTGTCTTCGAGGCCGCCGGCGAGCGCGGTGAAGGGCAGGGGCAGCAGGCCGGCGGCGCGCAGCGTGCGGTGATACCAATCCGTGTTCACGCGGTTGCCGGGGAAGATGAGCAGGCCGCCGCCGCTGGCGACGAACTCGGCGAGCGCGCGGACCTGTGTGTCGGCAAGCTGGCGGACGTTCGCGAGCACGGCGACGCGGGCCTTCGAGAGGGCGTCGGGCGTGAGGTCGCCGGGCGCGATGACGCGCGTGAGGATGAGGTCGCTGCCGCCGGACGCGGCCTTCATCGCGGGCGAGAGCGCGATGTCGAGGTAATCGGTCTCGCCCTTGAGCGGCTCGGGGCTGGGGTCGCCGTTGACGAGTAGCGCGGGGAGTTTTTCCCAAACGGTGACGACGGCGGCGAGGGAGTTGTCGGCCTTGAGCGCGTCGGCGTCGGTGTGGACTTCAAGCGTGTGGAAACCGGCGGTGTCGAAGGCGTGCGTGAAAAGCACCTGCCGCTGCTCGCCGGGCGCGAGGGCAATCTGCTGCGCGCCGCGCTCGCGTCCGTCCGCGCGGAAGAAGACACGCAGGTCGGGCCACGCGCGCTCGCCAAAGTTGCGGAGCGTGGCGCGAACTTGGAGCGGCTGGTTGACACCCAGCGCAAGTTTGGGCAGGTCCAGCGACTCGACGGCGACGTTGTCGCGCGACTCGGTGCCGACGTGCAGGAACGTGACGCGTGGCGGGACGGGCAGTCGCTTCAAGGTCTGCAACGCGCGTCCGCGCGCTGCCGCCTCGCCTTCGCTGAAGCTGGCTTTCTGGAAGTCGCTGAGGACGACGAATTCCTTCAGCCCGTGCTGCATCTGCGCGGCGAGGTTGGCGGCGAGTTCGAGGGACTCGGGGAAGTTCGCCGCGCCGAAGTTCGCTTCGAGTTGCGTGAGTGCTTTCGTGACGCGGACGGTATCGAGCGTCGGGGCTTCGAGCAGTTGCCGCGGCGTGCCGCCCATGAGAATGACGGCGACATCGGAGCCGGAGCCGGCCTGCTCGATGAGCTTCGCGGCGGCTTCCTTGGCCTGAGCGAAGTTCGAGGCCGCGCCCGCGCCAGCGGACATGGAGTAGGAGTCGTCGAGCAGGATGACGAGCGAGGTTTTCGCGCCGCCGAGCAACGCGCGCATCCCGGTGAGGACGGGCCGCGCCATGCAGAGCGCGAGCAGCACGGGGATGAGGCAGCGCACGAGGAGCAGGAGGAGTTGCTCGAACTTGAGCCGCCGCGTGTGGGCCTGAAACGCGGCGTCGAGCAGGTGCATCGCGCCCCACAGCACGACGCGCGGGCGGGAGCGGTTGAAGAAGTGCAGCAGCACCGGAATCGCCGCCGCCGCCATGCCGCCGAGGAGGAGGAGGTTGAGGAAGGTCATCGGGGCGAAGGAACGCGCCGGGCGAATGCCGAATGAATCGTCGCCGGGGCGTTCGAGTGCTGACTCGCACGCCAGAGATTCGGCGGCTCATGCACCGCTTCGGTTCTCCGATTGGAGGCCGGGGCTGAGGTGTAGCGGCGCGTGTTCATTTGCGTGGTGCGCGGACAGTTGCGGAAACGGCCCGGCCTGCCAAGCGCGGCGGCTTCCCGCGCCGTCGCTCCCGTGCTACCAAGGTTGCGCGATGCGTGCTTGCTCTTCTGTTCAGTGCCTCGGTCTGGCGTTCGTTGCCGTGCTGACGGTGGGAATTTCCGTCTCCGCCCAGCCCGTCCTTGCGCCGCTGCTTAGCACCAACCAGGCCGTCCGGGTCGAGATTTCCATCCCGCCAGCGCAGACACACGTCCTCGGCGATGCCACGCCGCTGGTGTGGCGCTTCACCAACACTTCCACGCAGGCGTTGGCGTTCATGTGGGAGGGCTGCTGTCGCAACAACGGTAAGGTGGAGATGAAGCGCCAGGGGCCGCCGCCGCCGGTCACGGGCATCGTGCCACCGCACAACGGCCCCGGCTCCGGCATTTACAGCCCCAAGTGCGACCACTGCAAACAGACCCGCAAGCTCGGCGAACTGACCGTCGAGTCCACCGTGGCCGGGCCGTCACAGGCGCATCAGTTCGCGCGGGCGGTGCGGCTCGGACCCGGCGCGACGCAGGAGTTCAACACGCTGCTCGCCGACTGGGTGAAGGCGGAGTTCACCGGCGACTACAAGGTCCGCGCGCAGTATCTCGGCGTCAGCCCCAAGCAACGCCCGCAGATGCCGCGCGGCGTTGCGCTTTGGAACGGCCGCACCGCCAGCACGGAGCTCGACCTCAGCCTCCTCTCCGTCGCCGACTACCTCGCCGAGCGCGCAGCTCGCGAAGCGACCCGGCAAGTGCGCCTAGAGCTCTCCGGTCCGGCGAAGCTCGTGCCCTTCCAGCCTGTGCCGCTGAAGCTCAAGCTCACCAACATCAGCCGCACCGAACAACGCCTTGATTGGCCCGCGTGCATCGACCTGTGGCTCCTCACCACTAATGGCAGCCGCGTCGTGCCTGCCAGCGAGCCGCAGCTCGGCGCGGCGGAAACGCTCGTCCTCCCGGTTGGCGGCACGGTGGAGCGCGAGGTTCCCTTCAGCCACGAACTCTTCGTCGGCGAACTGCTCGGGGCTTACCAAGTCTTCGCCGACCTTCGCGAGACGACCAACGCCCTGCGCGTGCCGTCCAATCCCATCGCCGTCGCCTGGCAGCTTGACCGCGACGCCGTCACGCAACTCCTCCGCGACGCTGCCGACAAGCCGCTCACCGGCGCGCGCAACGCCCCGCTCAAGCTCCTGCGCATCTACCTCGGCGACCTCGCTGCGCCGCTTGCCGCTGTGAGCACCGCTGCGCTTTCACCCGCGGCTGCGAAGCTCACCGCCGACCTCCGCACGGCCGCCGCGTTGAAGCCGCTTTCGCCCCGGCCGGGCCGCGTGGACTTGAGCTTGAGCATCGCGCTGGATGGGAAGTTTCAGTTCAACGAAGTGGAGGTTGCCGCCGTCTTCGCGGGGCGCGCGCTCCCGCCGGCGGAACAACTCCGCGCCGTGCTCGCACTGCGGCACCACCTTGGCTGGGAGGTGGGCGTGGGGCTGAAGCCGGAGCCGGGCACGCTGCTGCGCCACCTCGCCACCGCGCTGGCGGAGATTGGCCCGCTGCAAGCCGACCTCGTATCCACGCCGTCCACGCCGGTCTTCAACGCGGACTCGACGGCGTTCAGCACCGTGAGTTTCCAGCGTGCCGTCATCCCGGCCAACTTGGTGGTGCGGCTCACGAAGGCTGGCGGGGCAACCCGCGTTGCCGTGGTCCGCCGCTTGCCGGACCCGCAGCGGCCCGGCGTCGAAGCGATGTTCAGCGAGGTGGACATTTTGAAAGCCGCGTTCACCGAGCTGCCGGGTGCAGCCCCGCTCGAAGCACTCCTCGCGGACGGCCAGCTCGCCGCGCCGCGTCCGCTGGTGTTGGCCGCGCCGAACCTCACTTGGAGCGAAGTGGGTGCACAGCTCGGCCCGCTGGTGAACCGCAGTCTGGCGTTTGACTTGGTGGTTCAATAGCGGCTCCGGTCAGGCACGCCGAGCTGGGTGCTGCCTGGACAGTTCGGGCCGAATCGCCCAGCTCGCGCGGAGTCAACCCTTCCCACGCGCTTGGCAGGGCTGGCGGCTGCGCGGCCTCGGCTGGCTCGGGTTAAAGTCCCAACAGACCGCGCTGCCAGTTTTGGAGGAGTTTGGCGGGTTCGCTGTTCTTTCGGGAGAGCAATTCCAGCGTCAGCTTGCTTGCGATGATCGTTGGGTCAATGCCCAGTTCCGTCGCACGACGATCGCGTTGCGCCTTGAAGCGGTCAAAGCGCGCGCGCTCCGCGTCCGTGGGATGATACGAGACACCGCGCAGGATTTGCGGGCACTCGTCCGCCGGCACGAGGAGGCCACGCATCACCGCTTGGAGCACGCCCTCGCGGCGGTTCGCGGCGAAGCGGCGCGGCAGCAACGGGTCCAGCGGCGCGTCGTCCACGGCGGCGATGGCGAGGTCGAGGAGCGCGTCGTGGCTCAGGATGAAGAAGGGCGGGCGGTTGCAGCGCGTCGCCTCGCGCTCGCGCCAGTGCCACAGCTCGCGTAACACCGCCATTTCTTCACGCGTCAGCCGGGCGGCACCCTTGATGCGCCATTCGCGGTCGGGGTCCGGCGGCGGGACGATGGCACACTCGGCGATGAGCGCGGCGCAACTTTCTTCCTGCCAGGCAATGCGGCCCAGGGCGACGAGTTGCTCGCGCAGCTTGCTGACGAGGGGAAACAGGTAGCGGGTGTCGTTGCGCGCGTAGTCCGCCATGCGTTCGGTCAACGGGCGCTGTGCCCAGTCGGCCTTCTGCGGGCCTTTCTCCAGCGCCACACCGAGGGTTTGGCCGACGAGGTCTTGCAGGCCGAACCGCAGGATGCCCAGCAGCCGCGCGGCGAGCATGGTGTCGAAGATGGCGTGGGGGACGAAGTTGTGGTGCTCGCGCAACAGGCGCAGGTCGTAGTCGCTGCCATGCAGGAGTAGCTCGCGCCCGCGCAATGTTTCCCAGAGCGGCGCGAGGTCGAGGGCCGCGAGGGGGTCCACCAGCACGTCGGCGCCGGGGATGCTGAACTGGAGCAGACAGAGCTTGGCCGGGTAGGCGTGCAAGCTGTCCGCCTCCGTGTCCAAGGCGATCCACTCCGCCGCGCGGAGGCGCGGGAGGAGGCTGGCGAGTTGTTCAGTCGTGGCGATCACGAGCGCGAGGATAATCGCCAAATCGTCGGCTCCAAGCTCCAAAGACTGGCTTGGCGCGGGGAGCGGGGGCAATCCGTCCGAGCCTGGGCGGGCCTGGTGGCCGCCGCGTCCGCTTGCGGTTAAGCCGCCTTCAGGGCGTTGAGGTTGCCGGATTTGACTTCCCAGCGTTGGGGATCACGCCCCAGTTCGCGGGGCCAGTTTTCTTCGGTGCAGGTCATGAAGACTTGGCCGTGGGCGTGGTGGGAGCGCTGCAGCAGCGGGAGGAGGCCGCTGCGGCGTTTGGCGTCCAGCTCGCCCATCACATCGTCAATCAACAGCACCGGCGGCGAGCCGAGGAGGCCGGTGATGTATTCGGTCTGGGCCATTTTGAGGGCGAGGGCGAGGGTGCGCTTCTGGCCCTCGCTGCCGAACTCGGCGGCGGGCTGCTCGTTGAGGAGCAGGCCGAGGTCGTCGCGGTGCGGCCCGACCAACGTGGAGCGGTAGGTGCGTTCGCGGGCGCTGGCGCGGGCGAGTTCCACGGCGAAGTCGGCCTTCACGCTGGGCTGGTATTCGAGGCGGAGTTCCTCGGCATCGTGCGAAATGCGGCGGTAAGCGAGGCGCGCGAGGGGCGAGATGCGTGGGAGCAGCGCGTGCCGGGCGGTGATGAGTTGATTGCCGAGGGTGACGAGCTCTTGGGAGAAACTTTCGAGCAGCGCGGGGTCAGGGGTGCGTTGTTTGAGGAGTGAATTGCGCGAACGAAGGGCCAAGGCGTAACGCTGGAGCAAGGGGAGGTAGCTCGGTTGGGTTTGTGCGAGCAGGAGGTCCAGAAAGCGACGGCGCGTGCGCGCGGGGCCCTTCACGAGCTGCAAATCCTCTGTGCAAAACACCACGGCGCTCAACGTGCCGAGGTAGTCGGTGAGCCGGCGCACGGGCTGACCGTCCAGCGCGAGTTTCCGCTCGGCCGCGGACCAATACATTTTGATTTCATGGGGCGCGGCGCTGACGAGGGAGGCTCCGACGAAGTAGCCTTTGGCCGTGTGCCGGACCATTTGCGCGCCGCCCACGCCGCGAAACGAACGAAGTGTGGCGAGCAGGTAGATGGCTTCGAGGATGTTGGTTTTCCCCTGTGCGTTGTGGCCCAGCAGCAGGTGGAATCCGGGGCTGAAATCCACGTCGAGCCGCAGGTAGTTGCGGAAATCCCGAAGACGCAGATGGGCCAGATGCACGCGGGCAGGCTAGCGATGGGCGGGCCGAAAGGCGAGCCGGGGCACGGTCAAACTAAGCCGGAACGACGCCTTCGAATCCCCAAAGGACACCCAGAACCCGAAGGCCAGACCGGGAAATTGGGCGTTTGCCGAAGCCGGGGGTAAGCCGCCCCAACCGGTGCGGCTGGCTAGGTCGGCAACCCCGCTTCAGCGCATGTGCTCTTGGTGTCCTTTGTGGCTTGTTGGTTCAAGCTAACCGCATGGATTCGGCAGGCCTCACGCAATGGGTGGGGGAGCGTGGTCGTCCGCCCCACCCCGTCGGTAGCCTTGCAGGTCCAACGTCACGTGCGAGTAACCGATGCGCTTAAGTTCCTCGGCGATGCGCGCTGCAGTGGTGGCTTCGAGTAACCGGGGTAGTTCAGTCACGCCCACTTCGATGCGGGCGAGTGCAGGACGCGGCAGCGGAGCCGCGAGATTGTTCAGGTGCGCAGGTGGGGTGGTTGCCGGTGCGGAAGCCACTCCGGTAAGTTCGTGATGCCGCACCCGGATATCAAAAAAACCAAGGCCGCTCAAAAAGGCTTCGGCATCCTCAATCATTAGGAGCTTTTGCTCTGTGACAGGCTCACCGTGCGGAATGCGGGAGCTGAGGCAGGCCATCTGCGGTTTATCGGCCGTGGGCAGTCCGAACTGAGCGGAAAGGGTGCGAATCTCTGCTTTCGTGAGGCCGACCTCTTTAAGTGGAGCACGAATGTTGAATTCGCCAGCCGCTTGCGCGCCGGGTCGAAAATCCCCGATGTCCGTCGCGTTCTCACCGTAAGTGATGACAGCCAGCCCTAGTTCCGTGGCTAGCGGAATCAGTTCGCTGAAGAGCTCGTTCTTGCAAAAATAGCATCGATTCAACGGGTTGGAGGTGTAGCTGGTGTTTGAGAGCTCGCTCGTCTTCACCACCCTGACAGGGAATTGAAACCGCCTCGCGATCTCCAAAGCCTCGCGCAATTCACGTCGAGGGAGACTGGGGGAATCAGCGATGACAGCCACCGTGCGACCGGGCAAGACAGCGTTAGTGATGAAAGCCAAAAAAACGGAGTCAACGCCGCCCGAATAGGCCACCAAGGAGGAGCCGTAACTCTGGAGTAAGGTCCGCAGGTTCGTAAGCTTTATGTCTGTCACACAGAAAAACTGCGCTCCGTGCAATGGTTTGTCGAGTGACTCAGGTGTTCGAGGGGTGGAAAAATGGATTGCTCGTTACTTTCAGTAGTTTCAAAGCGAGGGAAGCATGAGTTTGCCCGCGACGAAATCGAGCGGGGGCAGGGTTTGGCCTTCATCGCCAAGAGCGGCTTGCAGTTCCCCCGCCACCCGCGCGCTCCTATCACAGATTACCGCGCCACGCGTGACCTCACTCTACGACCTGATGGACAGCGTGGATGACGCGCCTCTAGTCAATCCCGGCGAGTTGAACGCCCACTTGACGCCCTACCAAGTGAAACCGGGGCAGCTTTCGGGTTGGTGGTGACGAGCCCATCGGCGTCGTAGTTGACCCAGGTGTAGCCAATCACCGGGAGGTAGATGAGGAACGTCAGCAGCGCCAATCCGACGGCAAGCCCAGCCGACAGCACCTAGGAACCCTCGATCACGGCGGGGTCCGCGGGGGCGGGACGGGGACGAGGGTTGTTGGGAGGTTCTGGGAACGGGCGGGCAGGTCGAGGCCACCAGGGTGGAGATCAAAACCCGTGGTCTCCTGAGCGGGCGGAAGCTAAACACGGGCACGCTGGGATTCCCCGAGCCGGGGTCAAAGCGCCGGCTTCGCCAGCTGGATCAGTTCGATCTCGTAGCCCTCCGGCGCGTCAATGAACGCAAAGCCACCGCCATTCTCCCGCATCGTCGGACCGTCGGAATACTTCAGCCCGTGCGCGGCGAGGTGCTGGCCGAACTCCGCCAAGCTCTCCACGGCGAAGGCAAGGTGCGTGAGGTCTGCCTGCACTTGCACCGGACCGCTGGCGGGGAAGCTGCAAAGCTCGATGGTCTCCTCGCTCTCCGGGGCCTTGAGGAACACCAGCTCTGAGCCGCGCGGGGACTTGTGCCGGCGCACCTCCGCCAGCCCGAGGATCTCTCGGTAGAATTTCACGGTGCGGTCGAGGTCGTTCACGCGGTAGCGCGTGTGGAGGAGCTTGGTAACTTGCATGGCGGGGAGATTGGCAGGTGGGACAGGCGGGGTTCAACCTAGATCCCGCCGTTGCGCCGCGCGCAAAGGCCGCAACGGTCATGCCCGATGAGCCGGCGGTTGACTGGCAGCATCACTTGAAGCCTACGGCAGGTCAGTCCGCCCCGGCCCGGGCCAACCGGCCTTCACAGTCGGGACAGATGCGCGTTTGAACGGTGGCGTGCAGGGTCGGCTCCAGTAAATTCTCAATCGGCTGCCAACCGTCGTGGTCGTCGCAGTAGCTCTTGCAGCCGGGGCAGACCCGCAGCGCGCCGCGCAGCGCGCCGATCTCCCGGTGCAGGCTGCGAATGCGCTCCGCCACGCACAGACGGGCTTTGAGTTGCTCGCGGTCCAACGGCTTGTTCAGGAACTCGTCGGCGCCGGCGTCCATTGCCTCGAGGTAGCGCGTCTTGCCGTTCACGATGGTCAGGAAGACCACATAGACATAATGCCGCGTCTTCACCTCGCGGATGCGGCGGCAGAGTGTGGGGCCATCCATCTCCGGCATCATCCAGTCGGTAATGACCACTTCGGCGGGTGACTTCTGAAATGCCTCCCAGCCCGCGCGCCCGTCTGCGGCCTCGGTGACCTCGTGTCCGAGCGCATCCAAGGCGTGGCGGAGCACTTGGCGGGAAACCGGATCGTCTTCGGCGATGAGGATGTTCACGGCGGCAGCGTAGGCGGGCGGAGCGGGGGCGAAAAGGGCAAATCCAGAAACGCTGGAAACTCCCGGACTGGTCGGCGGAAGTGGGTCGCCGTAAAATGCCACGTTGACCCCGACCGACCATCAAGTTATACGCATACGTAATAAATCGATCCAACCTGTCATGACTGCCGCGCAACTCTCCGTAATCTTCTTCCTCCAGATGTTCGTCATCCTGGCGGTGTGTCGGCTGGTGGGGCTGGCGGCCAAGCGCGTCGGCCAACCGCAGGTAGTGGGCGAGATGATTGCCGGGGTGCTGCTGGGGCCGTCGCTATTCGGGCTGCTGACCCCAGGGTGGCAGAAGGAGTTATTTCCGCCGGAGTCCCTCAAAGTGCTCTTCGTCGGCGCGCAACTGGGCGTGGGGCTTTACATGTTTCTCGTCGGCGTTGAGTTCAAGATCGAGCTGTTCAAGAGCCGGGCGAAGAGTGCGGCGGCGGTGTCGCTCTCGGGGATGCTGGTGCCCTTCGTGCTGGGCGCGATGCTCGCGCCGTGGCTGCTGAAGGTGCCGGGACTGTTCAGCGAGAAGGTGCGGCTGCACGAGGCGGCGCTGTTCATGGGTGCCGCCATCGCCATCACGGCGTTCCCCATGCTGGCGCGCATCATTTACGAACGCGGGCTGACGGGGACTTCACTGGGGACGCTGGCGCTTGCAGCGGGGGCGATTGACGACGCGGCGGCGTGGTGCGTGTTGGCGGTGGTGATTGCCAGCTTCGGCGGCGGCGCGCAGGGGGCGGTGCTGGCCATTGGCGGCGGGGTGATTTATGCGACGCTGATGCTGACGGTGGGCCGACGGCTGCTGGTGAAACTGGGCGAAGTCGTCGAGCGCGAAGGCCGGTTGACGGAGCGGTGGCTCGCAGTGGTGCTGATGCTCTTCATGCTGGCCGCGTGGGCAATGGATGCGGTGGGCATCCACGCGGTGTTCGGCGGCTTTCTGTTGGGCGTGGCGATGCCGCGCGGCTTGCTGACGAAGGAGCTTCAGCGGCAGTTGGAACCCTTCGCCGTCGTGTGCCTGCTCCCGATGTTCTTCACCTACTCGGGGCTGAACACGCGCTTGGACATGGTCAACAACCTCGAAATGCTCGGCATCGCACTCGTGGTGCTGGCCGCGTCATGCCTCGGCAAGTTCGGCGCGTGCTGGGCGGCGGCGCGCGCGACCGGCGAGGACAACCGCACCGCGCTGGCCGTCGGCGCGTTGATGAACTCCCGCGGGTTGATGGAGCTCATCATCATTAACATCGGCTTGCAGAAGGGCATCATTCAGCCGGCGCTCTTCTCCGTGCTCGTGCTCATGGCGATCGTCACCACGCTCATGGCCTCGCCGATCTTTGAACTGGTCTATGGCCGACACGCGCGGGCGAAGGGAGAGCTCGGCGGAATGGCGAAGGGGGAATGAGGAGTGGCGAATCCCTGACCGGACGCGTCCGGCGCAAAGGTTCACCATTCCCCATTCGACATTCGCCGTTTCACTGCTCCATTCTTCGCGCGGCTTGGCCGTATGAAAGTCGCGCTCGCGCAACTCAACACCACCGTCGGGGACCTCGTGGGGAACGAGGCGCGCATCCTCACGGCTTACCGGCGCGGCGCGGCGGCGGGCGTGGACCTCGTAGTGTGCCCGGAGCTGGCGACGACGGGGTATCCGCCGCGTGATTTATTGCTCAAGCCGCACTTCGTCGCGCAGAACCTCGCCTTGCTGGAGCGGCTCGCGGTCGCGACGGGGAAGGTCGGCTTGCTCGTCGGCTTCGTGGGGCAGACGGTGGGGCGACCGGGACGTGGGCTGACGAACTCGGTGGCGCTGTTGCAGCACGGGAAGATTGCAGAGGTGCGGACCAAGTCGCTGCTGCCGACTTACGACGTGTTCGACGAGGACCGTTACTTCGACCCGGCGGAGAGCAATGAGCCGTTCCTGTTCAACGGCCAGCGCGTGGGCGTGACGGTCTGCGAGGACGTGTGGAACGACGAGGAGTTCTGGCGCGACCGGCGGTATCGGCGCAACCCGGCGGCGGACTTGGCGGCGGCGGGTGCAGAGGTAATTTTCAATTTGTCGGCGTCGCCATGGCACCTCGGCAAGAACACGACGCGCCGCGCGATGCTGGGCAGCCTCGCCGCCAAGACCCGCTGCCCGCTGCTCTACTGCAACCTGGTCGGCGGTAATGACGAACTCATCTTCGACGGGGCGAGCCTGGTGTTCGATGCGCAAGGGCGGCTGGCGGGGCAAGGGGCGTTGTTCGCGGAAGATTTTTTGATCGTGGACACGGCGAAGCTCACGCCTGGAGCGCCGCTGGCGGTCGGTGACGAGGAGTTGGTCTATCGCGCGCTGGTGCTGGGCTTGCGGGACTACCTGCACAAGTGTGGGTTTAAGTCCGCGCTGCTGGGGTTAAGCGGCGGGATAGATTCGGCGCTGACGGCGGTGCTGGCGGTGGATGCGCTGGGCGCGGAGAACGTGCGCGGGGTTTCCCTGCCGTCGGAATTTTCCTCACAAGGCAGCTTGGACGATGCGCGGGTGTTGGCGGAAAACCTAGGCATCCGCTACGACGTGGTTCCGATTCAGCCGGCCTTCGCAGCGGTGAAGGGGCAGTTGAAAGAAGTGTTTGCCGGGTTGGCGGAAGACACCACGGAGGAGAACATTCAGGCGCGGTTGCGCGGCGTGGTGCTGATGGGCTTGTCGAACAAGTTCGGCTCGCTGCTGCTGACGACGGGGAACAAGAGTGAGCTGGCGGTGGGCTACTGCACCCTTTACGGCGACATGTGCGGTGGGCTGGCAGTCATCAGCGACGTGCCCAAGACGATGGTTTATCGCCTCTCGAACTGGGTGAACCGCGCCCGCGAAATCATCCCAGCAGCGTCCATCACCAAGCCGCCCAGCGCCGAACTCCGCCCGAACCAGACCGACCAAGACTCGCTGCCGCCTTACGAGGTGCTGGACGCCATCCTGGAGGAATACGTAGTGAAGAGCCGACCGGCGTCGGAAATCGTCGCGGCAGGGTTCGACGCAACGGCGGTCCAGCGGGTGGTGAAGCTGATTGACGGCACGGAATACAAACGGCGGCAGGCCGCGCCGGGCCTAAAGGTGACGACGAAGGCGTTTGGGGTCGGGCGGCGGGTGCCGATTGCCCAGCGGTGGCGCGAGGTCGCCTGAAGGGTGGGCAAAAAGAAAACGGCCAGCGTTGCCGCTGGCCGTTCGTGAGTTTATGGAAGCGAAGACTTACTTCTTCTTCTCTTCGTTCGTGCCTTTGCACTTCTCGCAGTTCTTGTTGCCCTTGGCAGCTTCCACGCAGCAGGCGTGGTCGCAAGCCTTGCCATCCTTGGCAGCCTTGGCGCAGCAGCCGGCGACCTTGCCGGGAGGGGCCTTCTTGGCTTCCTTGTCCGCCGCGAGGGCGAGGGTGGTGGAGAGAGCCACGGCGAACGCCACGGCAGCGAGCACTTTAACGAACTTCATAGGTTGACCTTTCATACCGACTTTGTTTTCGACTGTTGTCTGACCATGCTGACAATCGTTGCTGGCACCATGCTAGCCACGCGTCAGCGGTGGTGTAGACGGGCGGATGCTTGCCTTATTCGTGGACGCGTGTCCACAGAGAAGTGAACGGCTGAAGGAACGAGGCTTGGGCGGATTCCCCAAACGGCGGCATCCTCGCCGTCCCCGCCAACCCCACCCGCGAAACCGCGAGCATTCAAGGCCCCGCCTGCGGCGCCGGCTGCGAAGCCGCCGCCCAGACCAACAGCACCGCGCAATCCAGCAGCGACCAGGGGAACACCGACAGCTCCGGCCCCGAGACCCCCGACAGCCGCACCGTCCTCGCCGACTGGGACGACGCCCGCCGCGCCGACAACTACCGCCTCCGCGCCACGGTGAAAGCCACCGGCGTGCAAGCCTTCAGCGAGTTGGTGACGGACAGCCAAGGCATCATCAACCTCCCCGCCCAACCCGCTGGCACCGAACTGGACCTCACCGTCACCGCGCGCAATGCGACGGGGGGAAAGCCAGGCGACGGCGGCGATCACTTCGGCGTTGCCGTAAGTCCACCGCCTTTGGCCACCTAACGCGCTCACGCGGCTGAGGTGCCGTGCTGGACCGGGAAGTGGACTTTGAGAGGGCGGACTTCCAGCAGGTTCATGGGCGTGCGGCTAGCCGTAAGGCTGGGAGAGGACACTGGGCAAATCGCGCGCGCCATGTAGCACCCGCAGGATTTGCACCCGGTCGGGCAGCTCACGGTAGAAAATTAGGTGTCGAGGAAAGCCGCGCACCCGCTATGAACGCACCTCGGGAAAACCCAAGTCGGCACGAGCGCGACCCATGCCCGGGTTGGCGGCAAGAAACTCAAACGTGCCGTAAGCCGCTACGAGAAAGCGACGGGCCGCGCGGAGGTTTCGAGCGCGGATGTAGCGGGCAATGCCTTGCAAGTCGCAGAAGATGAACTCGCTCTCCTCCCAGCGCGGAGTCATTCGAGCGAGGCGAGGATACGGTCAATGTTGGCGCGGTCGCCGGGGACGAACTTGCCGGCGAGCGCCTCGGCCAGCTTCTCGCGCACGCCGGGCGGCGTCTCCTCGTCCTGCCACAGCAACGCCTCCAACTCGTCCCGCTCACGGCTGGGGAGGTGGTCAATCGCGGATTTGATTTCGGCTATGGTGCTCATGGTTTGAAATTAGTCGCTTGTCGCATTGGGCGTCAACTGCCCGAGGCCAAAGTAACCCGCCACCGCATCGGCGACCATCGCTTGCAGTTCCGCGAAGCTGTCGCCCTGCGTGGTGATGCCGCCACCGCCCGGCGCGTCCCAGCGGGCGACGCAGCCGCCGGTCTCGCGGCAGGCCTCAATGCTGAAGGTGATTTCGGTCATGGGTGGTGGCGTTTCTGTGATCGGCTCAAACCCGCTCGCCGTGCTTCTTCAAGCTGGCGAGATAACCGCCGATGGCGTCCTGAATGTTGGCGAACGCCTCCTGCCGCGTCGCGCCTTGGGAAATACAGCCCGGCAGCGTGGGACACTCGGCGACGAAGACGCCGTCCTCGTCAGGCTGGACAATGATGCGGAATTTCATGGCAGTTGTTTACCTTGGCCGAAAACCAAACTCAACCTTCGTTAATCTACGCGTTCGTTTCGCCTACGGCCAGAGCTGGCAGATACCGGGCGACGCTCATTTTTGCAAGAGAGTGCCCATCGGGAGTGCCCATCGGGCCCAGTTTTGCGAACTTGAACCTGGTGAGGCCCGCGGCGTAGCTTCTGCCCCCCATGACAGTCAAACCGCTCAATGCAGTCGACTTGAGGAATATCCTGACAACAACGCAAGACACTGTCGATGCTCTTAGCGACCCAACTTGGGTTAAAGAAATGAAGGAGGCTGAACTGCTACTTGTCATCAAGCGGGGCACTCCTAACATTAGAATGCAGGTTGCTAGGCAGACAAATGGCGTTCAAATTCTCCATTTCTTAATCGCGGACCACATCGAGACAGCCGAGGCGATTGCAGAAAACCAAACCACTCCACAGGATGTTTTGGATACCTTGGCTCAGACCCGCCGCATTAGGGTTATGCTGGCGGTGGCTAAACACCCTGCAACGTCTCGGGACACTCTGGTCTGGCTCGCCCGGCAGCCGTCAACCAATGAACAGTATGACGGGGCTGCGTCGGATTATTTTCGGATGCTCGAAGTCGTGGCATTACACAGCTCATTGCAGTCAGAAGATTTAGCTGTTCTCGCTAGGAACACATGGCCCACGGTTCGGAGCACGGTGGCAAGCAGGCCAGATATTGCCGAAGATATTCTGCTGGCCTTAGCGAGTGACAGTGACCCCGGGGTCCGACTCACGATAGTGAACAGACCGGCTCTCCCGGTTGGGCTACAGCTAGCCTTGGAGGCTGTGGGCAGTGATGGTAAAGACCAAGCCCGCGATTACCAGGTCCGCCATCGGCTCGCACGTCGTTCTGATGCGGCTACAGATGTTTTGCGTAAACTCGCACTGGACCACGACGCTGATACTCGAAGGTATGTAGCCCACAACTCACAGACTCCAAAGGACACCTTGAAATCGCTAACGACTGATAGGGACGAGGAGGTCGTGGAGTGCGCAAGAAATTCATTGAGTCGTGGTTCGGCTTGCTTCATTGCGACAGCGTCTCTGGGGAGCGAAAACGCCCCCGCAGTCCTCGTATTAAGACAGTTTCGAGATAATGTGCTTCTGCGCGGTCGTCCCGGATGCCTACTCGTTGAGTGCTACTGTCGGCTCTCTCCACCGGTCGCTGATTGGATACGCGACAGGCGCTTCGCGCGGAATGTTGTCAAATGGGTTTTTGTGATTCCCTCCGCCCTCTTGGTGCGGATACTCGTGCGACTGAAGCCTTGAAGCTGCCCTGACTCGGTCCAAAATAAGAAACGTCCATTTCACAGCACAGACCGGTTCCTGTTCCAATATGGACACCGCACCCACCGGCCCGGCTCGACCTCCACCAGCTCCGGCGCTTTCACAGAGCAGTCGCTTTGCGCCTTGGGGCAGCGCGGGTGGAAGCGGCAGCCGCTGGGGAACTGGCCGAGGTTGGGCACGTTGCCGGGGATGGCCTGGAGGCGCTCGTGCTCGTGGCCGAGCTGCGGCACGGAGTTCATCAAGGCCTGCGTGTAGGGGTGCAGCGGGCGCTGGAGCAGGGCGCGCGCGGGGGACAGCTCGACAATCTGCCCGGCATACATCACGGCCACGCGATCGGCGATGTCGCCCACGATGCCGAGGTTGTGCGTGATGAGCAGGATGCTCATGCGCAGGCGTTGCTTGAGTTCGCGCAGCAGCTCGAGGATTTGCGCCTGGATGGTCACGTCCAGCGCGGTAGTCGGCTCGTCGGCCACGAGGAGCTTCGGCTCGCTGGCCAGCGCCATCGCGATCATGATGCGCTGCTGCATGCCGCCGGACATCTGGTGCGGATAGTCGCGGATGCGCGATTCGGGCGCGGGGATGCCGACGAGTTTCAACAGGCGGATGACTTCGTCGTCGGTGGCGAACTGCGGGCGATGGAGTTTCAGCGATTCCTTGATCTGGTTGCCGACGCGGAAGACGGGGTTGAGCGAGGCGCTCGGTTCCTGGAAGACGTAGCTGACCACGCCGCCGCGGATGGAGCGCAGTTCGCGCTGGTCCATCTTCAGCACGTCGCAGCCGTTGAGGAGAATCTCGCCGCCGACGTAGCGCGCGGGCGGCGTGGGCACGAGGCGTGCGATGGAGAGGGCGGAAACGCTCTTGCCGCAGCCGCTCTCGCCGACGAGGCAGAGCGTCTCGCCCTCGGCGATGGTGAATGACACGCCGTCCACGGCGCGCACGGCGTCTTTGCCGGTGCCGAATTCGAGCTGGAGGTTGCGGATGTCGAGGAGGGGCATAGTTTTTACCACAGAGGCACAGAGCACACAGAGTGGGAGTTGAAAATTGATGTCATGCTTTCTCTGTGTCCTCTGTGTCTCTGTGGTTAATGGCGTTCAACTTTTGGCACGACGGCTCTCGCCGACCAGGTAGGAGGGATCGCCTTCCGCGATGATGCAGGCACGGCGTCTTTGGCGGTGCCGAATTCGAGCTGAAGGTTGGGGTATCGAGGGGCGCGCTCATTCGTCCACGAGCTTTTTGAGGTTGTTCAAGAGGGGCTGTAGCAGGCGGAACAGCACGAATACGAACGCACTAGCCAGCAAAGTGATGATGACGCGGAGCACGGGTGCGGGGATGTTCTGGTGCCGCAGCAGAAATCCGCCAACGGAGATGAGCACGCACAGTCCGATTAGCAGACCGAGCCACAGAGGCCAGCGAGAAGTGAGGCGCTGGGTCGGCTCGCCAGGTTCGCCATCGCCCGGCAAGAGGGTTCCGAATTTTGCCATGAGCAAGGGGAGCATCAGCATCGCAACGATGGCGGCGGCCACGCTGACGATGATGCCCAGTTTGTTGCCGGAAGTATTCACGCCTTGGCCATGTTAACTCTTGGCATCAGCGGCATCGCGCAGGCCGTCGCCGAGGAAGTTGAACGCCAGGACGGTGATAAAGATGGCCGCGCCGGGGGCGAGGAGCCACGGGTAGCTGCGGAGGTGCTCGGTGTTCTGCGCGGCGGTGAGCATGTTGCCCCAGCTCGCCTGCGGTTCTTGGATGCCGACGGCGAGGTAGCTCAGGACGACTTCGCCGAGGATGTAGTAGGGCACGCTGAGGGTCGCGGCCACGATGACGTAGCTGAACGTGCTCGGGAGAATGTGCCGCGTGATGATGCGCCACGGGGTCGCGCCCAGCGCGCGGGCGGCGAGGACGAACTGCCGTTCGCGCAGGCTCAACGCCATGCCGCGCACCACGCGCGCCATGCTCGCCCAGCCGATGAAGCTGAGGATCACGATGATCATCGCGTAAGCTTCGGTGGAGGAGATGTTGGGCGGGAAGGTGTTGCGCAGCGCGATGATGAGGTAGAGCGACGGGATGGACATGATGAGTTCGCAGACGCGCATGATGACGGTGTCCACGTGCCCGCCGAAGTAGCCGGAGATGCCGCCGTTGAGCATGCCGAAGGTGAAGGAGAGCGTGATGCCGATGAGGCCGATGCTCAGGGAAATCTGTGAGCCGTAGAGGATGCGCGAGAAGACGTCGCGCCCGAACTGGTCGGTGCCGAAGAGGTAGATGGGGTGGTTTTTCTCGCCGGTGCCGAAGAGGTGCGTCTGGCAGGGGATGAGGGCGAACAGGTGGTATTTGTCGCCCTGCACGAAGAAGCGCAGCGGCTTCGTGTCGCCGGCAATGGGAGCGTAGATGAATTGGCCTTCCTTCTGTTCCCAGCGCGGGACGACGAGGCGCAGGCCGTCGAGCTTCGGGAGGATGGGCGGGTGGAAGAAGCGGTCGCGGTCGTCGCGCTCGTAGTGATACGGCGCGACGAAACCGGCGAGGATGGCGGTGAGGTAAAGCAGGCCGAGAATGACGCCGCCGGCCATCGCCGCCCGCCGGGCGCGGAGGCGTCGCCAGAAAAGCTGGCGTGGGGAGAGCGGCGGCGTGGTGGGAGCGCTCATTCCTTCAACCGGATTCTCGGATCGCTCCAGGCCAGCATCAGGTCCGCGACGAAGTTGCCCACGATGAGCAGCGCTGTGGCCATGACCACCGAGTCCACCACGAGCATCGAGTCCTTCGCCGTATAAGCCTCGATGGTCAGTCGGCCCAGACCCGGCCAGGCCATGATATTCTCGACGATGAACGCGCCGGAGAGCAGGCCGGCGAGTGAGTAGCCGAAGATGGTGAGGAGCGGGTTGATGGCGTTGCGGAGCGCGTGCTTGTAGATGACCAAGCCCTCCGACAAGCCCTTGGCACGCGCGGCGGTGACGTAGTCGGCACGGAGGGTGTCGAGGAGGTTGGAGCGCATCTGGCGCATGATGCCGGCGAGCGAGCTGGCGGCCAGCACCAGCACTGGCAAGACGAGGTGATGCGCGCGGTTCCAGAGCTGCTCCATCGGCGTCATCAGGTCGTAGAGCGAGCTTTGCGCGCCGCCGATGGGGAACCAACCGGTCGCCGCCGCGAACATCAGCGCGAGGAGCGCGAGGAGAATTTCCGGCACGGACAAGCCGATGAACGCGACCATCGCGCAGGCGCGGTCCACCAGCGAATCCTTGTTCACCGCCGCCCAGATGCCCAACGGCACGGCGATGCACCACGCGACGAGGGTGGCGAAGAGCGAGAGGAGGAAGGTGTTCCAGAGCCGCGCCAGGATGAGGTCGGTGGCGGAGATTTTGTATTGGATGGAGTAGCCGAAGTCGCCCTGCGCGACGTTCTTGAGCCAGTAGGCGTATTGGACATACCAAGGCTTGTCGTAGTGATACTTGGCCAGGAGGCGCTCGACGGTCTCGGCGGAGATTTGGGGGTTCTGGCGCAGGCTTTGCAAGTAGCCGCCGGGCGTGAGCGACATGAGCAGGAACGTCAGCAGCGAGACCCCGAGGAGGATCGGGATCATGTGCAGCAGGCGTTTGAGGATGAACGTGCCCATGTGTGCTGGCGGAGCGTATGGACGCCCCGGCCCGGCTCCAAGCTTCAATGCAGACTGTTTCCTCGACTCGCCCTGCGGCGGGTGGAAATCTCGCCGAAACGACACACATGAAAACCCATTCGCTCTGTCTCGCCGTCGCCGCCGTGGCGACGCTCCTGTTCACCGGTTGCAAAAAGGAAGAGGGCAGCGCGCCTGGCAACAAGCCCGGTTCGTCCGCGCCCGCCGTGGTCCAAGGCCCGTTGCCCGTGCCGCCGCTCGTCGCCGGGTGTGCGCCGGGTGTGCGCGGCGGACGGCTGGTCATCTCCACCTTCGGCGACCCGAAGACGTTTAACCCCATCGCCTCGAACGAAGGCTCCTCCGAAGACATTTACCGGCTCATCTTCGCGTCGCTGCTCACGCTGGACATGCCGTCGCAGAAGATGCTGCCCGGACTCGCGCACCAGTGGTCCGTGGCCGCCGACCAGAAGACGTGGACCTTCAAGCTCCGCTCAGGGCTGCTCTGGAGCGATGGCAAGCCGCTCACCGCCGACGACGTGGTCTTCACCTTCAAGGTCATCTACGACCCCGACGTGCCGAACCCGGCGATTGACCTGCTCAAGGTGGACGGCAAGCCCTTCCAGTTCACGAAGGTGGACAACCTCACCGTGCAGTTCGTCACGCCGGAGCCGTGCGCGCCGTTCGAGGAGAACGTCGGCAGCATCCCGATTCTGCCCCAGCACATCCTCGCCAAGGCGTTGGCCGAAAAGAAATTCGTCTCGGCCTACGGCGTGGACACGTCGCCGTCAGGGCTGGTGGGCAGCGGCCCGTTCAAGCTCAAGCAATACAAGGCCGGCGAGTTCACCCTGCTGGAGCGCAACCCGAACTTCTTCATCGTGGACAAGGCCGGCACGCGCCTGCCCTACCTCGACCACCTCATGTATCAGGTCGTCCCGGACATGAACGCCATGTCGCTGCGCTTCCTCAAGGGCGAGAATGACCTCCACGAGTTCCTCCGGCCCGACGAGGTGGAGCGCTTCAAGACCGAGGCGGCGAAGAGCGGCCGTTTCCAAGTCATGGAGCTGGGCATCGGCCTGGAGCGCGGCTTCTTCTGGTTAAACCAGAACACCAACCTCCACGCCAAGACCGGCAAGCCCATCGTGGACCCGAAGAAGCTCGCGTGGTTCCGCAACCAGAAGTTCCGCCAGGCGTTGGCCCATGCCGTGGACCGGCCCAGCATCGTCAAGTCCGTCTATGCCGGAAAGGCGCAGGCGAACTTCGGCTACATCACCGCCGCGAACAAAAAGTGGCTCGCCGAGGGCTTGGCCGAATACCCCTTCGACCCCGCCCGCGCCCGCGCTCTGCTGAAGGAAATTGGCATCGAGGACCGCAACGGCAACGGCATCCTGGAAGACGCGCAGGGCACGGAGATTGAGTTCACCTTCAACACCAACACGGGCAACAGCAACCGCGACCGCATCGCCGTCATCGTGCAGGCCGACCTGAAGAAGCTGGGCATCAAGGTCAATTACCAGCCCATCGAGTTCAACACACTCATCACGCGCATCAACGACACCTACGAATACGAGTGCGTGCTCCTGAGCCTGGGCGGCGGCAGCACGGACCCCTCCTCCTCGATGAACGTGCTCAAGTCCGATGGCTACACGCACGAGTGGTTCCCGAAACAGAAGACGCCCTCGACGGACTGGGAGGCGCGCATGGACAAGTTGATGGACGAGCAGCACAAGACGCTCGACTTCGCGAAGCGCAAGGCGCTCTTCGACGAGGTGCAGGTCATCATGAGCACGCAAGTCCCCTTGATCTACACCGTCTCGCCCATCAGCTACGTCGCCGTCCGCAACGAGCTCGCCAACCTCCGTCCTTCGCCCCTGAGCTACTACCGCATCTCGTGGAACGCAGAGGAGCTTTACTTCAAGAAGCAGTAGTCGGGGCGGCTCGCGGCACCGTTTACACCGCTCGGGTCAGAAAGATGGGGGCAGCAAGATGAAATCTTGCTGTCCCCATCTTGCTGACCAAGGTGAGTGACTCCTGATCGGACTGTGCCAATCAGACCACCGCTAACCCGCCGCGTTGGGTGAGTCGTAAACTTCCTACTTGGGCGAGACCAAGCCGGCTGCCTGCAAGGCGGCGAACCACGCGTCGGCCATCTTCGCCATGCCGGCGCGGTTCGGGTGGACGCCGTCGGGCAACAGGTCGTCAGGCGTGACCGCCGCGTGCAAATCCACGAGCGTGATGCGGTGGCCGGCGGCAGTCTGAGCGGCAACCACTGCGGGCAAGCTCGCGTTGTAGGCGGCCACCTGTGGCGCGCCAGCGCGGGGAGCGCGCTGCGGCAGGAGGGTGCCGACGAACAGGTGCGCGCGGCTGCTGGCGTGGATGGTGCGGATGAGTTCATCGCGTGCGCGGGCGTTGAAGCCGTTCGCCCCCGCAAGCAACAGCACCACATCAGGCGCGTGCTGTTTGAGGACGGGGACGATGCCCGGCACGACGACTTCCTGCACCCCGAGCGAGGCCAACACGTCGCGCGGCGTGGGCACCTTGCCGCCGGAGAGGATTGCCTGGTTGCTGAAGCCAGCGAGGCCGTGGTGGTCGGGGTCGAAGTGGGCGTCCACCTGCCCGGTTTTGCCGAAGCTGTGGTAACGCAGCGCGCCGACGAAGTCGTAGGCCTGCCCAGCCGCACGGAGTTTGTCTTGAAGCAACTTGCGCCAGCCGCCGCCCTCGGGATTCGGCAGCCCCATCACCTCGCCCTTGAACGGACCGTCCTCGTAACGGGCGAGATAGGAGCCACGCGTGATGGAATCGCCGACCGGCAGAATGCGGAGCGGGCGAGCGGGGTTCTCAGCGGCCTGGACGGAGAGCGTCAGCCAGAGCAAGGCGAGGAGGAACCAGTGTGTCAAGTTGGCGAAGCCATGCCGCCGGCACGGGACCAAGGCACGCCGCCCGTCGCCGCTCATTTCTTCCCCTTGCCCGCGCCGGGTAGCGTGTCCTTCCCGTCGGTGAGCCATTCGAGATTGAAGCGCGCGACGGTGAGCGAGCCGGTGCGGTAGATGTCTTTGCCGTCCGTGCTGCCGCGCTCGTAGAAGAGCAGGATGGTGCCGTCGTTCGCCACGGCGAGATCGCTGTAGCCGCTGAAGCCGGGCTCGATGGTCTTGCTCACCGGCCAAGTCGCGGCTTCGTCGTAGCTGAGTTTCACAGAGACGTTCTTGCGGTCGCGGCCCTTGCCGGGGGCTTCCTTGCCATCGGTGCGGGCGAGGTTGTGCGGGTTCGAGAAGAGCAGGCGGTTTTTGTCCGAAGCGGGCGTTTCGCTCAGGCGGACCATGCTGGCCATGCAGATGGGTTCGAGCAGTTGCTCGTGGAACTGGGGTTTGCTCCAAGCCGTCGCGCCGTCGCGGCTGGTGGCGAGCAGGCGGCGGTTCGCCTTGGACTCGCTCCGCATGTTCAGCAGCACGCGGCCGTCGGCAAGTTGCACGGCGCAGGTTTCGTTCGGGACGTTCCACTCGCCCTCGTTCGGCCCGGCGATCTCACCGCGCGCCCAGGTGCGACCGAGGTCGTCGCTGTAAATCACCGATGTGACCGAGGGCCGGTGCGCGTGCCCGCCCGTGCCCAGCGAGAGCCACACGGGCACGACGAGCCGCCCGGTCTTGAGCTGAATGCCGTGGCCAGGGCCGGTGGCGAGGACCTTCCAGTCGTATTCGGGCCGGAACTTGTCGAAAGTCGCTGTGATCTCGACTGGTTTGCTGAACGTAAGGCCGTCGTCATCCGTGCGCAGGTAGAAGCAACGGGCATATTCGAGGCAGAAGAGAAAGTGGACCACGCCGTTTGCATCCGGGATGGCGACGGGGTTGTTGTAGGTGACCTCGTCGGTGGCCGCGAGTTTCTGCGCGAGGGCCGCCGGGTTCTTCGCCTTCGGTCCCGGCACGTGGGCGATGTTGGTGCGCGCGCCCCAAGTCTTGCCGCCGTCGGTCGAGCGGCGCAGGAGGATGTCGATGGTCCCCCAGTCACCACGGTCACTCTTCCGCGCCTCGCAATAGGCCAGCACCGTGCCGCGCCGCGTGGTGACGATCCCCGGGATGCGGTAGAGCGCGTAGCCTTCCTTGCCCGCCTCGAAGAGGTCCACCTTGTCGAGGAACGGCTCGGCGGAGGAGGCCGGGCAAGCACTCGCGAGCAGGAGTGCGCCAAGGAGGAAACGGAGGTAGGGCAAGGGATTCATAGACATGGTTATTAAGCTCGGTTCAGACGCACCGGGGCGCGGAGGGGTTCAGCGGGAAGCGCTGTCGGGCGACGCGCTTTCGGTGCGGCGAGTCGCCCAGCGAAGCTTGAATTATCGCTGAAGCCGGTAGGGCCGACCTGCTAGTCGGCCACCGCGTGCACAGCCCGTGCGCTCAGTAAGGCAGCGGGAACTTCGCCGTCAGCTCGCGCACGCGGGCGCGGACTTTGTGGGCGGTTTCGACGTTCTTAATGTCGAGGAGCACTTCGGAGATCATGTCGGCGATGGCGGCCATCTCGGCTTCCTTCATGCCGCGCGTGGTGCTGGCGGGCGTGCCCAGGCGGATGCCGCTGGCTTGGAAGGGCGAGCGGGTCTCGAAGGGGATGGTGTTCTTGTTGGTGGTGATGCCGGCCTCGTCGAGGGCGATCTGGCTTTCCTTGCCGGTGATGCCGCGTGCGCCGACGTCCACGAGCATGAGGTGGTTGTCGGTGCCGCCGGAGACGAGGCGGAAGCCGTTGCGAAGCATGCCAGCGGCGAGGGCCTTGGCGTTGGCGGCGATCTGCTGCTGGTAGGCTTTGAAGCCGGGCTGGAGCGCCTCGTGGAAGCACACGGCTTTGCCCGCGATGACGTGCATGAGCGGGCCGCCTTGGATGCCGGGGAAGACTTGGGAATCAATCTCCTTCGCATACTTCGCCGGGCACAGGATGAGGCCACCGCGCGGGCCGCGCAGGGTCTTGTGCGTGGTCGTGGTGACGAAGTCCGCGTGCGGCACGGGGCTGGGATGCACGCCGGTGGCAACGAGGCCGGCGATGTGCGCGATGTCTGCGAGCAGCATGGCTCCGACTTCCTTGGCGATCTCGCCCATGCGCTTGAAATCAATGACGCGCGGGTAGGCGCTCGCGCCGACGGTGATCATCTTCGGCTTGTGCTCGCGCGCCATGACGGCGAGCTGGTCGTAGTCAATGCGCTCGTCTTCCTTGCGCACGCCGTAGTGGACGATCTCGAAGAACTTGCCGGAGAAGTTGGCCTTGTTGCCGTGCGTGAGGTGGCCGCCGTGGCTGAGGTCCATCGTCAGCAGCTTGTCGCCGGGCTTCAGGAAGGCGAAATAGACGGCCATGTTCGCGCCGGAGCCGGAGTGCGGCTGGACGTTCGCGTGCTCCGCGCCGAAGAGCTGTTTCGCACGCTCGATGGCCAGTGACTCGACCACGTCCACGTTTTCGCAGCCGCCATACCAACGCTTTGCGGGATAGCCCTCGGCGTATTTGTTGGTGAGCACGGAGCCTTGCGCCTCCATGACGGCGGGGCTGGTGAAGTTCTCGCTGGCGATCAGCTCGATGTTCTCCTGCTGGCGCTGGCGCTCTTTGGCGATGGTTTCAGCGATGGCGGGGTCCACGGCGGACAGGCGTAATCCAGTGTTAGGTTCCATTTTTTTAACTCTTCGTTCGTGCCGCCCGCCCTCGAACTCAGCAGCGAGGAAGGCGTCCACAATGCGTTTGCCCTCATCGGGCGAAGTCTGGCGCTGGCCGAGGCACAGGACGTTGGCGTCGTTGTGCTGGCGGGTGAGGCTGGCCATCTCCTCGTTGAAGACGAGGGCGGCGCGGATGCCGGGCACCTTGTTGGCCGTAATGCTCATGCCCACGCCGGAGGTGCAGCAGAGGAGGCCGAAGTCGGCATTGCCTTCCGCCACTTGCTCGGCAACGAGCTTGGCGTAGTCGGGATAATCCGTGGATTCAGGCGAGTTGGTGCCAAAGTCCAGAACCCGCACGTGCTGCTGCTCGAGATGGCGTTTCAACGCTTCCTTGAGCTGCAAGCCGCCGTGGTCCGCGCCCATCGCGCAGATGGTCGCCCGCCCGGAACCGTCGCCCTCGCCGCCTTGCTCGACGAACCGCATCATGGACTCGATGCCTTGCTCGATTTGGTCGCGGCAGTTCAAATACACATTCAGGTCACCGCCAATCGGGTCGGCGATGTCCTTCTCCCAGAAGTCCAGCGTGTCGTCGAACTCGCGCAGCACGAAGGTCTTCTCCTCGGCTTGCGGGTAGAGCAGCGTGACCGCCTCCACGTGGCCGCGCGTCATGCCGAAGATGAAGTCCGCCTCCTGCACCATCGCACCAGTGAGCATCCGGCTGCGCTGCCTGGTGATGTCGATGCCGAGCTGCTTAAGGCCGGTGACGGCGTGGTGGCTGGGGGACTGGCCGTTAATCGCGCCGACGCCGGCGGAGAGCACGCGGAAGTCGCTCCGGCCCTTCACCGCGTGCCGAAACAAGCCCTCTGCCATCGGGCTACGACAGATGTTTCCGGTGCAAACAAACAGGATGGTTTTCGTGCGCGCCAAGCGCGGTGAAGATGACGGCGCGAGGATGGGAGCGTCAACGCGGAAAATCTTTTGGGGAGGCCCGGATGCCTGCGACCGCAATCTGCCAGTTCGCCAACTCCTGCCACAGACGTGGAAACCGCGCTCCCCAGCGTAGAGCGCTACTTCGGCACCGCGTTGATGTCGAACTCGTTCTTCCCGCCGACGATCGCTCGACCGGAGATGCGGCCGGGAGCCGCCGTGCTCGGGGACTGTTGGTGGATCAAGTTCACCGTCGGCGCGGCGTTACCGGAAAGGCTATTGCTAAGGACGGTTTGTTCCTGCTTCTCCGCCGCCCGCCGCTCCAAACGCACCCCCAAGACCACGGGTTGCAACCCGGGCGTCGCCTGCGGGACTTGGGTGGGCGCGGCGGGCTGCCACTCGCCGCGAAACGTGACGGACTGATTGAGTTTGCGGTTCAAGCCGGTGGCGTAGAAGCGGTAGGCGGTCTGCGGGTCCGCTGACTGCGCTGGCTGGCTGCTTGCGTCCTTACGCTTCGCTGCCGCGTCGAATTTAGCGGCTTCCTTCAGGCGACTTTCCTCAGCGGGCACAGGCATCACGGCCCCTTCGTAAGTCGAGCCGTCGGTGTCCACGATGCGCACGCGGTCACCGGTCCGTTCGAAGGCGAAGTCCTGAAGCACCTGCGGCACGGGCGGGGAGTTGAAGTTCTGCCGGTAGCCCGCGCGATTGTCCAACTGCTGGAACCGCTGGCGCACCGACACCGGCTCGGCAACGACATAACCGGCCAGCGGCGGCGTGGCGGTTACGGCCACCGGATTCAACGCGAGGGCAACGCTCCCGCCGCCCCCGCCGGCTCCGGCTCCGCTCGCCGGACGCTTCAGTTCGTCGCTCGCCACCTTGGCCTTGGCTACGTCAGCGACCCGCTGCACGCCGACTTCCGCCTTCACCTCGCTGGCGGCGGCGGCCTTGAGCGCCTTGGCAAGTTGCTTCGCTTCGCCCGCCACGGGCTGTTCCGCCAGCGACTTGTCGGCGTCACTAGTAAGCACATTCGCTGACTTCATGGTTCCGAAGGGAGCGGCGGGACTCGCGGCACCGTCCGCAGTCGTGAGGGCGCTGGCGCTCGGCTTCGGAGCCGCGCCCGGCGCGCTGCGGCGGGCCAGGACCTCGCGTTCCATCGCCGGCACCGGAGCGGTCGCAACGCTGGCTGGCGGCGCAGCGGCAAACTTGGCGGCCTGCTGCGGTTCGGCCTTGGCGGGAACGGCCCGTCTGTCCCGCACCAGTTGCGCGACTTCAGCGGGCGGTTGGCTCGCTACGACAACGGGACGCGCCGGGGTTGGCGGGGGCTCGGCAGCGGGTGGTGGCGTGGGCAAGCTATCGGTGAACAAACGCTTCTGCTCCGCCTGGCGCGGGTCGTTGCGCAGCACCGCGAGCACCACGGCCAGGCCCGCGAACATCGCCCCAGCCCAGATGACCCGGTGTTTGTTGCGCGCGAAAAACGCTGGCTGCTGGTGCGACATCACGAACGAGCGAACAAAGTTCTTCGCCGCCTCCTCCGAGGTGAGCAGCGGCCGACTAGTCGAACGCGCAGCTTCGCTCAGGAGCATCTTACGCGTGGCCGGGTGCAGCTCCAGCGGCGCGCCCGCCTGCTCGCGCCGGCGCTGCTTGTAGGCCACCAGGTCTTGCTCAATGTCGCGTTGTGGATCGGAGATCATGACGAACTTGGTGGGTTGGACGGGGAAACCGGTGCTTTCCCCCCGGCAAAGATGGGGCGGGCGATTTCCTCTAGCTTGTCGAGGCACTTGCTCAAGCGGGAGCTGACGGTCTTTTCGTTCAACCGCAGGGCGCGGCTGATCTCCTCGTAGCTCAGGTCCGCGAAGTAGCGCAGCTCGATGATCTCCTGGCACGGGCCGCCGAGTTGCGCCAGCGCGCCGCCGATCAGCAGGGCGCGCTCCGCATGCAGCAAGGCCCCGTCCGGCCCCGGCAAGTGACTCGGCGCGTCCAGCGTCAGGCCCGTCTCCGGGTCTTCCGCGTGGAGCGAAAGCGGTTGCTGCCCACCACCGCGCTTGGCGGCCCGCACCTTTTCCAAGTGATCGCGCGCCTTGTTGCCCGCGATACGGAAGAGCCACGTCTGTAGCTGGCAATCACCGTGGAAGTTGCCGATGTGCTTGATGACGGAAAGGAAAGTCTCCTGCGCAATCTCATCCGCGTCCTCGCGAGAGAACTGCGGCGAGAGCTGGAAGACATAGCGCCCCACCGCCGCGTAGTGCCGCTCGAAGAGTTCATCCCACGCACGAGCGTCGCCGCGCCGGCAGCGCGCGACCAATTCGGATTCGGCGGTGGAACTCACGGGCACGGAGACTACCAAAGCCCGCGCGGGCATGGCGAGTCCGGCGAGGGCTCGTCCCGTTGGCAACGTGGCTTGCGAGCACTTCGATCCTCTCCTAACTTCCGCCCCGCATGTTCAAGCCGCCCGCCAGCCTCATTCGCCTCCGCGGCGTGCGGCACAACAACCTCAAGGGCTTCGATCTCGACCTCCCGCTGGGCAAGCTCATCGTCATCACCGGCCTGAGCGGCTCCGGCAAGTCCTCACTCGCGTTCGACACGCTCTTCGCCGAAGGCCAGCGGCGCTACATCGAGACCTTCTCGCCCTACGCGCGGCAGTTCTTCGACCGCATGGACAAGCCAGCGGTGGACAGCATCGAGGGCATCCCGCCGGCCATCGCCATCGAGCAGCGCAAAGCCGTCCGCAGCACCCGCAGCACCGTCGGCACGATGACGGAAATCTGCGACCACCTGAAAGTCCTCTGGCCGCACCTTGCGACGCTACATTGTCGCAAGTGCGGGAAGCCGGTGGAGAAGGAGCCACCGCAGAAGGTTTGGGAAGTAATCAGTAAGCAGTGTTCAGTAGTCAGTCCTGACCCGGTAGCAGCCGACGTGAGGAGGCTCCATTCAAATGCGGAATGTCTGGTGACGTTCGACCTCGCGTTGTCGGAAAAGCTCTCGCTGAAGGAATCGCTCGCCCTCCTCGCCAAGCAAGGCTACCAGCGCCTGCTGGTGAATGGCCAAGTGGTGCGCCTCGAAGACGCGCCCCCACTAATTACTAATCACTGCTCACTAATCACTGTCCTCCAAGATCGCCTCAAACCCACCGCCGCCAACCGCGCCCGCTTCATCGAAGCCTGCGAGCAAGCCTACCACTTCGGCAAAGGCAAGCTGGCCGTCCATTTCCTCCCCATCCCCCAGACGCCAGACCCAATCCCCTTTTCGAACCGCTTCCACTGCGCGCAGTGCGACCTTGACTACCGTGAGCCTTCCCCCGCGCTCTTCAGCTTCAACCACCCCGTCGGCGCGTGCCCCATGTGCAAGGGCTTCGGGCGCACCATCGGCATTGACTACAACCTCGCCCTCCCGGACCGCTCGCTCACGCTGGCCGGCGGCGCGGTCAGGCCCTGGCGCACCGGCACCGGCGCGGAGTCGCTGGCCGACATAGCGAAGTTCTGCAAGAAACTCGGCGTGCCGATGGACGTGCCCTTCCGCGACCTCAGCGCCGACCATCAGCGCTGGGTCATCGAGGGCGACCCCGGCTACGACTCAAGCGATCCCGCGAACTCCTGGCCGAAGAAGTGGTATGGCGTGAAGGGTTACTTCCGCTGGCTGGAGAGCAAGAGCTACAAGATGCACGTCCGCGTGCTGCTCTCGCGCTACCGCAGCTACACGCGCTGTCCGGCGTGCGAGGGGAAGCGGCTGCAGCCGGAGGCGCTGCTCTACAAGTGTTCAGTGTTCAGTAATCAGTGTTCAGTAATCAGTCAAAAGCCCGCCGCCCCCGCTGCCTCGGCACTGAAGACTGACCCACTGAAGACTGAATACTCCCTGTCTCTCGCCGACCTCTACGCCCACCCCGTCAGCCGCGCCCTCGAAGTCATCGAAGCCTTCGCCCGCCGACACGAAACACGAAACACGAAGCACGCCACGGACCCCATCCACCACGCATTGGAAGAAGTCTCCTCACGCCTCCGCTACCTCGTCGAAGTCGGCCTCAGCTACCTCACGCTCGACCGCGCCACGCGCACGCTTTCCGGCGGCGAGACGGAGCGCGTGAACCTCACCACCTGCCTCGGCACGCGCCTCGTCAACACCCTCTACATCCTCGACGAGCCGAGCGTGGGCCTGCACCCGCGCGACACTGCGCGCCTCGTCACCATCCTCCAACGCCTCCGCGACCTCGGGAACACCGTCGTCGTCGTCGAGCACGAAGCCGCCGTCATGCGCGCCGCCGACCAGATTGTGGACCTCGGCCCTGGCCACGGGGAGACCGGCGGGGAACTCGTCTTCCAAGGCACGCTCAAGGAACTGCTCGTTCACCCCGTCTCGCTCACCGGGCAATACTTGAGCGGACGGAAGCAGGTGACGGGGGAAGCAAGCAGTGTTCAGTGTTCAGTGTTCAGTCAGCAGCCGACCGAGTCCACGCCCGCTCCACTGAACACTGAACACTGGATCACCCTCTCCGGTGCCAGCGCCCACAACCTCAAAAACCTCACCGTCGCCATCCCCCTCGCCCGCTTCGTCTGCCTCACCGGCGTGAGCGGCTCCGGCAAATCCACCCTCGTCCGCGACTGCCTGCTGCCCGCGCTGGAAGCGAAGCTAAAATCTCAAATTGCCAATTCCAAATTGGCGACCATCGCCAAAGCCTCCGACTGCCTGGACACCGACGCGAGCAGTGAGGGGGACGACTCCGAACAATCGGCAATCGGCAATCGGCAATCGGCAATGCTCACCGGCGCGGAGCATTTGAGCCGCGTCCTCCTCGTGGACCAAAGCGCCCTTGGCAAAACCCCGCGCTCCAACCCCGCCGTTTACATCGGTGCCTTCGACGACCTCCGCGACCTCTTCGCCGCGACCGAGCTGGCCAAGCAACGCGGCCTGAACAGCAGCGCCTTCAGCTTCAACTCCGCCGTGGGCCAGTGCGACCGTTGTCGCGGCGCGGGCTTTGAGAAGATTGAAATGCAGTTCCTCAGCGACATCTTCATCAAGTGCCCTGCGTGCGAGGGGCGACGGTATCGGGCGCACATTCTCGAAGTGAAGGTGGAGGCGGCGGGGAAAGTAATTAGTGAGGAAGTGATTAGTAAGAAGTCACCGAAGCGCACGAGCCTCAAGTCCCCACTAAGCACTCAATCATTAATCACTAATTACTCTTGGTCCATCGCCGACCTCCTCGCCGCCAGCGTGGACGAATCCCTCGCCTTCCTCGCCGCGTTGCCGGACTCGAAGCCCGCCCAGCGCGCCGCCGCTGCGCTCCACGTCTTGCAAGAAGTCGGCCTCGGCTACCTGCGTTTGGGCCAACCCATCAACACCTTGAGCGGCGGCGAGAGCCAGCGCCTGAAGCTCGCCGCGCATCTTGCCGAAGCCGCCCCTTCGCCGGTGGCCGCCGAAGTGCGGAGCGTCACTTCAAAAACCACCGTCGAAGAAATCCGCACCTGGGCCAAAACGCGCACGGACACGAACCCCCAGACCCCAGACGCCAGACCCCATCCCCTTCCGAAAAGTCAGAGCCTCCTCACGTCGTCAGCTACGTTGTTCATCTTCGACGAACCCACCACCGGCCTGCACTTCGACGACGTGCGCGTGCTCGTCGCCGTCTTCCAGCGCCTCGTGGACGCGGGCCACACCGTCCTCGTCATCGAGCACAACCTCGACGTCATCCGCGCCGCCGACTGGCTGATTGACCTCGGCCCCGAGGCCGGCGACGCCGGCGGCGAACTCGTCATCGCCGGCACGCCGGAGCAGGTCGCCGCGTGCGAGCGGAGTCATACGGGAGCGGCCTTGCGCGGCGAGGCGAAGAGCAATTCAGCGAAGGAGGCGAAAGCGTGAGTGACTTGGAAACATTTCCTTCGAACGGCGACGCCATCTGCATCCACGGCGCGCGGCAGCACAACCTGAAGAACATCTCCCTCGCCATCCCGCGCGGGAAGTTCGTGGTGGTCACCGGAGTGAGCGGCAGTGGCAAGAGCACGCTCGCCTTCGACCTCATCTTCGCCGAGGGCCAGCGGCGCTTCCTCGACGCCATGAACGCCTACGCCCGCCAGTTCGTGGAGCAGATGGCGCGGCCCGATGTGGACCTCATCACCGGCATCCCGCCCACCGTCAGCATCGAACAGCGCAACTCGCGCGGCGGCGGCAAGTCCACCGTCGCCACGGTCACGGAGATTCACCACTTCCTGCGCCTGCTCTTCGCCAAGCTCGGCACGCAGTTCTGCCCGACGTGCAACGTCCCCGTCACCGGCCAGACCCGCGACGCGCTCGCGGCGAACTTGCAGAACGAACTCAAGCAACGCGGCGATCTGCTGCTGCTCGCGCCCGTGGTGAAGAACCGCAAAGGCTTCCACAGCGAAGTCGCGACCTGGGCCGCGAAGAACGGCTACGCGGAAGTTCGCGCGGACGGAAAGCTGTTCCGCACGGATGAGCTGTTCCGCCTCGACCGCTTCAAGGAGCACGACGTGGAAATCGTGGTGGGCGTGCTGGAAGGCAAGGTAGGGACGCGCTGCCGCGCGTCAGCTTCGGCTCCGAAGCAATTGAGCGCCACGGACGCGCAGCAGCGCGTCCCTACCACGCAACTCGTGGACACCGCCCTCAAGCTCGGCCACGGCACGCTCTATGCCCTCGACAACCACCGTCGCCTAACCGTCCACAGCACCGAGCGCGCTTGCCCGACGTGCCACGCCAGCTTCGCCGCGCTCGACCCGAAGAACTTCAGCTACAACTCCGCGCAAGGCTGGTGCCCCAAGTGTCGCGGCTTCGGCGAACTCTTCTACATCCCCGACGTGGAGCGCGGGGCGAACGCTGACTCCGTCGAGGAAAGCTGGTGGAGCTGGGCGCAGGAGCGAGAGGTTTGCCCAGAGTGCCACGGTGCGCGGCTGAACGCGGTCGTGCGCGCCGTGCGCCTGCTCATAGGAGACGACGTGAGGAGCCTCACTTCAAAACCCTCCGCGAGTCCGAAGAAGAGAAAGTCAGAGATTCATCACGTCGTCTCCTACGGGAAGACCATCGACTTCTTCTCCACTGCGAACGTGGACGCCGCGCTCGCCTACTTCAGCACGCTCAAGCCCGCCGGGCGCGATGCCGAAATCGCGCGCGACATCCTCCCGGAGCTGCGCGAGCGGCTGAAGTTCCTCAGCGAAGTCGGTCTCGGCTACCTCCAGCTCGGCCGTGGCGCGCCGACGCTTTCCGGCGGCGAAGCCCAGCGGATGCGCCTCGCCGCACAGCTCGGCTCCAACCTCAGTGGCGTCCTCTACGTCCTCGACGAGCCGACCATCGGCCTACACGCACGCGACAACACCCTGCTCCTCGGCGCGCTCAAAAAACTCCAGGCGCGCGGCAACTCGCTGCTCGTCGTCGAGCACGACGAAGACACGATGCGCCACGCGGACTGGGTGATTGACCTCGGTCCCGGAGCCGGCGTGAAAGGCGGCGAAGTCATCGCCAGCGGCACGTTGAAGGAGCTACTGCGGCACAAGGACAGCATCACCGGCCAGCAGCTCCGCGCGCAGGAGGGGAAGAAGTATCCGAGCCGGGGCGAGCGACGGTCTGTCCTAGTAGAAGACGGCGTGAAGAGTCTCAAACCAAAGACCCGGAAAAATCCGAACCCCCTCACGTCGTCTCCCACGCGTTGGCTGACGCTCACCAACGCGGCGACGCACAATCTCAAGAACCTCACCGTCCGCTTCCCGCTCAACCGTTTCGTGGTCGTCACCGGTGTGAGCGGCAGCGGCAAGTCCACCCTCATCCGCGAGTGCCTCCTGCCCACCGTGGAAGCCGCACTCAAGGTGGGGCGAGCGTCCCCGCGAGCCGGGGCTGGGACCACTGGGAAAGGCTCGCGGGGACGCTCGCCCCACCTCACCGGATTTGAGTCCCTCGCCGCCGTTTACGAAGTGGACCAATCCCCCATCGGCCGCACGCCGCGCTCGACGCCAGCGACCTATGTCGGCTTCTTCGATGACATCCGCGCGCTCTTCGCCCAAGTGCCCGAGGCGCGGATGCGTGGCTACGGGCCGGGGCGCTTCAGCTTCAACAGCCCAGCGGGCCGCTGCCCCGGCTGCGACGGCGCGGGTGAGGTAAAGTTGGAAATGAACTTCCTCCCGCCCGCTTACGTGCCCTGCGAAGTCTGCAACGGCCTGCGCTTCAACCCCGAGACGCTCGATGTGCTTTTCAACGGCAAGAACATCGCGCAGGTGCTCGACCTCAGCGTGGCCGAGGCGCTCGAGTTCTTCACCGCGCAGAAGCGCATCCGCCGCCCACTCGAAGCCCTCCGCGACACCGGCCTCGACTACCTCAAGCTCGGCCAGACCAGCCCGACCTTGAGCGGCGGCGAGGCCCAGCGCGTGAAGCTGGTGACGCATTTGCTGGGCGGCCTAAAGGATTCGTCCCCTGACACGCTACCCGACCCGCGACTCCAAACTCGAAACGCCAAACTCTTCATCCTCGAAGAACCCACCATCGGCCTGCACATGAGCGACGTGCAGCGCCTCGTGGCCGTGCTGCAACGTCTCGTGGATGCCGGGCACAGCGTCCTCGTCATCGAGCACAACCTCGACCTCATCGCCGAGGCGGACTGGGTGATTGACCTCGGCCCGGAGGCGGGCGAGGCGGGTGGCGAACTGGTCTGCGAGGGCACGCCGGAAGTGGTGGCGCGGTGCGGGCGGTCGCACACGGGGAAGTTTTTGAGCGGGCTGGTCGGAAAGTAAGCCGTGGTCAATATCCAGTATTCAGTGGGCGGAGCGGACGGTCTCTGACTCAATGCTGAAAACTGACTACTGAACACTGCCCTTGAGCCTCGACTACGAAGAAATCATCGAAGGCGTCTCCGTCCTCCGCCGCGTGTCGTCTGGGCGGCACGAGGAGTTTTGCGCGCGCCTGCACGCCGCTTTCGCCAGCGCGCTTGCGGGCAGTGCCGTCGCACGCCTGCTGGAGCCGCGCTCCGTGGTTCAGCTTTCCCCCGGCACGCTGCTGCGGCCTGACCTCGCGCTCGTCACCGTCGCGACGGGCAAGCTCTGGCTGGCCGCCGAAGTCGTCAGCTCCACCGACCACCGCTGGGACACGGTGACGAAGAAGGAGGTTTACGAGGCCGCCGCCGTGCCGCGCCTGTGGATGGTGGACCCGCGTTACGACAACGTGGAGGTCTATCACGGCAGCCCGCACGGCCTCGCCCTCCAGCACATCTACGCCGGGCATGAGGTGCTCGGAGAGAAGCTGCTGCCCGGGTTGAAACTGGCCGTGGCCGACTTGTTTACCGATCCTCGGTAGCGGTGACCGTTGGCTCCCGACGTTCGCCCCCGCCCGCAGCCATTAGCACCGCACCACAAAGATAGCCCGGAATAACAGTTGCTATCGCCCCGCGAACCGTCAGGGTGCGTCTGCACTTAGATTGCTCAGAGTTAGCTAGGCATGGTGAATCGTCAGGTGAACGTGGTTCGGTGATGATTTGAAACCCGGTAGTCGGGAACAGTCGGCGAAGCAGGAGTGGTTTTAGTCATCACAAAACACATGAACAACAAACTGTTTGTAGGGAATCTTTCCTTCAACACCACCGAGAACGATCTCCAAGACTCTTTCGCCGCCCACGGCACTGTCATGGAAGTCAACCTCATGATGGATCGCATGACCGGCAAGTCCCGCGGCTTCGCCTTCGTCACCATGGACTCCGATCAAGCCGCCCAGGCGGCCATCGCTGGTCTCCACGGCAAGAACGTCGGCGGCCGTGACCTCACCGTGAACGTCGCTCGTCCTCGTGAAGAGCGTCCCCGCACCGGCGGCGGCGGCGGCGGCGGCGGTTACGGCGGTGGTGGCGGTGGTGGCGGCGAGCGTCGCGACCGCGGCAGCCGCTACTAAGCGCTGAAGTTTCTCAGGGTGCGGGAAGCCGCGAGGCTTCCCGCACCTTTTCTTTTCCCCACGGACTGCACCCACCCAGATCAATTTTTCATGGAAGAACCCATTACAGTAGAGGGCCACATCACGGTCGTCCTGCCGGGCACAATGTTCCGGGTGAAGCTGGACAACCAGCACGAGGTCCTCGCCCACATTTGCGGCAAGATGCGCAAGCGCTTCGTCCGCCTCACCGCTGGTGACCGCGTGAAGATGGAGATGTCGCCCTACGACCTGTCGAAGGCCCGCATCGTCTATCGCCTGCGCTGAACCCGTTGCAATCCTGAGCAGGCCTCCACACCTGCCCAAGTCCGCCCAGCCTCCCGCTGGGCGAATCTGTTTCTACCACCGGTATTCTCCTTGAGTCGCCGATGCGCGTGACCTAAACCCAAGCCATGCGTCGCTCAAACTTCCTCCTCCGGTCCGTCCTGCTCATCACGCTGTCGCTCTGTGCGAGCGCCGCCGCCGCCGAGCCGGTCAAACTCCCGGCGAAGGAGAAACTCCACCTCTACCTCCTCATCGGCCAATCCAACATGGCCGGCCGCGGCGTGGTGGAACCCGCGGACCAAGTGCCGCACCCACGCATCCTCAAGCTCACCAAAGAAAACGCCTGGGCCCCCGCCACCGACCCGCTCCACTTCGACAAACCCACCATCGTAGGCGTCGGCCTCGGCTCCAGCTTCGGGCGCGCGATGGCGGAAGTGAGTCCCGACGCGACCATCGGCCTCATCCCCTGCGCCGTCGGTGGCACGCCGCTCTCCCGCTGGAGCAAGGGTGGGGACCTCTACCAGCAGGCGTTGGAACGGGCGAAACTCGCGCTGAAAGACGGCACCCTTAAAGGCATCCTCTGGCACCAAGGCGAGGCTGACTCCGGCAACGAAGCCCTCGCGAAACCCTACGGCGAACGCCTCGCGAAGATGGTGCGCGACCTCCGCGCCGACCTGGGGGCTGGTGAAGTTCCCTTCGTCGCTGGCCAGCTCGGCGAGTTCCTCAAGCGCGAGGACAAGGACGGCAAACCTTCGCTCTGGCCGCTGGTCAACGAGCAGATAGCCGCCCTGCCCAAGTCCGTCCCCCACGCCGCCGCCGTCGAGTCCACCGGCCTCAGGCCCAAGAGCGACAACGTGCATTTCGACTCCCCATCCCTGCGCGAGTTCGGCCAGCGCTATGCGAAGGCGATGCGGCAGTTACAGGCCAAGCCGGCGAAGTAATCACTCAGCAGCCAGCCACACCCGCGCCAACCCCGCCGACTGGAACTTCGCCTCCGCCGCCGAGAGCGTCAGCGTCACCTTCGTCTCACGCCCCTTTGTGGTCGCGGTCGTCACGGTGGCGGCGAGCGGCGCGGTAGTGGGTTTGCGGTCCACCCCAGCCGGGGCAACGCGGAGGGCCTTGCCGGCCTTGAGCTGCTTCGCGAGGTCGCTGCCCTCGTTGAAGAGCGTCAGGCGCAGTTCCTTGCCGTTCGCCTCGTCCACGTAGCCCGGTGCGCCCTCCTTCAGGATGCGCGCGGTATGGACGGCTTTCTGTTCGGTCTGGAATTTCACCAAACTCTCGTCGTCGAGGAAAACCTCCCACGCCATACGCGTCTTGCCCTTGCCGACGCCGTGGGTTTTGGTGCGGAGCTTGTCACCCACCTTGATGTCGGTGAACTTCGCGGGCGCACCGGCCTTCCAGAAGCGCGTCTCGCCGTCGGTCTCGATCAGCACGTTCGTCTGGCGGATGAAGCTCTTGTCGAAGTTCGCCCAAGTGCAATCCACCGCGCGTTTCGTCGCCTCAATCTTGTCCACGTAGAAATACTCCTTGTGGCCGTTCATCATGTTCATCTCGTCCTGGATGTAAGTCAGCCAGACCCACTCGCCCTTGTCGTTCTCGTGCAGCCGAAAGATGGCGCGCTCACCGACGCGGAAGTCCTGAAGGTCGCCGCTGGCCGCGTGATGGAGCAACTCGGCGTAGGGCATGACCGTAAAACTCATCACCGCGTCATCGCTCTCGTTGCGGAACTTCCCGATGCGCGTGGCGAGGTCCAGGCTGATCAGCTCGCCCCACGGACGGCGCATCTCCCCGGTGCCCGTCGGGATGACGACCTGGCCAGGGATGATTTTGAGCTTCGGCTTCACGGGCGCATCGGCAGCGAGCAGCGGCCAGCCAGTGACGGCAGCGACGGCGAGGAGGAACAGGAGATGTTTCATTGGTAAAGTCGTTCTTCGCGCGGCAAGTCGTCGATCCGCCAGCCGCCCGGCCAAAGGCGGATGATGCGCTTGGGCCGGAAGCCCTCGATGAGCAACTCGGCCTTGAACTTCACTTGGAGTCCACTGCTGCCGGGCGCGGCGGGAACCTCTTTCGCTTCGAGCAGCGTGCCGCGCTTGCGGTCATTAATTTGGTCCCATGTGCGGAGGTTGTCCTCGGCGGTGGCGGCGATGACCGTGTCGTTCGTCGTTCCGGTCACGCGGAACATCTCCTTGAGCTTCGGGTCGAACGCGCTGAAGAGCGTCACGGTCACGATGGCTTGCTGGTTATCCACCGCATCAATCCACCCGGCGAATCCGCGCTCGCGCAGGTTCTGCCGATGCACCTCAGCCTGCTGCGCCGAGGCCAACGCGCGGCTCTCCGCGTCCAGCCAGATGTCCGTGCAGCGCCCCGGCCCCTTGAGCGTGGCGTAGGTGAGGTTGATGAACACCGTCTGCCCCCCCGCCAAGTCCTTCAACTCGCCGAAGCCGCGGCCCTTCCACACGCGCGTGCCGGGCACGAGTTGGAAGACCGTCGCCTTCGCGTCGGCCTTGCCCGCCGTGACGCCGGTTGTGGTTAACGTGCTCTTCTCCAAGTCCACCGCGTCCACGCGCCACACCCGCTGCTCGCGGACGCAAAGACTAAAATCATCCTCGAACCGCGCCGCGAGGTTGAAGGCCGCGTCCAAGCCCAAGCGCTCATACCTTGGCACCTGCGTCTTCGCAGCGGCCCGTTTGCTCTTGGCGTCCTTGGACTCCTTCGGTTCAGCGGCCGGCTGGTAGAACCACCCATGCAAATGCGTCCCGATGGGAATGTCCCGCAGCTCCGCCGACGCGCCTCGGTAGTGCAGCGACCCAAACGGCAGCAACGTGAACGGATGCGGTAGGTCCCAATCCCCGCGCCGCTGGGCATCCGTGCGATCGGGCCGCAACACGCCCGTGCGGTTCACGTGGTCGAGCGCGACGAGTTCCCCCGCGACATAGTGCGCCGAACCGGGCGGCGGAAACTCGCCGGGCTTGAGCTGGAATGGAGCCTCGGCGGCCAAGGCTGAACGCTGAACGCTGAACGCTGAAAACAGGAAGACGACGGCTAAAAGACCGCGCCAAACGCGAAGACGAGATGAGTAGGTCATGCGGGCTGAAGGCGGATTCGCCATTCAAAATTCGCCGGTCGGAATTTTCCTCACACCACTTCGGACACCGGCCCGAGGCTGTCGGCGAACTTCTCGGTGTTGACCTCCATCTTGTGGAGCATGGTGAGCAGGAGGTTCGTCAGGCGGGCGTTGCTGCTGATGGGGCGGCTGCACACTGAGTAGTGGCCGACGGCGTTGGCGAGATCGTAGCTCTTGAGGGTCGGCAGGTTGTAGTCCACGTGCGCGCCGTGCTTGAGGCCGAGGGATTTGCCGCCCGCGAGGATGGTCGGGAGGTTGGCGTTGCCGTGGCTGTGGCCGTAGGCCATGCCGCTGCCGAAGAGGACCATCGTGCGGTCGAGCAGGGTTTCCTCGCCGTCCTTCACCGCCTGCAACTGATCGAGGAAGTAAGTGAACTGCTCGGTGATGAAGGCGTCGCTGCGGCTCAGGCGGGCCATTTGCTCGGGGTCGCCGTTGTGGTGCGACAACTCATGGCGCGTCTGTGGGATGCCGATTTCGGGAATCGCCAGGCCGTGGCTCTCGCTGCCGCTCATGTAGGTGATAACGCGCGTCATGTCTGTGCGGAGCGCGAGCACCATGAGGTCATACATCGTGCGGTAGTAATCGCCGGCCTCGGTCTTGGAGACGTTGCGGGTGAGGTTCGCGGCGGTCTTGCCGTCCACGGTGGGCTTGGGGATGTTGAGCCACGAGTCGAGCCGCTCGGTGCGCACCTCGACCTCGCGGACGGCGGTGAGGTATTCGTCGAGCTTCATGCGGTCCTCGCCGCCGATGCTGCGGCGGAACTGCTTCGCATCCTCCAGCACCAAGTCCAGCACGCTGTGGCGGCGGCCGAGACGGCGGCGTTGCACGTCCACGCCGCCGGGCTCCGCGCCGAAGAGGCGGGTGAAAACCGTCTTGGGATTGTCCTCCGCCGGCAGCGGCACGCCATCGCGCGACCACGCGAGCGTGGTGGTGCCGCGCGAGATGGAGAGCTCGAGCGAGCTGAAGCGCGTGAGCGGCGCGGCGACCTCGGCCATGAGCTGGTCGGCGGAAACGGTGTTGCGGAATGCGCCGCCTTCCTGACTGACCTTCGCGGCGGTGAGCCAGACCTTCTGGCACTCGTGCGCCTGCCCGATGCCGTTCGGGTGGTGCAGGCCGCTGATGGGCGTGATGTTGGCGCGGTGCTTCTCCAACGACTTCAGCGGCGTGCTTAACTCGTAGTCACGCCCGGCCTTCGTGATTTGCCAGGTGAGCACGTTCACGCCATTCGGGATGTAGATGAACACGCTGCGGCGCGGCTTGGCCACGGGAGCGGTCGCAGCCCGGAGAGGCACCATGGAATTAAGCAGCGGCAGGGCGATGGTCGCGCCGAGACCACGCAAGGCGTGGCGGCGGCTGAGAAGCCATTTTTGCGTGAGAATGTTGCTCATAGATTTGGTGGACGGGAGCGGGGTGGTGAATCGCCAACTAAATTGTTACGCCGAGCGCCGGACGACCGAGGTCCACGCCCTTGCTGCGCGCGTGGTCAATCATCTCGGCGACGGCCGCCTTGCGGCGCTTCTCGGGCAGGAAGTTGATGCGGGCCAGCTCCTCGCCGAAGGCGCGGACATGGAAGTCGCGCTCGATTTTTCGCAGGCGGCGCTTCTCTGCCAGGGACGGCGGCTTGTTCACAAGATACCTGTAAAGTGAACCGTGGCTTTGGGCAACCATTCCATCAGCGAAGGATGGGCGAACTTTGCCGTTTCCGCCCGGGCCGCTTGGACCAATTGGTCAAAGCCGTGCGCGACCAAAGGCGACTTAACGAGGTGGCGTTCTGCGCACTCGATGCGGATGGCGTGTGATTCTGCGAGCGAGATGGGGCGATGAGCGATGGCTTTCCGCACGGCATTTACGTAAGGCCGTAGCGACTGTTCATAAACCCGGATACGGCAGGCATCAAGGTGACTCCAGAAGACCTGCTCGGCATGTATGGCTGCGGCAAGCTGGTCGTCTCCGGTGCGCGCCAATTCGAGCGTCGGGCGAATCTCAAACATCCACGCCGGGATGGGCTGCGACCGCACAGTCTTCAGCAACGTCTCGGCCGAGTAGAGATGCAAGCACCCGCGCACATCGCCCATTCCCAGCAGCTTGATGCCGAGTGCCGTTACGTAAGGCCAATCCTTGGGGCGATTGGTGAGTTTCATTTCCGCCACGGTGTGTCGGCTGGCATACAGGTCATGCAGCTCCTGCTCCCACACCGAACTCGCCCGCGGCGCGGTGCCGAAGACATCCAGGCAGTATTCCTCTGGCTCCGTCTTCCAGGTGAAGTGCGCCGTCCAGCCGCCGCGCATCCAGCGGGCATCAAGCGGCGGGGAAATGTTCCCCCGGTAGTTCGGCCGCAGCCCACGCAACTCGGTCTCGGCCACCAACGCGCGGAACTCCTCCGCCTGCCCGACGGCGCACAGCACATCGCAATCCTTCGTCGTCGCCGCCACGCCGAAGTGGACGCAGGCCATGCCGCTCGTGATGGCGCACGTGATGCCGCGCGACTGCGCGGTCCGCACCAACCCGGTGAAGAACGCTTCGAGTTCGGCGTAGGGAATCAGGCGCTCCATCGCAGTCACCGTTTCTGAAACAACTCACTCGCCGCCAGCGCCTCGACGATGGCCGGCAGCCGGTAGTCAGCCGCTTTGCTCTGCTGGGCAATGCCCGCGAGCGCCTCACGGTCGTCCACGGTCATCACGCGGCGGAGGGCAAACGTGGCGAGCTTTTCGGTGAAGGTGGCGTTGAACTTTTCGAGGTCTTCCACCAACAGCTTCCGAAACCCGACGGCGTCGGAAAACTTCCGTCCGTCAATCAACTCCCCGCTCGCGTCCACCTTCGGGTTCGCGCCCTGGCCATCGCCCACGACCTCCTCCGTGCGCCAGCGGCCGATGGCGTCGTAGTGGTCGAAGGCGAGGCCTAGCGGGTCAATCTTCGCGTGGCAGGCGGCACAGCTTTCGTTGCGTTTGTGGGCGTCGAGTTTGTTGCGGAGCGTGGCCTTGGGCTGGGTGGCAGGCGTGGGCTCGATGGCCGGGACGTTCGCGGGCGGCGGCGGCGGGGACTTGCCGAGGATGGCTTCCGAAACCCACTTGCCGCGATGCACCGGGCGATGCCGCGTGCCGTCGGAGGTGAGGCTGAGAATCGCCGCGTGCGTCAGCAATCCTCCGCGATGGTCCTCGGGCCGCAGACTCACGCGCTGGAACTGGTCGCTGTTGACCTCGGACATCCCGTAGTGGCCGGCGAGGCGCGCGTTCACCATCGTCCAGTTCGAGTCGAGGAATTCGCGCAGGCTCAGGTTCTTGTCCAAGACTTCGCGGAAGAACGCCGTCGTCTCGCCCACCATGCTCTTCTCCAGATACGCGTCGTAGTCGGGGTAAAGCTTCTTGTCCGGCGGGAACATGCCGACGCTGCGGAGCTGGAGCCAGTCGCGCGGAAACGCCTCGGCGAACCTCGCCGCCTTCGGGTCGCGGAGCATCCGCTGCACTTGCGCGCGCAGCACGGCGGCTTCGTGCAACTTGCCCGCCCGCGCGGCTGCGACCAGCGACTCGTCCGGCATCGTGCTCCAGAGAAAATACGACAGCCGCGACGCCAACTCGAAGTCCGTGAGCCGCACGCTCTGCTCCGTCGCGCGGCCCTCGACGAGGTAGAGAAATTCCTTCGAGCACAGCACCGCTTGGAACGCCGCCTTCATCGCCGCGTCCAGCTTCTCGCCCGCCTTCACCTCGCTCTCGACGAGCTTCACCAGCCGGTCCACCTCGTCCGCCTGCACGGGCCGACGGAACGCGCGTTCGGCCAGTTTCGCCAGTTTCTCCCGCGCGCCGCTGATGTCCGCCGGCATGAACTCGCGCTGCGCGTAAGTCGGCCCTTCCTCCGCGATGGGCCCGCTCCACTCCAGCCAGTCCACGATGAGGAACGGGTAGAGCGGCTCGCCCTCCTCGTCCGTGAGCTTCATCTGCCACACGTGGCGACCGTCCTTGATGCTGAAAAACGGCTTGTTCCCCGCGCGACCCGAGCGCGGCAAGTTCGACGGCCCCGGCGTCTCGTTGCTGAACCGCACGTTCAGATAGCCCGCCGGCAAGTGCGTGGTGAACTCCACGACGATGGGCTTGTCCTCCGGCGCGAGCACGTCCTGCTCGTGGAGCATCCGGTCCAAGTTCACCGCATACACCGCGAGGTGCGGCGCGCGACCGCCCTTGGGCTTCAGCCCGCTCAACTGCACGCGCATCTTGTAAATGCCCGCGACGGGAATGTTGCCCGGACTCGCGCGCGTGAGGTCGTGCCCCGGCCACATCTCCACGCGCACTTTGTCTGCGAGGCCCAGCGCCTCAAGCTCGGCCTTGTTCGGCCCGCCGCGCAGGTCAATTCCCTCCAGTCGCTTGCCAATCTTCTTCGACTCCGCCGCCTTCTTGCCCTTCTCGACCACCGCCTCGGGAAAAGCCTCCGCCAGCACCATGTCCGCCGCCGCGAGATACTTCTCCACATGCGACGGCGACACCGACAACACCAAGCCGATGCGCCCGAACCCATTCCAAGCATCGTCCTCGGACAGCCCGGTCGGGTCCGCCGCATCGAACGTGACGCCGAGCAAATCGCGGACGCTGTTGGCATACTCCTCGCGCGTGAGCTTATGGAAGGACACGCGCTCGCGCTTGGCCAACCGCGCCGCCTCGCCCTCCTTCAGCCGCGCCGCAAGCCACTCCACGACCTTCGCGCCGTCCGCCGCCGACGGCTTCTTCTCCCCCTTGGGCGGCATCTCGCCGGAGCTGATGCGGTCCATGACCTCGGCCCACTTCGCCGCCGACCCGCCCTTGAGGAAGTCCGTGGAAAGATTGTCCACGCGGAACTCGCCCTTGTGCTTCTTCTCATCGTGGCACCGGTTGCAATGCTCCGCGAGGAACGGCGCGACGGCCTTGTCGAAGTCCGCAGAAGCCGCCGGCGCAGCCGCCCCGGCGCACAAGGCCGCTCCGAGCAGCGCCAAGCCGCCCAGACCGAACACTGCGCGCCAAACAGAGCCGGGCCTCAACGTGCGCTGCATGGAAATTTTCCAAATCACGGGCTGTCAGACGCGACAACGCCGACCAGAGTTCAGGCAGAACCGGCCTCAGCTCGCGGGTGGACGGTCGAACTGAGGCGTAAAATTCGGGCACGCACGTTCCCCACGCATCACACGAACCAGCATGCCGGAAATGTGAAGTGCGGCGACGCCACCGAGTCCGCCTCCTTACCCCGGCGGCTACGGCTTACGGCGTCGCCGGCGACGTGACCTTGTCGCCGAGGCGGAAGAACTGCCAAAAGGCGTCGAGCTGCTTGGCGGTGTCGCCGCCGAGCACATCGGGGAGCGGGCTGGAGCCGTCGTCCTGGAAATAGACCGGCATCTTGGTCTGCGGCTCGATGCGCAGCGGGTTGCGCAGCCAGCGGTCGTAGTAGGCGCGTTGCACGCGCTCGACGGTGTAGGCGAAGTTGATGCCTTCGCTCTCGAAGACTTGCGCCGCCTTCACCGCGCCGACGCTGTGGCAGGAGATGCACGAAAAACCGCCGTCCACACCGATGAGTTTCTGGCCGACCTTCGCCAGCTCGGTGTCGAGCAGCGGCTCGGCGGGCGTCTTGGGCGGGTAGCCGTGAGTCATCGCGAGGCCGGTGGCGAAGTCGGCGGCGTAGCGCGGGAAAGCGGGCATCCGGTGCGCGAGCCAGTGGCGCGGCTTGTATTTCACGTCGCCGGCAATGAACTGCGCCATCCACTCGGGCTTGAGCTTGCCGCCGAGCATTTCGTAACGCGTGAAACCATCGAGCTGACCGTGGCAACTGGTGCAGTTCAGGTTCCGCGCCTGCCGCTCGGCGAACTCGACCGGGACGTGGCGCTTCAACGCCGCGCGGTCCGTGGCGGCAAAGGCTTGCAGGGCCTCGCGCTCGGCTTTGGCGAAGGCGAAGTGCGGCGTCTTGCCCGCAGGCGTTTCGGCGAGACAACCGGTGTTCCACTGCGCGGCGGCGAGGTCGGCCAGCGGCTTGGCCTTGAACTGGTTGTCGAGCTTGAGGGAATGGCAGTTGAGGCAACCGCTGCTTTGCACGAGCTGCTTGCCGCGCGCGAGAATGGCCGCGTCGGTAGGCGCGCCCGCTTGCTTCACCATCGGCGCAATGGACGAGAGGAAGCCCGCGAGCTGCTCGGCCTCACCGTCCTTGAAACTAAACTTCGGCATCCGGGTCCACGTGTAGTGCGTGCCTGGGTTCTTGAGGAAAGCGAGCAGGGCGGCGGGTGGGAACTTCGCGTTGACGTGCGTGAGGTTGAGCTTCTTGGCGTCCTGGTCGCCGATGTCCGGGACGTTGTGGCAGCCGGTGCAGTGCAGCGCCTCGACGAGCTTCTTCGCGGCCTCGATGCTCTCGTCGTCTGTCTTCAACTCGCCGGTCGGAGCCGCGCCGGTCTGTGACGCGAGGAAGGCGGCGATGGCCTCGGCATCCGCCTGTGCGGTCGGGCCGTGGAGGAGCTTCGGCATCGTGGCGCTCGCGCGCTGGGTCTTCGGGTCGAGAATCCAATTCGCCATCCAGCCGAAGTGCCGACGCGCACCGATGCCCTCGAAGCTCGGCGCGTCCATCGTCAGCTCCGGCGCACCCGCGTCGGTGGTGTGGCACTTCGCGCAGCGGGCCTCGAAGAACGTCTCGCGCCCGAGCCGGAGCTTGTCCTGTTGCGCGAGGGCTTCGTTGCCCATGGCGCGGCTCACCATGCCCGCGTGGACCGGCTCCCAGAGCGAACCCTTCTCGGACCACAACAGTTTGAGCATCGCATCGCCGCTCGCGGGGCTGGTGAAGGTGACTTTGAGCGCGTTGTTGCCCTTGGTGAGGCGGACGGGCTTGGTGGGCTCGCTGGCTTTCTTCCCGTCGCCGGTGAATGAGAGAATGGTGTTGGTGCCCAGCTCCACCTGCACCGCGCCGTTGGCCTCGACCTTGAAGAGGAAATCACCGCGCAGGTCCACCGAGATGAAACCGGTGAAGGTCGCCGTGAACTTTCCGGCTGGCAGGAAAGGCGTCGGCGGCTGCCCAGCGGGAACGTAGAGCCACGCGTTCGGGGCACCGACGGTGTCACTCGCTGCGCCGACGGCGTAGGTCAAGGCGAGTCCCGGCTCGGTCTTCACGGGCTGGGCGAGGGCGGCAGCGGCGAGGAACGCGGCGGCGAACAAGCTGCGGAAAATGTGTTGGATCATCGTGCAGAGCGTCCGGTCAGGCAAACGCTCGGAGGGTTGTAGCTAAAAGCCGGATGAACTCAAGGAAAGCCGCATGCCTGCTGCCCCATCCCCTTTCAACCGTCCTGCGAACACCATCTCCCTTTAGGGGGCAGGCTGGGATGTCATAACCAGGGAGGCATTTGACAATCCCTGCGGAGTGGAAAGCGCGAATCAATGGCACGCTACGCTGGCTGAAGGGCCACATGCTGCCCCACTAGCCAACTCAACCATGAACAAGATCCTCGTTTGGGACCTCCCCGCCCGTCTGTTCCACTGGGCGTTCGCCGCATCACTCGCCGCCGCCCTTGGCATCGGATTCCTCGTGGATGATGAACAGCCACTGTTTCAATTGCACATGGTCTTCGGCATCGTCGCGCTGTTCCTGCTCGCCGTGAGGGTGGTGCTGGGCCTCGTCGGTTCACGCTACTCGAGGTTCTCAAGCTATCCCGTGCATCCGCGCGAGATTATCGGATACCTGATCAGCGCAGCCGTATCGAAGACAAAGCTCTATGCTGGCAATAATCCGGGTTCTGCGATGGCGGCGGTGCTCATGTTCCTGCTGGTTCCGGCTTTGTTCCTCTCGGGCATCGGTTATGGCGGAGAAGCCATTGAGGAACTTCACGAAGGATTCGCCTGGGCTTTGCTGGTCGTGATTGTGCTGCACTTGGCTGGGCTGGCCTGGCACACCTTCCGGCATCACGAAAACATCTCACTCGCCATGATCACCGGCAGGAAAGCAGGTAAACCTGAGGAAGCCATTTCGTCCGCCCACGCTGTTTTGGGAGTGATTATCCTGATCGGTGCTGGGCTTTGGATAGCCGCGCTGTTTGCCAATCACGATCCAACAACAGCCACCGTCAAACTGCCCGTGATTGGAGTGACTTTGCAGCTCGGTGAAAGCGAATCGCACGCCGGCAAGCAGGGAGCGGATCGTGAGAAGGATTGAAGCGGTGCGTGGCACCGGCCACCGGCCTGTGCCGAGCGGCTACCAACCGCCCGAAACTACGGGGAGGTTGGAACCGCTTCGGGCCGTGCTCGCCCAGGTAGGTGCCTCGTCATTCCGTCAGCTTCCCCTGCAACTCCACGGCGCCCGGGTTCACCATCGCTGGGAAACCCATCGCCACCGTCGCCGCGTCCCCGGCGACCAGCTCCTGCGCCACCGTGCGATGATCCTCCCGCGCGCCCAGCACCGCCGCGTAATCCCGCACATACGTGTCCAGCGCGACCTCCGCCGTCTGCGCCTCGCCACCTCCTTCGTCACCCGGCCCTCCAGCAACTGCCGTTGCGTGACCAGGCTGGCAAACCCCGGCACCGTCGTTTCCCCCCACCGTCCGGTCGTTCAGGAACGTCGCCGCCGACGTGATGACCGCACCGGGGATGTAAGTAATCCCCTTGGCTGCATCAGCGGCGGGGGTGCGGATTGCGGTGGACATGAACGCCGCGCGGGCGTCATCCGATTCTGGAACTCTCATCCTTGGCATAGTTTGGTTTCCTCTCTGTTTTTTGGCTTTGGTTCAACACCTGCAATCCAGAAACCTACCTACGGCCCTGCGCGTGTGCCACTACGGCGACGGGTATGGGACCGACGGGTTAAATCTCTGGAACGGCACCTTTTTGCCAAAACGCCCCCCCCGCCTCGCAAGTCCTTTTTTGCTCCTTGCCGCAAAATCCCCTCCTTCTCCGCTTCGACCGGGGAGACTTGCGCTTTCTAGCCCGGCGCAAGGAGTTCGGCCAATAGCCGAAAGCCCAGCGGACCGAGCACTAACGTGCGAGTCAACGTGGCCGCAGGCCGGATGAGCTGTCGTATCACTATTCCTATGCCCGGTGGGGCTGTAGCCGCCGAGGCAAGGAGGCGGCCCCGTCCGCACCTTCCACCGCATCCGCCTCCTCACGTTGTCGGCTACGGGGTTTAGGGTCGCAATGCGGAGGCTTTGGAGCGTGGCGGCTGCCCATGATGTTGTGAACCAGTTCCCAATGACAATCGGTGGAATGCCAAACGTAGGCCGCGTCGCGCGCCTTCTTGTATGTTGCTCCCTTCCTCGTAGGAGGGGAGCCAGCGCGTCGCGGTCCTCAGCCATTCCACCGAATTCCATCGGGAATTGGTATGGGTCATGGTTCTGTTGGCGGGTTGACTGGTGGACAGGTTATTTGGGTTCCCCGCTGTTTTCAGTGGAGTGGACGGAGCGGTGGGCGAGTTCGGGGGCGGACATCCCGGGGGGGATGCGGAACTTAGCCGGGGGTTAGGAGCGTCAGCGACGCTACCCCCCGGAACTGCCACCCACCCCGGCTCCGACCCCAGCGGGGTCGCGGAAACCGGTGCTGAAGCTGGCCTTTCCAGCACCCCTCTGGGGTGCCAAGGCATTTGGGGCGACCTTACCGGGGGTGTCACTCGCGCTCTACCCCCGGCTAAGTTCCAACATCCCTCCGGGATAAGCCCCTTCGCCTGCTGGCCTTCATTCCACCGGAAACAGCGGGGAATCGTTATTTGCGATGGAATCCGTTAATAGCCAGTGAGTTGACTGCGGTTCGAAGGGCAAAAGGTCGTCGGTTCATGGTTCCCAACCCCTTTGGAAGACCCAAACGGGCGTTGGTTGGCCTTCCCCGAAAGGTCGGAGAAGCCAAACGGCCAGCCGTCCGGCGTTCCTGAAGGCTCAACGGAGGCAAACGGACGCTGGTTAGCTATTTCTGACGACATTTTCCAGGCCCCCAACCAGCCGGTTGGGTCCCCGGAGTGGTCAAAAATAGCCAATCCGCAACCGGGGATGGCGACGGAGGGCACGGAAGGGAAGCCCCCTCACCCCGGCCCTACCAGGTTCATGGGTTGCTATCACGGTCCGAAAGCCGCGCATTGGGACCAGGAACTGAGCAGCGCTGGTGGGGCGAGCGTCCTCGCGAGCCGGGGCCCGAACTGCGGCCGACGCATGGCTCGCGAGGACGCTCGCCCCACCGGGAGGTTCATGGGTAGGGCGGGGCCGGTGGTCGCGCCTCCTCAGCCGTTACCCACTCAAAACAGCGGGGAATCAAACGCATCGGATTGGCTGTTAATTCAGAACTCCGAAATGGAATGGCCACGCAAGGGCGCAAAGAGCGCAAAGCCAGGCTGCTGGTAAGAAAACGGACCGGATACCAATTTTCCCGCTCCCATCGCTCCGCTGCTCGGCTCCGCTGTGTTCTATGTGCCCTTTCGCGGCTCAACTTCGGAAGTCGGGCTAATGACCGCCCGCCTTCCTCGCGCCGTTGGTTGGAGGGCACCCCAAGCGGCGGAGGGCCGCTGCGGTCCAAGCCGCTGCCGGCGGTTCGGTCCTCCCAAACCCCGTTCGAGGGATGGTTTTGAATAGCCTCCGGTGAGGTGAAGTCGGTGAAGGGTTCCCGGAATCGTCTGGGCGGTTGCACTTGTTACGAGTCATGAAGAAATTGCTTTTGGCGGCGGCGGTTGCGGGGTTGTTACTCAGTCAGCCACTGACCGCAGCTCCGGCCCCCGCCGGTGGTGGCGCGCTCTCGCTGGTGGATGACAAGAAGGCCAAGGCGCTCATTGACGCGGGCGACGCGCGGTTCGAGGCGGGCGAGCTGCCCGCCGCGATGGACCTCTACAAGGCGGTCATGGACCGTTACCCCGTCTCCCGCTGGCGCTTCCTCGCGCGGCTCAAGATGGGCAAGCAGTTCCTCCGCGAGAAGAAGTTCGACCTCGCGCTGGACCAGTTCCGGCGCGTCGCCGTCGAGGACAACAAGGACGAGGACCAACGCGGCGACTCCAGCCTCCAGGTCGGTATCTGCTTCTTCGAGATGGGCAAGTTCGAGGAGGCTTTCGGCGAGCTGCGCAAGGTCATCAAGCAGCATCCCGGCACGCCTTATTCCAACGACGCCTATTACTACATCGGCCAGGCGCACTTCAAAATGGGCCGCTACGCCAACGCCATCGAGGCCTTCAAGAACGTCGGCACTTCGATTGACCCGCAGGCGCAGGAGGCCGAGAAGCTCGACGCCGGCAAGCGCCTCTTCGTGAAGATTGATGACAAGGACCTCTCCGCCCAGGCCGGCGAGACCGGCGTCGTCGTCACCATCGAGACCACGGCGGGCGATAAGGAGTCCGTCACCTGCTTCCCTGTCACGCCCGGCGCGCCCATCCTCATGGGCAGCCTCCGCACCCAACTCGGCGACGCCAAGCCCGGTGACAACATCATCCAGCTCATCGGCACCGACAAAATCAAGGTCAGCTACACCGACAAGCAGACCGCCGACGCCCAGCTCAACATCGTTCGCACGAAGGAAATCCGCGTCGTCGGCAACGCCCGCGTGAAGGTCGTGGACGGCGCGTTCGCTGAGATGGTGGGTGCCGTGGTGCTCGACAAACCCGCGTTCCTGCTCGTGCAAGACTCCGACCGCGACACTTCGGCCAAGTCCGACGAAATAGAAGTCATTGTCCGCACCAAGCGCCCGGTGGAGGAGAACCCCGACAGCGAGAAGTCCGAGAAGCCCGCCAACAACATCGCCGCCGCGCTCGAAGCGCTGGAGAAGGCGGAACCGATTTTCAAGACCATCGACGAGAAGAAGGTGAAGCTCGTGGAGAAGCCCGCCGAGGGCGCGGTGGCGGGCGCGGCGGTCCACACCGGCGCGTTCATCGGCGTCATCCAGATGGCACGCCAGGGTGACACGCCCAACCCCGCCGCCATCGTCGCGCAGGTCGGTGACGTGCTGGAGATTGAGTATCTCGACGAGGTGAGCCTCGACGCCAAGCCCGTCGCGCGGAAGACCGTGGCCCGCGTCATCGAAGGCAACCTGAACCCGCTGCAAGTCGCCAACGCGAAAATCAACGACGAGGAGCTGAAGTTCAAAACCGCCCTCAAGACCAGCGAAGCGCTCAAGAACATCGGTAACATCTACAAGGACCTCGGCCTCACCAAGCAGGGCACAGAGAAATACAAGCAGGCGCTCGTCGAGACCGAACAGGTCGCGCGCAGTTACGGCGCGTTGAACCAGCGCCTGCTCGAACAGACCTATGTGCAGATGTGGAAGATTTACTACGCGATGGACGACCTCGGTCGCGCCGCGCAGATGTGCCTGGAGCTTCAGCGCCGTTTCCCCGAAAGCCCCTTCGTGGACGACGCGCTCCTGCTCATGGGCCAAGTCAGCCAGAAGCAGGGCAAATTCCAAGAGGCCATCGGCGTCTTCCGCCGGCTCGCCGCGCTGAAGAACTCGCCGCTCGCGCCCTCCGCGCAATACGCCATCGGCGAGTGCTACGAGGAGCTGGGCACGACGCAGAAGAACAAGATTTACTACGACGAGGCGTTCCTCGCGTTCAAGGGCTGCTTCGAGAAGTTCCCGAACTCGAACCAGGCCGGCGACGCGCTCTCGAAGATGGCGGAGTATTACTACAGCAAGGAAGACTTCACCCGCGCGCTGGACCTCTACGAGGAAGCGCTCCAGCAGTATCAGGACAGCAAGTTCATTGATGTCATCCTCTACAACTACGGCCGCTGCCTGGTGAAGATGAAGAAGCTCGACGGCGCGGTGGAGAAGTTCAACCAGCTCATCTCGACCTACCCGAACAGCAAGATGGTCGCGAACGCGCAGAAGATTGTGGAAGCCATCGAGAAGCGCAAAGGCGCCGGCACCGCGAACTGAGCGTCTGTCCGGCCTTGTCCTCAACCCCTCTCCGAACCGTCCTATGAAAATCCGTTCTCTGTTCTCCCTCGCCGCGTTGTTCGCGGCGTCTCTCACCGTCCACTCCGCCGCGCCGGATGACGCCATCGCCAAGCTCGAAGCTGCGGTGCGCGCAGGCGGCGCGGGCAAGCCCACTGCCGCTGTCGAACTCGCCAAGGCGCAAGTCGCCGCCGGGCGGCTCATCTCCGCGCAGCAGACCGTCGAGCGTTTCCTGCGCGAGTCACCCAACGACCCGCAGAAGAACGCGATGGCTTACCTGAACGCCCGTCTCCGCGAGGCCGGTGGCAACATCGCCGACGCCATCTCGCTCTACCGCACCGTCGCCGAGCAGACGCCCGCCGTGCCTGAGCGCGCCGAGGCGCTGGCCGATTGCGTCCGCGCCGCTGCGCTTTTGGGCAACACGGCGATGGTCGAGCGCTGCCTCGCCGAGTTCACCGAGTCCTTCCCGTCGGATGCGCGCACGCGCGAATTCCTGCTCCGCCTCTATCGCCAGCGCGCGAGCGTGAACGACCATCGCGGCGCGGCGGAGACGGCGCACCGCTTCAAGGCCGCCTTCCCGAGCGACCCTGCGGCGAACGCCTTCACCGAGTCCTACCACCTCTACGCCGCCGGGGATTATCCCGGAGCCGTCGTCGCGTTCGAGGCGGAGCGCAAGCTGCCTGGCTTCGTCCTCAACGCCTCCATCGTCAGCACCGCCATTGAGGCGATGCGCCGCGACACGAACAGCTACGCGAAGGTCGAGCCGCTGGCCGCGCAGTTCACCGCACTCACCGGCGATGCGCAGTTCCAGGTCGTCGCGCTCGAATATCTCCCCGGCCTCGGCCTCACGAATCAAGCCGTCGCCCTCGGCGCGCAGCTCCTGCCGAAGCTCGCAGCCACCGCGTGGGGCCCGCGCGTCCGCCTCGCGCACGCCTACGCGCTGCGCGCTGCGAACCAGTTCGATGCCTCCGAGAAGGAACTGCTGGCGCTCCTCGCGATCGACCCGGCCAACGGCGCCGCGTGGGACCGTCTCTCCGAAGTCACCGGTTTGCTCAAGCGCCCCGAGGCTTACCCCAAGCAGCTCGAAGCCTCGCTTGCCGCGACCGCCTCGTTGAAGAACGTCACCCTCCGCTCCTCGGCGCGCGGCCAGATCGCTTACCGCCTCACGGCTTCGGCCATAAGCCGTGCCGAAGTGGACACCGCCCTGAAGTTCGCCCGCGCCTTCCTCGAGACCGACGGCGAGTCTGGCTTCGGCGCGCAGGTCATCAAGATTGCTGCTGACGCGAGTTTCATCGGCTTGCCCGAGGCGACGAAGGCGGACGAGGACGCCGACACCGCGTTGAAAGCCGCGAAGACCGCGCACACCAAGGCCGTCGGCGACGCGAAGAAGGCGCAGACGCCGCCCGCCGCGAAGGAAGCCGCTGAGAAGGTCGTCGCCACCGCGAAGGACGCCCTCGACAAGGCGCAGGCCAAGTCCGACGCCGCGCAGCAGAAGCTCACCGAGACGCGCGGCAAATCGGTCGCGAAGTTCGAGGCGTTGCTCCCGTCGCTGGAGAAGTATCTCACCCGCACCGTCGCGTGGGGGCCGGCGCTGGACTCGGTGACGCCGAGCTTCAAGCCGCACTTCCCGCCCAAGACGCTCACGGCGGAGAGCCGCAAACTCAGCGAGTTGACCACGCGCGTCCGGGCGACCGACCTCGTGAAAGTTTCCCTCGCGAACTTCCAGCAGGCGCGCGCCCAAGGCCAGTGGGCGCGGGCCGGGCAGTCCGGCGAGCAGATGCTGCCGAAGCTCCTCGAAGCTGGCGGCGCGCTCGGCTTGGAAGGCGGCCACGACGTCATTGCCGCGATGTATAACGCCTCGCAGTGGGAGCGCGTCATCAACGCCAGCAAGCTCTACTTCGCGAAGTATCCCGGCGCGACCGGCCCGCTGCACTTTCTCGCGGTCGCCGCGCAAAGCATCGGCACGCCGAAGAACAAGGACGTGAACGCGCTGGTGGACGACATCCTCGCGAAGTCCGGCGGCAGCTACTGGCCGCACGACGGCTGGGGCCACATCCGCCAATACACCTTCAACGCCGCCGAGCAGAACCGCCTGCCCGCCAGCATGGAAGCGGAACTCAAGGCGATGGCCGCCCTCTACCCCGGCAGCACCGGTATCGCGGAGTTGCAGCGCCGCATCGGGGCCGCGCAGGCAGCGGCGGGCGAAGGGGAAAAGGCCAAGCAAACGTTGCTCACGGCCTTGAAGTCAGCGCTGCCGACGGCCTCGGAAACGGCCACGCTCCACACTATCGCGACCTCGTTCACCAATGCCGCCGACTGGGCGTTGCCCGTGCTCGACGCTTATCTCGCGCGTCCGAATCGCGGACCGCAGCAGGGCGGCATTCAACTGCTGCGCGGCCATTTGCTCCTCACCGAAAAGAAGGACACCAACGCCGCCATCAAGTCCATCCAGCTCGCGGCCACGCGCTCGGGTGACTTCGCGTGGAGCGCTGCCAGCGTGCCGTGGCAGTGGGGTGAAGTGCTCTTGCAGACCGTCGCCAGCGCGAAGGTCGAGGACGCCAAGCCCGCCGACACCGCGCTGCTCTCCGACATCATCACCTCGCTCGGCGCGGTGCAGGCGCACTGGATGCCGGCGTTGCTCGTGCGGCAGGCGCAGCTTGGGCAGAACCTGGACTTTACCCACACCGTCAACCGCATCACCGTCGGGATGAACCCGAACGACGGCAACTGGCTGGCGAATTACTACATCCCGTGGTCGCAGCAGGTCGCGCTGTTGGACCGCCCGGAGTTGTCCGGCCTCATCCTGCGCTCGGCGGTGAACCGCTTCACCGGCGTGGACCCGAAGCTCCGATCGCAGGCGTCGCAGGCGCTGTTCAGCCTGAGCAATAAGCACGGTTTCCCCGCCGCCGACATTGACGAGAAGCTCGAATGGGCGCCGTTGCTCAAGTCCGCCATGAGCTTGCGCATGGGCGACCCCATCGCGGCATGGAAGGCCTTCCAGGCGAACGAGCCGCTCTTCGCCAAGCACGAGGACAAGCTACCCGCCGACTACATCCGCTGGGCTTCAGACCGCTTGCTCCAGCGCGATGACGAGGCCTCGCGTGATTTGGCCGAGAAGATTCTCCGCCGCTGGGTCATCGCGAATGAGAACTCGACCGTCGTGCCCATCGAGGAGAAGGCCAAGACGCAGCTCGCGCTGGCGGACTACTACTTCAAGACCTTGCGCTACGACCTCTCGCGCTCGGAATGCACGTCGCTGCTCAACCGCTTCCCGACCACGGCGGAGGCGGTGGATGCGCAGTTCCGCATCGGCGAGTGCTACCTCCAGCAGAAGATGTATGTGGATGCAGCGAAGGTCTTTGAGAAAATGGCGAAGTCGAAGGACAAGATTGCCGCCAGCCGCGGCGAGTTCCTGCTCGGCGTGCTCGCGCAGCAGCGCGGCGACGTGGACGACGCGAAGGCGCGCTTCCGCAACGTGATGGACCTCGCGCCGTCGAGCGACGTGGCCGACGGCATTCTCTATCGCCTCTCGGAACTTTACGGACAGGAGAACCGCTTCCGTGACGAGTTGATGTTGCTCCGCAGCATCGGCCTCATCGGCAGCAGCGCGAAGCAATGGCATCCGCCCGGCCTGCCGTTGAACATCGTGATTCAGGACGCGGACCTAGGGGTGAGCCGTGGCCAGAGCTACGTGCCCGTCGTCGTGACGACGAGCGGCGGCGACCGCGAAACGGTGCGGCTGGAGAGCGGATCGGCAGGCAAGGGTTTCTTCCGCGCCGAGCTGCCGACCGAGCTGGGCGACCCGAAACCGGGCGATGGCATTCTGCAAGTTAACGGCTCCGACACCATCACCTACGACTACCCCGACGAGTTCAAGAAGCAGTTCACCAGCATCGCCAAGCCGCGCTCGAACATCCGGCTCGCGTCGGACGGTGAGTTCAAAATCTCGGCGACCGAAATCAAGGACGAGGAGGAAGTGAGCTTCGAGGAGAAGTTGCGCGAGCAGCGCCAGCGCGCTGGTAAGCAGGCGGGGCTGGAGTTCCGCCAGGAGTTCCGCACGGGCAACGCGCTCAAGCCGGGAAACAACATCTACCTCCAGGTCAAGGACGGCGACCGCGACGTGAGCAAGGACGCGGACACCATCAAGCTACTCGTCACCGCCGCCAGCGGCAGCAAAGTCACGGCGACGCTCACTGAGACCGGGCCGCACACGGGCATCTTCCGGGGCACGCTCAAGACGGTGGAAATCGCGGCGAACACCTTCGCCAGCGACCGTTCTGTCGGCAACGAGGCGGTGCGGGCGATTGACAACAACCCGAAGACTGCCTGGGAAGGCTTGAACGATGGCCGCGCGCCGAAGTTCATCGCCGTGGACCTCAAGCAGACCACCAAGCTCGGCACGCTCAAGTGGAGCAACGACGGTTTCACCAAGGACAAGCGGCCGGTTGAGTATGCCATCCAGGTTTCCACCAACCTCACCGACTGGACCACCGTGGCGGCGACGACGAACTACCCCGGCTCCACCGCCGAGCAGCGCACGCGCATCGTCGCGACGAACTCGGGCAACTTCGCCGGCGCGACCATCCAGCTCACGAACGCCACGGGCCGCTACGTGCGGATGAACGTCGAGAAGTTCACCGGCACCTCGGTGCGCATCGCGGAGTTGGAAGTGGTGGACGCCGCCGGGACGGTGCTGTTGCCGACGAAGAGCGAGGCCGAGGCCGTCGCGGGTGATTCGCTGCGCCTCACGCCGAGCGACCGCGTGACCGCCGTTTACGAGGACGAGACGAGCATGGTTTCGCAGGGCAAGCCGCGCGGGTTGTCGCAGTCCATCGTGGCCACCTACTACAACGCGACGATTGGTTTCATCGGCTACGACTTCAAGGCCAACGCCGGCCAGGCCATCCCCGAAACCTTCGTGAAGCAGGTGCGCCGCGTGGACCCCGGCCAGCGCGTCATCATCCGCGTGACCGACTACGACGCGGACAGCACCGACAAGCGGGACAAGGTGAAGTTCACGCTCAAGGTCGGCGACGGCGAGGTCGTGAAGATGGAGGCCACGGAGACCGAGCCGTTCACCGGCGTCTTCACGAAGGAGTTCGACATCTGGTCCGAGCAGCGCACGAACGGCTTCAAGCTGCCGCCCGGCGCGATGGTCGAGGCCGCGTATCTCGACGAGCAGAACACCGACCCCGGTGCGCCGACGTTGCGCACGACGCACCTGGATGCTGTCGCGCCTGGCGAAGTGAAGGTGGGCTTCGTGCAGTCCAAAGCCTCGGTGAACAAGGCTGGCTTGGAGGTGTTCGAGTTCACCTCGACGATTGACACCAACGCGCCAGCCATCAAGCCCGTCGCCTTCCGGCCGCCGCTGACGTTTGAAATCATTGACCCCGGTGCGGCGAAGGATTCCTTCAGCGAGGTGAAGGCCACGCTCACGACCTCCGGCGGCAGCACCATCGAGGTGATTTGCCCGCTGTCCGACATCGCCGGCGGCAAGCTGGCCAAGCGCAAAGTGGTGGACGACGCGCTGGAGCTGGGGCGCTTCGTCGGCCAGATTTTCATGAACCTGGGCGACAAGGATTCGCCGCCGACCATCGTGCTGGAGCCGGGCGACACCCGGACGCTCGCCGCCCGCCGCAACCCGAGCGTGCAGCAGGAACAGCAGCTCGCGAACGTCGTGCCCGTGCTGAACCTCAACGGCCAGGACGTCATCACCGTGACCTACAAGGCGCAGGGCAAGGAGTTCAAGGACCAGGCGCGGCTGGCGGTGCCGGCGAGCGTCGAGTTCACCGACAGCGGCTACGACAAGCCCGTCACGAACCTCTACATCGGCGACAAGGTGTTCGTCGTGGTGAAGGATTTGACCGCCGACGCGACGCCCGAGCGGGACAGCGTGGACGTGTCGTTCGCCACGCCGCGCGGCGAGAAATTCACCGTGAAGCTGATGGAAACACTCAGCCACAGCGGCGAGTTCAGCGGCAGTTTCCTGCTGGTGGCCGGGGAGAAGCCGATGCCCGGCGACGACAAGATGGAGGCGTGGTTCGGCGACGCCGTGACGCTCACTTACGCGAGCAAGACGGACGCGACGGCGAAGTTCGAGAAGACCATCAACGTGGTGAAGGGCACCGACGGCAACTTGCTGGTCTTCGAGAAGAAGTATGCGACGGAGAAGGTCGCCATCGAGTCGCAGTTCCGTATGGCGGAGGCTTACTTCGAGCTGTTCAAAAACTTCCGCGCGCTGAAGCAGTTGCCGCAGGCGACCAACGCGCTGAACGAGGGGATGCAGTTGCTCAAGGAACTCAGCAACGACTACCCGAGCAAGCAATACGAGGCTCGCACGGACTATCTGCTCGGGCAGTTCGCGCAGGAGCTGAAGAAGCACGACGAGGCCATCAGCTACTACAAGCGCATCGTCCAGAACCACTCCGACCACCCGCTCGCGCCGGACGCGCAATACAAGCTGGGCCAGTGCCACGAGGAGAAGAACGACATGGACGCAGCCAGCGCCGAATACGTGACGCTCGCCTACACTTGGCCGGAGAACCCGTTGGTCGCCAACGTCGTCGTGCGCATCGCGGAATATTTCTACAACAAGAAGGAATACCCGACGGCGGCGGAGGTCTCGAAGAAGTTCGTCGAGCGCTTCCCGACGCACGAGTGGGCCGAGCGGATGCTCTTCCGCGCGGCGCAGTGCTGGTATAAGGCCGAGCAGTTCGGCAAGGCGGGTAAGGAGTTCGACCTGCTGGTGGAGAACTACCCGCGCAGCAAGTTCCGCCCGGACGCTATCTTCTGGTCGGGCGAGTCGTATCGCAGCGGCGGGCAGCTCGAATTCGCTTACCGCCGCTACAAGCGCGCGACGTGGGATTACCCGGAGAGCGACGCGGCGAAGTTCGCGCGCGGCAAACTGGTGCTGCCCGAGATGGTGAACATCGCGGACCGCGACGTGGCGCAATGAAACTAGGAGGAGGAGTTTTTTATAAGGAGAGCAGGAATGCAGGAGGGATTAACGCCTCGCCTTCCGTGCTTCCCTCCTGCTCTCCTGCCCTCCTTATAAACGCCTTTTCCTTGAACGGCATTCCTTGAACACGATGCAACCGAAACCTGAAAACGTGCGCGGCAATGTGCCGCTGAAAATCCTGTGGAAGTGGACTGGCGTGAGCGCCGTAATTCACGCCCTGCTCATCGCTGCGCTCTGCGGCCTCAGCTACTGGGGGCACATGAAGAAGGAGGAGGCGAGTAAGGCCAAAGCCGCCCTCGAAGAAGCCGCCTTGAAGAAGAAGGAGGCCGAGGACGCCAAGGCCAACACCAACGCCCCGCCCGCGTCCGCCGCCGCGACGAACGCGCCCGCCGCGCCCACCAAAACGGCTGCTGTGCCCGAGGCCCCCGCGCCCGCCAACACCAACCGCCAAGCCGATGCCGAGAAGATTCTCGGGATAGACAAGGTCGCCAAGCCCGGCGAGCTGCCGAAAAGCCCGTTCTCCTCGAAGAACGATGACTTGCTGAAGGATTTGAAGTGAGCCGCGCAGTGTTCTTAGCCACGGATGGAACACAGATGAAACACAGATTGGATTCATCCGCATCGGAACGTCACGGAGCATGGCTTCATCTGTGTTCCGTCTGTGTTCCATCTGTGGCCAATAGCTAGTTTTCGATGTCAGTTCAGCCCCAGCCTGTGGCGCGCGTCTGGAATCCCTTCCGGCGGGATGCGGCTTATTGGCAGGGAAAGCACGGGCGGTTGCGGCGCTACATCGCGGGTTCGTTCCTCGGGCATGTCGGCCTGCTGCTGATGCTGGTGGTGCCGATGTTCATCCCCGGTTGCAAGAAGACCTACGACCTCGTCAAAGGCTCGGGCAAGCCCAAGGCGATGATTAAGCAGATGAAGGTGCAGGTGAAGAAGGTCCAGCGGAAGCGCGTGCTGGTGAACCCGAACAGCTCGGTCGTCTTCGAGGTGCCGCCGCTCGAACTCACGCCGCTCAACCTCAAGGAAGTCACCGCCAACGAATACAAAATCGGCCAAGGCGAAGGCGCGGGTCCGGCGGGCTATGCGATGGGTCGCGAGGGCGCGCGCTTCATCTTCGTGCGCGTGCGCTACGAAGGCGGCAACTGGGATTTCAACATGCGCAACGGCGCGGATGAGAACCTCACGAAGGAGTTTGGCCGGCGCGCCAAGATGCCGGTCTCGACCATCCCGCAGGACGTGACGCTGGCGGAGTTGGGCCGCTACGTGAAGGGGCGCGCGCCGCCGGTGGTGTTCATGGTGGGCAGCTACGCCTTCCGCTTCGACCCGCGCGAGGTGAAGGCGGTGCGGAGTTACCTGCTGGAGAATCGAGGAATGATTTTCGCGGACAACGGCGGAAACCAGTTCCACAGCGTGTTTATGCGGTTCATGCAGACAGTGCTGCCGGAGGTCGCGCCGGTGGAGATTCCCGATGACGACCCGATTTACCGTGCGCCGTATCCGCTCGATGGCGCGCCGCCGCTCTGGGCGCACAGCGGCACGCGCGCGCTGGGCTGGAAGAAGGACGGCCGCTGGGTGGCCTTCTACCACCAGGGCTCCATCTCGGACGCGTGGAAGGACACGCACGGCGGCACGAGCGCGGAGTCGGCGGAGCAGGCTTATCAGCTCGGCGTGAACATCCTCGCGCAAGCGATGGCTGGCTACAGCGAGTGGAAGATGATGTTGGAAGGCAAGGGGGGGAAGAAGTGAGCCTGCGTCCCGATTTGCTTGCCGCAGATTTGATTCAGAACACGTCAGATAACCGTTAACTAAAAGAGAAACCTATGTTGTGGGAATGGATTGTTGCGGGTGGCATGACGATGGCCACGTTGATTTTGCTCTCGGTCGTCAGCATTGGCGTGGTGCTTGAGCGCTTGGCCTTCTTCAAGCAGGTGCGTATCGCCACGCAGTCGTTGCGCGATTCCGTCAAGGAATTGCTGGAGAAGAAGCAATACGACCAGGTGCTGGAGCACTGTCGGCAGAGCGAGTCGCCGCTCGCCGCGATGATTCTCGCCGAGGCCGCGTCCGGTCGCGACGCCGAGAGCGCCGACGCCGAGCGCGTGATGGTTCTCACCCTGCGCGGCGAGATGGCTCGCTTGAAACAATACCTACCCATACTCGCCACCATCGCGTCCATCTCACCGTTCGTCGGGCTGTTCGGCACCTGTAAAGGCATCATCACCGCCTTCTCGGACATCGCCACGCAAGGCATGGGCGGGCCGAGCGTCATCGCGGCGGGCATTTCGGAAGCGCTGGTTTCCACCGCCACCGGCCTGCTCGTCGCCATCCCGGCGCTGATGTTTTACAACTACTTCAGCAAGGCCATCTCGAACATGGCGCTGGAGTTGGAATCGCAGGCCTTCCAAGCCTACCGCGATCTGCGCGCGCAGCTCGCTCCCGTGACGGCGAAGAAGTAACCCCCCGACCCTAGGAGCACGCTTATGGCAATGGATGTCCAAGACGATTCGGACGAGCCGATAGCGGCCATCAACTTCATCCCGATGATTGATATCAGCCTCGTGCTGCTCATCATCTTCATGGTCGCGACCACCTTCGTGAACGTCACAGGTATCGACCTCAAGCTGCCCAAGGCCTCGACCGCCAAGAGCGCTGACAGCAAAAGCGTCTCCGTCCAGCTCAACATGCAGAAGGACGTGTTCCTCAACGGCGAAAAGACCACTTGGGACCAGCTCAAGGCCGGTATCACCGCCAAGCTTGCCGGCACCAAGGATCGCGCCGTCATCATCAACATCGACCGCGGCGTGGAATACGGCAGCGCCGTGAAGCTCATGGACATCATTAACCAGTGCGACGCCGCCATCGTGCTGGCCACGGAAGTGGATAAGTGAACCCGAATTTGGAGCCACAGATACGCACAGATGAAACACGGATCGAACACGGAGGAAGTGGCGGCGCTTCCTCTGTGTTCAATCTGCGTTTCATCTGTGGCTGAAAACCTCTGCTAGTCAGCCAAGCGCATGAAACATCGCCTACTTCTCCCCTTGTTGTTCTGTGGTCTGCTGTCGGCCATATCGGTTGACGCCCGCCTCGCCGCCGACCGCTGGACCCGCCTCACCGAGGAGGAGCGCCACCAGCTCACCCGTGCCGAGCGTTACGCCGAGCAGAAGAACTGGAAGTCCGCGCGTTCCGAATACGAGCTCTTCCTCCAGCTCCACACCAAGTCCGAGGTCGCCTCCTACGCGCAGCTCATGTTTGCGGAATGCACCCGCCAACTCGGCCAGGTCAACGCCGCCATCGGCGAGTTCCGCAACGTCATTGACTACTTCCCCGATGCGATTGATGCCGGCAGCGCGCAGTATTCCATCGGCGTCTGCCAGACCCAGACCGGCGACTCCGAGGAGGCCGTGAAGGCCTTCGAGAAGGTCATCGCCAAGTGGCCGACCAACGACTTCGGGGCCTACGCCCGCAGCGAGGTTTGCACCATCTACTGGCGGCTGGGCAAGACCGAGAAATGGGTGCCCCACATGGAGTTCCTCGCCACCGGCAGCTACGCTGACCCGCAGAACCTGCACAACACGGCGCAGCACCGCGTCGTCATGCACCGGCTCGTGGAGAAGAAGACGCCCGAAGCCTTCGCGCTTGTGGACGGCGTGCGGAAGAAAGACGCCCTGCTCGTCTTTGCCCAGTGGACCGCCGACGCCATGCACGGACACCACATCCCAACCTTCTATGGCGAGAAAGGCTCGAAGCTCCGCACCACCATCGCGACCAACGCCGTCGCCTTCATCGAAAAGCAACCCACGGCCACTCCCGACGAGAAGACCGCGCTGGAGCATTGGTGCGCGCGCATCCATGCCTACGCTGGCGACACCCCGGTGGCCACGACGCGGTTCGCCGCGCTGTCCAAGAAGTTCCCGGACAACGACACCTTTCGAGGCGAATACGCCGCCTACCTGCGCGCCAGCGGCAAGCGCGGCGAGGCCCGCCTCGTCTATCGCGACCTCAAGAACCAATACGTCGCCGACACCGAAATCGCCGAAACCTACGGTGAGGAAAACAACTGGAAGAGCTGCATCGAGGCCTACCAGGCCATGCTCAACAAGCACCCGAAGCAATCCGACGCCATTCAGTGGCGGCTCGCCGAAGTCTTCCGCCAGACCGGCAAATACCCCGAAGCCATTGCTTGCTACAACCAATCCCAGCGCGAGCCGCTCTCGCTCTTCCGCATCGCCGAGTGCCAGGGTGCGATGAAGCAGCACGACGCCTCCATCCAAACGCTGGTGGGCGTGCTCAACTTCTTCAAGAGCGCCGCCCCCGAGGCCCAATACAAAATCGCCGGGCACTACGCCGCCAAGGGCGACAAGGAAGCCGCCATCCGCACGCTCAAGACCGTCTGCAAAGTCCACTTGAACAGCTCGTGGGCCGGTCGCGCCCACCAAGACCTCACGCTCACCTATGGCATTGATATCACCCTCGGCGGCGCGGCGAAGAAGGAAGAGAAGTAACAACTGGTTCACCCCTCTTCTCGGCCTGCTCCTGCTTCTGTGCGGCTTGGACATGGGAGCCCAAACTCCTTCCGCCAAGAAGCCGTCCACTCCCGACAGGTCCCTCGACGACCTCGACTCGCTCCTCAAGGGCGACGGCCCCAGCGGCACGCTCTTCCGCTTCGTGGACGCGGCGGACCCGAAGCAACCGCTCGCCCCGCGCCTTTTCTGGCGGCGCATCCCCGCCTTCACCGCCGCGCACACTGCGCCCGTCCGCGTCCGCTTGGGCGGGGATGAAATCATCGCGCCGAAGCAAGTCACCAACGGCCCGCTGACCGAACTCACCTTCACCTATCCCCTCGAAGGCCGACGCAAGTTGGAGTCCGGCCGCTTCGTTCTCACGCCCGGCGACCTCCCGCTCGCCCTCGACGGCGGCCAGCTCCGGTCCGACCACCCCGCGCTCCGCATCGTCGGCGAGGAGGTGCAAATCCGCTGCGCCCCCGTGCGCTTCGACGGTGTGGATGAGCGCGGCGCGCCCGTGCCCGTGCGCGTGACGCTCCAGTCCGGCAAGGACTCGCTGCTCCGCGAAGCCGCCGCCTTCAACCCGCTCGTCATCTGGCTCCCCGTCGGCGTCCGCTACCAGTCGAGCTTCGGCGACTTCACGCTCTCCGCGCTGGGCAAGGTGGAGAAAGCGTCGCCGGAAACCGGCGTCACCGTGACCAGTGAAGGCCTGCGGCGCTTGGTGAAATCCACCGCCACCACCTCCGCCACGCCGCAGCCCGCGAACCAGCTCTGGCTCGTCTCCCACCGTGGCCGCGCCGTCTTCGCCCCGCACGAGGAGCCGCTCTTCACCGTGCTCGCTCCGCATGGCTTCGCGGGCGGCGAGGCGAAGCTGATGCTGGGAGCTCGGACGCCTACGTCCGCAGTTTCTTCCGTCCGCCGAACCGCTGCTGGGGACGTGGACGTCCGCGCTCCATTCGCCCTCGGCATCCTCACGCTCCCCGCCGTCGCGCTCCCCGACTTCGACTCCCGCGCCTTCACCCTCCGCGCTGCCGACCTCCCGCCCGGCGACCACGAGCTCTGGGTCGAGTCCGGCGCTGCGAAGTCCGCGCGCATCCCCGTCACCATCGTCCCGTGGGAGCCGCGCAGTTCCTTCTTCACCCACACCACGAGCCATTGCACCGGCCAGTGGCCCACGAACGACGCTGGCTTGAAACTCCTCGCCGACGCCGGCGTGCAAATGGTCGCCGCTTCAAGCCACCGCAGCTATCTGGACACGTCCATGCCGTCTCTCTCGCAAGCCGGCGTCGGCCCGCCCGAGGCCCGCCTCAAGCGCGCCGAGAACGACCTTCTCCTCGAACGCCTCCTCCGCCACGGCCTCCGCTCCGCCGACCTCACGCCGATGCGCGGCGAGGGGCTCTATCTGGAGTCCCTCTCCTACCACCACAGCTACGCGCCGACCGTTGACCGCATGGTCCGCAAGCTCCAGCTCTACACGCAGCAGACCGCCGACTATCCCTCCGCGTGGGGCGTGAACTACTCGTGGTTCCCGCAGCTCGGCGGCTACTCCGAAGGCGGCGTCCCCACCGACGCCCATGTCGGCGACCGCAACCGCGCGCTTGGCGAAAACTTGGTGAAGGCCGGCTTCACTTCGCTCTCGAAAGAGGAGCGCCAGTTCCACGCCGACAACAAGTTTTCCCCCGACCCCGCCGCCCGCGCCAAGGCCCTCGAACTCCAGCGCCGCGCCGTCGCCAATTGGAAAGCCCAGCAAGACTTCGGCTGGGGCCAGCACAACAAACTTTACAACGACGCCGTCCGCGAAGTCCGCCCCGACACCCAATGCCTGCTGCTCGAAAACGCCGGCCACGACGGCCTCAAACGCACGCGCTCGCTCTTCGGCGATATGGCCGCGAGCTTCTACGGCACCTATACCGACTTCGGCGATTGGCCGCTCTCCGCCGGCTTCACCACCGACTGGGCGCGCGGCAACGCTCCCGAGCGTCCCGTGTGGCTCACCACCAGTTGGGGCACGTCACCCGAAGGCTCGATGAAGAGCCTGCTCCACGCCTTCGCGCGCGGCGTCGCGGGCGCGGGCGTGCCGATGCAGGAGGACGCCGGCCCCGCCGTGCTCGCCCGGCGCGCGAAGGGCCTCGCCTTCGTCACGCAGTTCGGAGCCATTGCCACCCGCGCGCAGTCGGACAACCGCTTCGCCATTCTCAGCACCGCGTCGCAGCAGGTCTTCGCCGGTGGCCACGCGCAATACGTCTATCACGCGCTCTATAGCCACCTCACGCGCCTCGGCTGCGCACCCGTCATCGTGGACGACGTGGTGGCCGTGGAGAAAGGCATCCCCGCCGCCGTGAAAGTGCTCTTCCTCGTGCGCCAGCAACAGCCGCTGGAAACTGAACTCGTCGCGTCCATCGCCGCCTTCCAACAACGCGGCGGCAAGGTGCTGCTCACCGGCGATTGCCTCGTGGACGTTGCCGGTGCGACGAAGCTCACCCCCGCCGTGAAGCAGCTCTGGGAACTCGGTGGCTTCACCGCTGACTCGCACGCGAACCTCGCGAAGGAGTTCGCCGACAACTGGCGTGCCCCGCTCACCGCCGCCGTCGCGCAAACCGGCGTCGCCCCGCTCGCCACCACCGACCCTGACCGCGCGTTCGTGCTGTGCCTCGAAGCTGGCCCCGTTCGCTACGCCGTCGTCATCGCCGATACGAAGGGCAAGCACTCAAACCACTTCGAACCCACCGCCGCGCTCCCCGTCTCGCTCGAAGGCACCGGCTGGACCGTGCGCAACCTCGTGACGCAGGAGCCGCTCAAGACTACCCCGGCGAGCGGTCGCACCGAAGTGGCCGTGGACCTCGTGACCGAGCCAGTCGCCGTGTTCGCCTGCTACCGCACCGCGCCCGCCGCCCTGACCGCGCAGGTCAGCTTCAACCCAACGCGGACCGCGTCCCTCCCTCTCCTCGGGGAGAGGGCCGGGGTGAGGGGGAACGGTGCCACTGTCACCGCGACCGTCCGCTCCTCCACCGGCACTGACCTCGGCCCCGTCCCACTCCGCCTCGAACTCCGCGACCCCGCCGGCACGCTCCACTCCACGCTCTACCGCGCCGCTGGCGAGGAAGCCCGCTTCCATCTCGGCTCCCTCGCCCAACCCGGCCAGTGGCAGCTCACCCTCCAAGAACAACTCACCGGCCTGACCACGACCGAGAAACTCACTTGGCCGCCCACTGAAAACTGGAAACTGAACACTGAACACTTGTCTTCAGTGCCTGAAGTCCACCTCGTCAACGAACCCCACCTCCGCGCCTTCACGCGCCGCACCGGCGAAAAGCTCGTCATCCTGGAACCCGGACAGAAAACGCTCCTGCCCGCCGCGAAGAAGCTCGTCGAGCGCCTCGCTGCCGCCGGCCAGCGCGCGCGGCTGTGGCAGTTGCGCGGCGAGGATTTCGACACCATCCCCGTCCGTTGGTATCCGCAACCGGACGACGTTGCGCGGCTCCAGTTCGTCGCCGCCGGACAGATGGTGGGCTGGCGCGGCAACTTGGTTCCGTTCATTGACAAGGTGAAGCGCGCGCACGTCCCCGAGCGCGGCGGCTACGCGGAAGACGGCCCGTTCTTCATGGTGGGCGCGGACTGTGTCGTCTTCAGCGGCGGCCTGCTCGCCGAGAGCCTCCGCGCCGTGACCCCGTGGATGAACTCGCCCAACGCCCCCGGCCGCGCCCAAGGCCGCGTGGTCGTCTGCTTCAGTCCCTTCGCCACCGGCAAACAAGTCGCGGCGCTGGTGGGCAACGACGTGGCGGGCCTGGAGAAAGCTGCGGAGAAGCTGGCGGAACTCGCCGCCAATCCGAAGACGCCCGACTCCGCCCCAGCGCGGGGAGCGTCTCTCCCTCTCCCAGCGGGAGAGGGCAGGGGTGAGGGAGAACGCTCTGTTCGTCTAGCCGGCCTCGTTACTCCCCAACCCGTCGCCACGCCCTTGCGCGACTTCACCCCGCTCCAGCGCACCGTCAAACTTCTCGCCAACGCGCGCGGCCAGGCCGCCGTCTTCCTCGACGGCAAGGCCGACACCCTCGCCTTCGTGGACGAAGCCGGTCGTGTCACCGCCACTGTTGCTGACGACGCCGGCGTCATCGCCCAAGCCCGCATGGACGACCGAGGCCGCGTCTGGACGCTCACCGCGCGCGGAACCGCCAAGGACAAAGCCTGGCACTTCGAGAACGCTCACGAGCTGACCCTCCGCGCCCTCGCCCCCGACGGCACGCTCGCGAGCGAAGTCATCGCCTACACCGGCGAGACCCACGACCTTCCGCCCGACCACGAAGCCAGCGTCCGCATCGCTCCCGACGGCGAGAGCTACGCCTTCGGTCGCCGCGCCAGCGTGTTGCTGGGCAAGCTCGCCGCTCCGAGCAGCGTCGCCTACAACGACCTGTCCTTCGTAAAGAACCGCTTCGAGGTTCGCAACCCACGCTTCCCCGTCGGCACCACGTTCTCGCCCGACAGCCGCCACGTCTTCTTCACGATGGACACCCGCCCGCGCTTCGGCGGCATGGGCGTGACTTCGCCCTCGCCCGTCGGCTGCGAGGCGACGCTCGTGGACGCCCGAACAGGTCAGCGAATCTGGGGATTGCGCGCCAGTGGCGGAAGCAGCTCTGCCTTCGCCGCGCTTTCTGGTTTTGCCGCCGTGAGCAAGGACGGCGCTTTCACCGCGCTCGCGGACTACCAGGGCACCATCATGCTGGTGGATAAATCGGGCAAAGTCGTGCTGCGCGAATCCATTTACGAGGCCACGAACCGCAAAGATTCACGACGCGGACCGCCCAACGGCGTCGGTGTCTGGATTTCCGAGAGCGGCACGGTGGCGGCGTGGGCCTTCCGCGACGCACTGCACATCGCAAGCGGCGGGAAGCTCGCACGCGTCGCGACGTCCGAGTCCATCGTGGCCGGCGGCGTGAGCGCGGACGGCACGCTGGTCTTCGCCGCGTGCGCGGATGGCGAGGTGCTCGTCTTCGCCCCGGACGGCGCGAAGCAGTGGACCTTCGCCAGCGGTGGCCAGAACCCGCAGCTCGCCACCACGCGCGCGAACGAGGTGCTCGTGGCAAACAACATCGGCGAACTCATCCACCTCGACCGCACCGGCAAGGAAACCCGCCGCGTGAACCTCGCCACTGTCGCCGACCGCGTGAAGCATCCGGTGCAGCCCGCCGCGAACGTGCATCGCCCCGCGCCCCCGCTGGAGGTGCGCGACCCCGGCACGCTCGTGCTGGCCCAGGCGCAGTTGGGCGCGAAGCAGGTCGCCGCGTGGAAGCCGGTAGGGCAGGGGAGCGCGGCGTTCGGACGCGAGTTCTTCCCCATCACCACGCCCATCGAATTGAGTGCTGGCGCGGCGGAGGGCGAGTTCTTCCTCCACCTCGTCTATCGCCGCCCCGAGGCGAACCGCGAGACGACCATCACCACCACCGGGGCGGACGGGCCGGAGAAGTTCACGCTCGATTTGCCGACACCGCAGTTCCGCATCGTGGACCTCCCGGTGCGCGGGCCGGGCGTGAAGGTCACAGTGAGCGCGGAGGGTTTGCTGGAGGTCGCCGAGTGCTCGCTGTGGAGCTTCAAGTGGCCGGGCGGAAACAAGCTCTACGTCGCGCCCGCCGGTGGTTCCGGCGACCCGCTGGCCGCTGCGTCACCGAAGGCCGCGAAGGGTGGCGGCGAGTTGAACCTCGATGACTTGATCGACGCGGGCGGCGCGTCCGGCAAGGTGAAGGAGGCGAAGATTTACGTCTTCAATCCCGACCCCGACCAAGTGAAAGGCCCGTATCTCAAGCCCAGCGCCGACCCGATGACCGCGCTGAATGGTCGGCGCTTCGGTAACGGCAAGCTGCCTGACTGGGTGAGCGGCAAGCCGAACTACAAAGGCGCGTGGCTCACCGTGGACCTCGGCAAGCCCACGCCGCTGCGCCTCGTGGCGACCTACGAGCGGGTGAACCGTCAGTCCGCCGTGAGCGCGAACTTCGCCGTCTTCTCCGGCTTCGACCCGAAGGAGAACGAGGCGGGCGAGTTGCTCGCGACCGCCGTGGGCAGCGACCAGTTTTGGCGCCTCTTCCCGGTGACCGCGCCGAAGACGACGGTGCTCGGCATCCACCTCTTCGGCGGCAGCGAGCGCCCCGAGGGTCTGAGTGAGGCGGAGGCGTATTGAGCTGGGCAGCCGCCGTGGCAAGGAGGCGGATTCGTTCGAGCGCCGTTGGCGTCCGCCCCGATGCCTCCTCGACTACAGCGCGCCGAAGCGGCGGTGGCGCTGGGTATATTCCTCGAGCGCCTCGTAGAGCTGCGGCTTGCGGAAGTCCGGCCAGAGCGTGGGCGTGACCACAAACTCGGCGTAGGAAATCTGCCAGAGCAGGAAGTTGCTCACGCGCAGCTCGCCGCTGGTGCGGATGAGGAGGTCGGGGTCGGGATAGGCGTGGGTGTAGAGGTTGCGCGCGATGACCTGCTCGTTGATTTCCGCCGGGTCGAGTTGGCCAGCCTTGACCTGTTGCGCAATGGCGCGGGTGGCCTCGATGAGCTCCGTGCGGCCGCCGTAGCTGAGAGCAAGGATGAGGGTGAGGCCGGTGTTCTTGGCCAGCGCGGCCTTGGACTTGGCGAGTTGCTCCTGCACGAACTCCGGCAGGCGGTAGATTTGCCCGACCGCTTCGAGGCGGACGTTGTTGCGGTTCAGCTCGCCGATCTCGTTCTTCAGGAAGCGCGCGAGGTATTTCATCAGCGTGTCCACTTCGTCCTTGGGGCGGTTCCAGTTCTCGACGGAGAAGGCGTAGAGCGTGAGATACTTGATGCCGATCTCGCCGCACGCGCGGACGGTGGCCCGCACGGACTCGACGCCGTTGCGGTGGCCCTCGACGCGCGGGAGGCCGCGCTGCTTGGCCCAGCGGCCGTTGCCGTCCATGATGATGGCGACGTGCGTGGGGATGTTGGCCTTGGCCTGCGGGCTGAGTTGCGGCGCGTGGCTGCTCATGTTGTGGGCGGAGACTATTTCCGCCGGGCGGTGGCGTCCACGGGCAAGTGCGAGGGGAGAATTGTTGAACCCTGTTCCGTCCCGTCGCGTCTGCCCTGCTCGTTGCCATGAAGCCTCAATTCTCCCTAGTCCTTCCGTCGCTCGCCACCGCTTTGCTCCTCGTCACCCTGCCGGCTTCCGCCGCGAACTGGCCCGCCTGGCGCGGCCCGCACGGCGACGGCATTTCTTCGGAGCAGAACCTCCCGGTGCAATGGAACAAGACCGAGAACATCCGCTGGCGCGTGCCGCTGCCGGAGGCTGGCAACTCCACGCCCATCGTCTGGGGCGACCGCATCTTTATCACGCAGCCGGTTGGCAACCGCCGAACGCTGCGGTGCCTGAACCGCGCCGATGGCAAGCAGCTCTGGGAGTCCGGCGTCGCCACGAAGGAGAAAGAGCCGACGCATGGGACGAACCCGTATTGCTCGGCGTCGCCGGTGACGGACGGCGAACGGGTCATCGTGTCGTTCGCGAGCGACGGGTTGTTCTGCTACGATTTTAGCGGCAAGGAGTTGTGGTCCCGCACCGACCTCGGGCGGCAGATTCACATCTGGGGCAATGCGGCTTCGCCGGTGCTGCATGGCAACCTCTGCTTCCTCAACTTCGGTCCAGGTGAAACGACTTACCTCCTCGCCGTGGACAAGCAGACCGGCAAGACGGTCTGGAAGAACGAGGAACCCGGCGGCGACTCCGGTGGTCCCCCGCCCGCCCCCAAGGACGCGCCTGCCGACAAGAAGGCTGCTCCGCGCGGCAAGTGGCTCGGCTCCTGGACCACGCCGCCGGTCATTCGCGAAGGTGGGCGCGATTCGCTCCTCATGTCGTGGCCGGGCCGTCTCTGTGCGCTGGATCCCGCGACGGGTAAGGAACGCTGGACTTCCACAGGGTTGACGCCGCTGGTTTACACCTCCCCGATTCACGCTGGTGACATCGTGGTGGCGATGAGCGGCTTCGGGGGTTCGGCGCTGGCCGTCCGGGCGGGCGGGGCGGGCGACGTGACGGAGTCGAAGCGCCTCTGGCATCACCCCCGCTCGCCGCAGCGCATCGGCTCCGGCGTGATTCACGAGGGGCATCTCTACATCCACAACGACCCCGGCACAGCGATGTGCCTGAACCTCGAGACCGGCAAGGAGGTTTGGAACGAGCGACTCAAAGGCGCGTCCGCCACCGGCGCGAACTGGAGCAGCGTGCTGCTGGCCGGCGGTAAGTGCTACACCATCACGCAGGGCGGCGATTGTTTTGTTTTCAAGGCCAGTCCCACGTTCGAGCTGCTCGCGGCGAACCCGCTCGGGGAGCGCTCGAACAGTTCCATCGTTCCGTCGAACGGCGAACTGCTCATCCGCACGCACCAAGCACTCTGGTGCATCGGCAAGCAGTAAACCTCGCCTTTGTCCAACCGCCAGCCAAGCGCACCAGCGAGGTGGATGACGAACCACTTAGCCGGAACGATGCCGTTGGCTTGAACCACAACGATACCAAGGACACGAAGAACAGGCGCGGAAGCGGGGCTGCAGCCGCAACGGTTGGTGCAGTTTCCCCACCTTCGCCAAACCTCAGCTTCCCTTGCCTGGCCTGCGTGTTCTTTGTGCCTTGGGGGTTTCAATGGAATTGTTCCGGCTACGACTCGAAGGACACGAAGGGGGGAGCAGCCGAACCGTTCCTCGCCCTGCCTTTGTGGTGCACCCGACAGGCAGCGGTTTAGGGGCGATTTCTACGGCCCGCTAGCTGCGCATGGAGAGGCCCAACGGCCCGAAGCCCCGCGATTTCAGCCCCTAAACCCGTATTGGTAGGGCGCGCGCCGCCGAGAGTCTGTGGCGTGCGGGAGCCCGACGGCGAGGTGCGGGGTGCGGGGTGCGGGTGAAAGCGTTCGCCGGCTCGCCGGCTGCGAACTCACCGCGCCTAAGTTGCTCTGCAAGAAAGTGAGTTGCATCCTGCCTCCTCTCCTCCAACGCCGCGCTTGCCTTGCCCGGTGCCTTCCTTAATCCTGTCAACCATGCGACCGAACTCCTTTGACGCCAATGTTCACGACCGTCTTTCCGTGCTGGGCCAGCGCGTGCTCAACGGCGGACGCATCGAGCGCGAGGAGGCGCTGTGGCTCTTCCAGTTGGAGGACACCGCCGACATCTTCGAGCTGATGGCCTGGGCCAATCGCATCCGCGAGCGCTACAAGGGCAACAAGATTCATCTCTGCTCCATCGTCAACGCCAAGGCCGGCGCGTGCTCGGAGAATTGTAGCTTCTGCGCGCAGTCCGCCCACTACCAGACCACCTCGCCGCGCTACGGCTTCGTGGACCCCGAGCCGGTGCAAAGTGCGCTCGACGAGGCGGCGCTCAACAAAGTGACCGCCGTCGGCCTCGTGGCCGCGTGGCGCGGGCTGAACGAAGGCCCGATGCTCGACGAAGTCTGCGACCGCATCAGCGAGATGAAGGCCAGCGGCAAGTCCCGCCCCGACGCCTCCCTCGGCCTCATTAAGACCCAGAAGGTCGCTGACCGCCTCAAGGCCGCCGGCCTCGAGTGCTACGGCCACAACCTCGAAAGCTCCCGTCGCTTCTTCCCGCAGACGTGCTCCACGCACACCTTCGACGACCGGCTCGAAACCATCGGTTACCTGAAGAAGGCGGGCATCAAGATTTGCTCCGGCGGTATTATTGGCATGGGCGAGACGCGCGAGGACCGCTGCGATCTCGCGCTGTCCCTGCGCGAGATTGGCGCGAACGTCTGCCCGATCAACATCCTCAACCCCATCCCCGGCACGCCCTTCGCGAAGCTCACGCCGCTGCCGCCGATGGAAATTCTCAAGACCATCGCCTGCTTCCGCTTCGTGCTGCCCCGGCAGGAAATCATGATCGCCGGCGGCCGCACCGTGAACCTCCGCGATCTACAGAGCATGATCTTCGCGGCGGGCGCGAGCGCGCTGATGGTGGGCAATTACCTCACCACCCTGAACCAGTCCGTGGAAAAAGACCTCCAGATGCTCAAAGACCTCGGCCTCGATCCGAACTGGGAAGGCCACGACTTCGCCGATCAGGAACCGGGCAGTTGCGGCTGCGGGGACAAGACCTGCGAGACGGCGGCGGTCTCGGTTTGAGGGTGGGAGAGTGGGAAAGGGCAAGAACCAACGGTCGGCCAATCGCCGCGATTGCGCCCGTGAACCCGGTAGCAACTGTGCACGGCCGCGTCGGACTGACTGGATAACGAGGCCGACCGCAGGTCGGCCCTACCAAGTTCATGAAGAGGGTGGTCGTCTTCGTCCGTGCATCGCCAGCCGCCAAGCACTCCGCCATAGCGAGGCACCCGATGATTTTTCCCACGGACAGCCCTTGTCCCACCGCCGCCCGCAGACTGGCGGCGTGAAAAACATCCTCTCCCTCTGGAGCCACCGCCTCGAAGCCGTGGCGAGTTTCGGCCAAGCCACCTTGCACCGTCGCGGCGACGGACGCTACGAATTGCACGGCGGCACGCCCGCTGACCGCGCGGACGCGCTGGAGTGGGCTTCGCTCTTCCAACACGACGCGGTCTTCTCCCGCCGGCCTGAACGCGCGCGCTCGGCCCTTCCCGCGCCGTCGCCGCGCTGGTAGGTTCGCCGGCATGCCGCGCGACGACCTGTTCGCCTTAACCGAGACGCCTCCCGCGTCCGCGACTCCGTCGGAGTCGGCGGACGTGGACACGGCCTCCGCCATGCCGCTCGCCGCGCGCATGAGGCCGCGCAACCTCGACGAGTATTGCGGGCAGCAGCACATCCTCGCGCCGGGCATGCTCCTGCGCCGCGCCATCGAGGCGGACCGCCTGCAATCGCTCATCTTCTACGGCCCGCCCGGCACGGGGAAAACCTCGCTCGCCCAAATCATCGCGCGGCAGACCAAGTGCAAGTTCGAGCGCCTCAGCGGCGTCGAGTCGAACGTCGCGGACATGCGGCGTGTGCTCCAGGGCGCGACCAACCGCCTCGAAAATACCGGCCAGACCACGATTCTCTTCGTGGACGAAATCCACCGGTTCAACAAGTCGCAGCAGGACGTGCTGCTGCCCGACGTGGAGAGCGGCGTCATCCGGCTCATCGGCGCGACCACGCACAATCCGTTCTTCTTCGTCAACTCGCCGCTGGTCTCGCGCTCGCAGATTTTCGAGCTGAAGCCGCTTTCCGAGGACGACCTCTTCGACCTCATCGCCCGCGCGCTGATGGATGCCGAGCGCGGCATCGGCTACCTGAGAATCAAAATCGCGAAGGAAGCCGCGCAGCACCTCGCCCGCGTGGCCGACGGCGACGCGCGTAAGGCGCTCAACTCGCTAGAAATCGCCGCGCTCACCACGGCCCCCGAGACCGACGGCACCATCCGCATCACGATGGAGGTGGCCGAGCAGTGCATCCAGAAGAAGGCCATCGTGTATGACGGCGACGGCGACGCGCACTACGACACCATCAGCGCGTTCATCAAATCCATGCGCGGCAGCGACCCCGACGCGACGCTCTATTGGCTTGCGAAGATGATTCACGCCGGCGAAGACCCGCGCTTCATCTCGCGCCGCATTCTCATCTGCGCCGCCGAGGACGTGGGCCTCGCGGACCCGATGGCGCTGGTGCTCGCGCAGGCCGCGCATCAAGTCGCCGAGTTCATCGGCTGGCCCGAGGCGCGGATTCCCATTGCGGAAGCGGCCATCTACATCGCCACGGCGAACAAGAGCAACAGCGCCTACAAGGCCATTGACGCCGCGCTCGAAGACGTGCGCTCCGGCCGCACGCTGCCGGTGCCAGAGCACTTGCGCGACGCGCATTACAAAGGCGCGGAGCGGCTCGGCCACGGCGCGGGCTATCAGTATGCCCACGACGGCGAAGGCCACTTCGTCGCGCAAAACTATCTGACCGAGACGCGCCGCTACTACGAGCCGACCGAGCAAGGGGTGGAGAAGAAAATCAAAGAACGCGTCGAGAAGTGGCGGCAGCAAACCGAAGCCGCGAAAGAGCCCAAAATGTCCGCAGCCTGAAAATGCCCTCGTTGGTTATACCCACCCGAGAAGAATTCCACAAACGCTGGCTAGCTTTGTTGCTGACGGTGGACCTTCCCAAGCGTGAGCTTGTTCGGCAGCATATTGAGGCAGCCACAAGCATCACGCTCTGCGATTGCGGATGCCACTCGTTTGATCTGCATTTTCCCGGCGGAGTGATTTCACCCCCTCTCGCTGACGGACGGGGCCTTTTCTGCGAGTTTGCATACGAGACAAATCACGAGTTCGAGTTGAACTTTCTACTGCTCTGCGACCAACGAGGTTATCTTACGAGTGTTGATGTTATCTACAGCATTGCAAATATCACCCCGATCCCAGACGACATTGAGACGCGGGCGCTGAAGGGGATATTTCTAGCGTGCTAATCGTTGTGCTGCCTCAAATGACTTCGTCGATCGGCACCGCCAAATCTGTTCTGCGCGAACAGATTCGCGCTCGATTCAGAAGTATCTCGCCGGCGGAGCGAGACGTTACCTCTCCGCAAGTTTGCGCTCGGGTGAAGGCTTCTTCCTCATGGCAAACCGCCCGCGCCGTCCTGCTTTTCTTCCCGCTCCCCAGCGAGCCGGACATCTCTCCGCTGCTCATCGACGTAATCGCCTCCGGCAAACTCCTCGCCCTCCCGCGCTTCAACGCGACGACGAACGCCTACGAGCCCGTGCAAATTCGCGAACTCGCGCGCGAACTGGTCACCGGCCCGTTCGGCGTGGGCGAGCCGACGGCTGATTGTCCCCTCGTGACCATGAACCGGCTGGACTTGGCGCTCGTGCCAGGGCTAGGCTTCGACGCTCGCGGGTATCGTCTCGGGCGCGGCAAGGGACATTACGACCGACTGCTGGCGGGATTCCCAGGCCGCACCGTCGGAGTCGCGTTTGATTTCCAAGTCGTCGCTCAGGTGCCAGTCGAGCCACACGACATCGTGCTCGACGCCGTCGTCACGTCGACGCGGTGGCTGGTGGCGAAGCAGGATTAGCCGCGAACACAAAGCAAAATGGTCCAAAGTCCAATAGTCCAAAGTCCAAAGTCGTTCAGCCGGTCCGCCGTGCGGCGAGCTAACGACCTTGGACTTTGGACGTTGGACTTTTGCCTCGTGGCCCGTGGCCCTAGGATCCCCGCCTCCCCCGCATGAGCCTCTTCGCCGCGTTTGGACCCACCGAAGCCGGCTGGGTGTTGCTCGGCGGAGCCTTCGGCTACGCCTACGTGCGCTACAAGGAGCGCGTCCGGCGGCGGGAGATTTCCGAGCTGCGCGCGGCGGAAGTGGAAACCGGAAAGCGCGAGGCCGAGTCGCTGTTGCGCGAGGCGCGCGTGGTCGCGAACGAAGAATCCATCAAGCTCCGCAGCCAGGCCGAGCTGGCTTACGTCACGCGCCAGCAGGAAGTCGCCGCCGCCGAGCAGCGCCTGGCTCAGCGGGAAACGCTCATCACCACGCAGCTCGAAGGTTTCCTCCAACGCGAGAAGCACATCCAATCCCAGCAGGTCGCGCTCGACACCCGCGAGGGTTGTCTGGAAAAAGCCCGCGCCGAGACCGACGCCCTTACCCGCGAGCGCCGCGAACAGCTCGCCCGCGTCGCCCAGCTCTCCGCTGAAGACGCCCGCACGCAGTTGCTGAAAGACTGTGAAGCCGCCGCGTTGCGTGATGCCAACGAGCTTTCCCGCCGCATCCTCTCCGAGGCGAAGAGCAAGGCCGAGGACGCCGCGCGCCGCATCATTTCACTCGCCATCCAGCGCTACGCCGCGCAGCACACGCACGAAACCACCACCGCCACCATCACGCTGACCGGCGACGAACTGAAGGGCCGCATCATTGGTCGCGAAGGCCGGAACATCCGCGCGTTCGAAGCGCTGACGGGCGTGACGGTGTTGATTGACGACACGCCCGGCGCGGTGGTGTTGAGCGGCTTTGACCCCGTCCGCCGTGAGATTGCGCGCGAGGCGATGCAGCGGCTCATCCTCGATGGCCGCATCCACCCGACGCGCATCGAGGAAGTCGTTGCGAAGGTGAAAGAGGAGATGGAGGAGAGCGTGCGCAAGGCCGGCGAGGACGCCATCTTCCGCGCGGGCGTGCCGCCGCTGCACGAGGACATCGCGCAAGTGCTGGGGCGGCTGAAGTTCCGCATGAGCTTCTCGCAAAACGTCCTCGACCACTCCGTCGAGGTCGCGCACCTGACCGGTTTGATGGCGGCTGAACTCGGCTTGAACGTCCCCGCCGCCAAGCGCGCCGGCCTGCTCCACGACCTCGGCAAGGCCCTTCAGCAGGACATGGAAGGCTCGCATGCGAAGATCGGCGCGGACTTCCTCCAGCGCCTTGGCGAAGCGCCGGACATCGTCAACGGCGTCGCCGCACATCACGACGAAGTGCCGCACACCTGCCTCTGGGGCATTCTCGTGAGCGCCGCCGACGCCATCAGCGCCAGCCGCCCCGGCGCGCGCTCGGAGTCGATGGACACCTACGTGAAGCGGTTGGAAAACCTGGAGCAAATCGGTCTGAGCTTCCCCGGCGTGGACAAGTGCTACGCCGTGCAAGCCGGCCGCGAACTCCGCGTCTTCGTCCAGCCCGAAGTCCTCACCGACGATCAGGCCACCGCGCTCGCCCGCAACCTCTGCCGCAAGATCGAGGACGAGATGCAATACCCCGGCCAGATCCGCGTGACCGTCATCCGCGAGACCCGCGCGGTGGAGTTTGCGAAGTAGCCACTGCGGGGTGGAGACGAACCCGCGCGTGGTTGGGGCACTTCGGCCTGCGCCCGGGGCTGGCCCACTGGAATACCCAGACAGCCCACCGAGACGCGATGAACACCGAGGATTTCAACCTGCGAGGTGGCGCGTGGCAGGACCCCGAGTCGTGACCCCCAGATGCCAGAGTCACAACGGTGCATTGCACCGTGTCCATCGCGCCTCGGTGAGCCCTTCGGGTTTTCCAACTGCCTGGTTCCGGCTCAAAGCTGCGCCGCGAGCTTCAGCGCCACCAGTGCGTGAGTAACGGCGCGACAACGAGGCTGGGCAGGTAGTTCGCCAACGGGACTTTTCGTAGGTCGAGGATGACCACGACGATGCACATCACCACCAGCCCGCCGGTGACGCGAATGGAGGCGAGCAGCAGCGGGTCGTGGAGGTGGCTCGCCAGCACGTGCGCCAGTAACGTGAGCGTGCCCTGATACGCGAGCACCGGCAGCGCCGCCAGCAGCACGCCGGGGCCGAACGTCGCCGCGAAACCCATCGCCGCGAGCCCGTCCATCGCGGACTTGACGGCGAGAATTTTGTAATTGCCGCTCGTGCCATCCTCCAGCGCACCGAGGACGGCCATCGGGCCGACGCAGAAGAGCAATGTGCAGGTGATGAAGCCCTCGCTGAACCGGTGGTCGTCCGCCGAGCTGGCCTTGGCGATGCGTTCCTTCGCGTATTGACCGAGCCGGTCCAAACCCTTCTGGAGCCGTAACGCCATGCCCAGCGCGTTGCCCAGCACCAGGGCCAACAGCGCGATGCCGAGCTGCTTGAACACCGTGCCGAAGCTCCCGCCGGTGCCATCCCAGATCATGCGCACTGCGGCGTAAAGGGTGAAGGCGGCGAGTGCCAGCTTGAGGCGCGACTGGTCCGCACCGGAGAACCGGCGTGCCGCCGTCAGCCCGAGGCCACCGCCGACGAGGATTGCCAACGTGTTAATGAGCGTGCCGGTCACGCTGCGAACTAAACCACGGTGCCATTGCGCCGGGAAGGTCAAAGCCGGGCACCGCACGGACCCCGGGAAGATTCAACACCCGCTGGTAACGGAAGTCCGCCTCGATTGGAGCGTAAACACATGCCTCGGAAGCGTCGGATTTGGGCCGAAATGCCCTATCTTTGCCAGAAACGACTGACGCGATACCACTTCATTTCTCCGCCTCATTCCTCCTCACAATGGTGGCGGAGAATGGTGGAAGTGGACTGCTGACAAAGAACCGCCGAGCGCTCAGAAACGGAACGCACCCTACGGCGAAGTCCTGAGGAAAAAACCGTTGACGGGAAGCAGCCTTTCTGGGACAACTTCATTGCACACGAAATAGAGAAAGAACAAAGACATGAAAACAAAAGCACTTCTCGCCGCCGGGCTGATGATGGCAGCCAGCGCGGCATCCTCCCTCGCCCAAACCGTGTATTCAGTCAACGCGGTGGGATTCGTTAATGTCGCAGTGCCACCTGGATTTTCGATCATCTGCAATCCTTTGGAGGGGGCTACGAATACAGCTCCCGCACTGTTTCCTTCGGTTCCGGTTGGCACGACAATCTACAAGTTCGATGGACTTGGTTTTACTTTGAACACTCGTGGTTTTGCTGGATGGCAAAACACCACTGAGACATATGTTCCGGGTGAGGGGTTCTTCATCAAGAATCCTTCTGTAACCGCCTTTACCAATACATTCGTTGGTAACGTTAAACAGGGCGTCCTGACAACGCCGGTCGCTTCTGGCTTTACGCTGGTTGCGTCTCAGGTTCCGCAATCTGGTCTGATTGTGACCGATCTCCAAGCGCCGGTTGGGTCGTTTGAGACGGTTTACAAATACGATGGTGTTCAGTATTTGAGCTTCACACGCGGCTTTAGTGGTTGGAATCCGAGTGAGCCGGCAGTGAACGTGGGAGAGGGGTTCTTTTTGAAGAAGAACAGCTCTGGAACTTGGACTAGAACTTTTTCTGTAAACCAATAAACTTGGACTGTTAGTAAACAACAAAACAATACGCAAATGAAAAAGACCCTCATCGCTCTTCTTGTTTCGCTTGCTGTGACAAGCGCTAAAGCTGACTATCAGATACAGTTTCTCACCTACAACGGGACATTTAGTAATCCAGTTTTTGACGTTAACGGGACTACTCCTCTTGCTGGCTCTGCTTTTCTTGGTCAGCTTTATACTGGCACATCTGCCGGTTCGTTGAGTGCGATTGGAGCAGCTACGGCCTTCCTTCCACTAGGGGCAGGGGATGGTTACATTGAAGCGGTCGGAACGATCGCTCAGCCTAGCGGCTCAATTTTTGGTGGCACAGCTGGTTTTTACCAACTTCGTGTTTGGAATGCGGCTGGTGGTGCAAACTACGAAATAGCGTCCGCTACTGCTGGTGCGAAGATCGGTTCTTCCGCTGTCACTGCGGTGACCTTTGGGGGAAGTCCGAACGGCGGCGGTGCGCCTATTACGCCGCCGCAGGCAAACCTTCACTCCAGTTTCGCTCTTAGCACAGTTGCTGTTCCCGAGCCTGCCTCTTTGGCTCTCGGGCTCTTCGGTGCCGCTGGGCTGCTCTTCCGCCGCCGCAAGTAATTGCGCCGCACTTTTCCTCCAAGCCGCCCGGAAACGGGCGGCTTTTTTGTTCTCCGCAATTGACATTCCGCAGCGCCTGTCTAGCATTGCGATCGTTCTGGTTGGCCTGTTCGTCTATCGGTTAGGACACGGCCCTCTCAAGGCTGAAAGATGGGTTCGATTCCCATACGGGCTACCAACCTTCAAAAAAGTCAGTAGAATCAAGGGTTTCGCTCACGTCGAGCGTCATAGAACTCCCTCCACTGCGAACACTCCTATACTCTTGGAGTGGGTATTGTTGACCCCTGTGAGGCTGGCGGCTTAGAACTGGAAACGCCAAAGCCGGCTTCCCATAGGAGTGAGTTGCAGGAGGGACACCCGCGAGGAGAAGGGGCTCCGAAGATTTCCTAAAGCCGGGGGAGGAAGGTCTGCAAGCGGCCTTTGGCACGGAAAAGCGGTCCCTCCTGCTAGCGCCCTTTCGTGAGGATGCCCCGTAGCAAAGCCCCGCCAGCTGAAAATACGCCACAGGCGAAACCTAGACGCAACGGTCAAACGCTTCTGTGGCCATAAGGAAGGTGCGAAGCTCGGCTACAACCCGCCACAAAACCCGGACGCCAAAGCCATGCCTATCACAGCCTCTTTGACGGGGCTTGCGTTTGGTGCTGGAGGTGGAAGTGCGTTCGGGGAAACAACCCGTCGCGCCGCTTGGCCGGGGAAATCCCTGGCGCGTCTGGGACAGCCTGCCTGCGGAGGTGTGTCATCGGGCTGTCAAAACCGGCCAGAGAGGGGTAGATGAAAACCAACCACTTTGAGAGTGGAATTGCGCCTTGGGCGACAGGTGTCGCACTGGTGCGCGTTGAACCAACTCAACGTGAAGCTGCAACATTCCATCGCCACGCTGGCAGACATAGGCTGGTCGGCGCGCTAGATCATCCAACGCCCACACCTGTCATTCCGCCGAAAACAGCGAGGAGCTTTCAGCAGAAACTTCACGTCCTCAGCTCCGCGGCTTCGGGTTCCAATCGAGAGAACCTTGGATGTTCACCAGGTTTTGCCAACAGCCGCTTTGACACCTCACGGCGGAAGCCCTAGCGTCGCGGCGTCCACGCTCCGCTCGACTTGCGGAGCGCTTGATTTGACCACTGCCGTGTCGCCTCACTCTTGACCGATCGCTCTTAGTCGAAGCCCCACCCGCCAATGAATCTCTCCACCACCAACCATCGCAGTCCCGCCTCCTCGGACCCCGCCGTGTCCGAAGGTTCCCAGGTGCTGTTGGCCAAGATCGGCTTGGGCTTGGCCCTATTGACATTTTTGATCTACCTCCCGGTGATTGGCTACACCTTCGTCAACTACGACGACGAGCTGTTCACGACTAACAACCGGAACGTGGCACCCGGATTCACCTGGGAGGGGATCAAATGGGCCTTCACCTCGACGGAGATAGATTACTGGCGCCCCGTGAGCTGGCTGTCCCACATGCTGGACTTCGAGCTCTTCGGCATTGTCGGTGGGATGCACCATCTCTCCAACCTGCTCATCCACATCGCCGCCACGGTCATGCTGTTCCTTGCGCTACATCGACTTACGGGAGCCGTGTGGCGTAGTGCGATGGTGGCCGGGCTGTTCGCCTGGCACCCGTTACACGTGGAGTCCGTAGCATGGATCGCGGAGCGCAAAGATGTGCTGTGCGGCTTCTTTTGGTTTTACACGTTCTGGGCCTACGCCCGCTATGTGGAGAAGCCCGGGCCCGGGCGCTACGGCCAAGTGCTACTCGGGTTCGCGCTGGGCGTGATGTCCAAGCCCATGATCGTCACCCTCCCGTGCGTGCTGCTGCTGCTGGATTTCTGGCCGCTGCGGCGCGTCAACCCTGCCAATCTCGCCTGGTGGCAAAACCCGGACTGGCGGGCCGAGGTGGGCCGCACCTGGGTCGTGCTCAAGGAAAAACTGCCACTCTTCGCCATCGTGCTGGTGCTCAGCCTGTCCACGATGGCCGCGCAAAGGGAGGTTGGGACGATGAATGAGAAGATTCCATTTTATGCTCGGTTTGCGACCATGGCAACCGCTTACACCATCTACCTACGGCAAACCTTCTGGCCCACGGATCTCTGCGTCCTGAACCCTCTCACCCCCGAGTTTGCGCCGTGGAAATGGGCTGCGACCGTGTCATTCTGCGTGGGCCTGAGCACCCGCTTCCTGATCGCCAGCCGACGGTTCCCGTTCCTGCCCGTCGGGTGGTTCTGGTTTCTCGGAGTGCTGGTGCCGGTAAGTGGGTTGGTCCAAGTGGGCGAGCAAGCCCACGCTGATCGCTATACCTACGTGCCGCTGGTAGGTGTATTTCTGCTGCTAGTCTGGGGACTGGCAGCATGGGCCGAAAGCCGACCTCGCCTGCGCCGGAGCCTGCCAGGAGTCGCTGTTATCGTCCTGTTGGCCTGCGCCTTTATGACGCTCCGACAGCTACCCCACTGGGAAGACAGCGTGCAACTATTCAAGCGGGTGATTGAAGTGAATCCAAAAACCATGACGGCTTACAACAATCTCGCCGCCGAGTTGATGGCGATCGGCAAGGTGGCTGAGGCTCGCAGCTATCTGGAGCGGGCGGTAGCCATGGAACGCCGCCCGGACTTGCTTTTCAACCTCGGCCTTGCCTGTTTCGACATGGGGGACTACGCCCAAGCCCAGCAACTGCACTCCGATGCCTTCAGCAGCGAAGGTGACTCGCGTAAGATCGCGAGTTGGCTGCGTTCGATGCAGAGCCAGGGAATGCCGGAAGCCAACCGTGCCCAGCAGCATAAGCTTATCGCTGCTGCCCTCGCGGCTCGGAAGGACTACGCAGGCGCGGCGGCAGCCCTTGCTGACGCGCTCCAACTCGCCCCTCAGGACGGTGATGCCCGGGTCGACCGCGCCGCATATCTGGCCGCCTCCAATCAGGAAGACGAAGCCCTGACGTTGCTGCTGGAAACGGTGCAACTCCACCCCACCAACGCGCTGGCTCGAAGCAATCTGGGTGGACTCCTGTCCCGTAAGGGCCGCGGGGAGGAAGCCCTCACCCAGTATCGGGCCGCGCTGGAACTGGCCCCCGGCAATCCGGACACCCGGCACAACTACGCCGTGGCCTTGGCCCGCAACGGCCGCTCGCTGGAAGCCAGAGCGGAATTTGAAACCGTGCTGCGCGGCAAGCCGGATCATCTGCCAGCCCTGCAACAACTCGCTTGGCTCCTAGCCACCCAGCATGGCTATCGGGACGCGCCGCGCTCCCTGTTTCTGGCTAAATTAGCACTGGCCGCGAAGGTTTCCCCGGCGACTCTGGACGTGGCCGCCGCCGCTAACGCCGCCGGCGGCAATTTCGACGGGGCGGTCCGACTGGCCACCCAAGCCATCCACCTGGCCCGTGAAGCCAAGCTCCTTGCCCTTGAGGACGCCATCCGTGCCCGGCTGCTGCTCTACCAAGCGCAGCAGCCCTATACCCAGGTGCTACCTTCCGGTCAGTGAATCCTCCAAGGGAAGTCGAGCACCCTTGCGAGGCGTTCACCACCGAGAGCACGCTGGACACCCAGCGGGACGCCTGCTCTGGAAGGTCGCTTGGACTCCAACTTTAGTGGCACCGAGACCTGCGATTCGCCGGTGCCACCAGCCCTGCGTAAAACCAAGCGTAAAACGACAATTACCCTTCCCCTCGACGACAACTAAAATTCCCTAGTCGAGGGAAGTGCGTTGGCGGACTGACTCGGGCGGTGCAGCGGGCCGCTGGTGCAGACTGCTGGCGAATGATCAACCAGCAACAACTGACTCGGCTCGTCACCGAGTTCAAACGGGCAGGGAACCTGACTATGAGTGCGATGAAAGCGGGGATGGATCCAAAGACGGCGCGGAAGTATGTGCAGTCTGGGGTGGTGGCGTTGGCGGCGCGCGGGCCGCGCACATGGCGCACGCGGACGGATCCGCTGGGCGCGGCGTGGGCACGGGCGGAGGGGTATTTGCGGGCGGCACCCGAGTTGGAGGCCACGGCGTTGTTTGAGCACCTGCTGGAGACGGCGGGGGAGGCGATTGCGGCGGGGCAGTTGCGGACGTTTCAGCGGCGAGTGCGGCAGTGGCGGCTGGAACACGGGCCGGATCCGGAGGTGATCTTCGCGCAGGAACATCGTCCGGGCGAGGTGATGCAGGTGGACTGGACCCACGCCAAGGAGCTGGCAGTGAGCATCGCCGGAAAGCCGCTGGATCATCTGCTGTGTCACGCGGTGCTGCCGTATTCCAACTGGCAATGGGCGACGCGGTGCCAGTCGGAGTCGCTGCTCTCGGTGCGGCAGGGGTTGCAGGCGGCGC
>JBDKJY010000015.1:0-122362 GCA_039796295.1 Verrucomicrobiota bacterium
GTCAGCGCCGCCGCCGCCGTCTCCACGTCGGCGAAGATCGTCGTCAAGTTGGTCACCACGCTGGCGGCATCCTCGTTCACCGCGAAGTCCGCGATCGGCAGCACGACCACCGGCGTGTCGTTCACCGCGTTGACCGTGAGCACGAAGCTGTTGGTCACCGCCAGCCCACCGGCGTCTGTCGCACTCACGCTGATCCGGCTGGTGCCGTTGCCGTTCGTTACGCAGGCCAGCGTCAGGTTCGTCCCGCTCGTGATCGTCGCGGTCACCAGCCCGGTGTTCGTGTTGCCCACCACCGCGTAAGTCAGCGCCGCCGCCGCCGTCTCCACGTCGGCGAAGATCGTCGTCAAGTTGGTCACCACGCTGGCGGCATCCTCGTTCACCGCGAAGTCCGCGATCGGCAGCACGACCACCGGCGTGTCGTTCACCGGCGTCACCGTGATCGTGAAGGTGCTCGTCGTCTGGTTCACCCCGCCGACCGTCGTCCCGCCGTCGTCCTGCGCGACGACGGTGATGGTGGCCGATCCGTTCGAGTTGGCTGCCAGCGTGAAGGTCAGTGTCCCGTTCAGCGCCAGCGCCGGCGCGACCGCGAACATCCCGGGCGCGCTGCTGATCACGGTGTAGTTCGTCACGCTCTGCTCTTGCACCACCCGCTCATCCACCGGGCCGGCGCTGGCAGCCACAAAATCCGGCAGCGTCTGCGCCGCCGTGTCTTCGAACACCACCAGATTGTTCGTAATGAAGGTGAGCGTTGGCGCGTCGTTCACCGCCAGCACCGTGATGAGAAAAGTGTTCGTGGTCAGGTCCACGCCGCCGTTGGCGGTCCCACCGCTGTCTTGAACGATGACCGTGACTGTCGCGGAACCATTTGCGTTGGCGGCCGGGGTGAAGGTCAGCGTTCCATTCGGAGCGGCGGGCTGCACGGAGAAGAGCGCCGGATTGTTATTCGAGAGGTTGGCACTCATCATCTGCCCCGGCTCCGGCCCGGAAAACATACCGAAGCCGGCCCTGGTCTGCAGTCCGGCATCTTCGAGCACGACGACGTTGTTGGTCTGGAAGGTCAATGCCGGCGGCTGGTTGGGCACCAGCACCGTCTGCGTCACGCCATCGTTGGCCGTGTTGCGCTCCGGCACCTCGCTCAACACCCGGGAGTAAAACTGAATCTGCCCCACGTTCGTCGCAGAGCCCGTCAGCGTCAGCGTCGCGCCCGCGCCCACCGCCAGCCCACCGACGGTCCAAGTGCCTGTCATCCCGTCGAACGCGCCCTGCGACGCGACGGCGGACGTGAGTTGAATCGGGCCGGGGTCGGCATTCGTGACCACCGTGCTGGTGACCGCCGCCGGGCCGAGGTTGGTCACGGATAGCGTGACCGTGAAGGGCGTGCCCACCACCGCGCTGGCCGGGGCCGTGCCGGTCAACTGCAAGTCCGTCGTCGGCAGATTGAACTGGAGGTGGTCCAGCTCGAAGTCGGGTTGCGGATAAAAGACCCGCACTGCGGAGATGCCACCGGCGAACTCGACCCCGATGAAACGGTCCTCCGCCGTCCCGCCCGTGAACAAGTTGTCGCCAATCTGGAGCGGCCCGAGGACGCCCAGCGAAACGCCGTTCGTGTCGAATGCCTCCATCCGTGTGTTGGCGGTGAAGGTGTCGGAGATCACGATGCCCACCTTGGTCGGGAGTCGACCGAGAACCGCCGCGTTGAAAGTGAACGTGACCGAGTTCGTTTCGGTGACAAGGTAGGAGTGCCCTCCGTTGCCAGCGCCATCCACCACGCCATCGTCCGCGTCCACGGAGTCAGTGAAGGTCCCTGATTCGGCGACCCGTCCCGCCGACGCGGTGACTCCCGCGAGGCTGAACACCCCGCGCTCGAAGTCTTCCAGCGTGAACGCGCCGCTGAGTATCCCGGCGAAGAATGGGCTGTTCGTGCGGCTGAGATAGGCGGTGTTCCCCGGCAGGTGGAAGAGTGCCCCGGACGCAGTCTGGTTGGCCGTGACCGCGGAGAGCGCCGTGTTGTTGCTCAAGTCCGAGTCGAGTTGGTCGCGCCCGGTGATGGCGACGATCACGTTGCCCTCGCCCAGATTGGTCGCCACCAGCGTCAGCGTCGCCGTCGCACTGCCATTGGCCGCCAAGTCCCCAGCCGCCCAACCCCGGGCTACCAGCGTGCCCTGTGACACCGTGCCGGAATCGAACCGAAGGAACGTCGGGATCGTGCGCTCCAGAAACAGCCCGGTGGCGGGCACGGCGCTGTGGTTCGTGAGCGTGAGCGTGAGCGTGAAGGGGCTACCCACCGTCCGGGCCGTGACGGTGGAGAGGCTCACGCCCACGTCCGCCACGTCGGTGGTCCCCGGCCCGAGCGTGGTCGCAGCGGCAAGGACGTCGCTCTGCGCGTTCGCATCGCGGTTGTCGAGGTTCTCGGCCTCGCTGGTGAAGAGGATCGTCGAGCCGTCCGCGCTGAGGACGGGCTGGAAGCTGTGGCCATTGGCCGCCGCGCCACTCAGGCTCACCCGGGAGATGAGCTTCGTGCTGAAAGTCGTCAAGTCGCGGAGGAAGACGTCGGTTTTGCCGTTCGTGTCCGTCAGGCCGACGTTCGCAGCCTCGCTGAAAAACGCCACGTAGCGCAGGTCCGCGCTCAGGCTGTTGGCACCCACGCCGGACGCGGCGTTGGCCGAGCCGGGGCCGAGGCGGCTGCGGCTGATGAGCGTCGTCGTGCCGACTACGTGGTCGCGGAGGAAAACGTCCTGCTTGCCGTTCGCGTCATCCGGCACCAAGTCCTGCGCGAGGCTGGTGAAGAGCACCTGGGTTCCGTCCGCGCTGAGGAACGGGGTGAACGACGCGGGCAGGATGCTCGGATCGCCCGTGTTGCCACCAGAGGCAGTGCCCGAGCCGTTCACGCTTACGAGCTTGGTCACGCCGAGTTGCAGATCGCGCACGAAGACGTCTGAGAAGTTGTTCGTATCCGAGAGGGTCACGAGGTTCGTCGCCTGGCTGGCGAAGGCGACGTAGCGGCCATCCGCGCTGATGGCCGGGTCGGAGGAGAGCCGGTTGCCGGAGTCGGTGCCGGCCACGTTCACGCTCACGAGGGTCGTGATGCGCGTCTGGAGGTCGTGGACGAAGATGTCGTTGCGCCCGTTGAAGTCGTTCGTGACGAGGTCGCCGGCGCGGCTGAGGAAAGCGACGTGGCGGCCGTTCGCGCTGAGGACCGGCACGCCGGACGCGCCGTCGCCGCTGAAGCCGTTGGTGTTGAGGCTGGCGAGATAGGTCACGCCCGCGTCCAGGTCGCGCGCGAAAGCGTCCGCCGTGCCGTTCGTGTCGTTAGCCACCAAGTCCGCCGCCGTGCTGGCGAAGGACACGACGCGCCCGCTGGCCGAGAGCTGCGGCGAGAAGGAGTCGCCCGCCCCGCTGCCGCCCGCCGCTGTGCGGCTCACGAGCGTCACGCTGTCGTCGTGGGCGTCCCAGAGGAACACGTCGTAGTTCGCGTTGTTGTCGTTGGCGACGAGGTTGCTCGCGCGGCTGTGGAAGGCGACATAACGGCCATCGGGAGAAATGACCGGCGCGTCGGCGTCGCCATTGCCGCTGGTGCCGGCCGGCGTGCGGCTGACGAGGCGGGTCAGGCCGGCGACCCGGTCACGCCAAAAAACATCCCGCAAGCCGTTGGTGTCGCCACTCACGAGATTGGTCGCACCGCTGACGAAGGCGACGAACTGGCCGTTGCTGCTGACAACGGGGTTGAGGGACGCGCCGTTGCCGCTGGCGGTGCCAAGCGCGTTGACGCTCAGGAGGTCAAAGTCCCGCCCGGCTGCTGCTACCGCTGACACGGTCAAGGCAAACGACGCCGCGCGTTGCAACCCGCCCTGGTCGGTGAAGAAAATCAGCACCGCGTAGGAACTGCCCACGTCCGAGAGCGTGGGCGTCCACGAGAAGGTCACGCTGGCTGGCGAGGCGTTCGTGGTGCCGTCCGCCGGCGTGAGGGTCGCGCCGGGCGGCAGGCCCTGGTGGTTGATGCTCAACGGGCCGCCTTCGGGGTCGGTGCCCACGAAGGTCGTCGTGAACGTCCGGTTCGCCGCGAGCGTGATGGAGCCGTTGGTGCCGGTGACGGTCGGGGTGAGGTTCGTGAGCGAGCCGGCGAGTTCGATGATGAAGTCCAGTGGGACGAGGCCGTTCGTGCCGGTGGTGTTGCCCGCGCGGCGCTCCTCGACGATGACTTGCAACGCGAACTTCTGGCCGCTGGAGCCGCCGTCGGTGTTCCAGTTCAATGTCCCGCCCGGGGTGACGCTGATGACGTTGGTGCCGACGGTGGGCAGGGTGGCGATGGCAGATTCCGCCCGGGTCGCCACCCGCACGGTGAAGGGGTCGCCGTCCGGGTCCACGATGGGCAGCGCGATGGAGTTGTTCGTGCCCGCCTGCATCTGGAGGATGACCGGGGCGGTGGTGACGGGCGAACCGGTGTTGGCGGGGCTGCGCAGGTCCACCAGCATGGCGAGGGATTCGCTGGCGTTCCCCGCGTTGACGAGTGAGCCAATGCGGCAGCAGGAGGCAGAGCTCACTTGGAAGAGGCCGTTGGAGGGATAAGTGTGGGTCGTCGTGTAGCGCCAGACCTCGTATCGCTCCCCGGCGAGGTCCGCCAACGTGGCAACGCGCGCGGCTGTGGCGGTCGTGAAGGTCCCGCTCCCATCGCCGAACTGGTAGGTGATCTCCCCGATCCCGCCGGCGTTGATGCGCCACGCCTCGGTGACGATGATTTCGACCGCGAGCGCGTTCGCCCCCGGGGCGCGTTTCCAGGAAAGGTTGGCAAAGCGGAAGTGCGAGGCGGCGGCGGTCTGGGCGAGGCCGCACACCAGCCCGGCGACCAGCAGGGAGACAAGGGGGCGAACGAAGGTTTTCATGGTGTGGGAAGCTGCCGTCGGCTACCGCTTCAGCGGGGAGATGAGTGACTTGGTGTCCCCTGTGTTTGCGCGTTGCCGACCGGTTTTTTGTCCGGGAAAGGAAGCCGAAATCCGGGCCTCGTGCAAGGATGGAATCCTGCGGCGCGGGTGCCGGTTCCTGTTCGTCCACAGGGCTTCGCCGGGAGGTTCCCTCAGCCCGTAATTGACTTGGCAAGGGTCGGTGGGGTTGTTACCTACCCGCCCGCGATCCATCCGTCGCGTCCCAGACTGCACACGAATCACTGAACTTATGGCTGAAATTGAAATCCCCACCGAGGGCGGCAACAAGGAAGACAAACTCGTCGGCATCAAGATTGCCATCATCGCCGTCATCATGGCCATCGTGTCCTCCTACGGTAAGAACGCCGCCAACGACATGATCATCAACGAGGTCAAGGCCTCCAACGGCTACGCTTGGTATCAGGCCAAGCGCATCCGCAGCGCGATGAACGACCAGGCCATCAGCAACATGGACCTCGAACTCCTTGGCAACCCCACCGACGCCCAGCGCGAGGCCATGGGCAAGCTCAAGAAGAAGCTCCAGGAAAAGAACGCCGAATACAAAAAGGAGAACGAGGACATCCTCAAGGAAGCCGACACCACCAAGGCTGAGGCCGCGCTGGCGGGCCAGAAGAACGACGCCTTCGACCGCGCGGAGATCGCGCTCCAAGTCGCCGTCGTGCTCTGTTCGCTGACCTTGCTCACCGGCAGCGCGCTATTCGCCCGCGCCGGCGTGGGGCTGGCCGGCGTGGGGGTGGTGCTGGCCGTCATGGCCTTTTTCAAGTCACCCACCCCGCCGAAGCCAGAGGCCGCCCAGCCACCGCCCGCCGCGTCCGCCCCGGCCAAACCCGCCCCGGCCACGAACGCCCTGGCGAAGCCCTGAGCGTGTTCCGTAGGCAGTGTTCCGTGTTCAGTCAGAGCGCTGTCAGCAGCGACACGCGTTGGCTCCTGACTTCTGGCTTCCGCACCTGCGCTCACCCTTCCCAGCTCTGGCCATCCCATTTCAGCACGCGCTCCAGCATGCCCACGACGCCGTCGGTGAAGACTTGGAAGAGCGCCTCGCCCTTCTCGGCGGTGGCGTGACGAGGGTCGCCGATGTGGCCGGGGATGCTGCGGTCGCCCATGATCCAACCACGCGAGGCAGGCTCGAAGGAGTTGCCGAACTCGACCGGTTCGACCTGTGTCAGGTCGCCCACGAGGTGCGGTGCGATGCGTAGCACCATGCTGGTCTCCCATTCGCAGGCGTGGCCCATGCGGGTCTGCTGGATGCCGGGGTGCGCGGTGCCGGGCGGCGTGAGCGCGAGGTTCCAGTAGGTGCCGAAGAGCAGGAGCAGGTCGCGGCGCGCGCGGTATTTCTGGCGGAGCTCGAAGACGACCTGCTTGCCGGGCACGTCGTTGCCGCCGTGGCCGTTGAGCATCACCAAGCGCCGGAAGCCGTGCGCGATGAAGTTCTCGAACTGGCCGGCGAGCAGGTCCAGATACACGCGCGGCGGGGCGGACATCGTGCCGGGGAAATCCAAATGGTGATCGGAGTTGCCGAGCCATTGGAGCGGCGCGACGAGCACGCGCTCGCCGAGGCGGGCTTCGACGCGCCGGACGATTTCGTTCGTGAGCAGGCTGTCCGTGAAGACCGGCATGTGCCGCCCGTGCTGTTCGAGCGCGGCGACGGGGAAGATGACGGGGGTGTCCTTGCTGAGGGCCTGGACTTCGGGCCACTTGAGGTCGGTGAGGTTCATGCGTGTGGGCGTAGGCTAAGGGAGGTGCGTGGGGAAAGACAAGCGGCTCGCCTCGACGCTCGCTTTCATCGCACCGGCGGAGCGTTGGTCGGCTGAAATTCCTCGCCATACCACGCCCGGCGCTGGACCACCGTCTCGATGTAACGGCGAGTGCCAGGGAAGGTCATCTGCGCGAGAAACTGCTGACTGTTCGTGGCCGCTGCGCCTTGGTTCCACCGCAGGACATGGCCGCGCCCGGCGTTGTAGTCGGCGAGCGCATAGGGCACGGGATCGTCGGTGTGGGGGTAACGACGGAGGAGCTTCGCGAGATACCACGCACCGGCGAGCGTGTTGGAACCGGGGTCGAGGATGTGCTCGTGGTGAAACCCGGCGAGGTGTTCAGCCTCCGCCCATTCCTGGGCGGCGGGTTCGCGGATTTGCATAAGGCCGATTTCGCCGGCCTTGCCGCGGGCTGCCGGGGCGAACCCGCTTTCCCGCCACACCACGGCTTTCACCAACGCGCCATCCACGCCGTAGCGCGCGGCGGCAGTGCGGATGACTGCGTCCTGACTATGCTCGCGCCAGTGGCGGTAGTAGAGCCAACCCCCGACCGCGTCCGCGATCAGCACGATCAGCACGAGCGGCAGCCATTTTCGTCGCGACGGGCTGCGGGTGTTTGCTTGGCTCGCCATGCGCGGATGAGAAGCGCGGCCCGGCTCCGGTGGGTGACAAGTGCGTTCCGCTCCGACCACTTCACGCCGCCGCCGTGGCGACCGCTGCCGCGCGCTTGGCCATGATGGCTTCCACGATCTTCTTCGCGAGGTCGGGCTTCTCGATGAGCGCCTTCTTGGCGGCTTCCTTACCCTGGCCGATGAGGTCGCCGGCGAATTGCAGCCACGCGCCCTTTTTGTCCACCGCGCCGCACTCGATGCCCACCTCGAGGATGCTGCCTTCCTTGTCGATGCCGTGGTTGTAGATGATGTCGAACTCGGCCTCGGCGAAGGGCGGCGCGACCTTGTTCTTCACGACCTTCACGCGGACGTGGTTGCCGGTGGCGTTGCCGGCGGCGTCCTTGAGGGTGTCCTTGCGGCGGATGTCCAGGCGAACGCTGGCGTAGAATTTCAGTGCCTTGCCGCCGGGGGTGGTCTCCGGGTTGCCGAACATGACGCCGACCTTCTCGCGGAGCTGGTTGGTGAAGATGCAGGTGGTTTTGCCCTTGTTCAGAATGGCGGTGAGCTTACGTAGCGCCTGCGACATCAAGCGCGCCTGCATGCCCATCGTGGCCATGCCCATCTCGCCTTCGAGTTCGGCCTTGGGCACGAGCGCGGCGACGGAATCAATGACGATGACATCCAGCGCACCCGAGCGGGCGAGGGTCTCGCAGATGGTGAGTGCTTCCTCGCCGGAGTCGGGCTGGGAGACGAGAAGGTCGTCGAGATTCACGCCGAGTTTCTTGGCGTAGCCAGGGTCGAGCGCGTGCTCGGCGTCAATAAACGCGGCGAGGCCGCCGGTCTTCTGGGCATTGGCAATCACATGGAGCATCAACGTGGTCTTACCGGAGGACTCAGGACCGAAAATCTCGATGACGCGCCCACGCGGGAGGCCGCCGACGCCGAGCGCGAGGTCCAGCGCAAGCGAGCTGGTTGGGATCACCTCAATCTGCCGCAGTGCCGTGGCTGCGCCGAGTCGCATGATGGCACCGTCGCCGTAGCTCTTGGTGATGGTGGAAATGGCGGCGTCGAGGTCGCGCTGCTTGGCGGCAGCGGCGGCTTTGGCGGCGTCCACGGCCTTGGTGTCGGCCTTGGTTTCGAGGGCTTTGGCTTTAGGTTCGGGCGGCATGATGTGGTGTGGGCTGGTGGTGAAATGGGGCTATCCGGTGGCGCAGTTTTTAGAGAGCGTCGCCGGGTTCGTCAATGACGCGTTCGCGGGAGATCTATCCCGCCGGGGCGCTGCTCACACGTTGAACTTGAAGAGCAGCACGTCGCCGTCTTTCACCACGTATTCCTTGCCTTCCATGCGGTAGAGCCCCTTCTCCCGCGCGCTGGCGACGGAGCCGCAGTTCACCAAGTCGTTGTAAGCCACCGTCTCGGCCTTGATGAAGCCGCGCTCGAAGTCAGAGTGGATGACGCCTGCCGCCTTGGGCGCGGTGTCGCCGGCGTGGATGGTCCAGGCGCGCACTTCCTTCTCGCCCGCCGTGAAGTAAGTGCGCAGGCCGAGCAGGTGGTAAGTGCCCCGGATGAGCGCGCCCACGCCGCTTTCGTCCACGCCGAGCTCCTTGAGGAAAGCCTTCGCCTCGTCGGGCGCGAGGTCGGTGAGGTCGCTCTCAATCTGCGCGCTGATAACCACGGCTTCGCAGGAGAGGTGCGTCTTGGTGTAGTCGCGGACTTTCTGGACGTAGGCGTTCGTCTCGGCGGTGGCGAGGTCGGACTCCTTCACGTTGCAGGCGAAGATGGTGGGCTTGTCCGTGAGCAGCCAGAAGGTGCGGGAGATGATCTTCTCCTCGGGCGTGAGCTGGACGGAGAGCGCGAGCTTGCCGGCGTCGAGGACGGGCTCGAACTTCGCCAGCACGGCGTCCTCGGCAATGGCAACCTTGTCGCCGCGCTTGGCGTCCTTGGCGACTTTCTCGCGGCGCTTCTTCACCGACTCGAGGTCGGCGAGGACCAACTCCGTGTTGATGATCTCAATGTCGCGGACGGGGTCCACGGTGCCGGTGACGTGATGGATGTCCGCGTCCTCGAAGCAGCGGACTACCTGCACGATGGCGTCCACCTCGCGGATGTGGGTGAGGAACTTGTTGCCCAGGCCTTCGCCCGCGCTCGCGCCCTTCACCAGGCCGGCGATGTCCACGAACTCGATGGCGGCGGGGATGACGACGTTGGTCTTGGCAATCTTCTGAAGCACATACATCCGCTCGTCGGGCACGGTCACGACGCCGACGTTGGGATCAATGGTGCAGAAGGGGTAATTCGCCGCCTCGGCCTTGCGCGTGCGGGTGACGGCGTTGAACAGGGTGGACTTGCCGACGTTGGGCAGACCGACGATTCCAGCTTTGAGCATAAGAGGGCGCAGAGCGTGCGGGGCAACAGGGGCTTTGCAAGCGCAAAGGCGGGCAAAGGCGGGTTGCTGGGCAAGCGGGAAGGAAGCGGCGGTTGAGACGCAGCGCCGGGCGCCCGCCGCTCTGCAACCTACGCAACTTTGGCGACTTCCTCAGCCCTTACCGCTCCAGCAACCACTTCGCCGCCGCAGCGCGGTCCGCCTTCGTCGCGCTCGTCAACGCGCCCGCCGCGTTCGCCGACTGGTAGAGCTTGGTTGCCAATTCGGGTGCGGACTCGCCGCCAATCCAAAGTTTCGCCGGCGCGTTCAACGCGAGCAGGGCGGGCACGTCGCCATACTTCGCGCCGCCGGGCAGGAAGCTCGGGTCGCGATAATCCAGCAGCTTGCCGAAGCGGAAGCCGCCCGTCTCCACCGCCGCCCGGTCAATCCCCTCGCGCGCCACGACGCGGGCGGCAGCGACAATCGGCCCGGTGCCGCCGAAGCCCGCCACGTCCACGCTGGTGGGCTTGGGATGCTGCGCGCTGGTCTCGTAGCTGCGCAGATACTTCACCAGCGTCAGCACGTCGTGCGTGCGCTGGGCGAAGAGCGTGTGGTTGTAGCCAAAGGTGTAACCGGCGAACTCACGCGGGTTCGCGACGACCCGCGTCTGCTTCACCGGCTGGCCGTCCTTGAGGAACTCACCTTGGAAGAGCAGGTCCGCGCCCAGCAAGGTTGCACCCGCGTCCACGAGCTGCTTCACCTCGGGCTTCAGCGAGCCATCCGCGTTGTAGAGCGCGGCCTTGCCGGAGTCGTCCAGCCACACGACCGCGCGGCCGCTCCACTTCTTCGGGTAGAGCCAGACCACGGGCAACTCCTCGTGATGCGTCTGGTTCACCAGCAGGCCGGCCATCTCGATGTAGCTGCCCCGGTCCGTCTTGTTCGTGCGGTTCCACTCGACGTTGCCCGCCGTCGCGAGCGTGCGACCCAGCACCGCCTCCACGCCGCTGCCGATGACCTTGCGGAAACTCTCCGGCGAACTCGCCGCCGCGTTGAGTTGTTTGTCCGCGTCCGTCTTCAGCCAGCCCAACAGCTTGCGCTCGAAGTCCACGTCATCCGCCTTCGGAGCCTTGTGCGTGCTGTCGTCCCACACCGTGAGCTGCGCGCGCGTGAGCCGCTCGTAATCGCGCTCGATGACCGGAGCCTTAAGCCCGAGTTTGAAGTGCAGGTTCACCCAGTTGTAAAAGGCCATGCGCGACACTGCATTGTAGTTGTGCGGGAAGTGCTCACCGCGCTGGAGCATCACGCTGTTCGGCGCGCCAAGGAACGTGTAGAGTTGCTTCAGCTCGGGGAAACCCTTCGTGGACATCTCCTTGGTCCAGTCATTCGCCGTGGTCATCCCTTGAGGCTTCGGCGCAAAGAGGCCGGCGAACTCGATGTTCCCCGTGTTCACGCGCAGCAGGCAGGAGCTTTCGCAAGTGCAGCCGCCCTGCATCGCCGTGCTCACCATCACCGCCGGGAACGCGAGCTTCACGCGCGGGTCCACCGCCGCGAGCAACATCGTCTGCGTGCCGCCACCGCTCGCGCCCGTCATCGCGATGCGCTCCGGGTCCACGTCCGCCAAGCTGAGGACGAAGTCCAGCGAGCGCACCGCGTTGAGCGTCTGGAGGCCCATGATGCTCTGCAAGTTCGCCTCCGCCTGCGGGCTGTAGAGGCCCCAGTTCTCCGTCGTGTTCATCTCCGGGCGTTGCTTGGCGAAGCGATGCACCGTCTGCGCCGAGAACTGGAGCGCGTCCGAATCGCTCATCATGTCCCACTGCCACACCACGCAGCCCATCCGTGCGAGCTGCACGCACATGGACTGGAAGCGGCTCTTGCCGCCCTCGACGAATCGCTCCTGCCCGGTGGCGATTTCGTTCGCCAGCGCCGCGTCACTCTCCTCCGACAACCGCGCGTCCTTCCAATGCCCGTGGGCGAACAGCACCGCCGGGGCTTTGCCGACCTTGCCCTTGGGCCGGTAGAGATTGCCCGTGACGAACAGCCCCGGCGCGCTCTCGAAGTAAGCCTTCTCGACGGTGTATTCGCCCTTGTCAATTTTGCCGTGGATGACCGCGTTGAGTGGCGTCTTGGTCGGCATCGGCCACAAGCCCTGCGAGACCAGCACCTGGCGGCGCACGAACTCAGCACGCTGGTTCCACGTGTCCTTTGCCGTCGGCGGCGTGAAGGGGAAGTAGCCATTGTAGTCCTTCGGCGGCGCGAGCCGCACATCGTCGGGCAACTGCCCGACCGGCAACGCACGCGGCGCAGCGGCGCTGGCGAGCTGGATGGAGGTGAAAACGATGGCGAGCGAGACGGCCAAGCGGGAGCGCATGGAGCAAATGACGGAGTTCACGCCGCCGATATTGAAGGGGCCTCCGCAGGCAGGCGAACAAAATGTCGCGCCCGTGCCGGCGACTTGCAGTCGCCGTCCGAAGTCTCCAGCAAATCAACGCGGCTACGAATCCCAACGGCCCAGCGGCGGCTGCAAGCCGCCGGCACATCAGTTACTGGCTCCGCAGCGCATCCAACAGCTTCCCGCGCAAGGACCACGTCGTCGCCAGCAGGGTGAAGACTAGCCCGCTCACGAGCACACCCGCGAGCGTGAGACCGAGTGACGCGAGCGGCAGCGCGTCCCCGCCGGACCGCAGCGCCGGCAGCACCGCCACCGCCGCCGCGACCACCCCGGCCCCCAGGCCCAGCAACAGCAAGCCCGCGTGCTCACTCAGCACCAGCCACCGCAGCGCCTTCGCTCGGAAACCCACCGCCAGCAGCAACGCCAGCTCGCCCCGCCGCTCCAAGACATTGCGCAACACCACCACGCCCAAGCCCGCGCTGCCGAGCAGCAGGCCCAGGCCGCCAAGCACTTGAAACGTGCCGAGGTAGGTGTTCTGCACCGCGTTGAACTGCGCGAGCCGGCGCGTCGTGGGCGTCAGCTCCAGCCCGAAGTCACGCAAGGCTTTCGTCAGCGTGGCGGACACCTCGGCGGCGCGCTCCGGCGGCGCGTCCACGAGGAAGAAGCGGTAGCCGGCCTCGCCCGGATAGCGCGCGGTGAACTCGTCCTCGGCGATGATGAGGTTGCCTTGCAGGACAGACCCCGCGAGCGCCGCGACCAGCCGAACTTTGAAGGGCTTCCCGCGTTCGTCCGTGAAGTCCACCGTGTCGCCGAGCTTCTTGCCCAAGGCCCAGAGGATGGAGGCTTCATCGGCAACGCCGGGAATCACCACAGCCGTGCCCGGTGGTGGGCCGAAGGATTTGCTGCTGGGTCCAGACTCGAAAATCTCGGAACCCCCACTAGCGCGTCTGAGGCCGGCTTCCTGCATCGTTTGAAGGAAGCCATCGCCCACATCACTGAGGCTGAGGAGCATCCAATCACCACTGTTATTCTTCAGCGGTTTCCAGACCCCGGCGAAACGGAAGGCAGTGCGCTGGTCCATCGGCCTCCATTGCACCCCCAGCAACCTCGGCTTCTGCGCGCGGTTCAGGTTCAGGCAACTCGCGTCGTCGCCGTCGCGCACGCGGAAGGGCACCACGCTCACGTTCGTCATCGCCTTCGCATCGAGGTTGAAGAACTCGCGGCCCGCCGGGCTGTTCAAGTCCTGCACCACCGGCAGCGTGCTCTCGCCCAGCAGCGCGAAGCCGCCGGTGCCGGACGCGCGCTTCGTCGCATCCGCGTGCTCATCCAGCCGGAACGCGCCGATGCTCACGATGAGGAAGCTCCCGCACGCCAGCATCGCCACCGTCGCCAGCGAGCGTCGTCGCCGCCGCGTCGCGTTGCGGATGCCCAAGCTCGTGAGCGTGAGATTTGCCGCCGCCTCGGACCGCTCCAGCTTGGAAAGAAATGCCGACGTGAACGCCATCGCCGCCCCCAGCAGCAGCGCTCCCGCCCCGAAGAAAATCCCCGCCGCCGCCGAATCGTTCTTCGCCCATGCCCAGCCGATGAGAGCAAGCGCAGCGAGCAGACAACCGACTCCCGTCCAAGCCATCGTGTTTCGCTGACCTTGCCGACCTCGTGGCTTTTCTCCCTCACCCCGGCCCTCTCCCGCTGGGAGAGGGAGAACCTTCGCCAGCGCTGGGTCGGAGCCGGACCCGTTCGGTTCACCGAGCGTGCCCGTAGCCATCCCCTCTCCCAGCGGGAGAGGGCCAGGGTGAGGGAGAACGGCCATGACGCCACCACCGCTCCCTTTCGCCGACTGAACACTGATTACTGAACACTGATTACTAATTACTTCCTCCCCGCCCCCCGCGAGAAGCTCCCGCGCCGGTCTCCGCGCCTGCTTCCGCAAGGCCAGCCACAGCGTGAACACCGCCACCAGCACGCTGCCCACGATGCCGCCCGCGAGCGTGGCCGGCTCGGCGTGGAAGTTCAGGTCGCTCGTGCCCACGGCGTCGCGCCAGACGGTGGAGAGCGCGTGGAGCATCGCGCGCGCATACCAGACGCCGCCCGCCGCGCCGAGCAGTGACCCGAGCAGCGACAGTCCCGCGCCCTCCAGCAGGAACAGCCGCCGCACCTGCTTCGGCGTGAACCCCAGCGCCAGCAGCGTGCCCACCTCCGTCGCGCGCTGCTCGATGCCAAACTGAAACAGCAGCGACACCAGCACGCACGCCGCGATGATGAGGAAGAAGCTGAACCCGATGAACAACCCGCCGAAGTCCTGCCCCTCGCGGCTCGCCTTGAGCGCCTGCTCGCGCACCGGCTGGAACACGAGGCCGAAGTCGGTGGGCTTGAGCGCGGTGAGAAGAGCCTTCTCGATTTCCGATTTCCGATTTCCGATTTCCGATTGGGGCATGGGGAAACGGATGGCCGTTGTGTCACCGAAGCGGTTGCCCCACATCTTCCGCCCGGCGCTCAGGCTCACGAAGGCCTTCGGAGTGCCGCGCCATTGCTTCCAGTAAGGGTCGTCCACGAGCTTGCTGTGCTTCATCGGGAAGCCCGCGTCCCAGTCGCCGATGCGCTCGGCCTTCGCGATGCCGGGGAAGTCCGGCATCAACGTGCGGTCGGCCCACGGCATCTGCATCGGCACGATGGAGTGGACGCGGAAACGGTTCGTGGCCTCGGTGAGCGCCGCGCCGGAGTCGGGCAGGAAGTAAGACATCTCCAACTCGCCGCCGGGCTTGAGCTGCAACTGGTCCGCGAGCCACTGATTGATGACGACCTCATCATCGCGCAGGTCCGCCGGCACGAGCGGCGCCCCGGCGGCGGTGACCATCGGATAGGCCGTGGCGTTGGTGCCCGCGCGCAACAGCGTGGCGAGGTAGGTGAGGATGGGCTGCGCGTTGGTGTCCACCGCCAGCGCGGCGCGGACGGCGGGCGGGTCGAGGAAGATGCGGTCGGTGCGGAGTTCGAGGGCGGCGGAGTTGGTGAGGGGGCGGAGTTCGAGTTGGGCGTCGGCTAGTTGCCAACTGTGGCGAAGCCCGGCATCCGCGATTGCCATGAAATTTTCCGTTGCCCATTCCGCCGAGAACGAGATGTCCACCTCTCTGGACGGAAATAGCAGCGTGTTCAACGTGGCGCTGAGGTTCGCTTTGCCAACGGCGTCAGCCTTCGCCTGAAGCAGTCCCAGCGGCACAAACGCGTTGAACGGCGCGATTTGGTTCGCCTGCAAACTGAAGCGCCCTAGCTGCTCTTTGCCGACGACCGCATAAACCCGCAACCGCACCGCGACCGATTGGCCGTCGCGCGTGGTGAGCGCCACGTCCTGCGAGAGCGCGGAGACTTTGCTGACGCGCAGCAGCACTTCATCGCCGGGTTTGGCAGCGAGTTGGTCGGCGAGCGCTTGGTTCAAAACGACGGAGTCCGGCGGAACCGTCGCGAAAGGCGGGGCTTTCGTCGCCAGCTTCCAGAAGCTCTCATCCACACCGAGGACGTGGACTCGGTTCGCGCGGCGCGAGCTATCGGCAGAGTTCACCGTGCCGGGCAGCGCGAGGACGGGCGCAGCATTGAGATTCGTGGCCAGCTCGGTGCGGAAGAGCCGGTCGCCGGTGGCCATCGCGGCTTCGACTTTCCCCAACCTTGCCAGCGCCATGTCCCGCAGGCTGCCGCGCACGGAGTCGCCTACCAGCAGCGCGCCGATGAGCACCGCCGCGCCGACCGTCGCGCCCAGCAGCACGCCGAGATGCGCCCGCGCGTGGAAACGCAGGCTGCGGAGGGCGAGGGTCCAGAGGGTCATGGGAGGTTGAACCACAGAGGCACAGACGACACGGAGAAGATGCGCAGAATGGAGTCTTTCTCTGCGCTCTCTGCGCTCTCTGTGCCTCTGTGGTGAAAATCAGTTTCCATGTGCGGCCACGAGTTGCCCGTCGCGCAGTTCCAGCACCCGCCCCATGCGTTTCGCCAGCTCGGGCGCGTGAGTGACGACGATGAGGGCGGTGCCTTGCTCGCGGTTGAGGTCGAGGAGGAGCGCGGCGAGGGAGTCGGCAGTGGCGCGGTCGAGCGCGCCGGTGGGCTCATCGGCGAGGAGGAGCTTGGGCTGGTTGATGAGCGCGCGAACGACGGCGCAACGCTGGCGTTCGCCGCCGGAGAGCTGGCCGGGCCGGTAGTTCATCCGCTCGGCGAGGCCGACGCGGGTGAGGAGTTGCTTGGCGCGGTCCATCGCCTGCGCGCGGCTGGCGGTGTCGCCGGACGCCAGCGTGGGGACGAGGACATTCTCCAGCACCGTGCATTGCGGCAGGAGGTGGTGCGACTGGAAGATGAAGCCGATCTGCCGGTTGCGCGTGGCGGCGAGGGCCAGCTCGTCGTGCGTGTCGAGGCGCTGGCCGTCGAGGATAAGTTCACCGGAGTCCGGCAGGTCGAGTGTGCCGATGAGGTTCAACAGCGTGCTCTTGCCGCATCCGCTGGGGCCGACGATGGCGACGGTCTCGCCGCGCGCGACTTCGAGCGAGAGGCCGCGCAGCACGGGTAGGTCGCCGTCCGCCGCGCCGGGGTAGCGCTTGGTGACGTTCGCGAGTCGGAGCAGGGGAGCGGGCGCGGACATGGGGGGAGTGTGAAGTGTGAGGGGTGAAGAGTGAAGGGTGAAGAATGTCGAGGACATGCAGTCGTCGGGCTAGTTCGGAGAAAGCGCCCACAGATAACGCGGATGAAAGCCTGCCCCCATCCGTGTCATCCGCGTGATCTGCGGGCAAAACTCCTTCCCTCCAGAAAAAAACCCCGCTGGCTTGCGCGAGCGGGGTTCTTTGAAAACAGCTTGGGCGTTTAGCGCTTGCTGAACTGGAAGCGCTTGCGGGCGCCGGGCTGGCCATACTTCTTGCGCTCGCGCATACGCGGGTCGCGGGTGAGCAGGCCGTCGGCCTTGAGCGGCGGGCGGAGGGCGACATCCACGGTGAGGAGGGCGCGGGAGATCCCGTGGCGAACCGCGCCAGCCTGGCCGTTCGGGCCGCCACCTTGCACGTTGACACGGATGTCAAACTTGGCGGCAGTGTCGGTGACCTTCAGCGGCTGCATGACGGCGGCGCGCTGGGATTCGGTGAGGAAGTATTTCTCCATCGGGCGACCGTTGATGACGATCTTGCCCGAACCGGAGGCGAGGCGAACGCGGGCGACAGCGGTTTTGCGGCGTCCGGTTCCGAGGTGTTCCTGAGTGGCGGCCATGTGTTAGTCGAGTTGAGTTACTACTGCTTGATGAGGAGCGGCGCGGGGAGCTGGGCGGCGTGAGGGTGCTTGTCGCCTTTGTAAACTTTGAGCTTGGTGCGCAGGCTGCGACCGAGGCGGCCTTTGGGGAGCATGCCGTTGACGGCGTGCTCGATGAGCAGTTCGGGCTTGTGCTCGCGGCGGTGAGCGACGCTCTCATACTTCTCGCCCCCCTTCCAACCGGAGTAGGTCATGAACTCCTTGTCGGTCTCCTTCTTGCCGGTGAGGACGACCTGCTCGGCGTTGATGACGACGACGAAGTCACCGGTGTCGAGGTGCGGGGTGAAGGTGGGGCGGTGCTTGCCACGGATGACCATCGCGACCTTGGCGGCGAGGCGGCCAAGGACGACGCCTTTGGCGTCCACGATGTGCCATTTACGGTTGTCCAACGAGGCTTGAGCGTTCGGCAAAAATGTTTTCATGCTGTTTCCCCGTGAAGGGAGCGCAGAAAGTAGCAAACGACCGGAAGTCGTCAATAGCTCATTTCCCGCGCGGTGCATTATTGTGAGTTGGCAGGGGTGGGACGCGTGGAAAGGTGGCCCGTCAGCGCACCGGCAGGCTTTCCTTCACGCCCGGCTTGTTCTAAACCGGCTCATGCTGACTACGGAACTGGTGCCCGCTTCGGACAAGGATTCGCGCCGACTGATGATCGTGCTGCACGGGCTAGGGGACAGCATGGACGGCTACCGGTGGCTGCCGGAGGCGCTGAGGCTGCCGTGGCTGAATTACCTGCTGGTGAACGCGCCGGATGATTATTTCGAGGGATACTCTTGGTATGCCATTCCGGGGGATGCGGCCCCGGGCGTCGAGCGCAGCACGCGGGCGCTGTTCGGGTTGCTGGATGCCCAGCGCGCGCGCGGCTTCCCGACAGAGGAGACGGTGCTGTTCGGCTTTTCGCAGGGTTGCTTGATGACGATCGAAGTCGGCCTGCGCTATCCGCACCGGTTCGCCGGACTGGTCGGCATCAGCGGCCATGTGCATGACCCGGAGCGGTTGCTCCGCGAGCGATCGCCGGTGGCCGGGGAGCAACGCTTGTTGCTCACGCACGGGCGGTTCGATCCGCTCATCCCGCTGGCACCGGTGCGGCGGCAAGTTGAGTTCCTACGGCAGGCGGGGTTGCACATCGAGTGGCACGAGTTCGCGAAGGAACACACGATTGCGGGCGAAGCGGAACTGGCGGTGATCCGCAGCTTTGTCGAGACAGCGGCCAAGCAACGAGGTTGACCCACGGGTGATGACGCAGAGCGGATGGCCTGGGGCGGGGTCACAAGAGCGTGCTCAGGGTATAGAAAGTGCGGTAAGCGCTCTCACTGGGCTCCGAATCCCTACTTTCCACCCAAGTGCCGGCCTGTCTCCCGCGCAACTACAGCAGGGATAGATGGTCTTATCCCGAACGATACTGGTGAAGCTGGCGTTGCCTTTAACCGAACCTATGCAGAAGAAATCTCACGCAAAGATCGCAAAGGCCGCGAAGGGGAAGCGCGCAAGCCCACTGGCTCCACCGAAGTTTAGCTCACCGTGTGGTGACTTGCTTTTCGGAACGCAGCTTCCCATTTCCTTTGCCTCCTTCGCGTGAGGCGCTCGGCTTTGAACTGCATGGTTCCGATTTAACGCAGCGTTGGGCCAAGCCTTGCGGGTTCCCATTTGCGTGGCCACTCCCAACTACATCGTTCCGGCTCAGCAGGCTCCAAACCCCGAACTCAGTCCCGCTCCTCCACCGGCCGGTCCGCCTTCAGCCCCAGCGCGGCGAGGCTGGCGACGAAGAAGCCCGTGGCGCAGAGGAGGAAGACCGAGTTCCAGTTCTGGCTCGTTTCGCCGGGCGGCAGGAGCTTGGGCACCACCCAAATGGTCAGCCCCGCGCCGAGGTTGCCCCACATGTTCGCCCAGCCGAAGACCGCCGCCCCGCTGCGCCCGCCCACGTCCTGCATGAACGACCACACGATGGGGAGTCCGAGGTCGGTCATGAACGCCACCAGCGCCAGCGTCGCCACGATGGCCCACGGCGACTCCAGCCACAGGCAGGCCACGTAGGCGATGCCAGCGATGGCCTTGGTGCAGACCAACGGCAACGCGCGGCCCCAGCGCAAGCCCAGTCGTGGCACGAGCCAGTCCGTCACGCACCCGCCCGTGAGCGTGCCCAGCAAGCCCGCGACCAGAATCGTCGTGGACATCATCCCGCCAATCGCCGGGTCCACGTGCTTCACCTCCTTGAAATAGGTGGGCAGCCACGACACGAGAAAAACCCAGCCCACGTTCACGCCGAATTGCAGCAGGCACATCAGCCACAAGCTGCCGTTGGTGAGAATGGCGCGCGCCGGGAAACCCTTCGGCGGGCCTTTGGCTGGCGTCGGGCCGATGAGTTCCCGCTCCGCTTCATTACAGCCGGGATGGTCACTGGGCGACTCGCGGAAGCAGGTCCAGAACACCCACGCCACCAGCAGGCCCGACGCGCCGTAAGCCGTCAGCACCGCACGCCAGCCGAGGTGGTCGCGCAGCAACCACGCCGTCAGCATCGGAGCCAGCGCCCCGCCCAGTCGCCCGCCGAACGCCACCAGTCCGCTGGCCCGCCCGCGCGTCGTCAGCGGCATCCAGCGTTTCACCAGCCCGCTGCTGATGGGGAACGCGCCCGCCTGCGCGATGCCGAAGAGCACACGCACAAACACCAGCGACACGAAGCCGTTCACCCAGCCCGTCAGCACCGTGCCGACCGACCAGAGCGCGATGTAAACCGCCATCATCCCGCGCGCGCCGAACCGGTCCGCGAGCCAGCCCGCCGGCACTTGCGCCAGCGCGTAGGCGTAGAAGAAGGCGGACATCACCAGGCCGACGTCGGGCTTCGACAGCCCCAGCTCGCGCTGGAAAGTGTCGAGCTTGGCAATCTCCGCGATGCACACGCGGTCGAGGTAAAGCAGCACCGCTGTGAAGGTCGTGACGGCCACGATGCGATGGCGAACCTGCGTGGGCGGCTCAGGAGGCATGTAGCGAGGAGACAGGCCGGCGCGGGTGAAGTCAAACCTGCCGTGTGCAGGGAGAGTTCTGGGTTCTGCGTTTCGAGTTGCGGTGCGGGTGCCAGTCCACCGCCAACTCAGAACTCAGAAGGCGGAACTTTGAACTTTGAACCGTCTCCCGCCGCCCGCTATCCTCCGCGCATGGGTCGCCAGTGGTTACATGCCAAACGCCTCGTCAACAACCTGAAGAAGGGTAAGACGACCGGCAAACTCGTCCGCGAAATCATGGTCGCCGCCAAGCTCGGCGGCGCGGACCCCGCTGCCAACGCGCGCCTCTTCACCGCTTGCGAGAAGGCGCGCAAGGACAGCGTCAACCGCGACGTCATCGAACGCGCCATCAAGAAAGGCTCCGGCACCGGCGACGAGAAGCTCGTGCTCGACCACATCGTCTTCGAGGGCTACACGCCGCACAAGGTGCCCGTCATCGTCGAGGTGATGACCGACAATGTGAACCGCACCGCGCCCGAGGTCCGCGTGCTCTTCAAGCCCGGCCAGCTCGGCACCACGGGGAGCAACAAGTTCCTCTTCGACCACGTCGGGCTCGTCGAGGCGCACCATCCCACGGTCGGCACCGACATCGAAGGTGCCGCCATTGAGGCCGGGGCCAACGAAGTCGAGCCGCTCACCGCCGCGCAAAACGATGACATTCCCGAGGAGGCAACCGGCGCGCGCTTCATCACCGACCGCATCGCCATCCACGCGGTTTCCCAGTGGCTGGCGAAGAACGGCTGGACGGTGGTGACGAGCGAGATGGGTTACGTGCCAAAGAGTTTTACGGAACTCACGGAGGCGCAACGCACCGACGTCGGCGAGTTCCTCAACGCGCTGGACGAGCACGACGACGTTCACCGCGTTTGGGCGGCGTTGAAGTAACGGCGGCGCGGGAGCCTTCAGCTTTCGCGCTCCGGCCCAGGCTCTGCGCTCGGGGTCGCACCGCGTCCGTGGTAGGCCACGAGGAAGAACACCAGCACCGCAGCCACCGACAACGCCAGGCCGCCCCAGAAGACCGGCCAGTTCTCCCCGTCCGGCCGCGCGTTCGCCGCGAACCACCAGCCCGTGCCGAGGTAGCCGATGAGGTTGCCCACGCCGCCCGTCATCAACGCCATGAGCGCCTGCGCCCGCGCCCGCCACGCCGGGTCAATCCGGTCGTCGAGGTAGATTTGCGCGGTGATGAAGACCAGCGTGAACGAACAGCCGTGCAAGGTGACCCCCAGAAGAATCCACGCCGGGCCGTCCAGCGCGCACAGGGCGTAACGCAGGATGCCGAAGCTGAGGCCGGTGACGAGCACCCACTTCAGTCGCCAGCGCGTTAGCAACCGCGCGAGGGCAAGCATGGCAATGACCTCGGTGACTTGGCCAAGCGTCATCCACGCCGTCGTGTGCGTGAGGCCGAGGGCCTGCAAGTGCGCCGGCGTGTAAGGGTAGAACGCCGCCAGTGGGATGCTGAACAGCGCGGCGGTGACGAACACGACGCGGTGGTCGTGGTGCTTCAGCAGTGCGAGGGCATCCAGGCCGAAACGTTGGCGGAGTGTGACGTGGCCCACGGGCACGGGCGCTTCCACGCTCGGCAGCAGCCAGGTAAACGCGCCGACCGCCAGCCACGCGAGCGCCCCGTAAAAGCCGGCGTGCGGTGAGGCATCAGCGCTGAACGCGCTGACCAGCCAGCAGCCCGCCATCCAGCCCAGCGTGCCCACCGCGCGGACGGGGCCGAACTCACGCTTCGAATCCCGCAGCCGCGCAAAGACGATGGTGGAAGCGAGGCCCCAGGTGGGCGAGGTGCAGAGGGCGTGGAGCTGAATCAGCGCGAGGACTGCCCACGGTGCCCAGGCGCTTCGGATCGCGAACGACGCCAGCGCCATCGCGACAGCCGTGGCGAAGGCGAGGCCGCGCAAGACCTTCATCGGCGAGGCGTGCCGGTCGGCCATCGCACCGAAGAACAACGGCGAGATGAAGGCCGCCACGGCGCTGGAGGCGAACGCGTAGGGTTTGATGGCCTGCAAGCCGTGCGCGTCCAGCACGGCGCTCAAGGGCACGAACCACATTCCCATCGCCGCCCCTTGGAGGAGGAACAGCGCGGTCAGCTCGGTGTATTCGACCCACGGAAGGGTGCGGCGCGCCGTTGGCACGGGCGGAGTGTAACGCGGTCAGGATGTTTGTCGCGTGTCGAAGTGGCCGGCCCGCCTACTTCGCGAACGCCGGGCCGCTCTTGCGGCCGTAGCTCTCGATGAAGGCGAGCAGGTCGAGCAGGTCTTCCTTGCTCAGGCCGTCCACGAGGTTCCCGGGCATCGGCGAGATTTTGGAGAAGTTGCGGCGGGCCACATCGCTCTTCTTCACGGTGACTTTCGTGTCGGGCTGGAGCTGGTTCGGGACGAGCACGAGCTGGTCGCCGGTTTCGGTCATGAGTCGGCCCGTGTGGTCTTCGCCGTTCTTGAGCCAGACGGTCGTGTTCTGGAACTGCTCGGAGACGACCTTGCTCGGGTCAATGATGCTCTCCAATACGTCGCGGCGGCTGAAGCGCGCGCTCACCGCCGTCAGGTCGGGGCCCACGCCGCCGCCCTCGACGCCGAAGCGGTGGCAGGCAAGGCACTGCGCGTCCACGAAAGCCTGGCGACCCTTCTCGAAGCTGCGGCCCTTCATCGGCTTGGCCAAGTCCGCCTCGAAGTCCGCCATCGTCCACGCCTTCACGAAGCTGCGCGTCTGCGGCTTCGGGAAGTCGCTCGCGCCGCCTTTGCGACCGGACGAACCGGACGTAAGGCTCGCGACCAGCGGACCGAACTCGGCCTTCTCGGCGTCGGTCAGGTTCGCCCCGGCTTCCTTGGCGAAGTTCTTGTAGAAGTTGTTGTAGCTCGCGCCGTTGCCGTAGGGGCGACCGGCTTCCTCGAACCACTTCAACGTGTCGCCTTGGTGCGCAGCGGGGGAGCGGTCATGGGTCCAGTAACCGAAATACTCGCGGCGCTGCTCGGGGGTCCAGTTCTTGGCGGTGCGGAGGTGGAACAGGTAATGAACCATGTCTTCCTGCGTCAGCGCGCCGGCCATGAGCGTGAGGGTTTTGTCCACCACGCCGGGCGCGCCGAGGGCGATGAGCACTTGGGACAACTCGCGGTTCACGAGGTTGCTCTTGTTCGGGTAGCTGGCGTTGAGCTTCTCGGTGGCGAGCTTCACCACGTCGGCGGAGGGCAGACCGTTGCGGGCGATGGACACTTGGATGACGCGGAGTTTGTCGAGCTGCTGGCGCTCGGGAAGTGTGGCGAGCGGCCACTTGCCCAGCGCGCGGAGGCACTCGTCTTGCGCGGACTTGCCGCCGAGCCGGGCTAGGGCGAGCAGCGCGGCGAGGCCGCCGTCAGCGGTCTTCTCTTCGAGCGCGCGGGTCTGCCAGGTCGTGACGGGCTGGGCCTCCAGCGCGATGCGCGCGGCGTAGCGGATGGCGCGGTCGGGGCTATTCAAGTGCGGCCAGATGAAGTCGAGGGCCTTCGGGTCGGCCTGACCGTGGAAGGCTTCAATCTTGCGACGCAGGGCGCGGGCCTCGGCTCCTTCGGTGTTCGGCTCCCACGCGGCGGTGGTGGATTCCTTGCCGGTGTAGGTCACGCGGTAGAGGCCGGAGGCGGTGCCACGGCCACCGATGGTGAAATACATCGCGCCGTCATCGCCGATGACGAGGTCGGTCACGTTGAGCGGCGTCTTACCCTTTTCTTTGTCCACGAGGCCGGCGGGGGCGACGAAGTTTTCCCAAGTCGCCGTGTAGGTGGAACCCTCGGGCTTGAGGTGGACGGCCATGAGGCGGCCGAAGGTCCAGTCCATGATGAAGATGGCGCGCTGATACTTGGCGGGGAACTTCGCGCCCTTGCCGTTGCCGACGCCGGTGGGGCAGCCGATGCCGATGTCCACGACCGTGCCGAGGCTGTCAGCGTGGTAGTCCGGCCACTTGCCGGTGCCGAAGCGCCAGCCGAACTCCGCGCCGGAGGTGGCGTGGTTGACGCGGGTGGCGCGATACCACGGCGAACCCCAGTCGTATTCCATGTCGGCGTCCCACACAAAGAGTTCGCCGTCGGGGTTGAAGGCGAAATCAAACTGGTTGCGGAAACCGCCGCAGAAGAAATCCCACTTCTTCCCATCCGGGCTGACGCGGCAAACGTAACCCCCCGGAGCCATCACGCCGGTGGCGTGGCCGTTACCGTCGGGCTGGCGCGGGAGGACGTGGTCCTCGGCCCAGTTCTTGTGCGGCGAAGTGGGCGCGAGGTCAGCGGGCGGCTTGGTGTGGTTGCCGGCCATGACATAGAGGTTGCCGTCAGGGCCGAGTTCGACCGCGTGCGGGCCGTGCTCGCCGCCGCCGGGCAGCGCCTTGATGAGTTCAATCTTGGACCAGGTGTCGGTGCCGTCGTCGGTGATGCGGTAGAGGCCGGAGGCAAAGGAGGTGGAGTATTTGTTCACCACGACCCACAGCGCGCCGTTGGCGAAGACCATGCCCTGCGCGTCGTAGAGCGGCTTAGCGATGAACTCGCGCTTGGCGACCTTGCCGTTCGCGCCGAGTGTCACGCGCAGCAAGCCGCCGTCGGGGTTGTTCGCGCGATACTGCGGGCTGAGGATGAGGCGGCCCTTGTTGTCCTTACACAGGTTGACCCACGAGCCTTCCTCCGGCTCGCCGCTGAGGAGCAACTCCGTCTTGAAGCCCGCGAGCGTGTAGAGCGCCTCGGCCGGCGTAGCCTCGCGTTTGCCAGCGGCTTTGGGTGCGCCCTTCGCGCCCTTCGCGCCGCCTCCGCCAAACACATCGCCCCACGGACCCGCGCCGAGCTTGGCGACGGAGATGGGCTTCTCCCAACCCTCCGGCTTGAACTCCAACTTCTGCCAACCCTCAATGTCGTCCTTGTGCGCGAGCCAAGTCAGGTCGGTGACGATGCTCTGCTTCTTGCCGTCGGCAAAGGTGAGCTCGAGCCGCGCGACGACGCCTGCGATGCCGCCGTGGTTGATGCCACGCAGGGCGAGGATGTTCTCGCCGACCTTGAGTTCAGCGGTCACGTCCACGGAGACGGCTTGCTCCCACGAGACGATGGTGCCGACGGACTTGGCGTTGACGAAGGCGGTGCCCTCGTTGTCCGCCGAGGCGGCGAGCGTGGCCTTGGTCGGTTTGGCGTCGAGGGTGAAGGTCTTGCGGAAGAAACGGCGCTCGTTGTTGCCGGGGGCTTTGCCGCCGTTCGCGTGCCAAATCCACTCGGGGGTTTGGGCGGTGGCGGCTTGGGCCAAGGCGATAACTACGGCGGCAACGAACAGGCGAAGAGGTTTCATGTTTTGAAAAATGCCCTGAACGGACGGGTGGTTGGAAGGGCTAATTCAGGACCTGGAGAGGGCTATTTGAGTGGGAGCGCGGACGTGGGCGTCCGTGCTCCCAACAAAAAGGGCCGGCGTTGCCGCCGGCCCTTGAGGAGTCTGGGAGTCGCTCGCGTCAGGCAGCAATCGCCGGAACGACGAACGGCTTGCGGTAGTCGCGCGTGAGCTGCTTGTCCGCCTCGGCGTTGCCGATGAACGTCTCGGTCTTGGGGTTCATCTTCAGCACGGGGCCGAGCGTGAGCTTGTCAGAATCAATGTTCACCTCGTTGGCCTTGAGGTGCTCGAACATGCGCTCGACGGTCGCGGTGGCCTCGCGGTCGCCCTTGATCTGCTCGCGGATCGCGCCGGGCGCGGCCTTCTGGCCGAGGCGGTGCGAGATGTTGCCGGTGTGGCAGAGGGCGCTGGAGAGGTGGCCTTCCAAGATGTCGGCATACAGGTCCTTGTGGTTCCGGCTGCGGACGGCCTCAATGAAGTTCTTGAAGTGCCCGCTCTCGCCGCCCTTCTCCTCCTTCCACGATTTGATCTGCTTGCCGTCCTTGTCGTAGGCGGCGGAACCGGTGTAGCTCGGGACGGTGATGTGGCCACCTTCGCAGTGGACCACGACGCCGATCTTGGAGCCCATGAAACTGTCCATGTCTTTACTGCCCTTGCCGGAAGGCAGGCCGCGCACCTCGAAGATCAACGGCGCCTTCGCGTAGTCGTGATAGATGACCTGCGTGTTCGGCGTCTCGCCGTCATCCTTGTAGCCGAGGCGACCGCCGACGCTCCAGACGCGGGGGCTCAGTTCCATCTCGCCGGTGAACCAGCGGCCGATGTCCATCTGGTGGATGCCCTGGTTGCCGAGGTCGCCGTTGCCGTAGTTCCAAATCCAGTGCCAGTCGTAGTGGAGCTTGGCGCGGCGGAGTTCATCCTTCGGCGCTGGCCCGCACCAGATGTCGAAATCAATCCCGGCGGGGATCGGCTTGACGCCGTCCGTCACGCCGATGCTGCCGCGCGGTTTGTAGCAAGTGCCGCGCACCGCCAGAATCTTCCCGAGCTGGCCCGACTGCACGAACTTCACCGCCTCGCCGATGCCCGTGCGCGACGCCCGGCTCTGCGTGCCCGTCTGGACGATCTTCTTGTATTTGCGCGCGGCGTTCACGAGCTGGCGGCCTTCCCAGACGTTATGGGAAACCGGCTTCTCCACATACACATCCTTACCCGCCTGCACCGCCCAGATGGCCGCGAGGGAATGCCAGTGGTTCGGCGTGGCGATGGACACGATGTCGATGTCCTTGTTCTCCAAAACCTTTCGGATATCCGTATAAGCCGTGACCTTCACGCCCTTCTTGTCCTGCGCGTCCACGCCCTTGCGCAGGACGTTGTCATCCACGTCGCAGAGCGCGGTGAGGCGCACGCCGGAATCCTTCAAACCGCTCAAGGCGCTGATGTGCGACTGGCCGCGGCCGTTGAAGCCGACCACGACCGAGTTCAGCGTGTCGCCCGGGCTTTTCTGCGCCCAGGAAGTCGGCGCGATGTAGAAGACGCCCGCGCTGGCGGCGGCGGTTTTGAGGAATCCACGGCGATCGAAGTATTTCATGTGTTAACTGAGTGAACTGCGTTCGTTGTTGGTGTTGGCGGACAAATGGACGTGCCCCGGAGCCATGACTTCAAGCCGGAACCGCCGGTCAGACAGGCGCGGGAACACGTTGCGTGGTCGAATCTTCAAAGCGCCGCTTGCCTTGTGCAACTGCATTCTTTGGCGTGATCACCTCCCGGGCACGCCGGAAATTTGCTTTGAGCCACCGCCCCACTCACGCAGCATCGCCCCATGCTTGACCTGACCCGTGACGCGCTCGCCGACCCGCTTCGCATTTACCGCTACCGGGATAGCCTTTACGCGGTGGACTTGGTCATTGCCGCCGTCGTCCACCTGGATTTCTTCACCTGGCTGGCCGCGCACCCGGCGGATCGGGCGACGATTTGCCGGGAGTTGCAGCTCACCGCGCGGCCGGTGGACGTGATGCTCACGCTGTTTGCAGCGAATGGTTTTGTGCGCGCGGAGGACGGCGTTTTCCACGTCACCGAAGTCGCGCGGGAGCACCTCGTGAAGAACTCGCCGTGGTTCCTCGGGCCTTACTTCGGCTCGTTGAAGGACCGGCCGGTCGCGCTGGACATGCTCAAAGTGTTGCGCACGGATAAGCCGGCGAACTGGGGCAGCTCCAAGACCGAGAAGGAATGGTCCAAGGCGATGGAGGAACCGGACTTCGCGCAGCGCTTCACGGCGGCGATGGATTGCCGCGGCATCTACCTCGGTCGCGCCGTGGCGCGGGCGCTGGACCTGACCGGGCGCGGGCGGTTGCTGGACATCGCGGGTGGCTCGGGCATTTACGCCTGCGCCATCACGGCGGCACACCCGCATCTGCGCGCGACGGTGTTCGAGAAGCCGCCGGTGGACCGGGTCGCGGCGCAGCTCATCGCCGAGCGCGGGCATGCGGAGCGGGTTTCCGTGCTGGCGGGCGATATGTTCAGCGAGGCACTGCCGACGGGCTTCGACGTGCATCTGTTCTCCAACGTCCTGCACGACTGGGACTCGCCGGTGGTGCAGCAGCTCCTTGCGAAGTCCTTCGCCGCACTGCCGCCCGGTGGGCTGCTGGTGATCCACGACATGCACCTCCACGAGGACAAGTCCGGGCCGCTGCCGGTGGCGGAGTATTCCGTCATCCTGATGCACTCGACGGAGGGAAAATGCTATTCGCTCGGGGAGCTGGCCGAGCTGTTCCGCGCGGTGGGCTTCCGCGATCTGCAATACATCCCCACCGCCGCCGACCGGAGCCTCGTCACGGCTACGAAGCCCGGGTGAGTGCAGGGCAAAGGAAGTGAGGACCCGGGAATCCCCCACGGAAACTCCTTCCTCCGCCCCAATTCCTTACCTGCCATACCCTTGCCTCTGCTTGGTGAAGCCACCCGGCTCCAACGCCGATTCGGCATTTGCAACGCGGAAGCCCGTCCCTAGAGTCCGCCCGCCATGCAGACTGACCTCGACTCCGTGGAATCAGCCCTCGCCGACCTGCGCCGGGGGAAGCTGGTCATTGTCGTGGACGATGCCGACCGCGAAAACGAAGGCGACCTCGTCATGGCCGCCGAGCATGCCACTCCGGCGAACGTGAACTTCATGGCCCGCTTCGGCCGCGGCCTCATCTGCGTCCCCACCACCGGCGAGCGCCTCAAGCAACTCGGCATCGAGCGCATGGTCACGCAGAACCGCGAGTCGTTCAAAACCGACTTTCAGGTCAGCGTGGACGCCACCCGCGGTATCACCACCGGCATCAGTGCTGCCGACCGCGCCAAGACGATTCAGGTGATGGCCGACCCCACCGCCTTGCCCGATAACCTCGTGCAACCCGGCCACATCTTCCCCCTGCGCGCCAAACCCGGCGGCGTCCTGCAACGCGCCGGCCACACCGAAGCGGCCGTGGACCTCGTGCGCCTCGCGGGCTGCCGCCCGATCGGCGTCATCTGCGAAATCATGTCGGACGACGGGACGATGGCGCGCCTGCCCGAGCTGCGGAAATTCGCGCGCAAGCACAAGCTCAAGATTTGCTCGATCGCCGACCTGATCAGCTATCGCCGCTCGCGCGAGAAGCTCGTCGAGCGCGTCGAAGTCGTGAAGATGCCCACCGACTACGGCGACTTCGACCTGCACCTCTACCGCTCCCTCACCGATGGCCAACACCACCTCGCGCTCGTAAAAGGAGACGTGGCCCACCAGAAGCGGGTGCTCGTCCGCGTCCACAGCGAATGCCTCACCGGCGATGTCTTTGGTTCGCGCCGCTGCGATTGCGGGCCGCAACTACAGCAAGCCATGAAGCAAGTGAGCGACCTGGGCTGCGGCGTGATTCTCTACATGCGTCAAGAAGGCCGGGGCATCGGTCTCGGCCCGAAGATTCAGGCCTACAAGCTCCAGGAGAAAGGCCTCGATACCGTGGAGGCAAACCAGAAACTCGGCTTCGGCATGGACCTCCGCGAATACGGACTCGGCGCGCTCATTCTCTGCGACCTCGGCCTCAAGACCATCCGCCTGCTCACGAACAACCCGAAGAAAATCGTCGGCCTCGAAGGCTACGGCCTGCAAGTCGTCGAGCAGCTCCCCATCCGGGTGAAGCCCAACCCGCACAACGAGCGCTACCTCAAGACCAAGCGCGAAAAACTCGGCCACTTGCTGTGAGCGCGGTCGTCCCCACCGTCGCGCCCGCCCCTGCGCGTCCGTTGCCCCCGCTCACGCCCGGCACGCTCTACCTCGTCGCCACCCCCATCGGCAACCTCGAGGACATCACCCTCCGCGCCCTGCGTGTGCTGCGCGAGTGCGACGTGGTAGCCGCCGAGGACACCCGGCGCACGGGGCAATTGCTCAAGCACTTTGAAATCTCCAAGCCGATGTTGAGCTACTTCCAGTTCAACGAAGCGAAGCGCTCCGAGCAAATTCTGGAACGGCTCAAAAGCGGCGAGAAGGTCGCGCTCGTCACGGATGCCGGCACGCCCGGCATCAGCGACCCCGGCGAACGCGTCGTGCGCGCGGCAGTGGCGGCGGGGTTGCGCGTCGAATCGGTTCCCGGCCCCTGCGCGCTCGTCGCGGCGCTGACGGCCAGCGGCTTGCCGACAGACGAATTTCACTTCATCGGCTTCCTGCCGCACAAGTCCGGGCAACGCCGCAATCAACTCGAAGCCTTGAAGCAATTCGCCGGCACCCTCGCCCTCTACGAGTCGCCCTACCGCATCGAGAAACTTCTCGGCGAACTACACGAAGTCTTCCCCGACCGCACCATCGTCCTCGCCCGCGAGCTGACGAAGAAGTTCGAGGAGTTCCTGCGCGGCAAACCCGCCGAGCTGCTGGCCGTCGTGGCGAAACGCTCGCTCAAAGGCGAGTTCGTCGTGCTCGTGAGCGGGGAAGCGGAGTTGCCCACGGATAACGCAGATAACGCGGATGGAACTTGCTGACGCTTGGCGCGTGGCCTTCATCCGCGTCATCTGCGTTATCCGCGGGCAAGCCGTCTTCTGCCGAATAGCTCAATACTTCGCCGCGTCGCCCAATGGCCCGCGCCGCGATTGGCTTTTCCCCGCCGTCCATTAAGCTGGCCCAGACGCATGACCCAAATGCTTTCCGTCGTTCGCCTCGCGCTGCTCACCAGCGCTCTCGTCTTCCGCGCCTCCGCTGCCGACAGCGCGGCTGGGCACGACTTCTTCGAGAACAAAATCCGCCCCCTCCTCATTGAGCACTGCCTCAAGTGCCACGACGGCGGCGCGCCGGACAAGCCCAAGGGTGGCCTCGCCCTCGACACCCGCGTCGGTTGGGAAAAGGGCGGTGAGCACGGCCCCGCCATCGTCCCCGGCCAGCCAGACAAATCCCCGCTCATCCGCGCCCTCCGCTACACCGACAAAGACCTCCAGATGCCGCCGAAGGGCAAACAGCTCACGCCCCCGCAAATCGCGCTCTTCGAGGAATGGGTCCGCCTCGGCGCGCCCGACCCGCGCACCGGTAAGCCCTCCGGCCCGCCGCTCTCCGACCCGACCGTGGTGAAGAACCACTGGGCGTTTCAGCCGGTAAAGGAACCGTCGGTGCCGCAAATCCGGAATCCGAAATCCGAAATCCGAAATCCCATCGACGCCTTCATCCTCGCCAAGCTCGCCCCCAAAAGCTGGACCCTCTCCCCGCCCGCCGACCCGCGCACCCTCATCCGCCGCATGACTTTCGACCTCCACGGCCTCCCGCCGACCATGGCCGAAGTCGAAGCGTTCGAGCACGCGTGCTCAATCGGCAATCGGCAATCGGCAATCGGCAATCTCCTCGACCGCCTCCTCGCCTCCCCGCGCTACGGCGAGCGCTGGGGTCGCCACTGGCTTGATGTCGCGCGTTACGCTGACACCAAGGGCTACCTCGCTGGCGACGAGCAGCGCCGCTTTGCCTTCAGCTACACCTACCGCGACTGGGTCATCCGCGCCTTCAACGAAGACCGCCCCTACGACCAGTTCCTCACCGCCCAAATCGCCGCCGACCGGCTGGTCGAGGAAACCGAGTCCAAAGCCCAAAGTCCAAAGCCCAAGGTGGCCGACGCCGCAGCGGAGAAGACCCTGGTCTCTCAACTCTCAACTCTCAACTCTCAACCGTCGCGCAGCGACTTGGCCGCGATGGGCTTCCTCACGCTGGGCCGCCGCTTCCTGAACAACGCCGCCGACATCATCGACGACCGCATCGACGTGGTGACGCGCGGCACGATGGGCCTGACCGTCCAGTGCGCCCGCTGCCACGACCACAAATACGACCCCGTCTCGACCCGCGAGTATTACAGCCTCTACGGCGTCTTCGCCTCCAGTCAGGAGCCGGCGGAGAAGCCCTTGCTCGGCACGCAGCCCGACGCCACGCAGCACGCCGCCTATCTCGCCGAGCGGCAGAAGCGCGAGGACGAGCTGGAGAAATACCGCGTCGAGCAACTCGACAAGCAACTCGGCATCCTCCGCAAACGCACCGCCGACTACCTCCTCGCCGCCGACGAGGTGGACCCGAAAGTTGCCCGCGCCTCCGCCAGTGCGACGCGCCAGAACCGCGACAAGTATTTCCAAGAGCGCAAACTCATCCCCGCCGTCGTGCACCGCTGGCAGGACTTCTTCGCCAAGTCCGTGAGCGCGAAAACGCCCGACCCGCTATGGTCCGTCTGGCACGCCTACGCGAAGCTGCCGGACGCCACCTTCGCCGAAGCCGCAGCCAAGGTCGTCGTGTCGCCCGACGCGCATCCCGCCGTGGTCGCCGCGTTCAAGACGCCGCCCAAGACCATCAAGGAAGTCGCCGAGCGCTACGGCAAGTTGCTCACCGACGCCGATGTCGACAAACCGCACGCCGACCAGCACAAGGAGCTTCTCCGCCTCGCCCTCCGCAGCCCCGACGCTCCGCCGAACCTGCCCGCGCCCGAGAACGACACCCTCCTCGAAGACGCCCGCCCGCGCCTCCGCCAGCTCAAAGCCAAAGTAGATGAAGTGGACGCCACGCACGCCGGTGCCCCGGCCCGCGCGATGGCCCTCGTGGACCGTGACACGCCCACGCGCCCCTACGTCTTCGTGCGCGGCAACCCTGGCAATCGCGGCCCGGATGTGGAACGTGGCTTCCCGCAAGTCGCCGCCCTCGGCAAGCCCGAGCCGTTCCCCGCGAAGAGCAGCGGTCGTCTCGAACTCGCCCGCGCCATCACGAGCCGCGACAACCCACTCACCGCGCGCGTTCTAGTAAACCGCGTCTGGACCTGGCACTTCGGCGCGGGCCTCGTCCGCACCCCCAGCGACTTCGGCGTGCGCGCTGACGCCCCGACGCACCCGGAGTTGCTTGACTGGCTGGCGACGCGGTTTGTCGCCGACGGCTGGAGCCTCAAGAAGTTGCACAAGGTCGTCATGCTCTCCGCGACCTACCAGCAAACCAGCGACGACCGCGCCGAGTGCGTGAAGGCCGATCCCGCGAACCTGCTGCTGTGGAAGTTCAACCGCCAGCGTCTCGACTTCGAGCAGCTCCGCGACGCGCTCCTGCTCGCGTCCGGCAAGCTCGACCTCACGCCCGGTGGCCTGCCCGTAGACCTCACCACGCAGCCCTTCTCCACCCGCCGCACCGCCTACGGCTTCATTGACCGCCAGAACCTGCCGCCGATGTTCCGCACCTTCGACTTCGCCAGCCCCGACGTGAGCGCGTCACAGCGCTTCCAGACGACAGTCCCGCAGCAGGCGCTCTTCCTGATGAACGCGCCGTTCGTCCTGCAACAAGCGCAAGCCCTCGCCGCCCGCGATGACTTCAAGAATTTCACCACCGACGACGCGCGTCTCCGCTTCCTCCACGAAACGATCTACCAGCGCCGCCCCGCCGACGACGAAGTGACGATGGCCAAAGCCTTCCTCGCCGCGCCCGACGCCGGCACCGCCGAGGCCACGCCGAACGCCGGCTGGCACTACGGCTACGGCGACTTCGACGAAGCGACGAAGCGAATGAGGCGCTTCACCCCCTTCGCCTTCTTCACCGGCGGCCAGTGGCAAGTCGGCCGAGACTTTCCGGACAAACAACTTGGCCACCTCCTGCTCCGCGCCGAGGGCGGTCATCCCGGCAACGACGCTGCGCACGCCGTCATCCGCCGCTGGGTCGCCCCACGCGACGGCACCCTCGCCATCACCAGCACGCTCACGCACAGCAGCACCAACGGCGACGGCGTCCGCGCCCGCATCGTTAGCAGCCGGACGGGAATCCTCGGCGAAGCGACCGCGCAGAACAGTTCTGCCGAACTGAAAGCCACCGCCCTCGAAGTGAAAGCCGGCGACACCCTGGACTTCCTCGCCGACTGCCGCACTGGCTCAAACAGCGACAGCTTCAACTGGGCACCAAAGCTCAAGTTCACCGACCCCATGAAGCGCTCCAAGCAAGCCCTGCCCGGCTACGAAATCGAGTGGGACGCAAAAGCCGACTTCACCAAGCCGCGCGCCGAGCCAGCCAAGTCCCTGACCGCCTGGGAAAAGCTCACCCACCTCCTCCTCGTCTCCAACGAAGCCGCGTTCGTTGATTGAGGGGGGGCGATTGTGCAAACGGTTGGCACAGTGTCCGGTGACGGACAATCAGAAGGGATGCAACGCCAATGACGATCTGCCGCCAGAGAACCGCGAGCAAGATGGTCGGGGCGGTGAGATTTGAACTCACGACCTCTTGTACCCGAAACAAGCGCGCTACCAAGCTACGCTACGCCCCGAACCGAGGGCGGAAAGTTGCCGATCGCGTCTGGGAATTGCAATGAAGTTTTCAGTATGTTTTAAGAAGTAGTGGCGGACGCTTGCCCCGGGGAGCGCCTGCCTCCACCTCCCCTCACGCCGGTGGGTCCACTGGGAAGCCCAGTTCGCGCATCCGCTGAATTTTATAGGTCAGCGCGCGGCGGCTGATGGCGAGAGTCTTGGCGGTCTCGGTGCGGTTGTAGTCGTGCCTCTTCAGCGCGTGGAGAATCGCGTCGCGCTCGATTTCCTCGAGCCGCTGGGCATCGGCGGGGGCCGGGGCGAGCGGGGCGTTCTCGGTGGCGCGAACGCGCGTGGGCAGATGCTCGGGCAGCACCACGCCGCCGCGTGAGAGCAACGCGGCCCGTTCCATCGCGTTGCGCAACTCGCGCACGTTGCCGGGCCAGAGGTAGCGCTCCAAACACTCCGTCACGGTAGGTGCGAAGCGCGTCCGGTCGCCGCCGAACTGCGCGATGAAGTGCGCGGCGAGCGGGAGAATGTCCTCGCGCCGCTCGCGCAGCGGCGGCACGTCCAACTCGACGACGGCGAGGCGGTAGAACAGGTCTTCGCGGAAGCGGCCCTCCTTGATGAGCGTCTCCAGATTGCGGTTCGTCGCCGCGAGGATGCGTGCGTCCGTCTGCTGCTCGCGGCCCGAGCCGACACGGCGGAAGCGGCCTTCCTGCGTCACGCGCAGCAGCTTCGCTTGCAACTGCGGCGACATCTCGCTGATCTCGTCGAGGAAGATGGTGCCCCCGTCCGCCTCCTCGAAGCGGCCCGTGCGCGCCTGGTGCGCGCCGGTGAACGCGCCCCTCTCGTGGCCGAACAGCTCGCTCTCCAACAGGGTCTCGGGGATCGCCGCGCAATTTACCTTCACCAGCGGCCCCTTTGCGCGCGGACTCCAACTGTGAATCGCGTCCGCCAAAACTTCCTTGCCAACGCCGCTTTCCCCGGTGATGAGCACGCGACTCTCGGACGGGGCAACGAGCGCGGCGTCATGGAACACCGCGCGCATCAGCGGGCTGACGGCGATGATGTTCGCGGGCAACGGCGGCTCGGCGGTAGGCGCAGTGGCAGTCGCGTGCGCGCCGGTGATTTGCTCAACGGAGCGCAGCAACTCATCAAGGTCAATCGGCTTGGAGAGGTAGTTCACCGCGCCGTCGCGCATCGCCCCGACGGCGTCGCGGATGTCGGCGTAGGCGGTGACGAGCAGCACGGGCAGCTTGGCGTGGAGCTGACGGGCACGGCGGAGGGTCTCCAGCCCATCCATGCCCGGCATCCGCACATCGGAAATCATCAAACTCACCGGGGCGGAGGCGAGCAACTTGAGTGCGGCCTCACCTGAGTCCGCCACCAGTGGACGGTGGCCATTGCGCTCCAGAAACGTCCGTAACAGGCTGCGCTGCCCCGCATCGTCATCCACGATGAGGATGCGCGGCGCGGTAGGTTCGCTGGGCTTGGCAGTCATGGTTTCGGCGAGGCCAGTGTCCGGCAAGGCTCGCCCAGCGTCCAGCCTCGCGGGGGACGACACCCCGGTGAAACCGCCTCCCTCAAACGGCCCCGACCCAGCAGAGCATCCCGTATATCACCGCCGCCTCGACAGCGACATAGACGAGGAACGCCAGCGTCGGCAGGGCTTCGTCCACGCATTGTTGAATCAGTCGCACGGCTGCTGAGGAGCACCGGGGGTGCCCGAGTCAGTCAGGTTGGCTGCGGAAAACTCCCTAGGCGCTCGCCTAGTAGAAGCGCGGACACCTGCGTTCACTGCCGCCTGCGGCGGCGACCACCCCAGTGTGCGCACGGAATGCCCTAGGAATCCGAACTCACGGTGACGCGCGAAAGCGGTGTCGCCGCTGCGCTCTGCCACCGCACTCCATAATTGGTGCTCAATCCGCCACCTCGTAGAGCGTGCCACTCAGGACGAACTGCACGTTGCGGCCCAGCGCCAACCACTGCGCGGCACGCGGCTCCTTGCCGAGCAGGGCGAAGTAATCCGCCGAGCCGAACTGGAGCTTCACCGCCTTTGCGTCCTTGAGCCGCTGCGCCTCCGCGTCCACCCATTGCGCGCCGTTTTGGTAGAAACTCTTGCCGCCCACGAACTGGTTCTGCTGCGCGTATTGTGCGACCCGCGAAGCCGCATTGTTGGCCTCCGCTCGGAGTGCCCCGGCCGTCGTTGCCATGCGCGCGAGGCTCGTCGTGACCGCAGGCCGGCCCGCACTTGGCGTCGGCACCGTCGTCACCGGCGAGGCCGGCGCCACGCCGCTGTAGCTGCGCGCCACCGACTGGTTCGCAGCCGCCTGCGACGGGGCGGACTGGTTCGCTGACTTCAGCTCGTAGGCCAACTGCGCGCCGCCCACGGCCACATCACCAGCCTTGAGCTTCTTGAAACTGTCGTAGGACTCGCCCGCCTGGCGGTTCGCCTCGCGGTCGGCTTGGAGCTGAGGCAAGAGCCGACGCTCCATCGCCACGCCACGCTTCGCCTCGTCCTCGACGATGAGCCAGGCCGTGTAAGGTGTGACGATGCTGTATTTGCGCGCCAGCTCGGTGACCTCTTCCTTCAACTCCGCGTTTTCGCCGCGCAGCCGGATTTCATCCAGCAAGTAGCCGACGCGACGCGTGGCCCAGAGGCGCGGGATGAACTCGTGTTCGCGCGAAGCCGCGCGGAAATCCACGTCGTAGCTGAACTTCCGCGCCTCGCCCGCGACGCTGCCTTCGATGACCAGCTTGCCCTTCGCCTCGCCCGCGAAGCGCCCCGCCAGCACGAGCTGCTCGCCCTTGAACAAGTCCGGCAGCGGCGAGGGGTAGAGCTTCGTCACGCGCAAACCCTCGGGGCAGGTGAGCTGCAGATTCGCCAGCGCCGGGTCTTTGATCTTCGAGAAGAAGCCCGAGAGCTTCACTTCTAGGTCTTCCTCCGGCAGCACGTAGGTGCTGAACGCCTTCGTCTCCTCGGTGATTCGGTCGAGCAGGTGCGTGTTCACGTCCGTGCCGATGCCGAAGCAGAAGATCCGCGTCTGCCCGGCGTTCGCCGCCCGCACGTTTTTGAAAATGCTGTTCTCGTCCGTCACGCCGATGGTGGGCCGTCCGTCCGTGAGGAAGATAATCGTGGGCGTGCGCGCCGCCCCGGCCACGCGGGCGGGAAAGAGCGCCAGCGCCTTGCGCAACGCGTCGTCAATCGCCGTGCTGCCCAGCGGCTTCAGCCCCTTGATGAACTCCGTCGCGCGCTTGCGGTTGGCGTCGCTGGCTGTCAGCACCTCGCCGAAGAGCGGCTCCACCTCGGTCGAGAACCGCAGCACCTCGAAGCGGTCGGTGTCGTTCAAATTCTCCACGCAGAACGCCAGCGCCTTCTTCGCCTGCTCCAGTTTGCCGCCCGCCATCGAGCCCGACGTATCAATCACGAAGCACACGTCCTTCGGCACAGACCTGCCCTTCGGCTGCGCGGCGTCCGGCGAGGCGAGCAGGAGGAAGTAACCGTCTTCGCCGGGGACTTTGTGCGTGAGCAGGTTCGCGCCCAGCTCACTGGCCTCGAACGCGAAGAACAACTGGAAGTCCGCGTCGGGCCGCACGTCGCGCGCCTCGAAGCCGACCGTGGCCTTACCGCCGCCGTCGCGCTTCAGCTCGACCGCGTGGCTCGGCGACCAGACGGCCTTGAGCGGACGCGCGCCGGCCAGCTCGACCTTGAGGCTGACGTTCTGCAGCGGCTTGGCGGAGAACTTCGCTGTGTTCAGCGGCGCGATGTAGTTGAGCAAGCCCGCATCGGCCTTGAGCACCTGCGTGTAGCTGAGGGTGACGCGCTTCCGCTCATTCGGCTGGAAGGGGAAGATGCGCACGCGGAAGACATCCTGGCCGATGTATTCGAGCAACGCCGGGTCGCGCATCGAGCGCACGATGTCCTCGTAGATGCGCCGGGCCTTGTCGGCGGCGAGCAGCTCGGCGTCCACCTTCTTGCCATCAATCTCCATCGTGAAACGGTTGAGCTGCGCCCCGCGCGGCACGGGCAGAAGGAAGGTGCCTTCGAGCCGCGTGCCGTTAGGGTTGTAAAACTGCTGCTCGATGGTGGTGGTCGCGACTTGATCCGCGATGCGCGCGGTGACCTTGTGGTAACTGATTTCAATTGGTGAGAACGAGCGGACGGGCGGCATGGGCCGGGGTGGAATCGTGACGACCGGCGGCGGGCCTGGGGGAAGCCGCCGCGGCGGTTCGCCAGGGAGAATGTGTTCGGCCGCATTCGTGACGACGACGAAGCCGGCGGCGAAAGTGGCGGTGGGTGCGGAGAGCCAACCCAGCAAGCCGAGGAGAGCAAACGAGCGTTTCATGGGCGGTTGGACGGCGGGGAGCAACGAATGCTCCCGGTGCCAGCCGCGCTCCGGCTCACGGTAGCGGCACCTGCTCCTTGCCGCGCAGGTAGGCAATCAAGTTCCTTACCTCCTCCTCTGGCAGCGCCTGAAGCAAGCCCTCCGGCATCATCGAAAGCTCGCTCTGCTTCAGCCGCGCGATGTCCGTGCGCGCCACCGTCAGCGTCTCGTTCGGCGTGACGAGGGTCACCGCCGTCGCGTCCTGCCGCGCCAGGATGCCCGAGACGCTGCGGTCATCCTTCGTGTCGAGATTCCAGGTGCGGTAGTCGTTGGGAATCTCCGCGTTCGGGTCGAGGATGTTGTGCAGCAGGTAGTCGAGGTCCGAGCGGTTCGAGCCGGTGATGTCCGGTCCGACCTTGCCGCCGACACCGTAGAGCGTGTGGCACTGGCCGCAGGTCTTGGCGAACACCACGCGGCCCTTCACCAAGTCGTCCTTCGGCGCCCCCGCCTTCGCGAGCAACGCCTTGTAGCGCTCCATCTCCGCCTTCTTGTCCGCCGTGCTTTCGCGGGCCGCGCCCCAGTGCTGGTCCAGCGCGGCATTGAGGTCGGCCTGTTGGTAGTTGCGGAGCTGGCGGACTAGGTCGGCGGGCAAATCCTTCGCCGGAAACTTCCCGGCCGCGAGCGCGCTCACCAGCGCCCGCGCGAACGAGAGGCGGGCGGCCAACGTGCCGAACGCATCGCGCTTCGTGGCGGAATCGAGCGTCGGGAGCAGTTCGAGAATGGCCGGCGGCGTCTTGGGATCGTCGTAAGTCGCCAGCCCGCGCAACGCCGCTCCGCGCAGCACCGGCTCCTTGAGCAACTGCCGCAGCGGCTCGGCCAGCGACGCGTCCTTCGCCGCCACCAGCGCTTCGAGCGCCGCGAGCCGCTGGGCGGTCGGGGCCTTGGCATCGAGCAACTGTTTCCTCATGTCCGCGAGCGCGCTGGCGCTGCCGAAGACGAGCGAGAGCTGCTGCACGAGTTCCTTCACTTGAGCGTTGCTGCTCGTGGCCAGCTTAGCCGCAAGGGCGTCCCAGCCCGCCGGAGCCTTCACACCGCGCCGGCCTTTGAGGCCGTCGGCCAGGCCCTTGAGGATGTCGAGCTGCACCTGCGCGTCATCGGTGGAGCTGAGCACCTGCACGAGGATGGGCAGCGCGTCATCCGACTGCGCGCGAACCGAGGCGAGCGGCACGCACGCGGCGAGGAGCAGCAGGAAAAAGCGTTTCACGCGCGCACTGTGGGAAAGCCAGCGGAACGCAGCAAGCGGCTTCGCGCCCGGAGCCCTGCTTCCAAGCCGGCTTACGACGACCGCAAAGGGAGGGATACGGGATAACGGGCGCGGGCGAACACTGAACGGTGAACCACCAGCCACTGGCTGCGATGCCGCTTTCGTCTCGGCTACGATGTAAGCCGGCTTGGCAGCCAGCGCCCCGCTACGACAGCCGCGCGAAACGCCCCCACGCCGCGTCCCACCGCTCGGCGTCACGCGGCTCGAAGCGTTCCATCGCGAAGGACTTGCCCACCACTTCGCGCCCGGCCGCCAGCGACGGCAAGTGCCCTAACGCGATGGCTTGCACGAGAATGTTCCCGATGGCCGTGGCTTCAGCGGGACCGGCCATGACCGGGACACCGCAGGCATTCGCTGTGAACTGGTTGAGCACCGCATTCTTGCTCCCGCCCCCGACGATGTGCAGCCGCTCCACCTGGGCTCCCGCCAACGCCTCCGCCTGCCGCAGCGTGCGGCGGTATTCGAGCGCGAGGCTCTCCAGCGCGCAGCGGATGAACTGTCCCGGCGTTTCCGGCGCGGGCTGGCCGCTCGCGCGGCACGCGGCAGCGATGCGCTCCGGCATCGCCTGCGGCGCGAGGAAACGCGGGTCGGCGGGATTGATGAGCGAGCGGAACGGCTCGGCCTCGGCGGCGAGCCGCGTGAGCGTGGCGTAGTCGAAGTCGCGGCCCGCCCTCGCCCAGTCGCGTCGACACTCCTGCACGAGCCAGAGACCGACGATGTTCTTGAGCAGCCGCACCGAGTTGCCGAACCCCATCTCGTTCGTGAAGTTCAGCTCCCGGCAACGGTCGGTGAGCACCGGCGCGCTCAACTCCAGCCCGAGCAGCGACCAAGTCCCCGAACTGAGGTAAGCCCAAGCTGGACTCGGAACTTTGAACTCAGCACCCAGAACTGGCACCCCAGCCACCGCCGCGCCGGTGTCATGCGTGCAGGTCGCGATGACCTCCACACCCGCGCTCAGGCCCGTCTCGCTCGCGACCGATGGTTTCAGCCGCCCGAGCCGCGTGCCCGCCTCGACGAGCGGCGGGAACTGCTCCGGCGCGAGCCCCAGTGCGGCCAGCAGCGGCCGGGACCACAAGCGCGTGCGCGGATTGTAGAGCTGCGTGGTGCTGGCCAGCGAGACCTCCGCGCGGGCGACGCCGCTGAGGAAATAGTTGAACGCGTCCCCGAGGGGGACGATTTGCGCCGCGCGGGCCAGTCGCTCCGGGGACTCGGCGGCGAGGTGGTAAAGGTGGTTGATGGGCATGAACTGGATGCCCGTCTCGGCGAAGACTTGTTCCCACGGCACCTTCGCAAAGAGCGCCTTCACCCCGCGTTCGCTGCGAGGGTCGCGGTAGTGGAAGACCGGCGGCATCACCTCGCCGTGCGCGTCCAGCAGCACGCAGTCCAGCCCCCAGGAATCCACGCTGACACTGGCGATGGGCCGGCCGCGCCGCGCCGCTTGGTGCAAGCCCTCCTTCACGCCCGCCCAAAGCGCGGGCACGTCCCAATGCCAGGAGCCGCCGGTGCGCAGCGGCGTGTTCGCGAAGCGGTGCAGCTCCTCCAGCGCGAGCTGCCCGTCCGCCAGCGTGCCGAGCATCACCCGCCCGCTCTCCGCGCCGAGGTCAATGCCGAGGTAGTGCGTGGTCATGTGTCGGGGAAGTCTCGGCAGTCCGCCGCCCGCGCGACAATGGGGAAGTGTTGAGCTGCGCCCTAGGATAGGCTGCGGCCAGCCTCGGCCCCGCTCAACCCGGCGTCCACTCGACCGGGATGGGACGGAGCCGCCGCCGGCCACGTGGATCGGTAGGAAACGATGCAGGCCGTTGAAACCGAACACGCCCTCGAGGCCTGCGCAGCAGGCGCGGCAGTGCGGCGGGGTCGTTCTGCAAGTCGCCGTCCAGCGTCGCCAGCAGCGGGCGCGTCGTTCCGGCAAACTTGAACAGCACTCGCGAGGGGCCAGGAGCCGGTGAAGCCCAGCCGCAACTCCTGCGCGCTCGGACTTCCATCTCAAGGGGGATCGTGTCCTCGCAATGATGAACTCCTTCGCGTCCGGCGCGCCGCAGCCGTGCCGACCGTCGCAGCGACACGGGCGACTTGAAGGACAACGCTCGGCCGCTCCACCCAGATCTGGGGGGGGCGCAAAACCCAGTGAAATCACGAGCGGATGCGGTCCGTCAGATCGCCCGCTTGAAACCAACGCCGTTCCTTGTCGCCGCCCTGCTGCTGGCGCTTCTCTCCACCTCGTCGGTGGCCGCGCCGATGGCTTTCTTCACGCGCCACTGCACCGAGTGCCACGGACAGGACGCGAAGAAAGGAAACCTTGATCTCATCGCGCTGAAGGCCGACTTCACCGCCCGGGACACTTTCGCCCGCTGGGAAAGGGTCTTCGACCGCGTGGCCAAGGGCGAGATGCCGCCAGCGAAAAGCGCGCAGCCCACAGCGGAGGCGCGCGGCGCGTTCCTCAAGTCGCTCGGCGCGGAGCTACACACGACGTCGGCGGCGCGGCAGCGCGAGGCGGGCCGCGTGGTGGTGCGGCGGATGAACCGCGCGGAATACGAGCAGACGTTGCACGATCTGCTCGGCGTGACGGTGCCGCTCGCGGACCTACTGCCGGAGGACAACGCGGCGGCGGGCTTTGACAAGGTCAGCAGCGCGCTGGAGACCTCGGCCACGCATCTGGTCCGCTATCAGGAGGCCGCCGACCGCGCGCTGGCCGCCGCGCTGCCCGCGTGGCCGCTCACGAACGTCGTGCGCCGCTGGACGGGCCGGCAGTTCCTCGACAGCCGGCCCAAGCCGAACCGAGAGGGCACCGCGCCGTTCGTGCGGTTCGAGGGCGACACGATCGTGCTGTGCGCGCTGCTCTACAAACACGGCAGCGTAACCACGCCGTCCACGCCGGCGGCGGGGCGTTACCGCGTGCGGGCGTCGGTTCGCGCGGTCCACACGGAGGGCAAGTCCATTCCGGTGTTGCTGGGCAAAATCAGCTCGGACCGGTTCGCGCACGAGAAGCTCCAGCACCTGCTCGACATCCAGGACGCGCCGGCGGACCAGGCGCGCGTCATTGAGATCGAGGCGTCGCTGCCGGCGGGCGAGCAGGTGTATGTCGAGGGGCTGGGGCTGACGTTTTTTCAGGAGTTGAAGAAGCAGCGCAACGGCGCGCCGGTGGGCGACGATTACAAAGGGCCGGGCCTCGCGGTGGATTGGATCGAGCTCGAAGGCCCGCTCGATGCCGGCCTCGGCTACGCGCGGATTTTCGGCGATCTGCCGCAGGTGCCGTCGCGCTATCTCGACGACACGCTCGCGGGCAAGCCGGTGCGCGACGATTGGAAGAAGTGGCCGGTCCCCGGCGAGTTCACGAAGTATCCGCTCTCGCCGGTCTCGACCAATGCGCACGCCGACGCCGAGCGGTTGCTGCGGGCTTTCCTGCCACGCGCGTTTCGGCGTCCGGTCAGCGAGGAGACGGCTGGGTATTTCGTCCGCTTTGTCGATGAGCAGCTCGCGGCGGGCGAGACGTTCGGCAACGCGATGCGCGCCGGCTACAAGGCCGCGCTGTGTTCGCCGCACTTCCTGTTCTACGTCGAGAAGCCCGGCCGGCTGGATGATTTCGCCGTGGCGGCGCGGCTGGCGCGGCTGTTCTGGAACTCGCTGCCCGATGACGAACTCACCGCGCTCGCGGCGAAGGGTGAGTTGACCAAGCCCGCCGCGCTCCGCGCGCAAACCGAGCGGCTGCTGCGCGACCCGAAGGCGCGGCGTTTCACCGCCAGCTTCACCGGCCAGTGGCTGGACCTGCGCAAGTTCGCCGACATGAAGCCCGACGCGCTCTATTTGGAATACGACGACATGCTGGCGTGGGCGATGCCGCTGGAGACGACGAATTTTTTCGACGAAGTGCTGGCGCGCGACCTGCCCACGAGCACGTTCGTTCACTCGGACTGGACCTTCCTGAACGCGCGACTGGCGAAGCATTACGGCCTGCCCGGCGTGCTGGGGTTGGAGCTGTGCCGCGTGAATCTCCCGCCCGGCTCGCATCGCGGCGGCATCATCACGCACGCCAGCCTGCTCAAGCTCACAACCAACGCGACTTACACTTCGCCCGTGAAGCGCGGCGCGTGGGTGCTCGAGCGCATCATCGGCAAGCCACCGCCGCCGCCGCCCGCAGACATTGCCGCCATTGAGCCGGACATCCGCGGCGCGACGACGCTGCGCGAGCAGTTGGACAAACACAAAAACGTCCCCGTGTGCGCGTCGTGCCACGTTCACATCGACCCGCCGGGCTTCGCGCTGGAGAGCTTCGATGTCGTCGGGGCCTGGCGGGAGCGCTACCGCGTGAAGCAACCGCCGCCGAAAGGCGGCGACTACGTGGAGCTAGCCAATTATCCCGGCAAGAAAGTCTGGCTCGCCCGACCCGTCGAGCCAGCCGGCCAAACCGCGGACGGCCAGCCCTTCGCCAACATCGACGACTACAAGCGCCTGCTCCTGCGCGACCCCGACCAACTCACGCGCAACCTCGCGCACAAGCTCCTCACCTACGCAACGGGTGCGGACATCCAGTTCGCGGACCGCGCCGGGGTCGAGCAAGTCGTCGCCGAGGTGCGCCAGCAAAACCACGGCTTCCGGGCGCTGGTGCATGCCGTGGTGCAAAGCCCGGTGTTTCTCAGCAAATGAATCGAACAAGGAAATTTGGCAGGGGTATTTGGGGTAAAGGAATTTTGTCTTCCCATTCCCTTCCTCAAAATTCCTTTGCCCCAAATTTCCCTGCCAACAACTCTGCCTCAACCGTCCAACGCCCATGATCAATCTCCGCCGTCTCGACCGCAGAACCTTCCTCCGTGCTGGTGCTGTCTCGCTTTCCCTCCCTTTGCTCGATGCCATGCTGCCCGCAGGCGTTGGCGCTGAGTCCAAGGCCCGCGCGAAAGCCTTGCAGCCCCAGCGCATGGTCCTGCTGCACCGTCCGCTCGGCACGTATTACCCCTTCCTATTTCCTGAAAAATCCGGGCCTGACTACGAAGCCACGCGCTACCTCAAGCTGCTCGAGCCGCATCGCGGGCGTTTCACGGTTATCTCCGGCATGGGCCATGTGGGCTACCCGAACTCGCACCACACCGAGTCCGCCATCTTCACCGGCGTCGCGCCCGAGGGCATCAAGCGCGCGGACGACATCCACAACAGCATCTCGCTCGACCAGTTCGTCGCGCGGCGCATCGGCGCGGAGACGCGCGTGCCGCATCTCGTGCTCAACACCGCCAACTGCGCCTCGCTCTCGTGGAACGAAAAGGGCGTGCCCACGCCGTTCGAGAACCACCGCGCCCGGCTCTTCCGCCGTCTCTTTCTCGATGGCACGCCCGAGGAAGTGACCCGGGAAATGAAGCGCCTCGCCAACGGCCAGAGCATTCTCGACGGCGTGCGCGGCCAGTTGAAATCCCTGAACCGCGAACTCGGCGTGGCCGACCGCGACCGCCTCGACCTGCTCGCCAATTCGATCCGCGAAGCCGAGGGCTTTCTCCAGCAGGACCAGGCCTGGGCCGCGAAGCCGAAGCCAAAAATCGCCGCCACCGCGCGCGATTTCGACCAGGCCGAGCACTGGGTCGCCGCGCAGCAGCAGTGGTTCACGCTCGTGCAGCTCGCGTTGCAGACCGACTCGACGCGCCTCGTCGTGCTGGGCCTCGGCGAGCACAACCAGAACGGCCAACCCGACCTCGCCATCGGCCACCACGACGCCTCGCATCACGGCAAAGACCCGGCGAAGATCGAGCAACTCGCGCGCTACGAAGAGAAGGAATACCGCAACTTCGCCGGCTTCCTCGACAAGCTCGTGGCCGCCGACGAAAACGGCCGGCCGCTTCTCGATCGCACGCAGATTCTTTTCGTCAGCAACCTCGGCGACGCCTCCGCGCATTCCTCGGACAACCTTCCCGTCATCCTCGCCGGCGGCGGCTTCAAGCACGCCGGCCACCTCGCCTTCGACCGCAAACAAAACACGCCGATGTCGAACCTCTTCGTGCGCATGTTGCAGCATGCGGGCATCGAGACCGACCGCTTCGGCAGCAGCACGGGGACGTTGTCGGAACTCAAGTCAACAGCGTGAACGGATTGGCAGGTTTTAGTTTCGCGGTCAGGGTGGCTGGCATTGCTTTCAGTCTCGCCGCGTTCCCTCCCACCTCCCATCCTCCCGCGCACATGGCATTGCTGCGAACCCTACTGGTGCTGGGCCGCGTCTCGAACCTGCCCACCGTTTGGTCCAACTGCCTCGCTGGCTGGCTGCTCGGCGGCGGCGGCGAGTGGGACCGTTTCGCGTGGCTGTGCGTGGGCGCGACGCTGGTCTATGTCGGCGGGATGTTCCTCAACGACGCGTTCGATGCCGAGTTCGACACGCAGCACCGACGCGAGCGGCCCATCCCGTCTGGCGCAATTTCCCGCGAGGCAGTCTGGCTGTGGAGCGCGGCGTTGCTTGCGGTCGGCAGCGGAATGCTCGTCTGGCTGGGACGCGAACCGGCCATTCTCGCGCTGCAACTCCTCGTCTGCGTCGTGCTCTATGACGCGTATCACAAATCCCTCGACTGGTCGCCGGTGCTGATGGCCTCGTGCCGCTTTTTCCTGCTGCTCACGGCGGCGGCCACCGGCTTGCGCGGCGTGGACGGGCTGGCGATTTGGGCCGCGCTGGTGCTGGGCTGCTACATCGTCGGCCTGAGCTACCTCGCGCGCCGCGAGAGCGCGCCGGGCTTGATCCGTTACTGGCCGCTGGTGTTCCTCGCCGCGCCGCTGGTGTTGGCGTTCCTCGTCAACGACGGCTACTTCCGCGAGAAGGCGCTGCTCGCCTCGGCCATCGTGGGGTTGTGGGCGCTGCGCTGCCTGCGCCCGACGTTCTGGCAATCGCCGCCGGACATCGGCAAGACCGTGTCCGGCCTGCTGGCGGGCATCTGCCTAGTGGACTTGCTCGCCGTCGCGAACCAGCCGCCGCAGGTGAGCGCGGGCTTCCTCGTCTGCTTCCTGCTGGCGCTGATCTTCCAGCGCTTCGTGCCGGCGACTTAGCGGAGCGCTACGCGGCCTTGAAGTCCACCTGCTCCGCGGCCGGCGCGGCGAGCCGGGCCTTCGCCTGCGCGACGGTGTTCGCGACCGTCAGGCCGTATTTGTTACGGAGGTAGTCCACGGTGCTCGCGTGCTCGATGAACTGGTCGGGCCAGCCGATGCGGGCGACGGGCGTGGTGATCTGCTGATCGGCGAAGTGCTCCAGCACGGTGCTGCCGTAGCCGCCCATCAGGACGTGGTCTTCCAGCGTGATGACAAGGTCGGCGGCGCGGCCGAAGAACTCGTGCGTGCCCGCGTCAATCGGCTTGGTCCAGCGCGGGTTGATGACCGCAACATCGAAGCCCTCGGCGACGAGTTGGTCAGCCGCTTTCTTCGCGATGCCGTGCATCTGGCCGAGGCCGAAGAGGGCGACTTTCTTGCCGCCACTGTTCGCGAACTGCCGGGTGATTTCCGCTTTGCCGACTTCGAGCAGCGCCGGTGTTTCCTTGATCGGCACGCCTTCGCCGTTGCCGCGCGGGTAGCGGATGAAGGTGGGGTGCTTTTGAAGCGAGCAGGTGAACATCATGTCCGCGAGCTCATCTTCGTCCTTCGGGGCCATCGCGATAACGTTGGGCAGGCAGCGCAGGTAGGAGATGTCGAACAAGCCGTGGTGCGTGGGGCCGTCGTTGGCGCTCAGGCCCGCGCGGTCCATGCAGAAAATCACCGGTAAGTCCTGCAAGCACACGTCGTGGTGGATGCAGTCGTAGGCGCGTTGGAGGAACGTGGAGTAAATCGCCACGACCGGGTGGAAACCCATCGTCGCCATGCCGGCGGCGAAGATGACGGCGTGCTCCTCCGCGATGCCGACATCGTAATAGCGACTGGGCATCGCCTTCTCCAAATGCTTCAGCCCCGTGCCCGTGGGCATGGCGGCGGTGATGCCGACGAGCGTGGCGTCCTTCTGGCAAAGCTTCACGAGCGTCTGGCCGAACACGTCTTGATACGCCGGCGGCGTGCCGGGCTTGGCCGGAGGCGTCTCGCCGGTCTCGGCGCAGTAGGGTCCGAGGCCGTGGAACTTCTCCGGCTGCTTGAGCGCGGCGTCGAAGCCCTTGCCCTTCTTGGTCAGGATGTGGAGGACAATCGGGTAGTCGCAGTGCTTCGCAAACTCCAGCGCTTCGACGAGCAAGGGCAAGTCATGGCCGTCAATCGGCCCGAGGTAGCGCACACCGAGTTCCTCGAAGATGAGGCTGCTGCCGAAACCACCGCGTCCGTCGTCGTCGTCGCTCGCGGGGTTGTGGCGGAGGGTGACTTCCTTCACGACCCCCTTAACCGCCTCCTCGACCTTCTGACCAATTTTGTAGGTGATTTCACCGCGCGGCATCCGGCGCATGAAGGACTCGAAGTCCTTCTGAAGCTGGTTGTAGGTCGGGTTGGTGATGAGCTTGTTCAGGTAGCCGGAAATCGCGCCGACGTTCTTGGCGATGGACCACTCGTTGTCGTTGAGGATGCCAATGAACTTCTTCGTGGTGTGCGCGATGTTGTTCAGCGCCTCGAAGGACACGCCGTTGGTCAGCGCCGCGTCGCCGAAGATGCAGACGACATGCTCGTCGCTCTTGCGCTGGTCGCGCGCGGCGCACATCCCGAGGGCGGCGGAAAGCGCCGTGCCCGCGTGGCCCGCGCCGAAGCTGTCGTGCTCGGACTCCGAGCGGAGGGCGAAGCCATTCAAGCCATCAGTCTGGCGGATGGTGTGGAAGCGGTCCTTGCGACCGGTGAGCAGCTTGTGGACGTAAACTTGGTGGCTCACGTCCCAGACGAACTTGTCCTTCGGCGTGCTGAAGACGCGGTGCAGGGCGATGGTGAGCTCCACCACGCCCAGGTTCGGGCCGAGGTGGCCACCGGCCTTGGCAAGCTTGGTGATGAGTTCGCCGCGGATGTCTTGGGCGAGCGAGGTGAGCTGGTCCGGGGTGAGTTTCTTCACGTGCTCCGGGCTGTCCACCATATCGAGGTATCGGTTCATTGGTTCTGTGTTTTTCACTGCACGAGCAGGAGCAGGATCAAGCTTAGGAGCAACGGTTCCCGCTCCTAATCCTGATCGTGCTTCTAATCCTCCGCCCCCATCGTCACCGGCGTGAGGTCGAAGCCGCCGCCCACCTTCTGTTCCAGCAGCTTCACCTTCAGTTCCGCCTCGGCGAGCTTGGCTTGGCAGACCGCCGCGAGCCGTGTGCCCTCCGCGTAACGCGTGAGCAGCGTCTCCAACGGCAAGTCCTGCGCCTCCATCGTTTCCACGATGGCTTCGAGTTTCTGGAGCGCCTCCTCGAAGGGCTGGTCCGCCGCCGTGGGAGTCGTCGCAGTGGCTGGGGCAGCTTTCGACATTGGGCGGACGGTAGGGAAAACGGGTGGGGGCGTCTAGCCCTTATCCGGGCCGGCGGCGGGTTGCCCGCGAATCACGCGAATCGGCGCGAAAGGGAGAAGCATTTCGCACCGCCGGGTTTCATTCGCGCAGCTTCGCGTCATTCGCGGGCAACCCGCCGCTGCTCTCTGTGTTCATCGCGCCTCGGTGGTCCATCAGGCGTGCTCGCTGAATCGTTCCGGCTAAAGCTTGCCCGTCGTCCCCACCTTGACCCTACTCTCCCGGTGCCGCTCTGACTCATGCCCGCGCCCAAATCCAGCTTCCTCGACAAAGTCCTCGGCCGCATCGGGCGGCTGGACGCGGAGGGCTTGCAGACCGTCATCCAGCGACTGGCGCGGGAACGCAGCTTCTTGGAGACACTCTTCGACGTCATCGAGGACGGCGTGCTGGTCGTGGACGAGCAGGGGCGCGTCATCTACTTCAACGAAGCCGTCACCAGCCTTCTCGGCCTCAAACACGATGACGACGAAGGTCAGCTCATTACCCGCTTCCTGCCCGGCCTCGATTGGAAAAAACTCGCCCGCTGGGACAAGTCCGGCGGCCCGCAAGTCCTCCGCCACGAGCTGGAGGTGGAGTGGCCGCGCCCGCGTTTCCTCCGCCTCTACACCGCGCCGCTGGATGGCGAGGCCACCGGCGCGTCCGGCGTGGCGTTGATTCTCCACGACGCCACCGAGGCGCGACAGAAGACCTTCGAGGCCATCGAGAGCGAACGGATGCAGGCGCTCACACTCCTCGCCGCGAGCGTCGCCCACGAGATTGGCAACCCGCTCAACGCGCTGCACATCCACCTCCAGCTCATGGAACGCGAGTTGAAGAAGCTCCGCGTGCCCGACGCTGGCCCCAAGCCCACGCGCCTCGGCCGCTACCGCCAAGCGCGCAGTGCCGATGCGGACACGGCCAGCACTGTCGAGAAATTGCAGGGCTACCTGAACGTGGCGAAAGGCGAAATCACGCGGCTGGACTACATCGTTTCGCAATTCCTCCAGGCGCTCCGCCCCTCCCCGCCCAAGCTCCAGCCCGCGTCGTTGCACGAGATCATCCGTGAGTCGCTGGAGCTGCTCGGGCCGGAACTGATGAACCGCCACCTACACGTAGAGCAGAAGCATCCGTCCAACCTGCCGCTCGCGCCGATGGACGGCGCGCAAATCAAGCAGGTGCTCGTGAACCTCATCAAGAACGCCATGCAGGCGATGACCAAGGGCGGCACCCTCACCCTCACCACCGGCGAGGCCGCCGGCGGCGTCTGGTTCAGCGTCAACGACACCGGCGGCGGCATCCCGCAGGAGCAGATCAACCGCATCTTCGAGCCGTTCTACACGACGAAGGCCAAGGGCAGCGGCCTGGGCTTGATGATTGTGCAGCGCATCGTGCGCGAGCACGGCGGGCGTATCGAGCTGGAGAGCCGGGTGGACGAAGGCACGCAGTTCCGCGTCTGGCTCCCGCTGCACGACCGCAAGCCCAAGCTGCTCGCCGCCGGTTTGCACGACTGACCGGAGCGGGCCGCGAAGGGCCGGGCTAACGCCCCGGCGCAGGCTTCACCGGCAATGCCAGCGCCAGCGCCGTGGCCGCCCAGCCGGCGGCGCTGATCGAGATGAACTGATTCGTGCCGTGCGGGTAGCCGGACTCGTAGTAGGACTGGATCGGCTTGCTGCGCGAAGTCACCAGCCAGGAACCGTCCGCGCGCTGTTCCGTGAGCAGGTAACTCAAGCCTTTCCGATAGGCGGCCTCGGTGGTGGCGACGCCACCGGTTTGGTGCAACGCCACAAGCGCCGTGCCGGTCGCGTAGGCGTCGCTCTCCCGGTCCGCGAGCTGCGCCCATCCGCCATCCGCGCGCTGCGTGTTGAGCAAGTCCTGCGCGGCCTGCCGCACGGCCGCCGCTGGAGCTTCCACCAAGTGCAGCGCACGCAGCCGGAACACCCGATCCTCGTTGTCCTCCGCTGGCGTTTTCAGCAGCCAGGCGCGGACTTGCTCGCAGCGGCGGTCCACCCGCTCGCGCTGTTCCGGCGTGCTGAAGGTCTTCAGCCCGCGCAAGGCCGCATGCGTGGAGGTGAACAGGCTTTGCTCCGTCGGCGGGCGGCGCGACTGGGGCTTCCAGTGGACGAGGTCGCGTTGCCAGCCCAGCAGATACTCGGACACGGCGGTGGTGGTGGCGTCCGGTTTCCAGCCGCCGTTCTCCAGCGCCCAGAGTGCGTAACCGGCGGTGTCCGCCTGACCGCCCTGGCCTTTGCCCGCGAGGTAGTTCGTCCGGTTTCGGTCGAGAAAGTCAGCGGTGAACTGGACCTGCCTCCGCAACTCCACCGCCTCGATCTGGAACCCGCGTGACTGGGCCGTGGCGAGCGCGAGGATGGGCAGCCCTTGGTTGTGGCAGGTGAAGCACCGCTCGCGTTTCTCCAGCGAGCCGCGCGCCCCCGCCGTCAGCAGCGGCAACGCCTTCCCGACGGCGGCCCGGACGGCCTCCGCACTCGGGGCCACCACCTCCGCCCCAACCGCACCGAGGGCGGCGAGCAGCCAGCCGAGACAGCCAGCGAGGCGAAGGGAGAGTGGCGCGGGCGAATTCATGGTCCTGTCCTGCCATAAACACCGCTCCGGCGCACTGGGATTTTCGACTGCGCCAAACACACGCGGCCTGTCCCCGGAACGCGGGTTTGTAACCCGCAGCCGCTCGTGTCGGCCAAGGACACTCGGCCTTGAACTGCGTGGTCGATCGCTGCGGGTCACAGACCCGCTCCGCTCCTCACTTGTTCCTCGCGGCACGAGCTGGAACCACGCAAGCTTGCGCCAGCTTCACATGAAAAGACTGTCTTCCCTCGCTGTCCTGCTGTGGCTGGCCCTCGTGGCTTACGCCGCCCCACGCCAACCCAATGTCATCGTCATCCTCTGCGACGACTTGGGCTACGCGGACATCGGCCCGTTTGGCTGCACAGCCTATGCGACACCACACCTCGACCGCCTGGCGAAGGAGGGCCGGAAGTTCACCAACTTCCACGTCAGCCAAGCCGTCTGCTCCGCCAGCCGCACCGCCTTGCTCACCGGCTGTTACAACAACCGCGTCGGCATCCACGGTGCGCTGGGCCCCAGCTCGCGCATCGGCATCCATGCGAACGAAATGACGCTGGCCGAGGTCTTCAAGCAGCAGAACTACGCCACCGGCATGGCCGGCAAGTGGCACCTCGGCCATCACCCGCAGTTCCTCCCGGTGCGCCACGGCTTCGACGAATACTTCGGCCTGCCCTACTCCAACGACATGTGGCCGCACCACCCCGAGGCGAAACCGGGCAGCTATCCAAAGCTCCCGCTCATCGAGGGCGACCGCGTCATTGACCCTGACATCACGCCGGAGAAGCAGCCGAATCTTACGACTTGGTATGCCGAACGCGCGGTGAAGTTCATCGCGAAGAACAAAGACCGCCCGTTCTTCTTCTACCTCGCGCACAACATGCCGCACGTCCCGCTCTTCGTGAGCGACAAGTTCAAAGGCAAGTCCGGCGCGGGCCTCTACGGTGACGTGATTCAGGAGATTGACTGGTCCGTCGGCCAAGTGCTCGCCGCACTCAAACAGCACGGCCTGGAGGACAACACGCTCGTCGTCTTCACCAGCGACAACGGCCCGTGGCTGAGTTACGGCACGCACTCCGGCAGCGCTGGACCGTTGCGGGAAGGCAAGGGCACGGCGTGGGAAGGCGGCACGCGCGTTCCCTGCCTGATGCGCTGGCCGGGCAAACTCCCCGCCGGGACGATCAGCAGCGAGATGTTGATGACCATTGATTTGCTGCCGACCTTCGCCCAGCTCATCGGCGCGAAACTTCCGGCGCACAAGCTTGACGGTCTCGACGTGTGGCCCCTGTTGGCCGGAGTGCCAGGCGCGAAGAACCCGCACGCCGCCTACTGGAGCTACTACGCGCAGAATGAGTTGCAGGCGATGTTCTCGTCCGACGGCCGCTGGAAACTCCAACTCCCACACACCTACCGCACACTGGCCGGGCGGCCCGGCGGCCAGAACGGCATCCCCGCGAAATACGAAAACACTAAGCTCACCGAGCCGCAGCTCTACGACTTGCACCACGACCTCGGCGAAAAGACCGACGTCGCCTCCTCGCACCCCGCAGTGGTCCAGCGCCTCCTCGCCCTCGCTGAACAAGCCCGCGCCGACCTCGGCGATTCGCTGACGCAGCGCAAAGGCACCGGCGCCCGCGAACCCGGACGCCTAGCGGAGGAGAAGTAGTTTCCGACACTGGACGCGGACGGGGGAACAGGAACAGCCGTTAGCCGGACCCTGCGGCTGAGCATCGCTTCTCGCCCGCTCACTTCGCCAAGTGACACGCTGCGAAATGCCCCGCCGACACCTCCCGCAACGCCGGCACTTCCGTCTTGCACCTTGCCTCGGCCACCGGACAGCGCGGGTGGAAGGGGCAGCCGCTGGGCGGGTTGATGGGCGAGGGCACGTCGCCGGGCAGGACGATGCGCTGGCGCTTCGAGTCCGGGTCCACCACAGGGACGGCGGAGAGCAGCGCCTGCGTGTAAGGATGCTTCGGCGCGTTGATGATGGCCTTCGAGACGGCGCTCTCGACGACCTTGCCGAGATACATCACCACCACGCGGTGGCTGATGTGCTCCACCACCGCGAGGTCGTGCGCGATGAAGAGGTAGGCCAGCCCGTGCTCGCGCTGGAGGTCTTGCAGGAGGTTGATGATCTGCGCCTGCACGGAGACATCGAGCGCGCTGACCGGCTCATCGCAGACAATCAGCTTCGGCTCCACCGCCAGCGCGCGCGCGATGCCGATGCGTTGCCGCTGCCCGCCGCTGAACTCGTGCGGGTAACGCTGCGCGTGCTGCGGGTCCAGACCCACGTCCTTGAGCAACCGCCCGATGCGCGCCTCGCGCGCCTGCTCGTCCGCCACGAGATGATGGATGTCCAGCGCCTCGCCGATGATTTGCCCGACGGTCATGCGCGGGTTCAACGAGCCGACAGGGTCTTGGAAAATCATCTGGAAGCGCCGCCGCCGCTCGCGCAGCGCAGCGCCCTCCAGCGTGGTGATGTCCTCACCCTCGAAGGTGACGCTGCCGGCGGTCGGCTCCAGCAGGCGGATGATGGCGCGGCCCAGCGTGGTCTTGCCGCAGCCGCTCTCGCCCACGAGGCCGACGGTCTCGCCGGGCGCGACGGTGAGGCTCACGTCATCCACGGCTTTCACCCACGCGTTCACGCGGCTGAAGACCCCGTGCTTGACCGGGAAGTGGACTTTGAGCTGGCGGACTTCGAGGAGGTTCATCGGCGCAAGGCTAGCTGGAAGGCCGGGAGAGTTCACAGGGCAAATCGCGGGCTGATAACTCCTAAAACCACCACTTCGCCGACAGCCCGAACTCCCACGCGTCGCTGCCGCCGTCGGTCGTGGCGGCGCTGGTGGTGTAAGCCAGCTCTGTGCCGAACTCGAGGCTCTTGCGCGGCTGGAAAGTCAGGCCCGCGCGCCCGCCGAACTCCATCGAGCTGCGCTCGAAGGCGTAGTCCGCGCTGCCTTGCAGGTGGTAGAAGAGCGGGCCCCAGAGGCGGTCGCGCAGGTCGGCATAAACGCCTTCGCGGTGGAGCTGGTGCAGCACCAGACTATCGAGCACCTGCGCCTGCTGCGCGAGGGTTTGGCCCGGCGCGAGCGCGGGGGCGACGAGCGCAAGGTTGCCGGTCTGGCGGGAGTTCGCGTGGAACGTGCCGCGATAGCCGAACTTGAACTCCGGCGATTCGCGGCGCGCGAGGAACTCCACACCCCAGTTCGCCTGCAAACCGGTGACCAACGACTCGCCGTCCAGCACCACTTCGCGGGCGGTGAGCGCGCCGTAGGTCTGGAACCGCTCGGCGATCAGATAGTTGCCCGCGAGCGAAAGCCGGTGCTGACGGCCGTCCAGTGAGTTCAACAGCAAACCATCGCGCGCGCGCTCGTTGCCGTAGGCTTCCAGCCAGACGGCTCCGTTCTTAGGCAAGCGGTGCATCAAGCGCGCCCCGCCGAGGAAGCCGTCCTGATAGCCGCCCGCCCACACGTCCGAACTCCAGCGGCGGTTCCACGTGGTTTGCCAGCCGACGGAGCCCTCGGTGTCATCGGCCCAACGGCGCTTCAGCCGCGGCGACTCGCGCACCAGCACATCCTCACGCAACGCCTCGGCGTGGAGCTGGCTGCGGTCGGAAACCTGCGTCTGGCCGCCGACGCGTTCCTGCCAGAGCTGGCCGGAGTCGAGCAGGTAGGCGGTGCCGTTCGCGGCGACGTGGTTCCCGTGCTCCCGGAGCATCGGCTCCAACACGCGGCGCACCACCACGCGCGTCTGGTCGTCCACCTGGTTTTGGTCGAGCAGTTCCTGATAGGCGGCCTGCTGCGTGCGCCAGTCGCCGGTCTTCTCCGCCGCGCTGGCGAGGTCGAGCTGATAGGGGAAGGGCTTGCCCGCGAACTTCTCCAAGCGCAGATAGCGCAGCACGCCTTGGGCTTCCTGATAATTGCCGGCGAGCTGGTTGGCCGCGCCGTAATAATAGAGCGCTTCGTTGCTGTCGGGATAAGCGCGGTAGAGCTGCGTGGCGTAGCCAAGGGCGCGGGGCGCGTCCTTCTTGTCCGTGAAGAGCGCGCTCATGGCGAGCAACGCCTCTTGGTTCGTGGGGTCGTTGGCGAGGATGCTCTGCGCGAGCGGTTCGGCCATGTCGGCGCGACCCGTCTTCGCGTAGAGATACATCAGGTAGCGACGGTCCTCGGGACGTGTCGAGGGGGAAAAAGCCCGCTCTTCGGCGGGCGACAAGTTTGGTGGCAGCGCAGTGGCTGGATAACCCGGTGGCGCATCCAGCGAGCTGCGTGGCGCGGGCCACGTCTGCCGGTTGGGCGGCGGCGAATACTGCGGTGCGGCTTCCGGCACGCGACCCGCCGGGCGTTGGCCGGAGAAGGGGTCTTGCGGTGCAGCCACGGGCGGCGGGGTGAACACGGGCTGGGCCGGCGTGAATTGGTGGTTCGGTGCGGGCATCGGCTGCGCCACTCCGGCGTCGTAACCGCGCGGGCCACCCACAAGTTCCGCGCCGGGCGCGTAACGCGTGCCACCGCTGGTCGGGTAGCTGCGCGCGGGGGCTTCCTCCGACGACTTGCTGCCGAAGAGCCGACTGAAGAAGCCGGGGCGGTCGAGCGATTCACCGCGCGTGGTGGACGATTGATAACGCGGCTCCGGCACCGGGTAGCCGGCGGGCACCGCACCGGGCGCATAACGCACACCGTCGTTGACGACGTGCGTGGTGAGCGGACGCGGGGAGCCGGTGGGCGGGACCACGGCGGTGGCGACCGGCGCGGGCGCTTGCGAGCCGATGACGCGCGGGTCAGCTGGTTGCGGCCAGCTCGCGACCGGGTAGCCCTGTGGCGCGACGGCTTGCGGTTGCGGCCACTGTGGTTGCGCGGGAGCAGGGTAGCTCGGCGCTTCATACTGCGGCGCGGCAACCGGTGCAGTGAACTCACCGCGTCCCGCACGCTGGCCGCTGAAGGAGTCGTTCCCCGTGCTGCCAAAGTTGCCACTCGTCGTCCGCGCCGGAGCGGGCGCGCTGTAGTTCACCGTCGGGGCCACGCCAGGCGCATAGCGGACGCCCTCGCTGACGACAAAAGGCTGGAGCGGGCGCGGCTGGCCGGTGGGCGGCACGGCGGTGGGCTGGGCGAAGCGCGGGTCGGGGTTCTGCGGCCACTGCGGATTCGGCTGAGCTTGCGGTTGCGGCCACGGCTGCACGGCGGTCGGGGCGGGCGTTTGGTTGTAGCCCGCTGGGTCGGAGTAACGCACGCCGTCGCGCAGATACGTGGTGCCGGGTGGAATGTAGCCTTGCGCAGCGACGGGCCGGGCGGGCTCGGCATCGCGCGAGAAGAGGCGGCCAAAGAAACCTTTCCGCTCCGGCTCCGGGGCGGCGTAGGTGCGCGGCGCGGGTTGCGGTGCCGCGTAACCATCCGCTTCACGTTGGCCGCGCCGGGCTGTTTCGGGCGCGTTCATCGGCTGGTCCGTGAGGAACTGGAACTGGGCGTGGGCCGAGGTGCCGGCAGCCATGATGAGCGCGGTAAGGGCGAGGGCGGAGGTTTGGTTGCGTTGCCGGTGCATAGGATTTGTCAGTGAAAGCAGCCGAGGGAAATTCAACCACGGATGGACACGGATGAACACGGATAAGAAGCGCCGCGCCCCGTCGCCCTCGCCCCATCCGTGTCCATCCGTGTCCATCCGTGTCCATCCGTGTCCATCCGTTGTTAAGAAGTCTTGCCGAGCGACTTGAGCATTTCCTGAATCGCCCGCTGATACGCCACGCGCGCGCCCTGCTTGTCGCCGCGCGCCTGGAGGATGTCGCCTAGGAAGCCCCACGCCCGGCCCGAGTCCTCCGGCTGCGAAGCGACGAACGCGCGCTGGTAAATCGCCGCGCGCTTGAAGTCCCGCGACGCGGCCAGCAACTGCGCGGCCATCGCGTGCGTGGTCGGTGTGCCCGGGTCGAGGTAACGCTGGAGCACCGCGAACGCGTCGCGCGGGCGGTCTGCGCGGATGAGCAAGCGCGCGTAGGCGAGCCCGTGGGAGGCGCTCGTCGGGTCTTGGCGGTGGAGCTTCTCGTAGAGCGTCATTGCGGCCTGCCAGTTGCCGTTCGCCTCATACACGCTCGCGACGGTGGCGATGAGCCCGAGCTTCTCGACCAGCTCGGGCGTCAGCTCGTCGGTGACGAACCGCTCCGCGTCGGCCAGGCGCTTCGCTTGCAGCAGCAGGCTGACGTAGAACTTGGTTAACTCGTCTTCGGTCAGCAGCTCCGGGTGCGCGCGGAGCACATCGGCGGCCGCGCTGAACTCCCCGGCGTCCGAGAGCGAATAGACGAGCTGACGGCGCATCGTCGGGTCTTTCGGGAAACGCTCCACGGCGCGCTGCAAGGTCGTCCGTAGCTTGGCCGGCTGGCCGGCGAGATCTTGGAAATACGCAAGCCGCTGATAGTCCCGCGCGACCGCTTCGGGCTGCCGACCAATCCAGAATTCCAGGCCGTCCGCCGCCGCGCCGAGTTCGCCCATGCTCTCCGCGAGCGTGAGGAAACCCTCCACCGTGGCCTTGTCCGGCGCGCGCCGCACGAGCTGCTGGTAGAGCGCGAACGACTTCGGATAGTCGCCGAGCCGGAAGTGGCACTCCGCCAACTCGCTCAACGTGGCGACATCGTTGGTCTGCCGCTGCTGGAGCCGTTGGAGCACCGGCAGCGCGCGTTCGTAATGCGCCAGGTCCATGAGCAAACGCGCGTATTCCGCCAGGAGCGGGAGGCTCACGTTCGGGTCGCGCGTGAGGCTGAGGTAATACACCTCCGCCTGCTCGAAGTTGCCAATCGTCGCCTCCAGCCGCGCGAGGAAGGGCGCGTGCTTTTTGCGGTCGAGCAAGTTGCCTGCGTCCGCGAGCGCCTTCGCCAGGTCGGCGTCGCGGTAAAGGCCGGGGGCCAGCGCGATGAGGCGCTCGATGGCGGCCGGCTCGCGCAGCCGGAGCGCGATGAGGTAGTGGTCGAACGCGTCGTTCGGCAGCGCGGTCCACTCGTAGAACTGCGCGAGCCGCTGGTGGTTCGCGGCGACGTTCGGCTCCAGTGCGACGATTTTCTGGAACGCGGCGATGGCGGACTTCTGGTCACCAGCCGCGAGCGACAGTTCGGCAATCATCTGCCAGAGCGAGAGGTTCTCCGGCTGGGCCTCGGCGCGCTTACGAATCTCCGGCAGCAGCTCGCGGATGCGGTCGGACTCGCGCGCAGTCGTCATCAGCAGGCTGAACAACCGGTCGCGGTCCGCCGGCTCGACCACGGACATCAGCTCGCGAATCGCCTCATACGCCAGGCCCGGTTGGCCGGTCTCGCGCAGCAGCGTGATGCGCTCCCACGCGAGGCGTGGCGACACGCGCACCAGCGGGCGGCCCGTGCGGCGCGCGAACTCATCCACGGCGCGCAGGCCCAGCGCGGGTTGCCCCGCCGACCGCGTGAGCGAGACGAGCCGGAGCGTGGTGGCGTCGTCCGGGTTGGCCTGCCAGTGCGGCGCGTAAATCTGCATGGCCAGCACGGGCTTGGCGGCGGCGAGCGCGCGCTTCACCAGCTCCTCGTAAAGCTTCGCGCGGGCGACGGCAGGCAGCTTCGGCAGCACGGGACGGAGAAGTTCCCAGACCGCTTCCACATCCCGCGACTGGTCGAACAGCGCGGTGATTTCCTGCAAGAACTCTCCCTCGAAGTTGAACGGTGCGGCAATCTCACACGCGCGGGCGAGGAGCTTGCCGAGCGCGACCGGGTCGTCGGAGGCGAGGAGGAGGCGCTCCAACTGGATTTCCATCAGCGCATAGCGGCGCGGGAATTTGGCGCGCTCCTTCGCGGGCAACTCCTGAAGTGTCTTGAGCGCGCTGCCCCACTTCTTGTCCACCATCTGGCGCTCCAGCAGGCCGCGCTCCGTCGGGATGAGCCAGAGCGCGACGACCGCGCAAACCACCGGCACCGCGAGCAGGAGCTTCGGGGAGAAGACGGTGGCTGGAGGTTTGGCAGGGCGGGCCATCAAGCCGGAGGGCAGTTAACAACGGACGGCAGCGAACGCATCTCGCCCGGTAGGGCGAGACTCCGCCGAGCCCCATTCCGAGCGCAGCGAGGCGAGTGTAGCGAGTATCTCCCGAAGGCGTCGTCAGCCGAGATGCTCGCTACGTTCGCACCGCCTGCGGCGGTATCGAGGGCTCGACGGAGTCTCGCCCTACCGGGTGTGGACGCGTTCACAGCCGCACCTCCACCTTCGCCTCGTTGGGCAACTCCAGCTTCAGCACCCCGCTGTCATCCGTCGGGCCGGAGAAGGCCTTGCCGTTGATGGTGACGCTTGCCGTCGCGCGCGCGGGCAGGCCGGACAGCGTGACTTGGCAGGGGCGCACATCGCGCACGGTGAAGGCGGCGGCGCGTGCGGCGAGCTGGGAGAACTGGATTTCCGCCGAGCTGGCTTCGAGGCGCAGGTGCGCGGCGGGGCGGTCGCTCAAGACCAGTTCCACGCGCGGCGAACCATCCGTGTGGAGATACAACGCGTCGCCCTCCACGCGCCAACCGGTGACACCCCGGCTCGCGGCGAGGTCGGGCACAAGCGCGGACTTCGGCAGACGGTAGGTGCGGAGCGCGCCGGAGTTCACGAGCGTCCAGCGCGTGTTCGACTGGCGGAAGACGCGCGTGGCGCGGGCGTCGCGCACGAGGCGGGCGTAGTCGGCAGCGGTGACGGCGTGCAGCTCCTGGCGCACGGCCCACTCGAAGAGGCGCGTGAGGGCGTTGAGCGAGGCGTTGTTGTCGCCGCTGTAGAAGTGGAAGTAGATGTTCACCGGCTTGAGGCGACGCGGGCGCTCCATGCGCTCGTAGCCATCCTGCGCCAGCACAAAGCCGCCGAAGAACGGCGACGCTGCGGTGTCGCCGCTGATGGCCCAGCGCTCGCGGTAGATGTTCTCATTCTCGTTCGCGGCGGTGACTTGCAGCTCGCCCTCCCACGGCAGCGCGCGCGCGGAGACGCGCGTGACGGACGGGCGCTTGCGGCTCATCGCCGTCTCGCCGCCGTTCATGTTCTCGATGCCCAGCTCGCGCACGATGCGGAGCGCCTCGGGCCACGGGCGGCAGTTGCCGGACCAGAGGAAGATTTTCACCGGCTTGCCGGGCGGGCACAGCTCGCGCTCGATGAAGCGGACGGAGCCTTCAATCTCGCGGCGCACGTCCACGCCGGTGTGGTTCAGCGGCTCGGCCAGCAGCAGGTTCGCGCGCTTGTAATCGCGCACGGTGCGGTCGCCAGCGTTCCAGTAGAAAGGGTGCGTGTAGGCGTGCGACGCGGCCTCGACCTTGGGCAGCGCGAGAACATCGCGGGCCTGGCGGGTGAGCAACTCGGCGTCGCCGGGCGGCTGACCCACGACCAGCCCGCGAATTTCCGCCTCGATGAACGACACGGTGAAGGGGAACGGATACTTCTTGATGATGCGCTCGGTGATGAGTTCGCCGGAGCGGCGGCCCGATTCCACGCTGGAGTTGTGGCGGAAGCCGTCGCCGTCAATGTGCGCGAAGAACAGCCGCATCCCATCGCGCGTGGTGGTGTCCGGCACCGGCAGGACGGCGCGGCCCAGCGCGGCGTGGAAGAAATAAAACGGGTCCACCAGCCACAGCTCGTCGAGGTCAGGTCGGCGGAACAGCGCGTAAGGGTCGAGCAACATCCCGCCCCACGGAGCGATGAAGAGCGGGTCGAACTGCGTGCCATCCGCTGCCGCTATGGACAAGAGCACTTCGCTGCCGGCGGGCGCGCGGAGGTCGCGGAAACCGACGACCGTGAGGTTCAGCGGGGCCTCGAAGTTGAGCTGCTTCGCGACAGCCAACGTGCGCAGGCCGGTCGCGCCCTTGGGGGTTTTGCCCGTGCCGGCGCAGCCGAAGGCCTTGAGCACGCGCTCGGCGACGGCGTGGTCCTCGAACGGCAACTCGCCGAAGAAGATGACTTTGCGCCCGCGCTGCTGCTGCGCGATGAGCCAGTCCGCCACGGCGGCCTCGCGCGTGGGCGGGATTTTCAGAAAGCGGTCGAGGATGATGGCGGTGAACTTCGGGTCCAGCTCGGCGGGCAAGGCGTGCGTGTGGACGTTGAGGTAATCCACCTCGTAGCCGAGCCACTCCAGCGCCATCTGCGCGACCGACGCAGTGCCACTATCAATCGGCCAGCGCACGAGGTCCTCCACATCGGCCTCGCGGTTGCCGAAGAGCGTGAGCACCCAGCGCGGGACTTCGCCAGTGGGCAGCGGAACGGCGGGCACGGTGACGCGCGGCGCTTCGGCGGAGGACGGGGCCAACGCCGTCGGCGGCAACGCAGGCGGCAGCGCGGGCACGGTCTTGGGCGGCGGGAGGCTGTAGCTGGTGACGCTGCTGGGCGGCGCGACGGGGACGGAAACGGTCGACTTGGGCTGCGTGGGCGGAATCGCTCCGCCGCGCCCCGCCGGCTTGGGCGCGAGGAATTTTCCATCCAACTCCACCGTGCTGATGAACGGCACAAACCCCTCCGCCGCGATGCGTCGCGCCGTGGCTTCCGCGAGCGGCGCGTCGGACGGGTTCACGTAATCCACCACATACACGGGCAGGCCAGACTGCTTGATGGTGCGAAGGATTTTCAGCAACCACTCCGAGCCGGACGGTTCCTCGGGCACGTAGCGCTTTCCGGTGAAGTCGTATTTCTGATACACCGACTCGGCCAGCACGCCGTCCACGCTGCCGGCGAGCCGCGCAAGCATGGGAAAGCCACGGTTGAGGATGACCTTGTGCTGCGGGAACTTCACCTTGAGCTGCTTGATGAGGGACACGAGGCCGTCGCGGAAGGCCGGGCCGCGTTGCGGGAATTGCTTCTCCAGCAGTTCGACGCTGTCCGCCGTGTCGAGGAAGAAACCGCCAAAACCCTGCTGGGCCGCGCGGGCCGCGAGGGTGTTCACCACGAAGTCCGCCCACGCCGGCTGCGAGACATCCGCGAAGTCGCCCAGCCAGACATCGTTCTTCCCGAGCAGCGGAATCTTCCGCGCCGCGACCTCCGCGCGATATGCCGCGTCCTTCGCGACCTCCACGACGCTGAGGTAGGCAATGGGCGTGTGACCGGCGCGCTTGAGAGCTGCCACATCCACGCGTGCGTCCGGGCTGAGGATGGAGAAGTCGTAGCCGAGCAGCGCGGCGGCGTCCGGCGTGGCGGAGTAATTGATGCAGAAGCTCGCCGCCCGAACGGACAGGGCCGAAAGGAGCAGGACAAACGCAAACCAGCCCCCAGCGGAAAAACTGGCGGGCCGACGTGACCGCTGGCAGGGCGAACTCATTCCGATTGCAAGTGCGCGGAGGATAAAAGGGCGGTGGGTGAAGTAAAGCCGTGAGCCCGGCAACCCTCATGCCGAGCGCCGAAGCGCCCGCTCAAGCCGGCGGCCAGCCCGTCGGCTCACGGCCAAACACCTCCTCGTAGGCTCGCACCGTCACGGGCGGTGGACGGTCCATAGCTTCGCGGCGGGCCTGGGCGTTGCCCTCGGCCAGCTCCGCACGGACGCGCTCCAGTTCCTCCCGCCGCTCCTTCTCCTCCTGCTCCTTCGCGAACGCCTCCGACGGCGAGTAGTCTTCCGGCTTCTGCTTCTCCAACGCCTCCCGCAACGGGGCCATGTCCACCAGTCCAAGTTCGGAGAAGTGATATTCCCAATCCGCCCCCAGCGCCTTGAACCGCCGGAAGATCATGCGATAAACCGGCGTCAGGTCCGCCCGCTGACCAATCCAGATCGTCCCCATGTAGAACTGGCAGTAATCCATGTTCCGCAAGTCCTCGTTCGGCCCGCTCACGCACTCGGCAATGAACCCCGCCGCGCCCCGGAACGACCCGATGTCCACCACCCGCCCGCCCGCCGCGACGACCTCGTGATTGTCCGAGAACACGTCCCACAGGCACAACCCGACCAGTTGCGCGACCCCCTCCTCCGTTTTGACCGGCGTGTCCAGCCACTCTGCGCGCACCTCCTCCAACGTCGGTTCAGCCTTCGATGCCAGCTTGGGATTGTCCGGCTCGCGCTCGCGACGGATGCGGACCAGCCCCTCAATATTCCGGTGCATCTGGAGTGCTTCCTGAAACGCCTGCTCCGGCGACGGATGAAAGCACGCCAGCAGTGGCGACTTCTCCCAGCCCTCCGGCACAATCTCCGCTAGCACATTCGCCCCGGCGAACCCGTGCGGGAGCAACCGGGCGAAGAGCTCCTCGCACTCGGTGTCGGTCTATCGGTTGGTCTGTCCGTCAGTCATGGACCTGCGTGCTAAGAAACTCCCAGCCAACATGCTCCTGCGCTAGGCGCTGGTTGGATGCGAAGAGCTGGCGTGCCGCGCCGGCAAGCTCGCCCAGCCAGTCGCAAAAGGTGGCCGATTCGCTTTCCGCAGCCTGCTCCAAACCCGCGCTGAGAGTGAACAACCGGTGGTAACTCCATAGATGCGGTTCGACCGGTGGTAACCCCGACTTCCTCGCCCGTTCATTGGCACGGTGGGGAATCTGAAGCCCCGCCACATCCAAGTCGCCGAAGTAGAACACCCGGCGCGGACCGCCCAGCTCTAGAAAGATTTCCGCGAGAAAGCTAACGCCCTCCACAAACCGGTTCCCGCCGCCGTAAATCACCGCACTGAATTGGCAGGTCGCTTCGTTCCACCGAACGTAACTGTGCCATGTTGCCGCGTTTTCCAACACAATGACTGGCTGACTGGTAGCCTTTGCTGGCCCACGTTTCCAGCCCAGCGGTTCCGGCACGATTTCGCAACGGACCTGCGCGAGATTCAAACGCCCGTCCCGGAACAAGGCCGAGTCTGCGAGCACATCAAGTCGCTTTTCGTCGTCGAAGAGTTGGAGTGACCGCTCCTTGATGGGCACTAGTTCGCGGTCACGACCGCCCGTTTGGAAAAAGTCATTCAACTGCCGCAACTCGCCAAATGGCAGGCTCACCCGGGCCTCGCGCAGAAACGCCAGCTCCGGCACCCACGCGAACTCGCGAATCTGCCGGGCTTCTTCATCGGTCGGCTGGACAAAGCCGAAGGCCTCGCACCAACGTGTCTCTGCCGCGAGCGGTATGACGAGGCGAGCAATCAGATGCGGCTTGTAGCGCACTGGCTTCAGTTCCAGCCATCCGTCAACCTCCAACGCCCGCGCGTCGTGCTCGGCCTCGCCGCGCTCCGTGGCAGAGACGAGACGCGCATCTTCGAGCAAGTCCTCCCAGTCGCGGGAGAATGGCCGCGCCGCCGGCTCGGTGCGCCCGCCGCGTGCCCGCTGCCATTGCGCGAACAACTCGCCAGCGATGGGTGCGCGGGCCGGGTTCATCTCAGGCCAGCGCCTCCAACGCTTCGGCCATGGTGGTGAGATGGGCACGATTTGTGATTTTCGTCACGTAGTGTGCAGAGTCCCGCTCCTCCTCTTTCGGCAAACACATCACAACGGTCTGTGCGTGAGGCACCATCACACCCAACTTGTCCGGCGGGAACGCCATCACGAGTTGAAGTTGGAAGGCTTGGGCTAGCTTCAGGCAGTCCTCAATGCCATCGCCTGAGAGCTTGGAGAACGCCTCGTCCATCACCACCAAGCCAAGCTGCTGCGAGCGGACGGAACTCCGGTCGCCCCGGTCATACACGCGACGGAAAGCCGCCAGCATGGAGATGAAGAACGGCGCCTGGTTCTCACCGCCAGAGAGGTTGCGCCCGCTGCGTCCGAGTGAAATCGCCGGCGCATCGGGCCGGTCCGCCGGGACCATCTCCAAGTCGTAGTGGTGGTAGTTGCGGTAATCCAAGAGCCGCCGCGCGCGGTCATCGCTCTGGTCCGGCGCATCCACGGCACGCATCAGTTCTTCCTTCGCGCGCTGAACCTCGCCTTCCTGAACCGCCGCCGCCAACGGGTCCGTCGCCTCCAGGCCCGTGTCCAGCAACCGCCAAATCGCCCCGTAGCCTTGGGTGTCGCGCCGCTGGCTGATGCGATAGCGGAACTTCCCAATCGGCTGGCTCAAGTAGCGATCCAGCAGCCGCACCGTGTTCTGTGCGTCGGTTACGCGACGGTTCAACTCGTTCAGGACATTCTCCTCCAGCCGCCGCTCCCAATCGCGCTGGCGGTCGGCGGCGAGCTGACGGGACTTCGCCAGCTCCACTTCGTCCAACACCCGCAGCCGAGCGGCCCATGCCTCGTTGCTCGCGTCCGTGTGCGAGAACTCATGCTGATACTCGGGGTGGCGAAACTGCCCCTGCGCGTCGCGCGTGGTGGCGAGACGTTCGCGCTCGGCGTTACGTTGGTGTCGCGCGTCGGTGGCGCGTTGGGCGGCGTCGCTCGCTCGGGCCAGCGCCTGCTCGAAGCACTCCGCCCACTTCGGGAACTCGGTGCGCAGCTCGTCCCGCTGCTGCGCCAGTTCCGCGTTGAGCAGGCCGGTGAAGCAGCGGCGTAGCTCAACGTGGCTCGCCTCCACGTTCAGCTGACCGTCGCGCGCGTCGCCTTCCGCCCGCGCCAATCCCTCGCGCTCCGGGCGCGTGGTCAGCTCGAACTTGCCGTTGCGCTCGCGGAGCACTGCCACGCGATCGAGCGCGGCGCGCTGCTGGGTTTCCAATTCGTTCAACCGCTGCTGCCTCGCTGCCCGCTCCGGCGTCGAGAGTAGGTTGATGGTTTCCCGCACGCGGCCCAGCTCGGCTTCGCGCTCGGGCAACTGCGGCAGCTCGCCCGCGCGGTCGGGCAACGTCGCGTCGGCCAGCTCGCCCTTGCGCCCGGTGTCCAGCCACGTCTGCACGTCGCCGAGCCGTTGTTGGAGAGCGGCGCACTCGGTCCGCGTGTCGGTCTGTTCCTTGCGCTTGGCGGCCTCCATCCGCTTCAAGCCCTCGCGGCCCAGCGTCAGCGGCACGGACTCGGCGGGCCGGAGCCGGCGACGCAACGGGGCTTGTTTGAAAACCCCTTCCGGCGTGATGGCCCGCCCCGCCGCGCAGCTCTCCAACTCCTCGACCGACGCCACGCATTGCACGTCACCGAGCAGGTGCTCGACGTAAGTGCGGGCGGCGGGATGAATGACCTCGACCTTGCCGAACAATGAGTCTGCCCGCGCCTCACCACGAAGCTGCCGCACCTCGGCGGGATTCAACAGCGACTCCGGCTCGCGGCCCGGCGACGTGCGACGAAGTATCTCCAGAGCTTCGCGGTAGTCGGCGGCGTTCTCCACCACGATGACCCAGCGGTTGCGGCCGAGGAACAACTCCAGCGCCGGCCACCAGCGCTCGGCCTCCGGCTGCACCTCGATGAGCCGGCCCAGTTGCTCGACGCGGTTGCCGAGCTTCTGGCGGATGGCCTGGAAGAGCGGGAACGCGCCGGGCGTCTGGCCCTTGGCGAGGTTCTCCAGGTCGGCGGCAAGCTGGCGCAAGCGGCTCTCGGCGGCGCGGATGTCTTCGCCGAGCGGCTGCAAAAGCTTCTCGACCTCGCGCCACAGTTCGTTGAACCGCGCCGCCAGCTTCTGCATCGAAGCCACGCGTTCGGCGTCAGTGCCGGAGCGGAGGTTGGTGAGCAGCGCGTCGTCCACTGTGAGCGCGTCGCGCAACCCTTCGAGCGGGAGTGCCGCGCCGTGCTTGAGCCAGTTCAGCCAGCGGTAATGGCGGTCATCGAGCCGCTTCTGCATTGTCTTGCGGGCGTCGCGCAGCGCGCTCACCTGCTGCTCCAGTTCGCGCTTCCGGGCGTCGAGTTGGGCAATCTTCCCGCCGTCCGGGTCGCCGTGGATTTCAAAGCGGACTTGGTCGAGCAGCCCGCGAACCGCCTCGGCCTGTTGCGTCGCCGCGGCCAACGCCTTCACGTCCTCGGCGTGTTCCGCCTCCAGTCGCTTTAACTCGGCAGCGTGGCGGTCCCGACGCTCTTCGGCTTGGAGGAGTTTGAGAGCCAGGCCCGTGTGCCGCAGCACGGCCTCCTCGCGTCGCGCGGTTTCGCAGCTCGCGTGGTGTTCGCCGATGTGACGGAGGAAGGCGGCTTCGTCCTCCTGCTTCTCCAGCCGCTTGCGCGTGTCGTCGTAGGCGCGCAGGGCGGACCGCACTTCGCGCACGTCCAGCGGGCTTTCCTCGAGGATGAACTCACGGATGAACTTGCCGACGTGCTCCTCCGGCTCGAAGGCGATGGCCTTGGGAAACGTGCGGTGAAAGGCGGCGGCATCGAAGTTCAGGTGACGCGGCGCGGCCATCTCAGCGAGGTATTCGCGCTGAAGAGAGAACAGGCATTCGTTGCCATACTCGCGGCGTAGCCAGGTGCGGAAGGCATCGTCGGCCAACAGCTTTCCGTCCGGAGCGATGGCGGCGTATTCGAGCCGGTCGGGCACACAGAAATAGGTTTGATGAGGCGCGGCGTCCGAACTGGAAAACTGAATGCGGATGCCCCACGTCTCGCGCTTTGCCTCCTTATTTCCGCGTTCGGCGGGGCGGGTGAACTCCAAGGCGACGAGGGTGACACCGCTTTGCCGGAGGAAGTGCCGGCCGCCTTCGCGCCCGGGCTGGTTCGTGTCGCCGAGGCAGTAGCCGACAAGGTCGCGGCCACGGGCGTTGCCGGCGGCGGCGCGGTTGAATTGTTTTTCGCCGCCAAGCAGCACGTATTGCATCAGGTCCAGCAGCGCGGACTTGCCGGTGCCATACGCGCCGGAGATGAGGACGTTGTCGTCCACGTCGAAGATTTGCCGGAAGCCATACCAGTGGATGGCGACAATGCGCGTGAGGGAGATGCGCTGGCTCACGGCTGCTCCTCCTTCGCCGCGTCGGGCGCAGGCTGGCGATACAACGCGGCCTGCTGCTCCCAGGCCGCCGCGTTCTCGAACGGAATCACGCGGGCGAGCGTGGGCAGGATTTCAATCTGCGACTCGCCGAAGCGTGCGGCGTCTTCCGCCCAGTCGAGGCGCACGAGTCGGCGGTTCCGCAACCGGCCCAGCATCTCCCGCAACTGCGCCTCGGTTGGCGGCACGATGGTCTCGAAGTAGAGCTTCAGCCGCTGCCAGACATCGTTCGCGGACACCACGACCACTTCCGTCACCGCCGTCATCCGGGCGTCGTGGTAAAGCCGCCAGAGCGTGAGGACGAGGAGAGTTTCCGCCTTGCTGAAGCGCGTCATTAGCCCGCAGTCGCCGGGCACGGGACGCACGTAGAAGATGGGTTTGTCCGGGTCGGCGAAGAGTTCCAAATGCAGCGGTGCGAGGTATTCGGCCAGCTCCGCCTGATGCTCGCGGGCCAGCAGGAACAACTCGCGGTCGCGGCCCGTGTCGCCCAGCAGCGCGCCGTGCGCGAGCAGCTCGGCCAGCACGTCGGAGATCGCGGCGCGGTCCGCCTCGCGGATGCGGTGCCAGTTGGCGAAGGTGGGCCAGGGGAGCGCCATTCAGTGAACCCTCTCCAAGATGAAGCGCTCCATCAAGCGCCCTGCTTCGGCGTCGCGCGGGATGCGCTCCGGCTCGGTGCCGAAGTCGGCGCGCAGCGGATGCACGCGCCAGCGGATGGTGCGATGCGTGCCTGTGGCTGACGGGCCACGGTCGAAGGCTAGCACGGCCAGCAAGTCGAGCAGGTCATCCTCAAGGGAGACGCGGAGGTTTTCCGTGGAGACGCGCGCCCCCTTCTCCGGCAGGTGGCGCTCAACGAACCGCGCGGCTCGTTGCGGCGTGAGGACGTTCAGGTTGCGGCGGCGGATTTCGTCCTGCGCGGCCCCGGGGCCGGAGTCGCCGGGCGGTGTGGCCACCGACAGGTCCACGGGCAGCCGTTGCGAACGCGGAGGCGACAAGGCGTCGCGGCCCCACAGGATTTCGACCGTCGGCGAGAGCAGAGGCATCCCCGGTTCGTCGGCGAGGTCGGAGAAGGACTTGCCCGCGTGGAGCTTGGCGGCGGCATCGAGATAAGCCTTCACCTGCTCCGGCTTCCGCCCGCGCATCTCCGTCTGGTAGCGGTAGCGCGCGTCAGACAGGCGGCTGAAGTCGGCCATGCGCCCGTCAATGAGCCGCTGCTTCTTCGGGATGGCGGCCAGCAGGCGCTCCAACTTCAGCAGCCAACGCTCCGCTTCGGCGTAGGCGTCCACGGGGTCGAGCTGCGAATGAGTCGCCAGGCCTTCCGCCAGGCGCTGCTTCGTGAACGGGTCGTTCAGCGCCTCTTGGGCGACGTTGCGCGCGGCAGCCAGACGGGGAAGCAAGCCCGCTTCCTGCAGTGCGTCGTAACAGACCATGTGCTGCCCGGCGTGGAACTCGACGAGGAAGCGGTCGAGCGTTTCCTTCGCCGAACTGCTGGCGCGTTGGGCGGTTTCGTGTTGGAGGATGAGCGATTCCACCGCGTGCATCTGGTCGCCCGCGCGTCCGGCGCAGTCGAGCAGGTGCTTCACCGTCTGGCGCATTTCCACCGGCCCGAGGCGATTCGGGTCCAACGCGCCGTCGGCGAGCAGGTCACGGCACAGCGAGCTCAGCGCGCCCGCGAAGTCTTTGAGTTCCGCCGGACGGTCCTCGGCCAGCTCGCGCAGCATCCGCAGCAGACGATGCAGCGGCGGGGCGATGAGCACGAAGTTTTCATCCAAGCTGACCCGGCGCGGCTCCAGCCAGTGGACTTCGAGCAGCTTGTTGAAGAACTGGGCGGCGCGTTGTTGCAGGTCGCGGAACTGCCCGCCTTCGTCCTCGTCGAGCTGGATGTCGGGATGCTGGACGAGCACCTCGCGAATCAGCAGCCGCGCCTCGTCATGCGGCACTTGCCCGCTCTCGTCCGCCGCCTCCACGAGCCGCTCCGCGCAGTCCACATAAACCGACGCCGTGGGCCGGCTCAAGGGGCGGAAGAAGCCGGCATGGAGCAACGGTCCGAGCCGCGCGCCGAGCGAAGTTGTTTGCGGGTCAGGCATGAGGAGCTACAGCCCCAGCTTTTTGAACCGCGTCTTCACTTCTTTGAAATGGAAGTCGAGGGAGCAGAGGGCTTCGAGCGCGACGAGCTTCATGGCTTTTGTGCCACCACCTTGCCATTCTGCCAGACATAGATGGGGGTGCCGTGGGCACGGGCGGTTTTGCGCGCGGCCTGCCCGGCGCGACGCAGGGCGCGGCCAACCGTGGCGGCGAAGGTCTTGGTCGGTTTCTTGCCGTTCGTTGTTTTCATGGCTCAGTCTCCAGCAATCGGGGCGCGTTCCCGGAATTGTCATACACCGCCCACGCGTCGGCGAGGGGTTTGTAGGCGGCTTCAAAGTTCCGCCAGCCGCGCACGAAGCGGCGCAGCACGTCGGCGCGCGGGACGTGGTGGCCGCCCTGCTTCACGCGGGCTGCGATGCGGCGGAGCGCCAGTTGGGGCGAAGGCAGGTGCAGGAAGATGATTTCGATGCGGTAGCCGCCGGCTTTCCATTCCTGCAACCGCCCCACATAGCTCAGTCCGCTCAACGTGGTTTCAAAGGCGAAGTCGGCCCGTGCCTTGGCGAGGCGGTCCAGCTCCGACAGCAGCAGTCGGCCTCCGGCCAGTGACGCCAGTTCCGGTCGCAGCGGGGACAGGCCGGCGGCGATGAGGTCGGCGTTCACGAAACGAATCACGCCCGCGTCCTTCGGCAAGTATTCCCGCGCGAAGGTGGTCTTGCCCGCACCGTTCGGCCCGGCGATGACGATGCAACGGGGCGGTTTCATGCGTGTGGACTCGGGTTCATTCGTGGTTAGAGCAAATTCGACACCTCACCCCGCCCTCTCCCCGTTCGAGGCGGAGAGGGAGAAGTCACAGGCCAAGTTTCTTGAACCGCGTCTTCACTTCCTTGAAGTGGAAGTCGAGGGAGCAGAGGGCTTCGAGTTCGCCTTTCTTGAAATGCTTCGCCACGGCGGGATCGGCCTGGAGTTGCGCGACGAAGTCCGCGTCGTCGCGGCCGGCGTGTTTGACCTCCCAGGTTTTCATCGCCGCGTCCTGACAGAGTTTGTAGGCGGCTTCGCGGGTCAGGCCTTTGCGGATGAGGGCGAGGAGGATGGTCTGGCTGTTCCACATGCCCAGCGAGAGGCCGAGGTTCTTCTTCATGTTCGCGGGATAGACCACGAGGCCGTCCATCAGGCGCGTGAGCAGGCCGAACATGTAGTCGAGCAGCGTGCAGGAGTCGGGGAAGATGATGCGCTCGACGCTGCTGTGGCTGATGTCGCGCTCGTGCCAGAGGGCGACGTTTTCCAACGCGGCGACGGCGTTGCCGCGCAGGACGCGGGCGAGGCCGGTGAGGCGTTCCCAGGTGATGGGGTTGCGCTTGTGCGGCATGGCGCTGCTGCCTTTCTGGCCGATGGTGAAGGCTTCTTCGGCTTCGAGGACTTCGGTGCGCTGGAGGTGGCGGAACTCAACGGCCCACCGCTCGATGCTCGCGCCGACGAGGGCCATCGTGGTCTGGAACTCCGCGTGGATGTCGCGCTGGACGACCTGTGTGGCGATGGGCGCTGGGCGAAGGCCGAGTTGCTGGCAGACGTAGGCCTCGACGCGCGGTGAGAGATGCGCGCTGGTGCCGACGGCACCGGAAACCTTGCCGACGGCGACCACTTCGCGGGCGCGCTCCAACCGCTCTAGCGCGCGACCGAACTCGTCATACATGAGAGCGAGCTTGAGGCCGAAGGTGGTGGGCTCGGCGTGGATGCCGTGGCTGCGGCCGATGCAGGGGGTGAACTGATGTTCCTTCGCGCGCTTGGCGATGCTGGCGCGCACCTTCTTCACGTCGGCAATGAGGATATCCGCCGACTGAACCATCTGCACGCCGTAGCAGGTGTCGCCCACGTCACTGCTGGTCAGGCCGAAGTGGAACCAGCGGCTGGCGGGGTCGTTGATTTTCTCGGCGACGGCGGTGGTGAAGCCAATGACGTCGTGGTTGAGCACCTTCTCCAGTTCCTTCTGGCGCGCGACGAGGCCGGGGAGGTCGGCGAACCAGGCGTCGCAGCCGGCCTTGAGCTTGGCGAAGTCCTTCTTCGGCACGATGCGCTCCTTCACGAGCGCCTCGCTGGCGAGCAGCTCGATTTGGAGCCAGAGCTTGAGTTTGTTCTCGTCGGTCCAGATGGACCGCATTTCAGGGCGGGAGTAGCGCGTAATCATTGGGGGCTAGGAGAAAGGCAAACGGCAAAAGGAGGAAGGCAAAACCAGCGCGGTCAGGAAAATGGGGGCTGGGAATGGAAAAACCCGCCGAGCTGCCTCGGCGGGTTGGGGGAGAGCGGGTGATTGGCTCAACTCAGGGCTGGTCGTATTCGCCGAGCTTGCGCAGCCAGATGTTGCGGAAGCGCATCGGGTTGCCGTGGTCCTGAAGCTGGATGAAGACCTCGGGCGGGTGCGGCTTGTCGTAGTTGCCGTTCCGCTGGTGCGGGGTGTTGCCCTGATACTCCTTGCGGTGATGCACCACGACGCCGTTGTGGATCACGGTCACGGCCGCTTTCTTGGCGATCTTGCCGTCGGCATCCCAACGCGGGGATTCCCAGACGATGTCGTAGCTCTGCCACTCGCCGGGTTTCTTGCTGGCGTTCACGAGCGGCGGAGACTGGCCGTAAAGCCCGGCGCACTGGCCATCGGGGTAGGTCGGGTTCTGATAGGAGTCGAGCACCTGGACTTCGTAGTTGCCGTTGAAGAGCACGCCGCTGTTGCCGCGACCTTGGCTATCACCCTTCACCTCGGGGGGCGTGGCGAACTCCAAGTGGAGCTGGAAGTCGGCGAACTTGCCCTTGGTCTGGATGCTGCCGGTGCCGCCCGCGACTTCCATGTAGCCGTTCTCCACCTTCCAACCGGGTTTGCCCGTTTTGCCGCCCTCCCAGTTGGCCAAGTCCGTGCCGTCGAAGAGCGCGATGGCGTCGGACGGCGGCTTGGCGAGGTGGCTGAAGGTCTCCGCCGGGGTCACGACGCGGGGCGCGGGGCGGTCGCCGTCGTGGACGTGCCACTTGGTGCCGGGAATGAGCGGGGTGGTGGTGTAGCCGACGCCCTTCTTGGCGGCATCGGCGGCGGTCAACACGGCGGCGGCACCGAGAATGACGGTAGGGACAATGAACTTGGCGGTCAGGAATTGCTTGAACATGGTGCGTATCATTTCGGCAGCCGAAAAAAAGGCAAGCCGCTTTCCGCCAGAGGTGCGGAGGCACCGCCCGGAGGAACGCCAAGCGCCACGCTAAGCTGCTCCGCCGCGAATAACGCCCGCGCGAAGCCCTGTTCCCTTGCCTTGGCGAGGAGCGTCGCCCAGAAACTGCTCAGCTACGCGACCGGCGCGGACGTCCAGTTCGCCGACCGTGAAGTCGTCGCGCAGTTTGGTCGCCCAAGCCCGCGCCAAGAATTACGGTTTCCGGTCGCTCGTTCACGACGTAGTGCAAAGCCGAATCTTCCTCCCCAAGTGAACGGCGCCTTCCATTCCACCATCCAACCCCGACCATTATGCGCCTGAGCCCTGTCCTCCTCCTGCTCCTCACCCAAGCCCTCGCCTTCGCCGCCGATTCGCCCGGCGTCGTCATCAATCAAGACCGCCTCGCCCGCCTCAAGGCCGTGACGATGCCGAAGTTCGACCAGCCGCTGCATTTCAACTCCCCGGAGGCCGACGCCATTCTCTCCGCCCTCGAAGTCTTCCCGCCCGACAACCCGTGGAACATCCCCGTGGACAAATGGCCCGTCGCGCCCAACTCGGCGGCGATGATTGCCGCCATCGGCGGGGCCAAACCGCTGCGCTACAACCCGGACATGGGCTTCGTGCTCGTGCCGCCGGGCCAGAAGAAGGTGGAAGTCAAAATCAATGCCTACGCCGGCGAGTCCGACCCCGGCCCGTTCCCCGTGCCGGCGAACGCCTTGATTGAAGGCTGGCCCGCCACCTACAAACGCGACGCCGCCACACGCTCACTCACCCTCGACGACGTGCAGCGCGGCAAGCCCACGCTCGACGCCGACCGCCACGGCATCGTCGTGGACCCGGTGAACCGGATGCTCTACGAGTTCTATCGCCTCACGAAGACCGACCAAGGCTGGGTGGCCGAGCAAGCCTCCGTCTTCAACCTCGCCTCGAACAAGCAGCGTCCCGATGGCTGGACCAGCTCCGACGCCGCCGGCCTGCCCATCTTCCCCTCCGTCGTGCGCTACGACGAACTCAAGCGCGGCAAAATCGAGCACGCGCTGCGGGCGACCTTCAAGAACACCCGCCGCGCCTACGTGTATCCGGCCACGCATTACGCCAGCCGCAAGACCGACCCGAACCTCCCGCGCATGGGCGAGCGCTTCCGCCTGCGCCAGGACTTCGACACCGCGAAGTTTTCCCCCGAGGTGAAGCCCATCCTCGAAGCCCTGAAACGCTACGGCATGATGAACGCCGACAACGGCATTGACTGGGCTGTCTCTGTCGCGCCGGATGAGCGCATCCCCGTGTTGCACGACGAGCTCCGCCGGGTGAAGGGGTCGGACTTCGAGGTGGTGGTGGCCCCGGCTGGCTACGCCCGTCCGAAGGGAACCCCCTAGAATCCGAGGGAGACCGACCGGGTCAGCACCGGCAAGGACACGCTGCGCGGGTTGGAAATGGCATAGCCGTCCCACGTCCCCGCCTCAGGACGCTTACTGAATACAGGGCGTCATCACCTCTACGGCAGAGCGGCCAGCCAATACGCCAGTGCCGCCAGCGCGGCTGCGCACGGCAGCGTGATCACCCAGGCAAGAAGGATTTGCACCACGCTCCGCCATTTCGCCTGCCGCGTTGTGATGCCGATGCCCAGCAGTGCGCCGACACTCACATGCGTGGTGCTCACAGGCAGGCTGTGGAAGCTGGCAGTCGCCACCAGTGCGGCGGTAGTGAGGCTCGCGGCGAAGCCTTGGCCGGGGTTCATGTCCGTCACCTTCTTGCCGAGCGTCTCGGCCACACGCTCCGCATCGAGCAACGCGCCCAGCGCGATGGTCAGCGCCACGGCCGCAAAGCCCCAGCGGACTTCAAAGCCCGGCGCGACAAGCAGGAGCGCGACAATCTTGGGCGTGTCGTTCAGCCCGCGCGCGAAGCTGGCCGCACCTGCGCTCAGGTAGTGCAAGCTATCCAGCGCGCGCGTGCGATCGTCGGGCGCGAGTCGTGCCGCTTTCAGTAGGAGGTAAACCGCGCCGCCCACGAGCACGGCCACGACCGGACTGAAGCAGAGCGGGTAAAGGAAGTTCTTCCCCAGCGCGCCCAGTTGGACTTGCGCCCCGCTGCCGGCCCAGCCCGCGCCCACCAGCGCCCCCACCAAGGCGTGCGTGGTGGAGACGGGGAAGCCGAGCTTCGTCGCCAGCAGACTCGTCAGCGCGGCCCCGAGCGCCACGGCGAAGATGAAGTCCGGCGACTGCACGAGCGCGTCCGGCACGAGGCCGCGCCCACTGAACTTCTTCAGCATCCCTTCCGCGAGGAACAGCGCCGCGAGGGAGCCGGCGAGCGTCATGGCCGTGCCCCACCAGAGCGCGCCCCGCAGCGTTGTGGTGCCGCTGCCGTAGAGTGAGGCGACGCCCTTGAAGTTCGCGTTCGCGCCGTTCGTGTAGGCGACCAAGCCGATGGCCAGGAGCAGGAGCGCGACCATCATACGCAGGTGCTACTTGCCCGCCGCCTGGCCGCCGATTTCGGCGGGCAGTGATTTGTTCTTCAGCCACACGTATTCCTTCCACGCACCTTCATAGAGGCGCACGTTGGGATAACCGGCGACGTGCTTGAGGTAAAAGAGCAGCAGGCTGCCTTCCCGCGAGGTGCCGCAGTAGGCGATAATGTTCTTGTCCTTGGTGATGCCGGCCTTCTCCAGCTCGGCCTTGACCTCGGCGAACGACTTGAACTTGTGCGTGTTGTCCTTCTCCATCAGCCGCGCCCAATGGAAGCTGATGGCCCCGGGGATGTGGCCCTTGCGCAACCACACGTCGTCGTCACCCTGGAACTCGTTGAGCGGGCGGGCGTCAATCAGCACGTTGCCGGGCTTGCCAATATGCTTCTGCACGTCGTCCACATTGGCCGCGACGCCGGGATTACCCTTCGCCGGAAGCTTGCCCGCCGGATTGCCGTAATAATCCCGCGCCGGCTCAAAGCCCTGCTTCTTCCACTCGGCAAAGCCGCCGTCCACCACCTTGATGTTCTGCACGCCAAACTTCTCTAGCACGAAGACAACCATGCTGGTGCTCAGGATTTCGTCATTCGGCAGCGTGTCGCCGGTGGCATAGACGATATGCAGTCGGTCCTTGTCCGCGCCCGCGCGGACGAGCAGCGCCTTGGTCAGGTCATCAGGCAGGTATTGCACGGGCACCGCCTTATCCGTGCCGCGCAGGGTGTCGAAGTTGATGTGATGCGCCGTGGGCAGATGGCCCCGGAAGTAATCTTTGTAGCCGCCGCGCGTGTCGAGGACGATGGGGCGCTTGGTGGCGTCCGGGTTCTCGATGAGCTTCTTGGCGTCGGCGCACGAGATGAGGCCGATTTCCGCCTGCGCGACGGTGGCGAGTGCCGCGAGCAAGGTCGCGGCAACGAGGGTGGTGACGAGGTGTTTCATGGTGATGCTGAGTTGCTTTTTCAGGGAAAAATCAGGTGGTAGTTACTTCTTCTTCCAATCGAGGACGAAGTTGAGCTTGAGGGTGACAGTCGGCTTGCCCGTGTCGGTCGGGAAGCTCGCCCACGACTCCCACACGAGCCACGAGTTGAGGGCGTAGAGGAAGCCGACGCTGGCGAGCCACTGCCCTTGGTTCTGAATCTGCACCGCGTCGCTGCGCACCATCAGGTCGCGGTCGAACACCTTGAACGTCTTGTCAATGCCCAGCAGCACGCTGTTGCCCCGGTGCTGCACGCCGTAGCCGCCGTGGAGCCGGAAGTGTTTGAAGTCATGCGTGAGCACGGCGTAGGAGAACGGCTGGCCCGCACGGGCGCGGTCGTTGTCATTCACGGCGAGGTTCGCCGAGCCAAGGCCGATGTCCGGGCCTTCTTCCCACGGCTTCACGGCATACTTCACGGAGAAGACCGCCGGACCGGCGCTGTCCGGGGCGTAATGGCTGTCAAGGCCCGCCTCGAACCGCGAGTTGTAGGCCGCCTTGTCCCACGGGCCGAAGCCAATCTTCATCCCGGCGGTATGGTCGGGCTTCCGGTCCGCGCCAAAGGTTGTGTAGGCCTGTATCACCGGCACCAAGTCCGGCGCGGTGTCCGCAGTGGGGATGTTGTTGAGTCCGCTGGGCGAGGCGAACGCGGCCAGCGGCAGGGCGAGGAGGCACAGGGCGGGGAGCAGGCAGCGGTTCGTCATGAGTTCTGGTGACAAGCGATAATTAACGTATTCCTAGTTAGGCATACGTTCACCCGCCACCGCAAGAACTTTTCCCACCCGCTACTTCCGCGCCGCGTTGAAGTTGAACGAGCAGCACCCGAGGTCCAGCCGATTCTTGTTCTGCGTCAACTCGGCCCGAAACGCCGCTGCGATGTCGCCCCGCACTTCCTTGCCGACGCGCTCCGTGACCACGATGCCGGCCTCGCGCAGGATGTTGAGATGCTTCGAGACGTTGGGCTGGGGCATCCTCAGCCGCTCGCCGAGCTGCGAGACGCTCAAGGACTCCCCCAGCAGGGTGCGGACAATGTCCCAGCGATGCTCGTCGGCCAGCGCCTTGAGCATCGTCACGCAGCGGTCAGCTTTGACCTTCTTCGTCGCCATACGCAGAGCGTGCCGTGCGGTGTCGCCGTTGTCCAATCGTGAAGTCCCGAACCTCGCGACCACCTTTTCCTGCCTGGGAGCTTCCCCACGGTGCCTTGGATGCCACTTTTTAGGCAGGGGGTGTCTTCCTACGCCGTAGGAAGACCTCCGATGGCCGTAGGAGCACTCCCTAGGTGCGTAGGAACTTCTGCCAGGCCTGTAGGAGCCCGCCCGCTGTCCATAGAGGACGATGCGCGGTCCGGCGGGACCCAAGCGCGGTTCGTAGGAGCTAAATCGTCCTTCGTGGCAGGGAGGTCCGGCTTCGTCGGCCTTGCATCGCCGAGCGGCGAAGGCTAGTCTTGGAACCTAGACCTGAAAAACCAGTCCGCAGCCCGCCACACCTATGAGCACTGACATCAGCACCAGCCACGCCTTCGTCAAGGAACGCACGGAGAAGACCCGCGCCGTGCAGGCGACGCTCGCCACCGACTCCGCGTGGACATGGCCACTCAAGTCGCTGGCGCAATGGGACGCCGACATCGTGTCGCTCGATGCCACGGTGAACGACAGCCTCGCCAAAGTGACCGCTGGCTTGAACGTCAACCAGCTTACCGCGCGCAGCCTGCTCGATGCGCGGTTCGATGCCATCCACGCCTTTACCCTGCTCGCCGTGGGCGTGATGCGCGTGCGCGCCGTGTCGCTGCCCGGCCTGCTGCAAATCGTCAACGACCTCAGCGCGCGGGGCGACAGCCGCCGGACCATCGAGGACGAGGCGGATGACCTGCTCGCCGCGTGGGAAGAATGGGATGAGCAGACGGGTGCGCCGTTCTCCCCGGCCCCGGGCAAGACGCTCGTGGAGTTCAAGCTGCTGCTCGAAGGCGCAGCCGGCGCGGGCCAAGACACGAACCCGAAACTCGGGACGCTCAAGAAGAATTACAAAGCCGCGCTCGCCAAGTGGCGGCGCAGCACGGGAGTGCTCAATATGCTCTACTCACGGCTCGAAGATGAGTGCATCGCGTGGTATGCGGAGGCCACGAAGGTCTTCCCTGAAGGCACCGCCGAGGGCGACCTCATCCGCACGGAAATCCCCACGAACTACAACCCGCCCACGCCCGCGTCGCCCGCCCCGCCCACCCCACCCACGCCTTGAGGCCCGCCCGGGGGAGATTGTTTACAGGGGCTTCCGTTGAGCCGCGTCCAAGACCGGTGCATTGGTTTTACCAGCGGTCTATGATGACAGGGAGGTTCGCTTGGAGCGTTCTGGTTTTACTGGCTTGTGCCACGGCGGGTGTCGCATTTGCAGCGGAGGTGCCGACGGCGAAGTTCTTCTCCAAGCACTGCATGGAGTGCCACGACGCGGACGTGCAGAAGGGCGGCTTGCGCTTGGACACGCTCGCGTTCCCGCCGACGGGTGCGGACAGCCTGAACTTGCTCGTGCGCATGCACGACCGCGTGCAGGCCGGGGAGATGCCGCCGAAGAAGGCAGCGCAGCCCACCACGTTGGAACGGCAGGCATTTCTCCGCGCGTTGGGCGAGGAGGTGAGGGCGGCGGAACGCGCCGCGTCGGTCGGCGGACGCACGCTGGTGCGGCGCATGAACCGGGTGGAATACGAGCACGCGCTGCGGGACTTGCTCGCGCTGCCGTTGCTGCGCGTGAAGGAGCTGCTGCCCGAGGACGGCCAGCAGTTCGGCTTCGACAAGGTCGCGGGTGCGCTGGACATCTCGCACATCCAGATGACGAAGTATCTGCAGGCAGCGGACGTCGCGCTGCGGCAGGCGGTGGTGAAGGCGGCAGCCCGGCCCGAGACAAAGGTCTGGCGCGAGCCGGCGGCGCGGCAGTATTCCGCCCACGGGGCCGTGCTGCAAAAATGCGGCGTGCCCATGAACAACCGCACGGTGGCCGAGGGCTTGACCAGCCACATCGCGGGCAATCCGGTCGCCGACATCGGCAACTCGTATCGCGCGCCGTCGTTCAAGGGCGAGGCGGAGTCGTTCGCCGTGCTCACAGGCGTCATCGGCGCGCACCAGCCGGAGGGCATCCAGATTGACCGCTTCAACCCGCCGGTGCCGGGCTGGTATCGCGTGCGGTTTTCGTTGTGGGGCTTGCGGTGGGAACGCACGCACGCCGTGGCGGCGAAGCGCGGCATGGTGCGCAGCTACGTCTCGCTCGGGCTGCCTTACTTCAAGGACGCGCAGGGCCGCTGGCAGGCCACGCCGCTCACGCCGGAGCAGTTGGCGGAGAAGCGCGGCCTGCGCGAGTGGCAGGAGAACGTGGAATTTTACGGCGACGCGGAGGCGACGCATGTCGTGCGGGCCTCGCTGAAAGGCGAGCCGCTCGGTTACTTCGACGCGCCGTCGCTCAAGCCCACGACGCACGAGTTCAAGGTGTGGCTTAATCCCGGCGAGCGCGTGTCCTTTCACGCGATGACGCTGCCAGCCTCGGCCGCGCCCGGCAGCGGCACCAGCCAGGGCATTCTCGATTACGAAGGGCCGGGCGTGGCCTACGACTGGTTCGAAGTCGAGGGACCGATCATCGAGCAGTGGCCGCCGGAGAGCCAGCGGCGGTTGTTTGGCGAAATCCCCGTGAACGCTTACCCGCGTCCGCCACTCGCGGGCGTGGCGACGGTGGCTGCCGGGGCGACGGATAAGTTGCCGCTCGCCGGTCTCACGGGCGCGGGACAGGCGCTCGGCGCGGAGCGGCTGCTGAATCTCTCCGGCACGACCACGACGCGCTTCAACTGCGCGGTGCCGGGTGATTACGAAGTGGCCGTGACGGCCTTCGAGACGCACGCGGGCAACGAGCCGGCGAAGATGCGCGTGCTCGTGGATGGCGCCGAGTTGCCGCATGCGCAGTTCGCCGTGAACACGCTGCGCGCCGCACCGAAAACGTTTCGCGCGAAGTTTCGCGTCGCAAGCGCCGGGCCAGTCGAGCTGGGCGTCGAGTTCATGAACGACTTCCTCGACGAGGCGAATCCCGACCCGCAGCTCCGTGACCGGAACCTCTTCCTCACCGGAGTCGAAATCACCGCGCCCAAGGTCGCTGCGCCAGCGACCACCGGAACCCCGCCGGACCACCGCAGTCTGCTGCTGGGCTTTGCCAGCCGAGCGTTTCGCCGGCCGGTGACTGCGGCGGAAGTCGCGCCGTTCGCCGCGATTGCCGAGGGCCAGTTGGCGCGCGGGGTGAGTTTCGAGCAGGCGATGCTCGCGGGCTACAAGGCCATCCTTTGCTCGCCGGATTTTCTGCTGATTGGTTTGGAGTCCGGCGTGCCGCAACCGGCGAAGAACGTCGCCGTCAAGCTCGGTGACCTTGCCCTTGCCTCGCGCCTGTCATTCTTCCTGTGGAACTCTGTGCCGGACGCGACACTGCTGGACCTCGCCGGGAAACGCACCTTGTCTCAACCCGCCACACTGCGCGCGCAGGTCGAGCGGATGCTGGCCGACCCGCGCTCGGACAGCTTCGTCGAGCACTTCCTCGACGAATGGCTGGAGCTGAAGAAGATCGATTTCACAACGCCCGACCCGAACCTGTATCCCGAGTTCGACCCGTGGCTGCACGACTCGATGCTCGCCGAGTCGCGCGCGTGGCTGCGCCAATTGCTGACGAAGAATCTCGGGGTGGCGCAGGTGATCGCTGCGGACACGGTGTTGATCAATCAGCGGCTCGCCGAGCTGTATGGTCTGCGCGGCGTGACGGGCTCGGAACTGCGCGAAGTCAAGCTGCCCGCAGGCTCGCCACGCGGCGGCTTCCTCACACAGGCGGCGGTCCTCAAAGTGACCGCGAACGGCACAGCGACCTCGCCCGTGCTGCGCGGCGTGTGGGTGATGGAACGCATCCTCGGCATACCGCGTCAGCCGCCGCCGCCGAACATCCCGGCCGTCGAACCAGACGCCACCGGGGCCGTGACCATCCGCCAGATGATTGAGAAACACCGCGCCGACACCGCGTGCGCGTCCTGCCACGCGAAGATGGACCCGCCCGGATTGGCGTTGGAGAGCTTCGACGCCATCGGCGGCTGGCGCGACCGCTACCGGCTCGCCGGGCAGCCGAAGAAAGTTCGCAAAGGCAAGGACGTGGTGGAGGAACCGTTCGTCGAGGTGGTCAGCGGCGCGGCGCATCGAAACCGTATCAAGCTGCGCCTGGGTTCCGAAGTGGACGCCTCGGGTGAACTCGCCGACGGCCGCAAATTCACCGACGTGAATGATCTGCGCGAACTCCTCCTCAAGGACCCGGACGCCCTCGCGCGCAACGTCGCCCGCCAGCTCATCATCTATGCCACCGGGGCCGGCATCCGGTTTTCCGACCGGGTCGCGATTGAAGCCATTGTCACCCGCACAAAACCCTCGCAGCATGGTCTGCGCTCGCTCGTCCAAGAGGTCGTGGCCAGTGAATTGTTTCAGACCAAATAGACCCGCACGCGCATGACGCACATCCGTAAACCATCCCTTTCGCGTCGGCTCTTTCTCCGTGCCTCGGGCACCGCGCTTGCCCTGCCGTTTCTCGACGCAATGCGGCCGGCCTTTGGCGCAACGGCCGAGCCACCGCGCCGGCTGCTCGCCATCTGCACGAATCTCGGCGTGCTGGAACGGCACTTCTACCCGGCTGAGGCAGGTCGTGATTTCGCGCTCACGCCGTATCTCGAACCGCTCAAGGATTTCCGCGACCAGTTCACCGTGTTCTCCGGCACCTCGCATCCTGACGTGACCGGCGGGCATTCGGCCGAAGCCACTTTCCTCACCGCCGCTCCACATCCCGGCGCCGCCTCCTTCCGCAACAGCATCTCACTCGATCAGTTTGCCGCTGAACGCATTGGTCACCAGACGCGGGTGGCTGGGTTGCCACTCGTCGTGGCGAAGAGCGGAAATCAATCGCTCTCCTTCACCTCCAGTGGCGTGATGCTGCCCGCCGAGCGCAGCCCGGCACAGGTCTTCAAGGCGCTCTTTGTTGCAGGTGATGCCGCGTCCGTGGAACGGCAGATCGAGGACCTTCGCACGGGCCGGAGCATCCTGGACACGGTGGCTGCGCGGGCCGCCACGTTGCAGAAGCAGCTCGGCAGCGCTGACCGCGAACGGCTGGACCAATACTTCACCTCCGTGCGCGAGGTGGAACGCCGCCTCCTTATCGCTGAGGAATGGGAACGCAAACCGAAGCCCAAGGTGGATGTCCAGCCGCCTAAGGACGGCGAATACCTGCTCGAAAAGCTTGGTGCGATGTATGACCTCGCACATCTCGCGTTCGCCACGGACAGCACGCGCCTCATCACGTTGATGATCCGGCTCGATGGTTTCGGCGAGCATATCCCAGGTGTCAGCAGCGAGAGTCACAACCTCTCCCACCACGTCGGCCGCGAGGACAAGCTCGCCCAGCTAAAGAATCTTGAACTCGCCGAGTTTCGCCAACTCGCCGCGTTACTTGGAAAACTCAAGACCGTGAAGGAAGGTGACGCCTCGCTGCTCGACCGGACGCAAGTGCTCTACGGCAGCAATCTTGGCAACGGCAATAATCACGACACGAAGAATCTGCCGGTGCTACTCGCCGGTGGCGGCTTCCAGCACGGCCAGCACCTTGCCTTCGACAGGAAGAACAACTATCCGCTGCCGAATCTCTACGTCTCCATCCTTCAGCGGCTCGGGCTTGAGTCTGGCAAATTCGCCAGCAGCACCGGCACCATGAAGGGACTCGAACTCGCATGATTCGGATTGCTTTGGTTGGTGTCCTGCTCTGGTCCATTGCCGTCGCGGCTCAAGCCGCAACGGACCGCGCCGCGTTCTTTGCCAGGCACTGCACCGAATGCCACGACGCAGACACAAAGAAGGGCAATCTCGACCTGACCGCGCTCAAGCCGGACCTCGCGGACCCGGAGAGCTTCGCCCGCTGGTTGAAGGTGCATGACCGTATCGCATCCGGCGAGATGCCGCCGAAGAAGAAGGCCCTTCCACCCGCTAAGGACACGGCGGCGGTGGTGAAGGGGTTGCGCGAGGCGCTGCTCTCGGCCGAGCAGGTGAAGCTCGCGGGCACGGGCCGCACCGGGTTGCGCCGGCTCACGCGCGCGGAGTATGAGAACACCGTCCGCGACCTCTTCGACATGCCGGGTATCGCGCTCCAGGGCAACCTGCCCGCCGACGGTTCAGCGCACGGCTTCGACAAGAACAGCGACGCGCTCGACATCTCGCATGTGAACCTCGCCAAGTATGTCGAGGCCGCCGAGCACACGCTCGAACTCGCCACCGCCACGCGCCCGACCGCGCCGACGCGGCAGTATCGCCGCATCTCGCTGATGAACGCCGGCGGCTTCGTCACGCATGTCGTGATGAACGGCGACGGCGTGCTGCTGCGGAACAAAAAGGCCGACCCGGACTTCCCGCCCGCCGGCGAGTGGACGCATGTGGACCAGGGCGCGCACGAGCGACTCGGCATCTTCACCACGAACAGCAGCACCGGCCTCTTTCGCCACGAGGACGAGTCGCTCAGTCCTTACTTCATCGAGCACGTCACGATTTACCCCGGCCGCTACCGGGTGCGCACGTCGGTGTGGGCGTTTCAGTGGGACAAGGGCCAGGTGCTCCCGGCGCGCGGCACGGAGGCGGCGCGGCTTTCCGTCGTGCAACTCACCGGCGACGGGCGTGGCGGCCAGCATCCGAGCTGCGTGCTCGGCTATTACGATGCGCCGTCGCTCACGGCGAAGGAGCACGAGCTGGTCACGTGGCTGAACCACAACGAAATCATCGGCTTCAACGTCGCCTCGCTCGCGCCCGCCGCGAACTACGCGCGCAAGGGCCACGCGATGGCGTTCACCGGTCCTGGCATCGCGTGCGACTGGCTAGACATCGAAGGGCCGCTGCACGAGGTGTGGCCGCCGGCCGCGCACCGCGTGCTGTTCGGCGATTTGCCGCTGGTGGAGTTTGATGCCAAGACCAGTCCCGGCGTGACACCGCCCGCCCGCAAGAAGGTCCGCCAAATCGGCGCGGGCAAGAACCGGCCTGACCAGGAGCAGGGCTTGTGGACCGTGCGCAGCGAGCAGCCGCTCATGGATGCGGACAAGCTGCTCGCGAGCTTCCTGCCGAAGGCGTTTCGCCGGCCCGTGTCGAGCGAGGTGCGGAAGGATTACGTGGCGAAGGTCGAGGAGCGCTTGAAGGCCGGGGATTCCTTCGAGTTCGCGATGCGCTGGGCGTATCGCGCGGCGTTGTGCTCACCGGACTTTCTCTACTTGGTAGAGCCCGTGGTGAAGCTGGACGACTTCGCGCTCGCCAGCCGTTTGTCCTTCTTCCTGTGGAACTCCGCGCCGGATGCGCGGCTCACCGAGCTGGCGGGCAGCGGCAAGTTGCGCGATGCGAAAACGCTGCGCGGTGAAGTCGAGCGGCTGCTCAAGGACAAGAAGTCCGAGCGCTTCGTGGAAGACTTCCTCGGCCAGTGGCTCAAGCTCCGCGCCATCGCTGCAAACGACGCGGACAAGAAACTTTACCCGGAGTTCGGGCCCTACTTGCAGGACTCGATGGTCGCCGAGACGCGCGCCTACTTCCGCGAGTTGCTGGAGAAGAACCTGGATGCGCGGCACCTCGTGCGCTCGGACTTCGTGATGGTGAACGAGAAGCTGGCGAAGCACTACGGCATCGCGGGCGTGAGCGGCGCGCAGATTCGCCGCGTGCCGCTGCCGGCGGACTGTCCGCGCGGCGGCTTCCTCACGCAGGGGGCCATTCTGAAAATCACCGCCAACGGCACGACCACCTCGCCCGTGCCACGCGGCGCGTTCGTGATGGACCGCCTCTTCGGCCAGCCGCCCGAGCCGCCGCCGCCGAACGTCGCCGCCGTGGAGCCCGACGTGCGCGGTGCAACGACCATCCGCGAGCTGCTCGACAAGCACCGCGACAACGCGACGTGCGCAAGCTGCCACGCGAAGATGGACCCGCCGGGCTTCGCGCTGGAGAGTTTCGATGTCATCGGCGGCTACCGCACGCGCTACCGCTCCATCGGCGAGGGCGAGCCGGCGCCGCGCGGCGGGATTGACCCGTTCATCAGCATCAAGTTCACGCTCGGCCCGGCTGTGGACGCCAGCGGCGCACTCCCGGACGAGCGGAAGTTCGCCGACATCCGGGAGTTCCAAAAGCTCGCCGCCGCCGACTCGACGCTGTTGCTAAAGAACCTCGCACAGCAGCTTGCCATCTACGCCACCGGCCGCGACCTCGCCTTCAGCGACCGCGACCCAATCGCCGCCCTCGTCGCCAAAACGCAGAAGCAGGGCGGCGGGGTGCGCACGCTCATTCACGAACTCACGCAGAGCCAGCTCTTCCAGACCCGTTAACCTCCCGCCCATGAAACCACCGTTCCTCTCCCGCCGCTTCGCCAGCGTCCTCTGCGCGTTGGCCCTCGTCCTGCCGCTCCTCCACGCCGAGGAGCAGACGGGCACTTACCGGCTCTTCGGCCTGAGCGCCGCCGAGCGCGAGGCGGACTTGCGCGAGGTGCTGGCCAAGGTGCCCGAGGTGACGCTCGTCAGCCTCGATCCCGCAAAGGCTGAGGTCACACTGCGCTTCGAGGCCGAGAAGCTGTTCCCGCCCACCAAAGCGAAGCAGCCGCCCGCCGCCGACAAAATCACCGCCCGACTCGACGCCCTCATCGGGGCCGCCTCCGCGCGCACATTTGGCATCACCGAACGCTCGGCCCTGCCGGCGGACAAGCTGACCAAGCTGGAAATCCCCATCGGCGTGCTGGATTGCAAGGGCTGCCGCTACGCCGCCTACCAAGCCATCGCCAAGCTCGACGGCGTGGAGCGCGCCACCGTGAGCACCACGCCCAGCGCGGTCATCGCGTGGATTGACGCCACGAAGACGAAGCGCGAGACGCTGGAAGAGGCGCTGAAGAAGGCGCGGGTGGAGTTGGTGCCGAAGCCGTGAACGCGCGCCGTTGGCAAGAGCGGATGACTCCACCGGCGCAGCTCGCACTGGCAGCAAGGGCAGCACTTTTGTTCCACTTTGACCTCGCATGATGCTGGCCCAGCACCGTCCAACAGACCACTGACATTGAACAACAACCACCTCACCCAGCCATGAATGTTCCTCGCCAAAACTGGTTGCTCACCCGTCGGCACGCGCTCAAGGGCCTCGGCGTCACGCTGGCGCTGCCGTTCCTTGATTGCATGTCGCCGCTCCGCGCGGCTTCGACGGATAAGGCGCTCAAGGCCCGGCGCAGCGTCTTCATCTACCTGCCCAACGGCGTCTGCACGGCCGACTGGCAAATGAAGGAGGCTGGCCCCGATTACAAATTGTCCAAGCCGCTCGCGTCGCTGGAGCCGCATCGCGATGTCATCACGCCCTTCAGCGGGCTGCACCATCCCAACGGCATGGGGCATCACCATAATTGCCAGAGCATCTGGCTCACCGGGGGCAAGATCGGCCAGTCGGTGCGCAACACGATTTCCGTGGACCAGCTCATGGCGCAGGTGACCGCGCCGGTCACGCGCTATTCCTCGCTGGAGTTGAGCAATCAGGGCGGCTCGCTGGCGGTGAATCCCGATGGCATCCAATTGCCGTCCACGTTCAGCCCCGGCCTGGCGTTCCGCGAATTGTTCGAGGACCCGAAGGGCGGCATTGCCAAGCAACGCCGTGGATTTCAGCGGCGGGGCAGCATCATTGACGCGGTGCTGGACGAGGCGCGCAGCCTCAGCGGCCAGCTTGGCAACGAGGACAAGGGCCGCTTGGAGCAATACCTCACCGCTGTGCGCGAGGTGGAAATCCGCACCGAGCGTTCGGACAAGTGGCTCGATACGCCGCGCCCTAAAATCGAGCCGTCCATCCACTCGAAGCTCAACCGCGACATCTCGCTCCAGATGCTCGGGGATTATCTCCGCACGATGTATGACATCATCGTGCTGGCGTTCCAGACGGACATGACGCGCGTGGTCACCTTCGTCACGGGCCAGGAGGGACAAGGCCCGGCGGTGCCGGAGATTGGCATCAAGCAGGACCGCCATTCGCTCTCGCACCACAACGGCAACCCGGACCTGATGCGCCAGCTCATGGAAAGCGACGCGTTCAACATCGCGCAGTTCAGTTACTTCATCGGCCGCCTCAAGGAAGTGCAGGACGCGGATGGCCCGCTCATCAACACCACGATGGCCCTTTTCGGCAGCGGCATGGCCTACGGGCACAGCCACGGCAACGCCAGCCTGCCGCTCGTCCTCGCCGGCGGCACCAAGCTCGGGCTCAAGCACGGTCGCCATGTGGACTTCAATCGCGTGCCGGAGTTCCAAGGTTACGACAAACACCCAGCCATCCACTTCAAGCCGGTGAACGAAAAGGCGCGCCTGAGCAACGTGCTCCTGACCATGGCGCAGAAGATGGATGTGAAGACGGAGAAGTTCGCGGACAGCCTGGGGGTGGTTTCGGAGGTGACGGCGTGAGGTGGAAAGATTGTGGCGTTCGCTGGTCGCTGACGCTGATTGCTTGTTTCGCCGCCGGCTGGGTAACGAGTCGCGCGTCCGCCGCCGCTGCGGCCCCCACCACGGCGTTCTTCGCCGAGCACTGCGTCCGCTGCCACGGGGCGAAGCAGCAGAAGGGCGAGTTCCGCGTGGACACGTTGCCGACGGATTTCACCGAAATCGGCAACGCCCAGCGCTGGGCCGAAGTCCTCTTCCGCATCAACTCCGGCGAAATGCCGCCCAAGAAGGAACCGCAGCCGAAGTCCGCCGAGCTGGGCAAGGTCGCGGACTGGATTTCCACGCGCATCAAGGAAGGCGAGGCGACGCGCATGGCCAAGCGCAGTCCGGTGTCCCACTACCGCCTCAGCCGTGAGGAATACGGCCACACGGTTTATGACCTACTCGGCGTTTACTTCGATGTGGATGCCCCCGGCGCGTTTAACGAAGACCCGCGCTGGCACGGCTTCGAGCGCATCGGCTCCATGCTGTCGCTGTCGCCCTCGCATGTGGACCGCTACTTCAAGGCCGCCGAGACCGTGCTGGAGCGCGCGTTCCCTGAGTCGGCGGCGAAGGCGAGCAAAGGCCGGAGCGAAGCCGCACCGGGCACTCGCTGGCTGCTCGCCCCCGGGCATCGCCGCGGCGGCATCCGCGCCGGTGCGCCGGGTTTGTATCGCATCCGCGTCCAGCTCAGTGCTGTGCCGTCGTTCAAAGGACGGCTGCCGCACTTGGCCGTGTGGCATCACGGCTTGAAGCGCTCCATCACCGGCCAGGACGTGCAGGCGCCCGAGGACAAACCCACGGTGGTTGAAATCGAAGTGTTCCTCCCAGAAGGCAATCTCGACCTGCTGAACGAAGCGCCCGGCATGCTCTCCGACGGCCAGACGCCGAACATCAGCGCGATGCCGTTCGCCAGTCTCAACGACCTGAAAACCGTCCTGCCCAAATCCTACAAGCTGCTCGACGAAGCGGGCCGGTCCATCTTCCCGCTCCTCATGGTGGATTGGGTCGAGTGGGAAGGCCCCATCCTCACCGAGGCCGACCAGAAGAAGCGCGACGGGCTGTTCCCCACCAAGGCCGGTGACCTCGCCGAGGCGCGCGAGTGTTTGAAGCGGTTTGCCACGCGCGCCTGGCGTCGGCCGGTCGTGGATGCGGACATCGAGCGCTTCATGAAGGTGGCGTCGAGCGAGCTGGCGGCGGGCGAGAAGTTCCGCTCCGCTTATCTCGCAGGCATGGTCGGTGTGCTCACGGCGAAGAACTTCTATTACCTCGAAGAAGGCTCCGCCACGCAGCGCCGCGACCAGGTCAACGACTGGGAACTCGCCGCGCGCCTGTCGTATTTCCTCTGGGGCTCGCTGCCAGATGCGGAGCTCGCCGCCGCCGCGCAGGCCGGCAAGTTGCGCGAGCCTGCGGTGCTGCGGGCGCAGGTCGCTCGCATGTTTGCCGACGCGAAAATCAAGCGCTTCACCGACGCCTTCCCCAAGCAATGGCTGCAACTTCACAAGGTCGGCGTCTTCCCGCCCGACGCAGAGCTTTACCCCGACTACGACAAGTGGCTGGAGAAAAGCATGGTGCTGGAGTCGGTGAACTACTTCTCCGAGGTCTTCGGCCAGAACCTGTCGCTGCGTGAATTCCTCAGCTCCGACTGGACGATGCTGAACTCCCGGCTCGCCATGCACTACCAGATGCCGCCGCCGAAAGCGTCGGCGTTCCAGCGCGTGACCATGCGGCCCGAGGATCATCGCGGCGGGCTGCTCACGCACGGGAGCGTGCTCATGCTCACTTCCGACGGCACGCGCCACCGGCCCGTGCATCGCGGCGTGTGGGTGTCGGAAGCCATTTTCGCCAAGACCCCACCGCCGCCGCCCCCGAACGTGGAACCGCTCGAACCCACACCCGGCAACAAGCCCAAGGCCACCATCCGCCAGCAACTGGAAGCACACTCGACGCACGCCAACTGCGCCGCCTGCCACCAGCGCATCGACCCGCTGGGCTTCGCCTTCGACAACTTCGACGCCGTTGGCCGTTGGCGAACGGAGGAGGCGATGAAGTCCGGCCAGGGCGCGAACCCGCCCGTGAACGCGAGCGGCAGCCTGCCCGATGGCCGCGCTTACGACGGGCCCGACGCCTTCAAGCAGTTGCTCGTGCAGGACCTCGACCGCTTTGGCGAAGCCTTCGTCGAGCAACTCGCCACCTTCGCCCTGCGCCGGGCGATGACCACGGACGATGCCGCCGCGCTGCGCGCCATCGCTCACGCCAGCAAGGCGGACGACTATCGGCTCAAGCCCGTCATCGAACGACTCGTGCTCTCGGAGTTATTCCAGAGGCGATGAGGCCAGCCGCCGACCCGCTCGCAGCCTTATGAACTCCCTGCCCTCTCAGCGCTCGTTCACTCGCCGCAAATTTCTGCGCATCGCCGGTGCTGCCTCACTCTTCCCGCTCGTGCTGCGTGCCGCGGATAAAGAGCACACACACCAGCTCGGCCAGTTCCCGCCGCCCGGCTCCGGCCACTACCTGTCCGGCGAACTTGTTTTGCTCGACCCCGCCAATCGTCGCGGCGCGCTGCGTCTCGATGGCAACGAGCCGCACGACCGTTACCAGTCCGGCGCGCTGCACTCTTTCGCCCTGCTGCCGTATGCGATGTGTTGGTTCAACGGCGCTCCGGCGGAGCTGCGCGACCTCCCCATCGGCACGCACGTCCACGGCTACTTCTTCCTACCGCCACCCGGCGAGGAGAAGACCCTTCCGCCGCTGCCGAAGGGCCAGGAGAAATACGAAATCAAATACAACCACGGTCTCTCGCTCGAAGACGATTTCAGCTTCTACCAGCGGCGCGGCCAGGCGTGGAAAGTCGTCTCGCTGGATGAGGCGAAGGGCAAGTTGAACGTCACTCCGACCGGCACTATGGCCAAGGACGGCATCAACAAGCCTTACATCTTCGACCTCGACCCCGTCACGCGTGTGTGGAAAGGCCGCACGCTCGTCGAGTTGAAGGACCTCGCGCCCGACACCACGGTCCAGCTCAACCTCACGTGGTCGCAAGGCTGGCGCGACAAGGAGTTCACCGTCGCCGACCTCTGGCTCGACGACGCGGCCCGCGCGGCCGCCACGGAACAGCAGCGCCGCCGCCACGTCCTCTATCAACGTCAGCGCTGGCTGCCCGGCTGGATTGATGCAGTGGAGAATTTCGACTTCGGCGGCGGCCTCGTCACGCTCACGCTCTTCGGCGGCATGGACCGCTCGCTCTACGACGACCTCAAGACCACGCAGGACAAAGGCTACGGCGTCGCCGTCGCGGAGAAGACCCTGAAGACTTGGTTCCACCGCAGTGATAAGAAGATTGGCCAAGTGCTCGAATGGAAGGAAACGCCCAACCCGCCGCCCGGCAGCAGCGGCATCCAAGTCCGCATGAAGTTCGCCGAACTCCTCGACGGCTATCGGCCCGGCCGCATCGTCCGCGTGAAGTGTGACAGTTGGAAATTCGTGACCATCCCGACTGAAGAGCGGGTGAAGTCGCTGGAAGATCGGTAGCACGAAGCGGAACATTTTTTACGTGACTCACATGAGCCGATTTTCCCTGAACTATTTATTCCTGTTCGCTCTCGCCAACGCCGTTTTCGCAGCCACGCCTGCGACCTCGTTTTTCAAAGCGCACTGCACCGAGTGTCACGACGCGGACACGAAGAAGGGCGGGCTTGATCTCACGACTTTGCCGCCAGCCAACTCCAACGCGGAAAACTTCGCCCGCTGGGTGAAGGTCCACGACCGCATCGCGTCGGGCGAGATGCCGCCGAAGAAGCAGGCGCGGCCCGCGCCCGCCGAGGCGCAGTCGGTCACGCGCTCACTGGCGGAAGCGCTCATCGCCGCCGAGCGAACGCGCCTCGCGAGCGAGCCGCGCACCGGGGTGCGCCGGCTCACGCGCGCCGAGTATGAGAGCACAGTGCGCGACCTCTTCGCCCTGCCGGGCATCCGTTTGCAGGACTTGTTGCCAGCCGACGGCTCGGCGCACGGCTTCGACAAGAACAGCGACGCGCTGGACATCTCGCACGTGAATCTCGCCAAGTATGTCGAGGCTGCCGACCACGTGTTGAATGTCGCCATCGCCACGCAGCCCGAGGCGCCAAAGGCCGAGACAGTGCGGCTCTCGTTGGCCGGGACTTATGCCGGGGACCTCATGCTAATGGGCGGCGATGCCGTGCTGTTGCGCGACAAGAAGCACGACCCGGTGGTGCCGCCAGCCGGGGTGTATGCACACGTCGGGATGGGACAGCACGAGCAACTCGGCTTGTTCTCCCGCATGAGCAGCGTCGGCGTGTTCCGGCACGAGGACGAGTCGTGGAACCCTTACTTCCAGCACTTCGCCACGCTTTACCCCGGTCGCTACAAAGTGCGCGCCTCGTTCTGGAGCATGACCTGGGACCAAGGGAAAATTCTCCCGGCGCGCGGCGTTGAGGCGGCGCGGCTCTCCATTGTGCAGTTCAACGAGAACGGGCGCGGTGGCGGGCACCCGAGCAGCGTGCTGGGTTACTACGCCGCGCCTTCGATGGATTCGCAGGTCCACGAGCTGGACGTGTGGCTGAACTACAAGGAGAGCTTCGGCTTCAACACCGCGTCGCTTGCGCCCGTGGTGCTCTACCGCGTCGGGACGTGGGGGCAGAAGGACCGCACGATGGGCTTCACCGGCCCGTGCATCGTCAACGACTGGCTCGACGTGGAAGGGCCGCTCCACGACGTGTGGCCGCCGCGCAGTCACCGGCAGTTGTTCGGTGAAATCCCGCTGACTGAATTCAAGGCCGCAGAGCACAAAGACGTGCGCCCGCCCGTGCGCAAGCCGCTCCGCCAAGAAATTATTGGCGCTAAGAACCGGCCTGAACCAATCACCGGTATCTGGACATCGCAGAGTGCGCAGCCGCTCGTGGACGCGGACAAGCTGCTCGCGGGCTTCCTGCCGAAGGCGTTCCGCCGGCCCGTCGAGACGAGCGTGCGGAAGGATTACGTGGCGAAGGTGGAGGAGCGGCTGAAGGCCGGCGATTGCTTCGAGAGCGCGATGCGGTGGGCGTATCGTGCGGCGTTGTGCGCGCCGGACTTTCTGTATCTTGTGGAGAGCGGCACGACTACCCAGGCGGACGACCACGCGCTCGCCGCGCGGCTGGCCTACTTCCTCTGGAATTCCATGCCGGACGACACCCTCCTCGCGCTCGCCGCGAAGGGCGCGTTGGCCCAGCCTAAAGTGCTGCGGGAGCAAGTTGAACGGCTGCTGGCGGACAAGAAGTCCGAACGCTTCGTCGAGGACTTCCTCGGCCAATGGTTGAAGCTACGCGCCATCGCCGCGAACGACCCGGACAAGAAGCTCTACCCGGAGTTCAACCCGTATTTGCAGGACTCGATGGTCGCCGAGACCCGCGCCTACTTCCGCGAGCTGTTGGAGAAGAATCTTACTGCCAGCCACCTCGTGAAGTCGGACTTCGCCATGCTCAACGAGAAGCTCGCCACGCACTACGGCATCAAGGGCGTGAGCGGGCCGGCGATTCGGCGCGTGGCGTTGCCGCCCGGCTCGCCGCGCGGCGGCTTCCTCACGCAGGCCGCCATCCTGAAAATCACCGCCAACGGCACGACCACTTCGCCCGTCCCGCGCGGGGCGTTCGTCATGGCGCGTTTGCTCGGACAGGAGCCGGAGCCGCCGCCTGCCAACGTCGCCGCCGTCGAGCCGGACGTGCGCGGCACCACGACGATCCGCGACCAGCTCGCCAAGCACCGCGACAACGCGAGCTGCGCCGCGTGCCACGCGAAGATGGACCCGCCGGGCTTCGCGCTGGAGGCGTTCGATGTCATCGGCGGCCAGCGCGAGCGCTACCGCTCCATCGGCGACGGCGACCCCGCGCCGCGCGGCAGCATCGACCCGCGCATCGGCATCAGCTTCAAGCTCGGGCCGAAGGTGGACGCGAGCGGCGAGCTGGCGGACGGACGGAAGTTCGCCGACATCGCAGAGTTTCAAAACCTCCTCGCCGGCTCGCCCGCACTGCTGCTGAAGAACCTCGCGCAGCAGCTCGCCATCTACAGCACGGGGCGACCGCTCGCCTTCAGCGACCGTGCGGCGCTGGATGAACTCGTCGGCCGCACGGAGAAGCAGGGCGGAGGCCTCCGCACGTTGGTCCACGAGTTAGTGCAGAGCGCATTGTTCCAAGCTCGGTGAAGCCTTCCGCAGCTTCACGGTGAACCTGGAGCGCGGCTGTGGGCCTATTTCCCGTCGGCCTTCAGCGTCATGCCCATGGCGCGTTCGAGGCGGGCGCGGGCGACGGAAAGGGCGTGGAGGGCTTCGATTTGCGTGCTGCGGGCGATGGTCAACGCGGTCTGGGCGTTGAGCACGTCGAGCTGAGTGCCGGTGCCGGCTTCGGTGCGGGCGTTGGCGAGGCGCAGGGCTTCTTCGGCTTGCTCCTGCACTTTCTTCTGCGAATCCAAAACTTCTTTCGCCTCAAGGAAGTGCGAGTGGGCGATGCGCACGTCCAGCTCGATGCGGCGGGAGATGTCGTCGAGTTCCTCCTGTGACTTGCGGTGGAGCGCGGTGGCCTCGGCGACTTTGCCCTTCACCAGCCAGCCATCGAAGATGTTCCAACTTGCCTGCCAACCGATGTCCCAGCCGGAAACGTCGCGCGTGAGGTGTTGGCTGAAGCGCGAGCTGTGGGAGCCGACGCCGGCGAAGACTTGGGCGCTGGGCCTGCGGCCCGCCTCGGCGGTGGTGATGGCTTCTTGACGCAAGCGCTCGCCTTTGCGGAGCGCGGCGAGTTCGGTGCGTTGTTCCAGAGCTTTGGCGAGAGCGATGGGCAGCTCGATGTCGGTCGGGTCGGCTTCGAGTTTGCCGGCGAGCTGGAGCGGGATGTCTTCCACGACGGTGCGAGGCACGGCGTAGCCGAGGAGGTTGGCGAGGTTGTTCTTCGCGATGCGGAGGGCGTTGCGGGCGCGGATGAGACTTGGGCGTGAATTGGCCAGTTCGACCTCGGCGCGCAACACGTTGAAGCGCGGGACGGTGCCGGCCTCGAAGCGGCGTTGGTTGTCCTGCAACTCCTTCTTCAGCAATTCCAGCGAGGCGTCTTGCACGAGGATTTGCTGCGCGGCGAGGAGGGCATCGTCGTAGTTCACGCGCACGGCCAGGACGGTGTCGGCGAGGATGGTTTGGTGCTGGAGGAGGGCTTGGTCGCGGGTGAGGTCGGCGGTGCGTTTAGCAGAATCAATCTTGCCGCCCTCGTAGATGGACTGGGTGATCTGCACGCGAACGTTCCACGACTGGTCGGGCGTGCGTGTGCCGCCGCCGAAGGGGAACTGCTCGATCGCGCCTTGGTCAGTGAGGGTGTGGTTGATGGTGCCGGTGACGCGGGGGAACTGCACGGCGCGGGCTTGCACGACGACACCGTAAGCGGCGGCGAGGTCAGCCTGGCTCTTGAGCACAGCGCTGTTCTGCCGCAGGGCGACTTCGACGGCGTCGCGGAGCGAGAGCGGTGTGGTGGGCCAGGCGATGGCGTTGGTGGCTTTGGCGGGCGAGGTGACTGGCTTGTCGGCGGCGAAGGCGAGCGCCGGCAACAACACGGCGAGGGGTAACAGGATGATTCGTTTCATATGCAGAGGGGAGTGAGCCTGCTCAAGCTGGCTCGTTCAAGGTTCATTGCTTGGTGGGTGGCGTCTCGGGATTGGTAACAGCGGGCGTCGGGGCGCGTTCGATGAAGACGTCCACTTGCTGGCCGACGTAAACCGGCACGGCGGGGCGGTCCAGCTCGAAGATGATTTGCAGGACGCGCGTATCCACGCGCTCCGCGCTGTCGCCGGTGAGCGAGCGCTTGGGGATGACGAAGGGCTCGATGCGCACGAAGCGCAGCGGGAGCGGGCGTTGCGTATCGCCCTTCAAGTAGGCGACGGCGGGGCGGCCCGCTTGCACAAGCGGCGCGTTCTGCTCGTCCACCTCGGCGCGCACCTGAAACTTGCCGACCTCGCCGAGAATCATCAGTGGTTCCTGCGGCGTGGTGCCGGCGAACTCCCCGGCGCGGACGTTGACTTGGAGAATGGTGCCATCGCGGGGCGCGCGGACGGTGAGGATGTCGAGCTCGGTCTGGACCTGCTGGCCTTGGGCTTCCATCGCGGCGAGGTCGGCCTCGGACTTGGCGAGACGCGCGTCCCAGCTCTGCACGGCGAACTCGCGGCGCTTGCGCTCGTCCACAGAAATGACGTTGTCCTTGGCGAGCTGGGTGGCGCGGGCGAGCTGGTCGGCGGCGTCGGCCTGGAGGACGCGGTCGGCTTTGAGGCCAGCGCGGAGGGCATCGAGTTGGGCGCGCAACGTGTTGAGGCGGGCGCGGACTTCACGGTCGTCGAGTTGGAGGATGGGGTCGCCGGCTTTTACTTCGGAGCCGACTTCGACGGTGACTTTCTGAATGAGCGCGGCCTTGGGGGCGGCGATTTTCACATTCTCGCGGGCGGCTTCGAGAATACCCGTGGCGGCGACGTGGGCGGCGTAGGGGGAGCGCGCCGGCTCGACGGCGGGCGGCGGCGAGGGCGGCTTCTGCTGCATCTGGCGCACGAGGAGGAACACGCCAGTGAAGCCAGCGAGGGCGAGGTAGAAGGTGACTTGGCGGAAGAGGAGCATGGCTAGGCAGGGGAGAAGTGTCTCAACGCGAAGGCGGTTTTCATTCGCTCAAATCGGGGGTGCCACCTTGGTCATGCACGCGCTGCACGCGGCCGTCTTCCATCTCGGTCAGGCGGTCGGCGTATTTGAAGATCCGGTTGTCGTGCGTGACGACGATGACGCTGCGCTCAGGATGGCGGGCGACGGCGCGGAGCAAATCCATGATGTGGCCACCGGTGTCCTTGTCGAGGGCGCTGGTCGGCTCGTCGCAAATGACGAGGCGCGGCTCATGCACGAGCGCGCGGGCGATGGCGACGCGTTGCTGCTGGCCACCGGAGAGGTTCGTGGGGCGCTCGTGGCCGCGGCCGGGTAGGCCCATTTGGTCGAGCATCGCGGCGGCTTTCTGCTCGGCGACGCGCCGGGACAGGCCGTTGATGAGGAGCGGCACGGAGACGTTCTCGATGCACGAGAGCGTGGGGATGAGGTTGAACTGCTGGAAGATGAAGCCGACGTGGCGTTTGCGGAACTCGGTGATGTGGTGCGGCTTCATCGTGTGCAGCGGCGAGCCGAAGACATCAATCTCGCCAGCATCGAAATTCAGTGTGCCGGCGATGACGGAGAGTAGGGTCGTCTTCCCGCAGCCGCTGGGGCCGACAATCATCAGCAGTTCGCCTTGGCGCGCGGTGAAGTCCACGCCCTTGAGGGCATGCACGGCGGCCTCGCCGGTGCCGAAGGTTTTCGTCACGGCGCGGACGTTGACGGCGAGTTGAGATGAAGTGGAGGTGCTCATCTCAACCCCGGAAGACAATGGCCGGCTCGACCCGCCACACTTTCACAATGCCCAGCAGCGCGCTGAAGGAGCAGATGCTCATCACGATGGTGAAAGTTGCCACCGGGAGTTGCCACGGGAGCATGAACGGCGGCTCGCCTCGCTCCAGAACCGCGTGGCCGAAGAGGGTTACCAGCAACACGCCGATGCCGTAGCCGAGGAAACCGACGGTGAAGGATTGCACCAGAAGCATCCGCGCCAGCAGGCCGTTGCTCGCGCCCATCGCCTTGAGCGCGCCGAGGTGGCGGAGGTTTTCGTGGACGAACGCGTAGAAGGTCTGGCCCGAGATGGTAGTGCCCACGATGAGGCCCAGCACGATGATGGAGATGAAGGCGATGGGGATGCCGGTGTTGCGGAAGTGCCACCAGATGGTTGCCCAGAACAGCTCGTCCTCGGTGTAGGCCTTCATGCCGGTCTCCAACTGGATTTGTTTCGCGGCGGCTTCGACGGTCCAGCCGGGCGCGGGTTCGGCCAGGACGAGGGAGAGCATCTTGCGCTGCTTGGGCGCGAACTGGAGGGCCTGCGTGTAGGTCGAGTAAGCGTAGGGGTAGCCGAAGAAATGCCGGTCCGCGCGGCAGATGCCCACGATGCGCGCTTCCTTGTCGTTCAGCTCGAAGGTGTCGCCGAGGCCCAGTGGCTTCGCGCGCCCGACGCTCAGGCGCTTGATGCCGAGGTCGTCGAGGATGATGGAGTTGGGCAGGCGCACGTCTTCGAGCCGACCGCGCAGCATGACGGGCGGGCGGCCGACAAGCGTGGTGTTGTCGAGGCCGACGAGCATGACGGGCTTGAAGTTGCCGTCGGCGAGTTTGGCGGACTGGATGGTGACGTAGATGGGCATGGCCCACGCGACGCCAGTGACGGTGCGGACGCGATTCACATCGGTGTCACGGAGGGCCTTGAGTTCGTTGGCTTGCTGGACGTTGCGGTCCACGACCCAAATCTTCGCCCGCATGTTGCTCAGGTGGCTGGTGGTCCACCGGAGGATGCCGAAGAAGACCGCGCTCTGCTGGGTCATCAGCATGGTGGCGAAGGTCAGGCCGCCGACGAGCATCGCGTATTTGGCGCGGTCGCCGAGGAGCATCTTGAGCGCGAGGTGATACAAGGTGGGGCAGTGGTGGGTGATTAGTAGTTAGTCCCGGCGAGCGCGGCGGGGCTTGGCCGGTTGCCGCCGAGGTGAGGAGGCGGATGGCTTGGGTGCAAGTGGCTTTGCTGCTGACTGGCCTCGGCGGGTGCGGGCGACTTCCTTGAAGGCGGCAAGCGAGAAGCGGGTGATGTGGTCGGCGAGCCGCTCGATTTCAGCGGGCGAAAATTCCTGCTCCGGGAACAGCCGAATGACCACCGGCTGACAGTGGCTGTAGAAAAGGCACTGGCTCACCACGCTGAAGGCGTAGAGCCGCACCAGCTCGGAATCGGGCTGGCCGCCGAGCAATTCCGCCACAATGCGAGCGAGGTGCTGCGCCTGCGGGCGGATGCGCTCGACGACGATGGCGTCGAGCGCGCTCGTGGGGTCCACCATCTCGCGGGCGATGAGCTGGCCGTGCCACGCGTCGCTGCTGTGGTCGAAGATGCGGAGTAGAAAGGCGTGGACAAACGCGCGGAGCCGGGCGGGCGCGTCGGCCCCGGGGGCCAGGCCAAGGTCGAGGGGGAACTTCTGATACGCCCGCGTCTGGAAGTAGGCCAACACCTCGCGGTAGAGCGCCTCTTTGTCGCCGAAGTGGTAGTTGACCGCCGCGATGTTCGCCCCGGCCTGGCGGCAGATTTCCCGCACCGTGGCGTTGTGGAAGCCGACGGCGGCAAAGACGGCCCCGCCCGCCTCCAGCAGGGCTTGGCGGGTCTGGGCGGCGGAGGTGTCCAGCTTCGGTTCGAGGGCAACGGCCATTTCAAACACAGATTTCAAACGGCCGTTTGAAATGGCAAGCCTGAATTCGCCCGGTTGCGCCCGCGCGTGCACTCCACTAGTTTCCGCCCCGCTTAACTATGGCCACCACCAAGAACGATTCCGCCATCCCGGTCACCATCCTCACCGGCTTCCTCGGCGCGGGCAAAACCACGCTGCTCAAGCACCTGCTCACCCAGCCGCACGGTTACAAGTGCGCCATCATCATCAACGAGTTCGGCGAGGTGGGCATTGACGGCCAGCTTGTAGTCAGCGCGGACGAGGAGGTCGTGGAACTGAACAACGGCTGTATGTGCTGCCGCGTGCGCGGCGACCTTGTCACGACGCTCGCTGACTTGCAGAAGCGCCAGAAGCGCTTCGACTACGTGCTCATCGAGACCACCGGCCTCGCGGACCCCAGCCCCATCGCCCACACGTTTTACCTACCGCAGCTCAAGGACAAGCTCCGCCTCGACGCCATTGTGACCGTCGCGGATGCGCGGCATTTGGAAGGCGTGCTGGACAAGGCCCCGGAGGCCGTGCCGCAAATTGCCTTCGCGGACATCGTCCTGCTGAACAAGACCGACCTCGTCACGCCCGCCGACTTGGACCGTGTGGAGCAACGCATCCGCCGCATCAACCCGCTGGCGAAGATGCATCGCACCCAGCGCTCGCAGGTGGACATGAGCAAGATTTTCAACACTCACGCCCGGGACTTGAATGCCCCCATCGAGCTGCCGCCAGAGCAGCCCGCGCACGGCGAGGCCGGCCACGACTGCGACGACCATTGCGAACACGGTCATGACCATGACCACGCACACGCGCACGACCATGACTGTGGTCACGACCATGCGCACGGCGAGGATTGCGACCACGAGGAGCACGCGCACGACCACGCGGGCCGGCACGATGACGCGGTGCGCTCCTTCCACATCCTCGACGCGCGGCCGCTGGACCTGAAGCGCACCGAGGCGTGGCTGAACGAGCTGCTGGCGAAGGGTGGCGAGAACATCTACCGCGCCAAGGGCATCCTCCACATCCAGGGCGTTCCCAAGCGCGTCATCTTCCAGAGCGTGCAGATGATGTTCGACGTGGAGCCGGAGCGCTTCTGGAACGTCGGCGAGGAACGCGGCAACCAGATGGTCTTCATCGGCAAGGAGCTGGATGAAGCTGGAATCCGCGCGGGCTTCGCGGCGTGTGTGGCGAGTTGAACAATTTCCTCCTGCTCCCCGGGAGTTGAAGATCGGAGCAGGATTAGCATTACGAGCACGACTTAAGACCATGCCACTCTACGAATTCGAACTCTGCGACGGTGACTGCAAAGCCTGCGGCGGTCGCTTCACCCTGCGCCGCCCGCTCGACGCCAAGCCGCTCACGGAATGCCCTGCGTGCCGCCGGCCGGTGCGTAAGGTCTTCAACACGTTCTACTCACCGAAGATTTTCAAGAAGTTCAACGTGAAGGACGCGACCAACGCCGGCTTCACCGTCCTCAAGAAGCTCGGCAAGGGCGAATACGAGACGCACCGGCCCAAGAAGAACGACCCCGGGGCCAAAGTGAAGCCACCGACGGACTAAGCCGTTCCGCGTGATTGCCGCCATTGAACATCAGCCTGCCGGTTCCGGCGCCGACCTCGTCCAGCAGGTTGCGGAAATCTTTTCGCCCACCGGGCTGCTCTCCAAGGCCAGCAACTTCGAGTTCCGCCCCGAGCAGCAGCAGATGGCCGTGGCCGTCGCGCGCGCGCTGACCACCCGCGAACACCTCGTCGTCGAGGCCGGCACCGGCGTCGGCAAGTCCCTCGCCTACCTCATCCCGGCCATCCTCTTCGCGCTCGCCGAGAAGAAGAAAGCCGTCGTCTGCACGCACACCATCAACCTCCAGGAGCAGCTCACGCAGAAAGACCTGCCGATGCTCGACGCCGTGTTCGGCGCGCTGCCCACACCAGTGCGGTTCAACTACGCGATGCTCAAGGGCCGTGCGAACTACCTCTGCTCCCGCCGCCTCCACAAGGCCCTCCAGCACGCCGACCAACTCTTCACCTCGCCCGAGATGGAGGAGCTGAAACGCGTCGCCGAATGGGCGAAGGTGACCAAGGACGGCAGCCGCTCCGACTTCGAGCTGGAGCCGGACCCGAAGGTTTGGGCGCAGGTCTGCTCCGAGCGCGGCCTGTGCTCGCCCAAGATTTGCGGCCACCAGTCTGACTTCGCCAAGGACCACGGCCTCTGCTTCTTCCAGCGCGCGCGCAAGAGCATCCTTGCCGCCGACGTGCTGGTGTTAAACCACACGCTGTTCTTCACACTCCTCGGCGGCGTGGACGAGGAGCAAGAGGGCGGCGTCCTCTTCAAGAACGATTTTCTCATCTTCGACGAGGCGCACACGGTCGAGAGCGTCGCCGCGCGGCACATCGGCCTGAGCGTCAGCAGCGGCCAGATGCGGTTCGCACTCAACCGCCTGTGGAACCCCAAGTCCGGCAAAGGCCTCCTCGCCACGCTGCGCCAGGGCAAGTCCGTGAAGCTCGTGGACGAACTGCTCGCCGAGTCCGAGACCTTCTTTCAGAGCGTCGAGCAAGCCTGCGACTCGCTGAACGAACGCGGCGCGGAAGACGGCGGCAAGCGTTTTGGCAGCGGCGACGGCGCGCGGCGCGAGTGGAAGGAACTTCGCATCCGCCAGCCCGACCTCGTGAAGGACAACGTCACGCTCCCACTCCAGCGCCTGCGCGAGTCCGTGAGCGAGCTGGTGAAAGCCTCCGACGATGTGGACACCGGCCAGGAGCTGATGGAGTGCAACCGCCGGTTGCTCGAACTGCGGCAAGCTGTCGCGACGTTCCTCACGCAGGGCGGCGAGGACTGTGTTTACTGGGTCGAGCGCGGCGGTAAATCGCAGCGCAACCTCACCCTCAACGCCGCGCCAGTGGACGTGGCAGAATATCTGCGGCGGAGACTGTTCGAGAGCGACACGAGCGTGGTGATGACGAGCGCAACCCTTGGAATGCGGAGTGCGGAAGGCGGAGTGCAGAATGAAGAGCCAGCCGCCGGACGCGCGCCAAAATCAGATTCCGCACTCCGCACTCCGCATTCCGCATTGGCATACTTCCAAAAGCGCGTCGGTGCGGAGCACGCCACGCCGCTTCAGCTCGGTTCGCCCTTCGACTACGAGCGGCAGATGACCGTTTACGTCGCCAACAAGATGCCGGACCCGCGCGAGGCTGGGTATCGCGAGGCCTTGGAGCATTGGGTGAAGCACTTCATCCGGCAGACGCACGGCAAGGCCTTCGTCCTCTTCACCAACTACAAGCTCATGCAGGAGCTGGGCGAGCGGATGCAGCCCTTCTTCGAGGAGCTGGGCCTCGAATGCTTCATCCAAGGCACCGGCACGCCGCGCTCGACGATGCTGGAGAAGTTCAAGGACAACGTGGACAGCGTGCTCTTCGGCACCGACAGCTTCTGGCAAGGCGTGGACGTGCCGGGCGAGGCGCTCTCGAACGTCATCATCACGCGCCTGCCCTTCGCCGTGCCGGACCACCCGCTCATCGAGGCGCGCATCGAACGAATCGAGGCCAGCGGCGGGAACGCCTTCAGCGAGTTCAGCCTGCCCGAAGCCATCCTGAAGTTCCGCCAAGGCGTGGGCCGCCTCATCCGCACCAAGACCGACCACGGCATCGTCGTCGTCCTCGACAACCGCGTGCTCAACAAGCGCTACGGCCAAGCCTTCCTGGATGCGATTCCCAAGTGCCCCGTGGAAGTGGTGTGAAGTCCAGTTGGACAACGCGTCCGGCCTGTCTCTCTCCCTGAACCTGTAGCGGCGGTCTGTGACCGCCGAGTGATGCATCCGAAGGGAGAGTGCGAATGCGCGTTGGCCTGCTGCCGCCGCCACCTTTGGCCATTCGGTGAGCCAGTAATCTTCGCGCAGGCGGCCCCGCTCGTCGTGATCGTAGTTGAAGCCCTTGCCGTCCTTTGATACCGAAATTCAGTCGAGCCCGGGCGACTCTGCGGCTGCCAATCCCGCGAGACCGAGGAACAGGACCAGGAAGAACCCGGCCAATGCTTGCAGGCGTTTCACGTCCGCAGCCTACGGGTTGGCGGTCGGGGAAGGAAGTCTGGGGCGGGAACAAAACGCCGCGCGTGCTTACTGGGGATTACTTCTTCGTTGGCGTGCTGGGCGTGGGCGGCTGAGAGCCGGCGGGCGCGAATGGCGGCTCGTCAGTCGGCGCATGGATGCGGTTGCCGGCGGCGTCCACAATCGTGGGCGTCAGGAAGAGAATGATGCGTCTGGTGTTCGCCCCCCTCTGAGCGGCTTCGGGTGCGTTAGGGAATCCCACCATCATGGTCTGCGCATCCCACACGACGCACTGTGACACCCAGCCCGCTTTGCCATCGCGCGACATGATTGCCGCGAGATTGAGGGTGTATCCGTCAGCAGCCACGGTCGGCAGCACCTCCAGTTTCAAGACCTGCGCCAAACCGCCTTTGGCCTTGGCCGCTGCAGGAAGTTCAATCACCGCCAGCTTGCCAGAAGTCGTCGTCGTCTTGGGCAATGACATCACACTGGGTGGGTCGCGCTGTTCCAAGGCGCGCATGACCACCGCGAACTGCGGAGCTGTGAGGATGCCGGTGATGGTAACCAATCCTGGGGCATTAGTGCGCACCAACCAGTTGGTCACACCCCCTTTGGAGTCGGGCTGCGGGATGACAACGGTTGGGCGTGGAGCGCTTGGCTTGTTGGTTGGCGATGACAGGTCAACCCGTGTATTGCCCAGGAACCAATCGAAGCCCGCTGCCTTGTCGTCATTCTGGTCTATGGCGACAAACTTCGCCTCGATCAAGACCTGCGGCGGCTGGTAGTTCAGAAATTCAACCGCCTGCTGGATGATTTCCAAGTCCTGCAACGACGCGCGGACCATAATCAAACCAGTGCGGTCGTTGAAGAAGATCTGCGTTTCACTTGGCCGGTTGGTTTCACCAAGGCCACTTATTCCGGCGGCAATGAAGACGTCGCGCACCATCCGGTTGATCTCGTTGGTCGTGTTGGTCTCGCCGACGCCACCGGGCGCAAGTTTCCCAGTTGAGTCAGGCAGGCGCCCGCCTGTGCTTGCTGCGCCACGCATTGGATGCGAAATCGGCTCCACCACGCTCCGCAGTCCTCGAATGAACGTCTCTGGGTCCACCTTGAACGTGCGGGCGAAGAGCGAGGCTTGCTCCGGCAGCTTGGGCGAGAAGACGACGGCGTATTCCTCGACGGTGAACTTCAACCCGGCGGTTCGCCCATCAGGCATCTTCACTGTGGCAGTCTTGCAGATCACATCTAGGACCTGGCGCAGTGTCAGGTCCTTGATCGGCTTCGTTACCTTGATCAACGCATTGTCGAGGTCGGGCCTTGCTGCCTTGGCTGCCTTGCCGTCATTCGACGAAATGTAGCCGTCACAACGTTGTTGATCATGAAGTTCAACCCCTTCTTCTCGGGGTCGTGCTTCTTCACACTCCCGTCTAGCCACGTCACGACAGCGGGCAAGCTCACGCTGTCGAAGTGGATTTCCGGCAGGATGATTTCGTCCAGCTTGCGGTTGATGCGCTGCGCGCCCTTGCTGGACGGGCTGAGGAGTGGGGCGGCGGGATTCGGCGCGGGCGGTTTGTCTGCTGGCACGGCTGGCGGTGCCGGCACTTTCTGAATCGCCTGCTCAATGACCCGCAGCTCGTTGGGCGTGCCGCGCACGGTGAGCGCGCCGGTCTGGGGGTTGAACTGCACCTGCGTGGCGGAGTTCGTCGCGCCGAGGCTGGTGACGCCGGCGGAGAGGAAGAACTGGCGGACGAGGGCGTTGGCATCCGCTGCGGTGCGTTGGGCGGCGGGGACGGTGGCGGGGATGGTCGCGCGGACCGGCCCGGTGGTGGTTGGCTGGTTCTGCCCCGCCGCGCCTGCCGCGTTGCCGCCAGTCGTCACGCCGATGACTGGAGTGGACGCCACGCCCTGCAAGCCCTGCATGAACGTGTCTGGGTTCACGCGGAAGGTGCGGGAGAAGTAAGCCCCGCCCGGCCCGCGCGGGATGAAGGCGATGGCGTATTCCTCCACGCTGAACTGCGTGGGCAGCTCGGCGGTCTTGCAGATGACATCGAGCGCCTGCCGGAGCGTGAGGTTCTTCAGCGGCTGGTTCACGCGAATCAGTCCTTCGCTCAAGAGCACGGGCCGCGCGGCGGGCACGGGGTTGCCGCTGACGTCGAGCAACGGTGCGGCGGGCGCAACGTCGTTGATGAGCAAGTTCACGCCCTTCCGCTTCGGGTCCGGCTCGGGGTCGAACTTCTGCGCGTCCTCAGCCAACCGCTTCACCACCTCCGCCAGCGGCACGCCGTCGAAGTGGACTTCCGGCAACACGATTCGGTCCAGCTTGCGGTTGAGACCCTGCGCGCCCTTGCTGGAGTGCGTGAGGAAGGGGACTTCGGAATTTGTGCGAGCGTAAGGGTTGGGGACGGGGAGAGCGATGACGCCAGGTGAGGCTGCCGCCAACTGCACCGCCGTAGGTGACGAGGTGACGAGTCTCTGACTGACCCCTGACTGCTGATTGCTGACCTCTGCCGGAGAAGTGAGCCTCCTCACGTCAGCTCCTGCGGGGACTGGCGCTGGCTGAAGGCTCGCGCCGGGCTTGGGGGCGGACGGCTTTGGCGAGGGCGATGGTTCATCGGAGTGCCGCTGCCAGAAGATGACGCGGTTGGTTTCAATAGTGTAGCGGACGGGGAAGTCTGCGCCCTTGACGATGGCTTCCAGCGCGTCAACTGCGTGAACGTCTCGCAGCGCAGACGGGAGGCCTACGGTGACTGAACCCATGTCGAAGTTAAGACGAACCCGAGAACGCATGGGCGAACCATTCATCCTGACCGAGACAACGGCACCCGACGCGTTGGTATATTTCTCGGGTTCCGAAGCCGCGGGCGGGTCAAATGCGGTGGCGGTGAACAAGCCTTTCTGCACCTCGAACTTTAGCCCGTCCCGGTCCGGTTCAAGCCGCAGGGCGTCAGCGGCAAGGTGCTGAAGCACAGTAGGCAATGACAATGCGTTGAAGCTCACCTCGGGCAGGCGCATCTTGGCGAGCCGCTCAAGCGTGGGTGGGTGCAACACGACGAGGTCTGGCAGTGTTGGGTAGCTCAGTGCTGCCGTGCCATTTGGAGGCGGCTGAACGGTGCGAAACAACTGGACGGCCACGTGGGCCTCCGCCAGATGCGTCGGCTGGTAAGCGGCTTTGATAGCAGCGCGAGCGTCGGTGATGGTGTGGCCAGCGATCGGAACAGCTTCCACCAAAGGCAGGGTCAATCGCCCATCTGCTTGCACATTTCCTTTGGTTCTCAGGTCGCTACGGCCCCAGATAGAGACGATGAGTTCGTCTCCTGGCTGAATGCGATAGGTGTCCGCACGCTGACGAAAGAAGGTTCCCGGTGGAGCGAATTGCAAAGGCACCGCCTTGTCCAAGGTGACTTGCGGTGATTCAAGACCGTCCCTCACAAGTTGTTCGCGAATCATGCGGGTAGCTTCCTCAATAGTCCTGCCAGCCACAAAGACCGCCTTCGACGCGCGCGGAATCGGCACGTAGCCCGCTCGTGCGATTTCCCCTCGGAATGCGAGCGATTGATTGGTGCCGTTGTGCTTGTGAGAGATTTGAATCCGAACCGAATCACCCGCCGCGAGCACTATGGCAGGGTTCTTGGAACCGAGCGTGATCTGAGTCTGAGTGGGAGAAGTGAGCCTCCTCACGTCGGCTCCTACGGGGGCAGGGGCGGGCTGAAGGCTCGCGCCGGGCTTAGGGGCGGCGGGTGGTTCGGACCCGGCCTCACCAGCCAAATTGGATAGATGTTCCTTCCGCTTGATTAAGTTCTGCTTGAGGAGTTCGAACCGCACCGCAGCCTTCTTCAACTCGTCCTCCAGCTTCAGCTCGAGGTCTTTCATCTGCGTGTAGAGCGGGTCCTTCTGGAGGTCCGCCTGCGGGCGTTGTTTGAGTGTGCGTTCTAGCGCGAGTTTCTGACCCTCCAAACCCTCCCATGAACTGGTCAGCCGCACGGATTTCGACTCGGTGAGGCTATCGGAGAGCGCCGAGTAGCGCGCTAGCCGTTCACTGACCGAGAGATTGGTGTTTTGCAGACTCGTCTCGACGCGCTGTAGTTGGAGTAACTGGGTGCGCCTCAATTCTAACTCACCGCTTGGCTTGGCATCCTCTTTCAAAGCCTCCTCCACCGTCTCCAGTTGCTTCCGCAGACCAATCATCTTCGGATGCGAGGGCCGGTAGAGCTTCTCCGCCTCCTTGATTTCAGCCTCCACGCGGGCCTTGCGTTCGAGGAGTTCCTCGCGCGTGGGCGGGGCCGTGGGGGTGACGACGAGCGGTGTTGGCACAGCAGAAGGGAGCGTGGTCAGACCGCCTTGGGCAGCCGTGAAGGTGAACTGCACGTCGAGCGGCTGGCTGGCAGGCAACGGCTGGTGGACGTTGATTTCCTGCGTGCTCTCACCCGCCAGCCGGTGGACGGCGGCGAGCGTGTATTTGCCGGGCGGCAGCGGTTGTGGGAAACGGAAGCGGCCCTCGGCATCGCTCACGGCGAAATACGGGTGCTCGAAGACGCTGATGTAGTGAAGCATCCACGGATGCACATACACCTCGCCCCGGATGAACAGCTCGGGCGCGGGGAAGCTCGCCTGCTCGTAGTGCGCCTCACTCAACACCCGTCTGAACCCCCGGTTGGGCCAGTTCGTGGGCGTCACCTGAAGTCCTATTGTGTCCGACCCCACACTGTCCCAAATGACCGGCTGGCCCACCTGCACCGCGCCGATGTAGGGCTGGAACTCGTAGCGCTGCGCGTGCACGACCAGCGCCTCGGAGGGGGGATGGTATTCCTGCTTGGGCAAGCCCGCCTTCACATACACCACCACATCGGCCAGCCCACCGTCCGGCGAGACGCGGTGAAAACGGGTTTTGAGCGGGGCGTTGGTGCGGGCGGCCAGGGCTGTCGGCGGCAGTGGGATGTTGTGCTCCGCCGTCGGCGCGCCCTGGAGGAGAACTCGGCCTTGGATGAGCACGGGCAGACCCTTCGTGGGTGACGAGGTGACGAGCTGCTTACTGGCGGATGGGGTCTGGGGGATGGCGTCTGGCGTCTGGGGAGAAGCGAGCCTCCTCACGTCGGCTCCTACGGGCTTCGGCGGGTTGGTCGGGTAGAGCAGCGCGGTGCTGTTGGTGGGTAACGCCTCGGCGGCGGCGCGCGGCTTGGGCGGGTTCATAGGCTGGAGCAAGGGGACGTTCGCCGGGGCGGAACCAATCCGCTCAGTGAGGGCCTTCTGAAGCATGTCCCTCAACTCCTGCTGCTGCGCCAAGCGGACTGCCTGCGCGGCCTCGATAAATTCCAAGTGAACGCGCGACGCTTCCGCTTCCGGGACGGCGGGGGCAGGTGGCGGATTCGCTTTCCCACCGGGCGCGGCTGGCGGAGCTGACGGCGCGGCGGCCCCCGGGTTCTCCAGCGACTCCCGCTGCTTCACCAAGTTGCGCTTCAAGGTATTGAGGCGAGACCGGTTGGTCTCGATCAACCGCTGTAAGGATTCGTCCATCTTGAGCCGCAAGGCGTCCGAGTGCTGGATGCGCTCCGTCAACGCGGGTGAGGGCGGCTGTCGGGCGGTCAGCTCCTGCAATTTGCTTTCCCACTCGCTGCGCTCGCGCGCCCGTTCATTCCAATCCGTGCCCGCAGGTCGGTTGATGGCCCCAGACCTCCCGGCCTCAATCGCGCGAATGGCCGAGTCGTAAAGGGCAAGCTGCCGGTAGGGCGGGAGGTCAGGGCCTTCCAGCTTCCGTTCGATGTCAGCCACTTGCTTGAGGCGGGCCTGCACGTCCTCCAGTTTGGCCTGCCCCAACAGCTTGCCGAAACGGGCGGTTTCAGGGGACTCACGCCACTCGACGACGGCGCGCTCGATGAGTTCGACCAGGCCCATGAAGTCCTGGCCCGTGGCGGCAGGATTGGCGCGGAGAGTTATCAACTGCGCTTCGAGTTGGTCAGCCCGCTCGCGGGCCTTGACGGGGTTGGCGGGCTGCGGCTGCGGCGCGGACTGCACCAGCGTCACGGTCACGGCGGGGTCTTCCAAGTGGGCAAAGATGAACTCGGGCCAGTTCTGGTTCCAACTGACCTGGCGCAAACCCTTGAAGGCTGCCCGGAGGTCGTCCCGGACGGCGGCGATGGTCTTGCCCGCGACGGGAACCGAGCGGATAAACGGTAGGAAAATGTCGCCTCCGGGCCGCACTTTCGCTTCGTAGCCAAGGTCGTCACGGCGATAGACCTGCACCCGCAGCTTGTCGCCCACGCCGACGGTGTAGGAAGCAGCCTTCGGCGCGGGCGGCTTCGGCCCTGCCTTCCGCGAATAGTCCGGCGTGAAGAGGATGCCCCAGTCCTCGAAGCGATAGGTGATGGCGTGGTCGGCGGCGGCGCAGATGGCGTCGAGGGTTTGCGGCAGGGTGAGGTTCCGCCGCAACTCCCCGAGCCGGATGATGACGGTGTCCAGGTCGGGGCTTTGGCGCAGTTCGCTTTTCGGCGGCAGTCCACCAATTCGCGGCGGACGCGGCTGCCAGCCTGCTGGCGCGTCGGGGAAGTAGGACGTGGCGAGGAAGGTCACGCCGCGCTGGTCGGGGGCGTGCTGGCGCACACCCGCGTCGAGCAGCTTGATGACTTCGGTGAGTGGCAGGCCGTCGTATTGCACTTGGGGCAAAACCAGCTTCTCTGCCTGCGCGCGGAGTCTCGCACCGGGGGCGTTGGTGTTGCCGCGCGGGCTGACGAAGGGCCGGCCGGGCTCGCGCGGGTGGAGCATGACGCGGTTGGTCTCAATGGTGAACCCGATGGGTTGGTCGGCGGTCTTGACGAAGAGGTCGAGGCCTTCGAGCAGCGAGATGCCGGGGACGCTCGGGATGTTAATGAGAACCGAGCTGATGTCGTTCGTCGTCAGCCGCCAGCTTGGCGCGGCGTTGGTCGTGCCGGGCTTAGTGTCACCAGGGACTGCGGCCCAGTAGGTGTTTCGCCAGCCGAAGCTCACCCCTTGCCGGCTGGGGTCGTGCGTGCGGGACATTGTCCCCAGCAGTTGCACCGCATGGGCCATGGGCATCCCATCACAGAGGAAGTTCGGGATATGGGTGTCGGCGAGCTTCTGCCGGATGGCCTCGCGGCCCATGACTGGACCCAGCACGAACTCCAGTGGAGGAGTTGGCTCGGACTGCGCGTCCACCACCAGCTCGCGCGTGGCGATGCCCGCACTGCGATGGAGGACGGCAAGGGTGTAATTGCCCGGCGGCAAGGGCTGGGGGAAACGGAAGCGGCCCTCGGCATCGGTCACGGCGAAGAACGGGTGCGGCAGCACGCTCACGTAGCCGAAGAGCCACGGATGCACGTCGTCCTTGGTGCGAAGGAACAACTCCGGCGCGGTGAAGGTGGCCTCGACGGGACGGTCGGGCATGAGGGCGCGGTTGAACTCGCGGTTGGCGGCGTTGGTGGGCATGGGGTGGAAGTTCAACATCACGTCGCTCTCCCAGCGGATGGGCTGGCCCGTTTGCACAGCGGTGATGTAGGGCTGGTATTCGTAGCGCTGGATGCGGATGAGGTGGGTGTTCGTCGGCGGGGCGAAGTGCTGGTTGGTCAAACCTGCCTTCACATACACGAGCGCGTCGGCGAGGCCGCCGTCGGGCGCGACCCGGTGGAAACGGGTCTTCATCGGGGCGTTCGTGCGGGCGGCTAGGACGGTCGGCGGCAGCGGAATGTCGCGCTCGGGCGGAGGCGTCCGGTTGTAGCGCACGGTGCCCGCGATGAAAACCGGTTTGGCCGGTGGCTGCTTGGGGAGGGTGACGGCGCGCGCGGGGTGCTCGGGCGGCTTGGTTTTCGCCTGCCACCACTTGGCGACGACGCTGGCTGGAGCTTCGGTGGCCGTGCGGTTCGCGGCGCAGCCGGGCAGGAGCGCCAGGGCGGCGAGGAGCGTGAGGGCCGCAGCGGTTTGTGCGCAGGAGCGGAGTTTGCCAGCGGGTTGCCAATCGCCACGCGGGAGGGCGAGGAGGCGCTCGACGCGGCGGCCCAGTTGCGAGCGGAAGCCGGCCATGCCCAGCGCGGCGGGCGGTGTGGCGGCGGCTTCGTGGCCAAGCGTGAGGAGGCATTCCGCGAGGACGACGGGGCCGTCGGGCAACGCGAGGCTGGCGTCGTCGGCTGCGAGTTCCCCGGCGAGGCGGTGCTGGCGGCGCGCGACCCACACGAGCGGGTGCCACCAGAGCGCGGCTGCGGCGAGGTCGGCAAGGAGTTGCCAGAGTGGGTCGCGGGCGGCGAGGTGCGCCAGCTCGTGGGCGAGCATCACGTCCTGTTGCGCGGGGGCGAAACGGGCGGTGAAGTCGCCGGGCACGGCCACGCCGGGTCGCAGCCAGCCAAAGGCGGCGGGCGCGCGGAGGCGTTCGCTGGCAAGCACGCGCACGCGGCGGCGCAGGCCGAGTCGCGCGGCGAGGACGGCAACGCGTTCACGCAATGCCTCGGCGGCGGGGTGGAAGTGGCGGAAGCGCAGCCACGCGAAGCCGGCGTGCGTCCACGCGGAGCGCGCGAGGAGGACGGCGAGGCCGGTAAGCCAGAGGAGGGCAGGCCACACGGGGGGAGCAGGTGGGAGAGTGGGAAGAGGAGCGGGTGGGAGCGGGGTCGGTGGCTCGGTAGCGAGGGCGGTGAAGTCCACTGAGGGAATAGGTGATGGGGAATAGGAAATGGGGAAGGAGGGGGGCGGCACGGTGGACGGGAGGACGCCTTCTGGCGGAGCGGGCGGGGCGGGTGGGGGGAAGGTGGTTTGCCACGCGCGGCGGAGTTGGGCAGGGAGCTGGCTGCTGGTGCCGGTGAGTTCGGCGACGAGCAAGCCGAGCTGCACGACAAGCACGGCTCGCCAGAGCGCGCGGCGCGTGGTGGCGGCGCGGAGGAACGGCTGCCACGCCAGCGCAGCGAGAACGACGACGCTGGCTTCGAGGGCGAGCCAGCCGAGCGGGGTGGCCCACGGGCCGAGAGGCGGATTGAGGTTCATAGAAGAAGGCGATTTGCCACAAAGGGGCGCAAAGCGCACAAAAGGGAGCCGGCGGATGAAGATGTTCCCCTTTGCGCCTTCTGTGCCCTTGTGTGGCTAATCCGGTTTGTGTTCACAGGCGTTGCTTCCGTGCGGCGATGAGTTTTTCCAGCTCGACCAGCTCGGCTTTACTCGCGTCGCGGGTGTCGAGGAGATGGCTGACGGCCTCGGCGAGGGAGCCGGCGAAGAAGCGGTCCACGAGGTGGTCGGCGACGTTGCGCGTGACTTCGTCGGCGGCGACGGCGGCGCGGTAGATGAAGCTGCGACCCTCGGTGCGGTGCCGGACGAGGCGGCGGTCCTCCATCTTCCGCAGCATGGTGGCGATGGTGGTGTAGGCGAATACACCGCTGCCGCCGAGCGCCTCGTGGACGGTGGCGACGGGAGCCTCGGCCTTGTCCCAGAGCACCTGGAGGATGCGGAGCTGGAGTTCGCCGAGGCGGTGGGTGGGTGGCTGGGGCATGGGAGGAGCTTTGAGTTTTAGGTTTTGAGTTCCGGATTGGTGGTGGCGACGACCGCGTTAATACTACTATGGTAGTTTTGTCGTCAAGAGAGAAAGCTGAAGGGCGACGGACGGGGCTGTAACCCGCAGTGCTTGCCCACGGGCACAACTGCTGGTCGGTAAAAGCATCCTCTGCGGGCGGGAGCCGCTGCGGGTCGCAGACCCGCGCTCCGCTCACTTCCCGATGCAGAACTGGCTGAAGATGGAGTCGAGCAGGTCTTCCGTCGTCGTCTTGCCGACGATCTCGCCGACGGCGTGGACGGCGATGCGAAGGTCGAGGGCAACCAGTTCGAGGGAGCGTTCGGCCCGCAGGGCTTCGGCCGTGCGGAGGGTCGCGGCGCGGGCGCGCTGGAGGGCGTCTTGGTGACGGGAGTTAATCATCACCTGGAGCATCTCGGCGCGGATTTCACCGGCCCAGACGGTTTGCTTGATGGCGTCCTTGAGGGCTTCGAGGCCGAAGCCGGTGAGGCAGGAGACGCCGATGGCCTGTGCCGGCGATTTGCAATCGCCGTCTTGAGCACCCAGCACTTCGGACGGCGACTGCAAGTCGCCGGCACGGGGCAAGTCCGCCTTGTTCCGCACCACGAGCCGTTGCTTCCCGGCGAACTCGGCGAGGAACTGTTCATCTTCCGCTGAGAGCGGCTCGCTCGCGTCGAGCACGTGAAGGACGAGTTCGGCCTTCGCCACCATGGCGCGGGTGCGGCGGATGCCTTCGCGTTCGATGTCGTCGCGGGACTCGCGCAGGCCGGCGGTGTCCACGAACACGACCGGGAGGCCGCGGATGTTCGCCGTCTCCTCGATGGTGTCGCGCGTGGTGCCGGCGATGGGCGAGACGATGGCGCGGTCGTGGCCGAGGAGTTGATTGAGCAGCGAGGACTTGCCGGCGTTGGGCCGACCGATGATGGCGGCACGGATGCCACGACGAAGGATTTGCCCCTCGTTCGCGGTGCGAAGCAGTTCATCCATGAAGGCCACGCCGCGCTCCAGCCGTGCGAGCAACTGCCCGCGCGTGTCCGGCGCGATGTCCTCGTCCGGGAAGTCAATGTGCGCCTCGATGTGTGCGAGGGTTTTGACGAGGTCGTCGCGGAGCAGGTTGATGCGCTGAGAGAGTTTGCCGGCGAGCTGCTCGCCTGCTGCGGTGAGCGCCAGTTCGGTGCGGGCGTGGATGAGGTCGGCCACGGCCTCGGCTTGCGCGAGGTCGAGGCGGCCATTGAGGAAGGCGCGCTGGGTGAACTCGCCCGGCGCGGCCAGCCGCGCGCCGGCGGCGAGGAGCGCGTCAAGCACGAGCTTGGCGGGGAGCAAGCCGCCGTGGCAGGAGAACTCCACCGTGTCCTCGCGCGTGAAGGTGCGCGGGGCACGCAACACGGCCACGAGCACCTCGTCCACGAACCGCCCGTCCCGCTCGACGCGCCCGTAGTGAATGGTGTGCGACGCGGCAGCAGTGGGCTTCTGCGAAGTCTTGCCGACGGGGACGAACACCTTGTCCGCCACCGCGAGCGCCTGCGGCCCGGAGACGCGGAGAACGGCCAAACCGCCTTCCCCGAGCGGCGTGGCGATGGCGGCGATGGTGTCGGCGGGGGAGTTCAAGGTTCCGGGTTCAAGGTTCAAAGGTGAAGCGCCGCGCCAGCGTCTTGGAGTGCGGCGGCCCTCCGCCGCTTTCGGACGCCATCGGTTCTCGAAGAGCGCCAGAGGACTGGCGCACTCCAAGACGCTGGCGCGCCAAATTCACTTCCGGCACGTGCCCTTCTCCGGGTCCATGCCCTCAAGCCAGAGGCGGGCTTTTTCGTAGCTCTTGCGTTGGAGGTAGTGGCGGAGGTCGTGAGGGGTGCTGGGCGGCAACTGTGCTGCGAGCACGTCCAGCCGCTCGAAAATCGGCAGCAGCGGGGGGGGTGGGTTCTCGGTGCGACAACGAGCCACGGTGGCTTCGAGGTCCAGCAAGGCCTGCAAAATTTCCTTCTCCGGCTCGGTCATAGGGAAGGAATAGCGCGGGGAGCGGGGGAAACCAAGTCAGTGTTCAGAAGGCGCCCGGTCCCACCGTGTCTGGTCTGAACACTGCACACTGGCTACTGAACACTTTCCCCGTCCGCCGCTTGGAAATATCCAGCCCTTTCCCCATCCTTGACTCATGCGAACGCTCCACAGCCCCGCCCCCGTCTTCCTCGGCATCGAGGGCGGCGGCACGCGCACGGTGGCGTTGCTGGCGGACGCGAACGGTGACTTGCTCCAGCGCTGCGAGGGCGGACCGGGGAATTTCAAGCTGCTCACCGAAGCGCAGCTCCTGCGGCGACTGCGCGAACTGCGGGCGGCGTTGAAAGGATTTCCGTCGCCCGCCGCCGTCGCCATCGGGCTCGCGGGCGCGCGCGGGGAACCGGAGTGGCAGCGCATCCGCGCCGCGGCGGCGAAGGTCTGGCCGGGCGTTCCGTGCCACGCGACGCATGACTTGGCGACGGCGCTGGCGGCGGCGGGGCCAAGGCAAAAGGCAAAAGGCAAAAGGCAAAAGGGAGCGGTCGGCCGCACGGCCTCAACTCTCAACTCTCAACTCTCAACTCAGGTTCTGCTCCTTAGCGGCACCGGCTCGTGTTTCTACGGTCGCCGCCCAGACGGCGGCACCGCCCGCTTCGGCGGCTGGGGGCACATTCTCGGCGATAAGGGGAGTGGCTATGAGATCGGCCTGCGGGCGTTGAAGGCGTGTGTCTATTACCTCGACCGCGATGGCGAGTGGTCGCGGCTCGGGCAGCGCTTGCTTCGCGCGTTGCAACTCAACGAACCGAACGAACTCATCCCGTGGGCGCAGGCAGCGGGCAAGGCGGACATCGCGGCGCTGGCGGTGGAAGTCTTCGCGGCGGCGGCGGAGCGCGATGCGATTGCGAAGGACATTCTCGAAGGCGCGGCGGCGAGTCTGGCGAAGGACGGCGTGGCGTGCGCGAAGAAGCTGGCGCCGGCGGGTGCGCCGGTGCAGTTCGTTCTGGCGGGCGGCGTGTTGCTGAAGCAGCCGAAGTTCGCGCGCGCGGTGGCGAAGGAGTTAGCCGCGCGCTGGCCGGGGTGCGCGGTCGCGCCGCTCAACCGCGAGAGCGCGTGGGGCGCGGTCAAGCTGGCGCGGGAGGTTCTGAGTTCTGAGTTCAAAGTTCAAAGTCAGCCGAGCGCGGCGGGAGCACCGGCAGCCATTCCGCATTCCGCACTCCGCATTCCGCATTCCTTGTCGCCCACCGAGCAGCGCAACCCGCGCTCAATGAGCTTGGACCGGATGCCGGTCGCCGAGGCGATTGAGTTGATGCTGTCCGAGGACGCAAAGCTTCCCGCCGCCATCCGGTGCGAGGCACCGAAGATCGAGCGCGTCATCGGTAAGATCGTGGCGGCTTTCAAGCGCGGCGGGCGGCTCTTCTACGTGGGCGCGGGCACGAGCGGACGGCTGGGCATTCTCGACGCGAGTGAGTGCCCGCCGACGTTCCGGGTCCCGCCGGAGCTGGTGCAAGGCATCATCGCGGGCGGGCAGACGGCGGTGTTCCGCGCGGTGGAAGGCGCGGAGGACGACCGTGCGGCGGGTGAGCGAGCGATTCAGTTTCGCGGCATTGGCAAGCGCGACGTGGTCATCGGCATCGCGGCGAGCGGGCGGACGCCGTTCGTTCACGGGGCGCTGGCGGAGGCCCAGGCGCGCGGGGCGTTTACGGCGTTGGTCTGCTTTAACCCGGCGCTGACGCAGTTGCGCGGCGTGGCGCACGTCGTTATCGCGCCGGCGATTGGCCCCGAAGTCCTCACCGGCTCGACGCGCCTGAAGGCCGGCACGGCGACTAAGTTGATCCTAAATCTCTTCACCACGCTGGCGATGGTCCGCACCGGCAAGGTGATCAGCAACCTGATGGTGGACTTGAATCCCTCGAACGTGAAATTGCGCGACCGCGCCGTGCGCATCCTGCGCGAGCTGACGGGGGCGGACTACGCCACGGCCAAGGCGGCGTTGGAGCAAGAGGGTTGGGTGGTGAAGCCGGCGTGGCGGCGGCTGGGCGGCTCCGTTCAGGCTCCACCCGGTCGATAAAAAAAGTTGGCTCCCGGCCAATCGGCAGCTAGCACGACCGGTAACAAATTTGCCCGTCACACGAACGCCTTTCACTCGCTTCTGGTCCCGGTGTCGTCCGCTTTGCTCCTGCTTCACCTGCTGGCCGTCGGAACTGCAGTGCAGACAGCCGAGGCAGACCGCTAATAGCTGATAGCTCGCCGCCCCCCTCCCGAATGATTCCCGACTAGCGTTCGTCACAGGCCGGCTGCAAAAATCACATCGTGGCAACTATTGAGCGGACAATTCAGGTCAGTTGGCGGCATCAGGTGCATTTCACCCACGGCGTGTTCAATCCCGCCAACCCCGTCCTCCGCGATGTCCTCGTCGGCGGTGGCGGCGTGACGCGGCGCAAGGCGCTCATCGTGCTCGACGAAGCGCTCGCCAAGGCCCAGCCCGGGCTGGAGCGCACCATCGCCGACTACTTCGCCACCCACGGCGACGCGCTCGAACTAGTCCGCTCGCCTATCGTCATCGAGGGCGGCGAGCGGGTGAAGAACTCCTACTTCCACGTCTCGGAAATCCACTCGCAGATTGACCGCTACCACATCGACCGCCACGCCTACCTGCTCTGCGTGGGCGGCGGTGCGCTGCTGGACATGGTCGGCCTCGCGGCTGCCACGGCGCATCGTGGCATCCGCCACGTGCGCATCCCGACCACGACCTTGAGCCAGGACGACTCCGGGGTCGGCGTGAAGAACGGCGTCAACGCGTTCGGCAAAAAGAACTTCATCGGCACGTTCTGCCCACCCTTCGCCGTCCTGAACGACTTCCAGCTCCTTGCCACGCTCTCGCCGCGCGACCAGCGCGCCGGCTACGTCGAGGCCGTCAAAGTCGCGTGCATCCGCGACGCCGAGTTCTTCAACGCCATCGAGCGCGACGCCGAGGCGCTCGCCACGTTCGAGCCGGCGGCGATGCAGCGGCTCATCTACCGTTGCGCCGAGTTGCACTTGAACCACATCGCGACGAGCGGCGACCCGTTCGAGTTCGGCAGCGCGCGGCCACTGGACTTCGGCCACTGGGCGGCGCACAAGCTGGAGCAGCTCTCCGAATACAAACTCCGCCACGGCGAGGCCGTCGCCATCGGCATCGCGCTGGACGTGCTCTACGCGAAGAAGATTGGCCTGCTCGACGCCGCAAGCGCCGAGCGCGTGCTCGTGTTGCTGGAGCAACTCGGTTTCGACCTGTTCGCCTCCGAGCTGCTCCACACCGACTCGGACGGCAACTTGATGGTGCTCGCCGGCCTCACCGAGTTCCGCGAACACCTCGGCGGCGAGCTGACCATCACGCTGCTGCGCGCCATCGGCGAGGGCATCGAGGTGCATGAGATGAACCTGCCGAAGGTCGTCGAGTCCATGCAGCGGTTGCAGGAGCGGCACGCGGCGCGCGCGCGGAAAATCGTCGCGGTGGCGGGCTGAACGGAGATTCGGCTTCAATTCGGGCACTGGGGCAGGCAGCTTCCCGTCATGGAAATCCAGTTCAGCGTCCAGATTTGGCGCGAGGGTGTGCAGTTCGTCGCGCACGCGATGCCGCTGGACCTCGCCAGTTCCGGGCCGACGGCCCCCGCCGCACGGCAGGCTTTGGATGAAGCCGTGGACCTCTTCCTGAAAACCGCCGCCGACCACGGCACGCTCGATGAAGTGCTGGAGGACGCCGGCTACGAACGCGACGGCGGACACTGGCACAGCCCGGACTGGGTCGCGGTGGAGCGGCACACGGCGGCGCTGGCCGCCTGAGCGGCCCATGCCGAAGTTCACCCCCATAGACTGGCGGACACTGGAGCGGGTGTTTCTGGCGGCCGGCTTCCGCTTTGCCCGGCAGGAAGGCAGCCATCGTTCGTATGTGAAGCCCGGCGTCGCCCGGCCCGTGGTGATTCCCGCCTACAGCGAGATTCCTGTGTTCATCATCCGCAACAACCTGAAGACCGCCGGCCTGTCGCGGGATGATTATTTCCGCCTGCTGGGCGAAGCTCGCTAATCATGAACCGCACCGTGGTCCTCAACATCGTCGGCCTTACCGACTCCCTCATCGGCGAGCGCACCCCGCACATCACCGCCTTCCGTAAGCGCGGCGCAATGGTCCACCTCGAACCCGCCTTCCCCGCGCTCACCACCACCGCGCAGTCGAACTACCTCACCGGCACCAAGCCCGCCCAGCACGGCATCGTCGCCAACGGCTGGTATCACCGCGAGCTGGCCGAGGTGCAGTTTTGGAAGCAATCCAACCACCTCGTCCACGGCCGTAAACTCTGGGACGAACTCCGCGCGCGCGACCACACCTTCACCTGCGCCAAGCTTTTCTGGTGGTTCAACATGTATTCCTCCGCGGACTACACCATCACGCCGCGCCCCATGTATCCGGCGGACGGCCGCAAGGTCTTCGACGTTTACACCTGGCCCTACTCCATCCGCGCCAACATCAAGCACGACCTCGGCGAGTTCCCCTTCCCCGGCTTCTGGGGGCCGGGCGCGGGCGCGCAATCTCCTGCCGGCGGACCGGACTGCGCCTCGCGTTGGATTGGCGAGTCGGCCAAATGGATTGAGCTGAAGTTCAAACCCACGCTGAACCTCGTCTATCTCCCGCACCTCGATTACAACCTCCAACGCCTCGGCCCCCAGCATCCCGCCATCACCAACGACCTGCGCCTCGTGGACGACCTCGTCCACGAGCTGATTCTCTTCTTCGAGAAGCGTGGCGTCCAAGTCGTCCTCCTCTCCGAATACGGCATCACCCCCGTGGACCAGGCCATCCACCTCAACCGCGTCTTCCGCGACAAAGGCTGGCTCACCGTGAAGGAAGAACTCGGCCTCGAACTCCTCGACGCCGGCGCGAGTAAGGTCTTCGCCGTCGCCGACCACCAAGTCGCCCACATCTACGTCAACGACGCCGCGCTCCTGAGCCAAGTCCGCAGCGCCGTCGAGTTCACCCCCGGCGTCGCGCAAGTCATGGGCGTGCGCGAGATGGTCGCCGCTGGCATCAACCACCCGCGCACCGGTGACCTCCTCGCCGTGGCGAAAGAGAACGCCTGGTTCACTTACTACTACTGGCTCGACGACGCGCGCGCCCCCGACTTTGCCCGCTGCGTGGACATCCACCGCAAGCCCGGCTACGACCCCGTGGAACTCTTCCTCGACCCCAAGCTCCGCTCCCCGAAACTCAAGGTCGCCGGCAAGCTACTGAAGAAGAAACTCGGCTTCCGCATGTTGATGGATGTCATCCCGCTCGACGCCTCGCTCGTGAAAGGCTCCCACGGCTGCCGCCCCGCGAACCCCGCCGACTGGCCCATCCTCATCACCGGCCGCCACGAACTCCTCCCCGCCCACCAGCTCGACTCCACCGAAGTTTACACCATCCTCAAACGCCATGTCCTCGGCGCGTAGCCGCCTTGGAGCGCGGACGTAGGCGGCCGCGCTCCACCCCGTTCCATGAACCCGCTGCCCGCCTCGCCCCCGACGAAGCGGCCCTGGCTGTCGCGCCGCCGCCTGTTGTTCAGCGCGGGCTTCCTCGGTGCGACCGCTGCGGTCGGCGCCGCCTACACGCGCTTCGCCGAGCCGGGTTGGTTGGAAGTCACTCACCGCTCCGTCCCGCTCGGACCATCCGAAGCCACGCCCATCCGCGTCCTGCACCTCTCCGACCTCCACGCCTCCGGCTATGTCCCGCTGGAGTTCATCGCGCAAGCCATCCAGCTCGGCCTCGCGGAAAAGCCCGACCTCATCTGCCTCACCGGCGATTTCATCACGAAGCATTTCACCCACTTCGCCGACTACGCCGACGTGTTGAAGCCCCTCGCCACCGCCGCCCCCACCTTCGCCTGCCTCGGCAACCACGACGGCGGCAAGTGGGCCGCGCGCCCCATCTACAAAGGCTATCCCGACCATTCCCAAGTCCGCCAATGCCTCACCGCCAGCGGCGTCACCGTCCTGCTGAACCAATCGCAAACCCTCACCCTGCGCGGCCGCCAACTCCGCGTCGTCGGCCTCGGCGACTTGTGGAATGACGAACTCCGCGCCCCCGAAGCCTTCGGCCCAAGCCCACCCGCCCCTGCCACCACCACCCTCGCGCTCCTGCACAACCCCGACGGCAAAGACGCCGTCGCCGACTTCCCCTGGCACCTCGCCCTCTGCGGCCACACGCACGGCGGCCAACTCCGCCTGCCGTGGTGGGGCACGCCCTTCGCCCCCGTGCGCGACCACCGTTACGTCGCCGGTCTGAACCGCTGGCGCGACCGCTGGATTTTCACTACGCGCGGTGTCGGCAACCTCCACGGCGTCCGCTTCAACTGCCGCCCGGAAGTCAGCGTCCTCACCGTAGTTTGAACCACCCGCACTTCGAAAAACGAGCGCTCAACCCCTCGCGGGTGCGCCCCAAACCGCGTTCGACCCGCGCGACGGACGAGAAAGGGATTCCAATTTCCGGCGAGCTTGCCACGCTCTCGCGCATTGCGAGCGGGCCAGTGCGTGCAGGCAAGCGCCTTCCCACTGACCGGCCCGTGGCAGCTTGAACACCCAATGAAAAACAACGTGACGGTGGTATGCGGCGGCGGCGGCTTCATCGGCGGCC
>JBDKJY010000016.1:0-121941 GCA_039796295.1 Verrucomicrobiota bacterium
TCCGCCCTCCTGGCCGAGACCAGCGACGACTGGGAAACCGGAAAAATCTACCTCAACATGGCAAACCAAACCCCACCCTCAGTTTGATGCTCAATCAATTTACAGAAAAGAAATTGCGCGGCCTTGGCGTGGTCATGTCCATCTTGAAATACCCATCGTCAATGGCGTTGGGGTCTTCATGCACGAAGACATACTTGTCGCCCGGGACGGAAATCTCCGTGACTCGGGTGTAATTTTTGTAGGTTGTGCCCGCCGGAAAACCGCCGCCGTTCATGAAGTTGTTCATCGAGACGCTGCGGCAGTAAGGAGCCACCGTGCCCGGATACATGAACTTATCGGAGGGGCATTTGAAAATCGCCGCGTTCTGCGCGTAACGCCCAAGCTGGGCATCCATGAAGAAAGCCGTGTTGGTCTCGTCGCCCACCGCATAGACGCCGCCGCCGGGCCGCATCCAGCCCGCGCACCAGGTGTTGTTGGTCGTGGTGATGGCCGCGCCGTTGCCGCCCCGACAGATCCGATCATCGAAATCTCCGTGGTAAAGAGCCCAAGCCAGTTGGAGCTGTTTATTGTTGGAGAGGCACTTGGTGGCATAGGCCTTCTCTTTGGCCTTGGAGAGCGCGGGCAGGAGCATCCCAGCCAGGATCGCAATGATGGCGATGACGACGAGCAGTTCGATGAGAGTGAAGGCGGCCGGGCGACAAGGTTGTTTACTTCGATTCATGCGTGGGGGCATTGGATTGACGGTGGAAGCCTAGTCGGCGACGCGGGGTTTGCAAGGAGCGTTCCGGCCCCCGGCTCCGCCAGCCCCCTGCCCTGCCCGGCACAGGTCTAACTCCGCCAAACCGATACAGGCTCAACCCGTGTTGCCGACGGGGTGAGCAAACAAGCAGAACCGGAGCAATTCCTTAGAAACCACGAAGGCCCGAAGAGCACGAAGGCCGGGCAGGGAAGCTGGGGTTTGGCAAAGGCGGGCAGCCGCACCAAACGGTGCGACTGGCTTGGTTGAGCACCACCTTCTGCGCCTGTGCTTCGTGTCCTTTGTGTCTTTGTGGTTCAAGCCAACTACCTGGCCTCGGCTGAAGCGGGTTCAAGTGGCTGAGTCACTGGATGGCCTGAGCTTTCGATTTCGCCTGGGCGAGCGCCGGCAGGAGCATCCCGGCGAGGATCGCGATGATGGCGATGACGACCAGCAGCTCGATGAGGGTGAAGCCCCTCCGCGCAAGTCTGCTGGAGAGTGCCGTCTCAGTATTCGGTGGCCTTGCCTTTGAGCCAAAGGACGTCCACCAGGGTGTTAGCTGCGATGGGGACCGCATTCACGTAGGTGACGGTCTCCCACTTGTGAACTTCCGCGTGACCGTCCACGAAGCCCAAACTCGTCCCTTTGTTGTGGAGCGCGGAGGGCGCATTTTCGAAGCTGATCGGTGGCTGGACGCCGAGCGTGGGGTCGAAGTTGAGGCGGAATGTCCCATCCTCGATCGTGTTCGGGTTTTCGTGGATAAACACGAAACGGTCACTGGCCTGCCCAATTTCTGCCAACCGCTTGTAATTCCTGCCTGCTCCCACAAGCCCACCCACTGGTTCCCAAGCCATCCACATGTTCATGGAGACGCTGCGGCAATACGGCACCGTAAGGCCGGCGAAAACAAACCTGTCGGAGGGACACTTGAAAATACCGGCGTTGCCCGCGTATCGGCCCATCAGTGCAGTCATGAAGTAGTCCGTGTTGGTCTCAGTGCCAGCCACATAGGCACCACCCGGCTGCATCCAACCGGTGCACCAAGCTTCGTTTGTTTGTGCCAAGGTGATGCCGCCCCGGCTTGAGACGATGCGATCGTCCTGATCGCCCGCGTAAAGCACCCAGGCGAGCTGGAGCTGCTTCATGTTGCTCAAGCATTTGGTGCCGAGCGCCTTTTCCTTCGCCTTGCTCAAAGCCGGCAAGAGCATCCCCGCCAGAATCGCGATGATAGCGATGACGACGAGGAGTTCGATGAGGGTAAATCCTACCGCTCGGGCGGGGCGCTGCGTTCGCTGAAGTTGGTTCATACGCATTGGAGTTGGCTGCGGGGACGCTAGCGAGTCCCGGCTCCATTGCAAGCAGTGCGTGCACCAGCGCAGCAGGACGGGCACGTTGCTTCCTGCGCTGCAAGCCGGGTGGGGATCCCGGGTCTGTGACCCCCTGCGTGGGCCGGGGAACGACACCGTCAGCTACTTCGATCACGGCCGACGGACGGGAGTCGCTGCGGGTAGGAGACCCGGGAGTTGCTTTCTCAGCGGAGGGGCGGTGGTAAGCGTCGGCTGGCTCGCTCCGCCCCGCCGAAATTGTGCAAAGCGCGGCAAATGTCCTCGCCAACCATCGCCCCGTCCTGCTTCACTCTCGCAGCTTTTTGTTTCTTTGGCTGCCATGAACACCGCTTACCTTACACCCCTCCTAAACAGGGCAGCCGGCCGGTTGCGCCTGCCCCTGACCGCCTTGGCGTTGCTGCGGCTGCCGGCCCGGTGGTGTGGATTCGCCGCGCTGGCGATGCTGCTCGGAGCACCGCTCGCAGCGGTCGCAGCGCCGGGCGATGTGGATCTTTAGTTCACCAATGGCACGGGACCGAATGGCCAGGTGCTCGCGGTGAAGGTGCGGACGAATGACAGCAAGATCTACATCGGCGGGGTCTTCGACGCTTACAACGGCAATTCGGCCCGCCGCATCGCCCGTTTGAGCAACGGCGGGGCCTTCGATACCACTTTCGTCACGGGCGGTGCGGAGGATGCGGTCAATGTGCTCGCGCTCTACACCAATGCGCAGGTCGTGATCGGCGGCAATTTCACGTTCATCGGCAACACTCGCAGCACGCGGTTGGCGCGGTTGAACGACAATGGTTCGCTGGACACGGCGTTCACCACCGCGATGGGCACGGGACCGGATGGGATCGTGGATGCGCTGGCGGTGCAAGACGATGGGAAGGTGGTCATCGGTGGCCGGTTCTTCAATTTCAACGGCACCGCGCGCCGGCATGTCGCGCGGCTGAACGCGGACGGCTCGTTGGATGCGACCTTCAATCCGGGCACCGGGCCGAACAACATTCAGATCATCTCCATCATCTTGCAGCCCGACGGGAAGATGCTGCTCTGTGGCGACTTCACCTCGTTCGCTGGGGTGCCCCGCGTGGGGCTGGTCCGGCTGAATGCGGATGGCTCGGTGGACACCGGGTTTGACACGGGCACCGGGGCCACGGGGCCGACCTACGGCACACTGGTGCAGCCGGACGGCAAGATCATCCTCTATGGCGGCTTCAATCTCTTCAACAACCAGAACTACGGGAAGCTCGTGCGGCTCCTGCCCAACGGTTCGATTGACACGCCCTACGCGCTGAACACGGTCATTGACGCGGACATCCGCGACGCCGAGTTGATGCCCGGCGGCAAGCTCATCATCAGCGGTGTGTTTCAGCTCATTAATGGCGTCTCCCGGCGGGGCGTCGCCCGCGTGGATGCCAACGGCGCGCACGACGAGCTGTTCAATCCGGGCACCGGGGCGGGCTTCACCGACAACCCCGTCAGTGCGGCCGTGAACGCCAGTTCGCTGGACCGGGACGGCAAGCTGGTGCTGGGCGGAGTGTTTCGGGCGTTCAACGACATCCCCTTGAACTTCATGACGCGCCTCAACACGGCGGACCCGTTGCCGCCGCTGGTCATCACGCAGCCGGCGGATGTGTTCATCCCGACGGGCTCGAATGCCACCTTCTCGGTGACGGCCTCCGGCGACGTGCCGCTCACCTACCAGTGGCGGTTCAACGGACTGAACCTGATCGGGATGACGAACGCCTCGGTTACCATCAACAACGCGCAGAATTTCAACGTGGGGAACTACTCCGTGGTGGTCTCGAACCTCATCGGCACCGCGACCAGTTCCAACGCCAGCCTGACCCTGGGAACGTTCCCGTTCTTCGTCACGCCACCGCAATCCATCACCAACTTCGTCGGGGACAACACTGGCTTCACGGTGGTCGCGGGAGGCACCACGCCGCTCTTCTACCAATGGCTGTTCAACGGGGTCGCGCTCGCCGGCCAGAACAACCCCGCGCTCAACCTGAACAACATCCAAATCGCCAACGGCGGAACCTACACCATCATCGTCTCGAACCTTTTCGGCGCGGTGACCAACAGCGCCACGCTCACCGTCGCCGCCCCGCCGGTCATCACCGCCGGCCCTAACGGCGGCGGCCCAGACGGTCAGCCGCAGTCGCTCACGGTGGTGCAGGGCCAAAACGCGACCTTCAGCGCGAACGCCGTCGGTAGCGCCCCGCTCACTTACCAATGGCGTTTCGCCGGCGTGAACATCACCGGGGCGACGAACACCGCCATCACGCTCAACAACGTGGTGGCGGCCCAAGCCGGCCTTTACTCGGTCGTCATCGGCAATCCCTTCGGCACCACTACGAGCGCCAACGCCACGCTCACCGTGCTCGTCCCGCCGACCATTGCGGCGGGCGGGGCCTTAGGCGGCCCGGACGGCCAACCGCAGTCGCTCACCGTGTTCCAAGGCCAGAACGCCACGTTCAGCGTCAACGCCATTGGCACCGCGCCGCTCACCTACCAATGGCGCTTCGGTGGGGTGAACATCCCCGGCGCGACCGGATCGGCGGTCACCCTCCCGAACGTGCTCACGAACCAAGCGGGCCTTTACTCGGTCGTCATCAGCAACTCCGGTGGCACCACGACCAGCGCCAACGCCACGCTCACCGTGCTGGTCCCGCCAACCATCTCTCCGGGACCCAACGGCGGTGGCCCGGACGGCCAGCCGCAATCGCTCACCGTCGTGCAGGGGCAGAATGCCACGTTCAGCGTCAATGCCACCGGCACCGCGCCGCTCCTCTACCAATGGCGTTTCGGCGGCATCAACCTCACGGGGGCAACGAACACGAGCGTCACGCTTAACAACGTGCAGGCGTCGCAGGCTGGTCTTTACTCGGTCATCATCAGCAACTCGGGCGGCTCCACGACCAGTTCCAATGCCACGCTCACGGTGCTGCTCCCGCCGGCCATCGTGGTGCAACCCGTTTCGCAAACCCTGCCGGCGGGTGCGACGCTCAACCTCTCCGTGACCGCCACCGGTTCGCCGACGCTTACTTACCAATGGCGCTTGAACGGCACACCCATCCCCGGTGGCACCGGCCCCTTCCTCTCGCTCTTCAATGTGCAGGAGAGCGCGGAGGGCAACTACACCGTCGTGGTGAGCAATCCTTACGGCACGGTCACCAGCCAGATCGCGGTCGTCACGGTGCAGACGCCGCCTAGCATCTCGGACGCCGGGCAGCCGCAGCCGCAGACGGTCATCCAGGGGAGCAACGCGACCTTCAGCGTGACGCCCGCCGGCGACGTGCCGTTCACGTATCAATGGCGTTTCGCCGGAGTGAACATCCCAGGCGCGACCGCCAACCCGCTCGTGCTCACCGGGGTGCAGACCAACCAAGCCGGGCTTTACTCCGTCATCGTCAGCAACCCCTTCGGCACCGTCACCAGCTCCAACGCCCTGCTTACCGTCCGCGTGCCGCCCAGCATCGTCGTCCAGCCGGCTCCGGCGACGCAGACCGTGGTGGCGGGCGGCAACGCGACCATCACCGTGGTGGCGGCGGGTGACCCGACGCTGACTTACCAGTGGCAACTCAACGGCACGGCCATTCCCGGCGCAACCGGTGCGACGCTGACCTTGACCGGCGTGCAGACCAACCAGCTCGGCAACTACACCGTCGTGGTCAGCAACCCCTACGGCACAGTGACGAGCAGCGCGGCTACGCTCGACGTGAAGACTGCTCCCTTCGTCACCACGCAGCCGCAGTCGTTGACCGTGCTCCAGGGCAGCTTTGCCGTGTTCGCGGTCACGGCGGGCGGTGATGGTCCCTTCAGCTACCAGTGGCGCTTCGCGGGCGTGAACCTCCCGGGCGTCACCAACTCCAGCTTCGGCTTCGCCAGCGCACAACCGACCAACGCTGGCAACTACTCCGTCGTCATCAGCAGCCCCTACGGCTCCGTCACCAGTTCCAACGCGCTGCTCACCGTCAACGTCCCGCCCAGCATCGTCGTCCAGCCAGCCCCCGCGACCCAGACGGTAGTGGCCGGCAACAACGCGGTCATCACCGTGGTCGCAGCGGGCGACCCCACGCTGACTTATCAGTGGCGGCTCAACGGCACGGCCATTCCCGGCGCAACCGCCGCGACGCTGACCGTGACCAGCGTTCAGCTCAACCAGCTCGGTAACTACACGGTCGTCGTCAGCAATCCATTCGGCACGGTCACGAGCAGCGCCGCCACGCTCGACGTGAAGACCCCGCCCTTCGCCGCCACGCAGCCCCAGTCGCTCACCGTGTTGGTCGGCAGCCCCGCCGCCTTCGCAGTCACTGCGGGCGGAGACGGCCCCTTCACCTACCAGTGGCGTTTCGGCGGAACCAACCTCCCGGGCGCGACCAACTCCGCCTTCGGCCTCGGCAGTGCGCTGACGACGGATGCCGGCCTCTACTCGGTCGTCATCTCCAGCCCTTACGGCACTGTCACCAGCTCGAATGCGCTGCTAACCGTGAACGTGCCGCCCAGCATCGTCATCTCGCCGGTTTCCCAGTCCGTCGTCGTGGGCAGCACCGCCACCTTCACCGGCTTGGCGACCGGCACTGCGCCGCTGGCCTACCAGTGGCTCTTCAACGGCGCGACCATTCCCGGCGCGACCAACACAACGCTGCTCGTGAGTGGAGTGCAAGCCGCTCAAGCTGGGCTTTATTCCTTCGTAGCCACCAGCCCTTACGGCTCCGCGACCAGCTCGAACGCGACGCTGACTGTGCTGTCCCCGCCGACCATTTCCGGCGTCGGTCAGCCGCAGCCCCAGACCGTCATCCAGGGGAACGCCGCCACCTTCAGCGTGACCGCCGCCGGGGACGCGCCCCTCACGTATCAGTGGCGCTTGGCGGGAGTCCCCTTGGCCGGCGCGACCAACAACCCGCTTGTGCTGACCGGCGTGCAGACCAATCAGGCCGGTAATTACTCCGTCGTCGTAAGCAACCCCGTCGGCACCGTCACCAGCTCCAACGCGCTGCTCACCGTCCGCGTCCCGCCCAGCATCGTCACCCAGCCGCTCTCGCAGTCGGTCGTGGTCGGCGTCACCGTCAACTTCACCGTGGTAGCGGCAGGCGACCTGCCACTCACCTACCAGTGGCGGTTCAACGGCGTGCCCATCTCGGGCGCGACCGGCACGACGCTGGCCCTGCCCAACGTGCAGGCCGCCCAATCCGGAGATTATTCCGTGGTGGTCACCAACCCCTACGGCACCGCCACCAGCGTGAATGCCACGCTCTCAGCGAAGACCGCGCCCTCCGTCGTGACGCAGCCGCAGTCCTTGACCGTGCTGAAGGGCACGAACGCCGCCTTCTCCGTCACGGCGGGCGGCGACGGGCCGTTCACTTACCAATGGCGTTTCGGCGGCTTGAACCTCGCCGGGGCGACGAACAACCCGTTCACGTTGACCAACGTCCAGACCAACCAAGCCGGGCTTTACTCCGTGGTCATCACCAGCCCCTACGGCACCATCACCAGCTCCAACGCCACGCTCACCGTGCTCGACCCGCCGGTGATTGTCGTCCAGCCCGTCCCGGCGACCGCGCTCGCCGGGGACAACGTCACCTTCCTCGTCGTGGCCACGGGCCGCCCCACCCTGCGCTACCAGTGGTGCAAGAACGGCGTGGACATCGCCGGCGCGACCAACAGCACGCTCACTCTCACGAACCTCACCGCCAGCGACGCAGCTAGCTACTGCGTGAAGGTGACGAACGGCGACGGCACCGTGACGAGCGTGAACGTGTCCCTCACCTTGGCGCGGCGCACGTTGCAAGTCGTCACCACGACCCTCACTTCGGCGACGACGAACTTCACGCCGGGTGATGCGATCTCCGTGCCCGTGGCGCTCCTCGCCGAGGGCGGCGAACACCGGGTGCTCGGCAGCGTGGCCTACGACACAAACAAACTCGTCTTCGTTAGTGTGACGACGCCCATCGCCGGCGCGACCCTCGCGTTCACCAACGCTGCGTCCACCAACGCCGACCCATCGGGCCGCAATATCGGCTTCGACCTCGCGCTCGCGGGCACCCAGACCTTCACCGCCGGCAGCAACGCCGTCGTGTTCCTAAACTTCACCGTCGGCACGGTCGTCACGCAGAGCATTGCCAGCCTGATGTTGCAGGACCTGCCGGTGCGGCACGAGGTGCGCGATCAGACCGACGCGCCCCTCCCGAGCTACTTCGTCAGCGGCGCGGTAATTTTCAAATCCCTCGCCGCCTACGCGCTCCAGTCGCAGACCGGGGCGACGGAAGAGGCGCTCCCGATCCTGAACCCGGCGAGCAGCGTCAGCTCCGTGACCTTCCTGCGCATCTCGTTCTTCGACCTGGGCGTGGACTCGCTTGGCAACGCCATCTACCTCCTGAACGCCACCGGCACGAACAACGGCGTGCCTTACATCCTGATCCCCACCGCGATTGCGCCCGCTGGCAACTTCCCGCTCAACGTGGATTACTACGTCTCCGACCGCATCACCTCGCCCCGACCCCGGCTGGTGATCGAGGTGGTGTCGGGCGGTTATCCGGCCACGCCCGCTGGGACCACGCTGGCGGTGGACCGGATCAGCCTCAACCAAGGCCGCGTCACGCTCGACTTCCTGTCCCGCGCCGGGAAGACCTACTACATCCAAATCAGCGCCAGCCCGCTCGGGCCGTTTGACACCTCCTTCCCGGGTGTCGCCGGCACCGGCGGGCCGTTGCAATGGGTGGACACCGGGCCACCGCGCACTGCGAGTCTGCCCACAGCGTTGGGCACGCGCTTCTACCGCCTCCTGCAAGTGCCCTAACCTTCTCAAGACATGAAACCTCAACTCTGGTTTGGTGCGATGGGCGTGGCGTTGGTCGGCAACACGGCGTTGGCGCAAGATCGATTCCCCGCTGAAGCGACGGACGATGCGATGCTGCGGCGGCGCAACCGTTTCTCCCTCAAGGCGACGTTTAACTTCAACGTGAAGACCGAGTTCACGAGCGTCAGCGTGAACAACTCCGGCGCGCTCGTCCCCGGCGTGAACCGCTCCTACGACGACGGCTTCGTCTTCCGCGACATCAGCGGCAACGCCGGCGGCTCGACCTGGAACTGGGGCTACAACGACGCCAGCCAGTTTAACCCTGCCGACCCCGCCGCGCCGTTCGCGGGCACCCGCTCGCTCGCCTTCCACTCCGTCAGCTCGCTCGCGGACGGGCAGACCCGGGGCAGCCGGGACAAAATGTTACCCGGCCTGGAACTCGCCTACGAAGAGGTGCTCGGGCGCTTCCACATCACCGAGAAGCGCCGCGCCAACGTGGGCATCCTCGTCTCCTTCGGCTATATGCGGCTGGGGCAACGCGACACTGGCTCGCTCGCCGGAATGGCGGGCATCACGACGGATAAATACGCCACCGGGGCGGTGCTGCCGCCGCTCGCGCCCTACTCCGGCAGCTTCGCCGCTCCGGGACCGCTGCTGCCCGACGTGCCGGCCAACCGCGCGACCGGCTTCGCCCCGGCCACTGGCACGGTCATCAACAAGCTCGACGGCTCGCTCTACGGCCTGAACCTCGGGCCCTTCATCGAGTTCCCCCTGCACGACCGCGTCTCGCTCACGCTCGGCGGCGGACTAGGCGTCGTCTATGCCAGCACGCGCTACGGCTACAGCGAGACCATCGTCGTGGCCCCCAACCCGTTCGCCCCCGCCGGTCTGACTGCCAACCGCTCCGGCCGCGTCTCGGCGGATGACTGGCTCTTCAGCGCCACAGCGAAAGCGAACCTCTACGTGGCCCTCAGCGAAGCGTGGAGCTGGGAAATCGGCCTCGCCTATCAATACGCCGGCAACTCCCGTTCTTCCGTGCAAGGCAAGTCCTCGAACCTCCAGCTCGACAGCATCCTGACCGTGAACACCGGTCTGAACTACGCGTTCTGAACCGGGCGCAAGCCGGTTTGGCTGTCACCGCTTCTCGCGGTCTCGAAAAAACTGGATGACGCCTTCCGTGATGTCGGGCACCTCCCCGGCGGTGTGGTAGAGCACCGGACCGAAGAAGGACATCCGCCCCTGCGAGGAATCCACCACCAGGTCGTAATGCTCCCGCAGCTTCACGTAATCGGCGATGAGTTGTTCGATGAACTGCGGGTGTTGATACTTCGCCACCAAGCCAGCCCGACGATCAACGATCACGTCCACGGGCGCTTTGGCCTCCGCCACGCGCCGGGCCAGCTCCGCATACGCATTCTCCTTCTCCAGCTCGGCCGGCTTGGGCAGCGGCGGCTGCGCTGGGGAAGCCGGGGCCGCCGGCTTGGGCTGCGGCAGCGGCAGGAACGACAACAGGTCCGCCCCAATGGACTTGGGCGGGGGCGGCGGCGAGGGTGGGCGCGCCGGCCGCGGCGGCGGCACCGGCAGGCGAATCAACTCCATGCGCAACGCTTCGTAGTGCGCCACCTTGGCCTCCACCTCCGGCGATAGCGCATCCGCCTTCTTCAGCTCCGCCAGCTTCTCGATCGACCGCAAATGGATGGCCGTCCTGATGCGATTTCGATCCGCATATGCCCAGCGCACGGGCACGGGGCGCTTGGCCAGTTCCGTCTCCACCGCCTTGAGCCGGCTCAAAACCTCGCGTTGATTGAACTCCTGGCCGGAGCCGGCCACGACCAGACCAAGAGCGATGAGGAGTGCTAGTTTCATGCTGGATGACGCAGTGTGTTGTTACCTACGGGCAACTGTCCATTCGGAGTTTGCAACCAAGCTCCAACTGCTCCTCCGCAGAGCAATCCTCAGAGGAGCTCACTGATCGGCGTGCCTTCGCAAACGGGCATGGGGCGACCGTCGGAGGCGGTGAAGTGGAGGTTGGCGGCGTCGTAGCCCAGGGCGGCATAGACGGTGGCGTGGAGGTCGGCGGGGCTGACGGGCCGTTCCTTCGGGTAGGCTCCGATGGCGTCGGAGGCACCGACGAGTTGGCCGCCGCGAATGCCACCGCCGGCGAGGAGGACGCTGTAGCAGCCGGGCCAGTGGTCGCGCCCGATGTCGGTGTTGATTTTAGGCGTGCGCCCGAACTCGCCCATCCAGATGACGAGCGTGGAGTCGAGGAGGCCGCGTTCTTCGAGGTCGTCGAGGAGGGCGCAGTAGGCTTGTTCCATCGGCGGGACGAGGCGGTTCTTCAACGTGTTGAAGTTATCCTTGTGCGTGTCCCACGTGATGCTGGGGCCATTGACGGTGGAGACGAAGCGCGTGCCGGACTCGACGAGGCGGCGGGCGAGAAGGTGGGATTGGCCCCAACTGTGGCGACCGTAGCGTTCGCGCACGGCAGTGGGTTCTTTGCTGAGATCGAAGGCGTCAGCGGCCTTACCGGAGCGCAGGAGGGTGGCGGCTTGCTGGTTGAAGACATCCATCTCGGCGACAAGCGGGGAGGCGAGCTTCGGGGAGGTGACGGTGAGTTCCTGAAGGAGGCCGAGGCGCTCTTGAAAGCGCATGGTGGTGAGGCTGTCGTCCAGGGCGAGGTTGCGGACCTTGAAGGCAGCGGCGTTGGGGTCGTCGTCGAGGACGTAGGGGTCGAAGCGCGCGCCGAGGCAACCGCCGTATTGGCCGGGGGTGATATAGACTTTGCTGTCGCAGTGCGGGAAGGGCGTGATGACGTAGGGCGGGACGCCGCTGCTGAAACCGTCGCGCTGCGCAAGCCAGCCGATGAGGGTGCCGAAGCACGGGATGTCGGTGCGGCTGGGCGTGATGAGCGTGCTGTCCACTGCGTAGGGGCGACCGACGGTGGCCCAGTGCATCCCGCCGTTGTGGCTGCTGTGGCCGTGGTGGACGGAGCGGATGAGGGCAACCTTGTCCATGCGCTGGGCCATTCTCGGGAGCAGCTCGGAGATGTGGATGCCGGGGACGTTGGTGCGGATGGGCTTGAAGGGGCCGCGAATGTCATCGGCGGCGTCGGGCTTGGGGTCCCACAAATCCAAGTGACTGGGCGCACCGCCGTTGAAGATCAGAATGACGGACTTGGCCTTGCCCGTGCGCAGTGGCCCCATGCCGGCGGCGTGGGAGAAGCCAGCACAGAGCGGGAACAACGAAGCCCCAACGCCGCGCAGGAGACTGCGGCGGGAGAAGCGGTTCGCCGCGTTCGGGGCGGCGTGGGCTTCGGGATTCGGCATGGAGTGACGGACTGGTTTGCGGAGCGGTTGCTTCAACGAATGGCGAACGCGACGGCTGGGAATTCTCACTGTCCGACGTCGGCACGGTTGTGCTATGCACGCAGCATGAAGCGTCTGGCGAGTTTCCTCGGCTGTCTCAGCGTGCTGTTCGCTCCAGTTGACGTGCGCGGTGCGGCTGCTCCGGTGCCGGACTCAGAAGCGGTCCGGGAGCTGACGGTGCGCTGCGCAGCCGGAAAGTTGGACGCAGCATTCCTGGCTGCCTTCCACGCCGTGATCATCGAGCGAGTGAAGCGCAGTGCTTTTCAAGAGGGGTTAACTGACGATTTCTGGGACTGGCTCCAGGCCCACCCAGAGCTGCGGGAAGCGGCGCTGCTGGCGGTTGCACAGGGGGGATCGAAAGTCGCCAGCAATCTGGACGCCCTGCGCCGGAAACATGACCAAGCCGTGCTATCGCACCCAAGCTTGGCCGTGGCGTTCGCGGCGGCGTGGTCCGCCGACGGCAAGACCGCCAAGCCGCGTCGGTATTGGGTGGACGGCTGGGTGCTCAACGGCCGCGAGGTGCCGACGATGAGCGATTCGTTTCTGTGGTTCGTGGAGAATAGCAACCGGATGCGGGTGTCCATGACGACGACCCCGTGGCCGCTGTTGACGCATCTGGCGGATTCCTTCACGCCGCTGGCCGAGCGCGAGTGGGCGCAGACAAAATTCGGTTCCCGCAAAACCTCGGGCTTACGGGATCTCTTCGCTGCCGTGCCCTACAAACTGGACCCCAAGCGCAAGGAGCCCTGCACGCTCGAGAGCTTCCTGCGCCTGGGCGGCCCCTGCACGCACAATGTCCAGTTTGCCGACGGGGTGTTTGACTCCTTTGGCATTCCCTCGGGGTGGGCGGGCGGGCCGGGCCACACGTATCCTTACTGGTTCGAAGAACGGGAAAAGCCCAAGGGCTACGTATTTCATCGTATCAACGAGCTGGGCAACCGTGACGGCACCATCCGCAATCCCCGAGGCGGGGATGAAATCCACGAGGACGACCTGCGCCTGCTGGCCGCCGCGAGTAGCTTTTCAGAGCGGGCCAGGTCGTTCGCTGTCGCAGCCGCGTGGTCGTTCGAGCACCTCCCGAAGGACGCCCCGATAGAATGCGAAGCCATCTTGATCACCGGCATCCGCGCCAACCCCTTCACCACCGAAGCGGGCAACGCCTTGGCCCGCGCAACCGCGGGCCGTCGCATCAGCCGGAGTGCAGCGGGCACCACTTGGCTCCAGATAGCCGGCTTTTTGCAACACCACCCGGATCGGCTCGTGAGCTGGCTCGAGAAGGCACTTCCCCCATCCGCCAAGCCGGGCAAGCCCGCGCCAGAACCTACCCTGACCGGCGAACGTGGGTTGCTGGACGCCGTGGCGTTGGCCTGCACGAAAGACAAGCGGACGGAACTGCTGCCCAAGGTCCAACGGCTGCGAGAGCGCTGCCAGGAAGCCCGCCAGGCGGAATCCAAGAATCCGAACTGAGGCCGGCAACCGCCGGGATTACTTCGCCTTCACGTCGTAACACAGGAGCGTGTCCTGATCGCGGAGGTAGAGCTTGCCGTTGTGGATGACGGGGTGCGGCCAACTCTTGCCGTTCTTGCTGGCGAGGGTGAAGGAGCTTTTCAGGCTGTAGCCTTTCGGGGTCGCTTCGATGAGCGCCATCACGGCGTCCTCGTAGCGGAAGTAGAGGTGGCCGTCGGCCATGACGATGGCCGCTGAGCCGCTGCCGGGGCCGCGCTCCTTGCCCCAGACGACCTTGCCGGTCATCAGCTCGATGCAGGTGGGGAAACCGTTGTTGTGGCCGTGCCCCAGGTAAACGTGGTCGCCCATGAGAATCATGCCGCCGTGGTGGTTTTGGAGTTCGCCGGCCTTGAGGTAATAGACTTCCTCGGCCTTCACGCCATCGCCGTCCTTCACGAGCTTCACGAGTGCGGTGCCGCCGTCGCCGTAGCCACTGGAGCCGAAGACGTAGTCGCCTTTGACAATGGGCGTGGGGATGTCGGCGGTGCCGTTGGCGATGCGGTTGTAGCCCCAAAGGAACTTGCCATCGCTCGCGCGCACGCCGACGAGACCGCGCCCGGTGAGGGTGACGTATTGCTTCACGCCGGCGGCTTGCGAGATGACGACGCCGGTGTAGCCCGCGCCGTCTTTGCCCGCGCGCCCGATGTCGGGCTGCTCGGATTTCCAGATGACTTCGCCGGTCTGCTTGTTGAGTGCGGCGATGCCGGCATCGGGAGCGCCGGGCACGACGATGAGGCGGTCGCCGTCCACGAGCGGAGACTCGCTGTAGCCCCAGCCAGACATGCACTTGCCGCCGAAGTCGGCAGAGAAATTCTTCTTCCAGACAAGCTTGCCGGTGTCGCTTTCGAGGCACGCGAGATCGCCGTTGTTGCCGACGGCGTAAAGGAGTTTGCCATCCACCGTAGGCGTGCCGTTGGGGTTGGGACCGCCGCCGGTGGTGATGGCGGTGGCCCAAGCCTCGCTGCCATCGGCGAGGTTGAGGGCGGTGACGAAGACTCCCTGCGCGCCGTCACGGTTGCGCTTGCCCAAGGTGTAGATACGGCCGTTGGCGATGGAGACGCTGGACATGCCGCTGCCGACGCCCTTAGTGCGCCACGCGAGCGGCGGGCCGTCGCTGGGCCACTCCTTGAGCAAGCCTTTTTCCGTCGAGATGCCATCCTGCTTGGGGCCGCGCCACTGCGGCCAGTCGGGCGCGGAGGCGGTGGCGGTGGCGGTGGTGACGAGGGCGAGGGCGAGGAGAAGAGGTTTCATCGTGCGAGAGGGTGAGGGGGTGGGGTGAGAGAGAGGACTCACTTCGCCTTCACGTCGTAGCAGAGCAGCACGTCCATGTCGCGGAGGTAGAGCTTGCCGCCGGCGATGACAGGGTGCGCCCAACTGTTCTTGCCGCTGCGGTCGGGTTGGTCGAAGCGGCCTTTCTCCACATAGCTGGTGGGGGTGGCCTCGACGAGGGCAACCGCGCCTTTGCCGCCTTCGCTGCGGCAATAGAAGTGACCGTCAGCGTAGGCGACAGCGCCCTTGCCCACGCCACCGTTCTTCCACGCGACTTCGCCGGTGCTCATCTCCAAGCACGTCCAACCGCCGCTGTCGGAGTGTCCGTAGAGGTGTTTGCCCAGCAGGATGACGCCGCCGTGATGGTTAACCATGTTCTTGTTCGCGTAAACCTCCTGCGTGCCGATGACGCCGCCAGCGGGTTGAAGTTTGAAGAGATTGCAGCCGACGCCGTAGCCGGAGGTCACGAAGACCAAGTTACCGTTGAGCACGGGCGTGGGGATGCTGGCGGTCGCGCCCTTGCGCGGCGCGCGCCAGAGAAGGTTGCCGGTGGCGGCATCAATGCCGGCGACGCTAGACTCGGTGAACTGAACGTAATGGCGCTTGCCGCCGAAGTCCGAAGGCACGATAGAGGAGTAAGCCGCGCTGTCCGTCCACTGCTTGCTCTGCCAGAGGAGCGCGCCGGTCTGCTTGTCGAGGGCGACCATCGCGCCCTGCTTTCCGCCGGGGGTGAGGAGGACTTTGTTGCCGTCCACGAGCGGGCTTTCGGTGTAGTTCCAGCCAGCGAACCCACCGCCGAAATCCTTCTGAAGGCTCTTGCTCCACTGCACCTTGCCGGTCTTCGCGTCGAGACAAACGAAGTCGCCGAACTGGCCGAGCGCATAGACCAAGCCGCCGTCAATCGCCGGCGTGCAACGCGTGCCGGGGTAGTTGCCGCCGGGCTTGCCAATGGTTTCGGACTGCCAGAGTTCCTTGCCCTTGAGGTCGAAGGCCAGCACGCGCGCGCCGTCTGGACCGTCGCCCATCGTGACGACACGTCCGTCGGCGACGGAGACAGCGGAGTAGCCAGTGCCCAGACCGGTGGTCTTCCACGCAAGCGGCGGGCCTTCCTTGGGCCAAGTCTTCAGCAGGCCGGTCTCGGTGGAGATGCCGTCGCGTTTCGGTCCGCGCCAGGTGGGCCAGTCGCCGGGCGCGGCGGTGGAGGTGAGAACAGAGGCGAGGAGGAGCGCTGGCAGGTGTGTGGACAGGTTCATGTTAGTTAAAATGCGAAGTGAAACTAAAGGAGCTGGTAACTGAAAGGAGGTTGAACGGACGCGAGACTTCTCCCTGGAGCGCGGACGCCCACGACCGCAGCAAGCGGGCCCGGACGTAGGCGTCCGTGCTCCGAGGTGAGGGCGCGCCAAGGGAAGTTCACAAAACCTACTTGGCGGCCTTGGGCTTCTCCACGGCGGCGACCTTGAGCACCAGCGTCTGGTCCACCTTGATGGTCTGGCCGTTGAGCTTCATCTCAGCCTGCAAGGTGAGCTTGTGCTCGCCGGGCGTGGCGTCGGGCTTGGTTTCGAGCGAGAGCTTAGCGTCGGTGCCGTTGAGCGGGATGGTGAGCTTGGCGGCGGAGATGCCCTTCGCGCTGGCGGGCACGACGAGGCTCACATCCACGGGGTCCTTGAAGTCGTAGAGGCGCGCGAGCTTCACCGGCACCTCCACCTTGCCGCCTTGGGAAAGGGACTGCGCGGCTGGCTCACTGAGCGTGATGGGGGCGGCGGTGACTTTGAGCGTGATGGGCAGGGAGTAGAACGCAGCGTCCACATCGCGCGGCTTGGACTTGTCGGTCATCGCCTTCATCGCGGTCTGGGCGGCGGTCTTCTTGGCTTCGGCGTCCTTGGCCTTGGCTTCGGCGTCCTTCACGGTCTTCTCGGCAGCGGCCTTGGCCTCGGGGGGAGCGGTGACTTTGGCGGCGGCGTCCTTGGCTTCCTTCGCGGCTTTCGTAGCGGCGGCGGCTTCTGTGTCAGCGGCTTTCGACGCGGCTTCGGCAGTCTTCGCCGCGTCCATGTAGGGGCGCATCTTGCCCTTCGCGCGAGTCTGGAGCCAGAAGGTGTGCTCGCCGGGCGCGAGCTTCTGCTCGGCGAGATTCAACACGAGTTGGATGGAGGTGGTGTTCGTGCCGCCGGCCAGCTCAGGGATTTTCTCCAGTTCCTTGTTGCCCGTGACCTTGAGCTTCACGTCGGTCTTGAAGTCCGCGCGGCGCGTGAAGTTGACAGGGATGAGCAGCTTGTTGAACACGCACGTCTCCAGCGGCTGTTTGGCCTCCATCGCGAAGGTCAGCGGCGCGGACTCGCGGTCGGTCACGGCGATGGGGAAACTGCGCGCGAGCCGCGTGTGCGGGGCTTCGGTGGTGTTGTTGTCCGTCGCCATGTCCCAATTCACCGTGGTCAAGCGCGCCTCGCGGACAAGCTGCGTGTCGCCGACCTTGGCGGTGCCAGTGATTTTGATTTCAGCGAGCGCAGCGGGCGCATCGTCCTTCGCGGCGAGGAAAAGGCTGATGGAATTCGACGCGGCAGGAATGCGCACAACGCCACCCGTCACGCCAGTGGGCAAGCCCGAGACGGTCACGTTGATGTCTTCCTTAAAACCATCGCGGCGGAACACCAGCAGTTTGATGGGCAGCGCCTCACCGCGCCACAGCGACGACGCGCTCGTCACGACATCAGCGGGCGCTTTCTTCGCCGGCGCGGAGTCCGGCACGGCGACGAGGCGGAAGTCCGGCGACTCCTTGCGCAGCGTGAGCAGATAAACATGACGCGGGCTGGCGACGGTGCGCCCGAAGAGGTCGCGGATGCCGATGCGAAAGGCACCGTCCTCCTTCGCCTCGAAGCGCCCGACGGGGTCGCGGTGCGCGGTGTTGAACTCCGGCCCACCGGCGTTCGCCACGGACTCGGTCAGCTCCTGCACATCGGTGAAAGTCTCCTCGCCCTTGTCGTTCTTCGTCGCCTTCTGAATCACGACGTGCGGCGCCGTGGGCAAGCCCAGCCGGTGCGACGTGACCTCCAGCCAAAACGCGTCGCCCTTCTTCGCGTCGAAGGCGAACCAGTCGCGGTCGTTCGGCGTGGCGAACTGGCCGGCGATAGTGACGGGCAGGGAAACCGCCTGCGCCTTGTCCGGCGAGTTGTTCGGCTCCACCTCGGTGATGACGGAGCCGTTGGCAAAGGTGAGCAACGCCGGATTCGAGAGCGCCCCGTTCGCGCCCTTCACCCGATACTCAAAACCGTCCAGGCCCGCGCTCGCGCCACCGAGGGAGAGCGTCGTGGCGAGGCGTTGGCGGGCCACCGGGTCGGCGGGCGCGGTGAGGTCTACGGTGAGTTGGTCGAGCACCTTGCCATCCATCGCGAACTTCGAGGGCGAACCGCCGGGAAGATTACGCCCGAAGACCGTGACCTTGGCCGGCTTCCCCTGCTCTGCTGCGGGCGGGAACACAAAATCAATGTGCGGCGCAGTCGAAACCGTGAGGCGATAGAAATACTGGTCACCACCACGAAAGACGAAGTCGTAAACCTTCACGATGAGCGTGCCGTCCGCCGCCGCCGTGTAGTCGAGCAAGCCGCCCAGCCGCGCGCGTTCCAACTCGCGGCCATCGGGGGCGAGCAGCAGCAGCGCGGCCGCCGCGCGCGAATCGAGTTCGCGGGCCGCGCAGCTCACGAGGATACGCTGCCCCTTTTTGACGGTGAGCTTGTAGAAGTCGGACGCCTGACTGTCGGTCCGGCCGTTCACCGTGGATTCCAACGCAACTTCCTGCGCCGTCTCCGGCGTGCCGTTTCCACTCTTCTCCACGACTTCCGCGAGCGAGCCGACAGCGAATGCGCGCGGGTTCGACAGCCCGAAGCGCCCCAGCACGCGCGCTTCGTAAGCGCCCGGCGGCACGTCGCCCGCCACGGTGATGGCGAACTGGTTCGCCGCTGCGAGGGCCTTGGCCGTGATGCCCGGGTGGTTGAAGCGCAACTGCGCCTCGTCCATTTCCGCCCCGGTCACAGTCACATCCACGGCGGAGCCGGACTTCGCGCCGGGCGGGAAGACAGTGTGAAGTTTGGGCTGCGGAAGCTGCGCGGAGGCCACCAGCGCGGAGGCTAGCAGGGCGGCGGCGAGGAGCGGTTTGGTGGTCACAAGGCGGCGGGGATTAAACTGAAGTGCGCGGTGCATTTTGTAGTGAGTGACTGACGGCGGCTGGCGCGGGGGAATTGAAGGAGAAATGCCGGGAAGCTCCAACTCCCAAGTTGCAAAGAAGTTCAACGCGGGGCACCGGAGACTACGGGCGTTGGAGTTTGGACCTTCTTTGGAGCTTGGAGTTTGGGATTCGCCCACCTCACCCGACCGAGGTGTTTTCCTCCCGGTGCAACTCCGCGTGCAGGCAGTGCAGCAGAGCCTCGGCGGCGAAAGGCTTCTTCAGGAACGTCGGCACGCCCAGCTCGCGCAGGTCGCTGACGAACTTCTCATGCCCCATGCCGGACGCGACGATGATGGGCAGCGTGGCGTTGCGCTTCCGAAGCTCGCGGCACAGCTCCACGCCGTCCATGAACGGCATCAGGATGTCCGTGATGACGACCTTGACGTCGTCGGCATGCTGCTCGAACAGACTCAACGCCTGCTCGCCATCGCGCGCCTTCAGCACCTTGTAGCCGTGCCATTCGAGGATTTGGGCGGTCACGTCCAGCACGCCCTGTTCATCGTCGGCGAGCATCAGCAACTCGCCATTGCCGCGCGGCAACTCGGCTTCCGGCGAACGCTCGCTGGTCTCCGCCCCGGCGGCGGGCAGGTAGATTTGGAACTCCGTGCCCTTGTCCTCCTCCGTCTCGACAAGGATGAAGCCACCGTGGCTCTGCACCACGCCCAGCGTCGTGGCGAGGCCCAGGCCGACCGACTGCCCCGGCTCCTTCGTCGTGAAGAACGGCTCGAAGATACGCGGCAGGATGTCGCGCGGGATGCCGGAGCCAGCGTCCGCCACGCGGAACAGGACGTAGTTGCCGGGCTTCGCGCCGGTCGCGCGGCGGTGGTGGATGAAGCTCTCGTCCACCGTGACATTCTCGGCACTGAACTTCAGGGTGCCGCCAGAGGGCATCGCGTCGCGCGCGTTGACGGCGAGGTTCAGCAGCACGCGATGGAGCTGGGCCGAGTCGGCGGAGATGAGTTGCAGGTCTTCCCCGATTTCGCTGCTCACCCGGACATTGCGTGGGAACGTCTCCCCCACCGACTGCACGATGTCGCGCACGAGCATCTCGGGCGAAACCGGCGCACGCTCCCCGTGAAAACCGCGCGCAAAGGTGAGCACCTGTTTGACGATGTCCGCGCCGCGCTGGGCGCTGGACTCGACGCTGTCCACCAGCGTGCGCGCCTTGCCGCTGACCTGCTTGCGCAGGAGCTGCGCGGCCATGAGCACAGGCGCGAGGACATTGTTCAACTCATGCGCCATGCCGCCGGCGAGCGTGCTGACGGCCTCGATGCGTTTGTGCCGCAACTGCTCCTCGGCGCGCTGCGACTCGGCCAGCTCCGCCGCCAACTGCTGCACCTGCGCGTTCAAGCTCCCGGTCTCCTCCGACACCCGCAGCGCCAGCTCGCCCTTGTGCGCCTGCATGGCTTCCTCCACGGCGCGGCGGGCAACGGAATCTTGTTCCACCTGGGCGCGAGCGGCTTCGACCTCGGTGGTCAGGCTCGCAAGCCGCTCGTTCATCGCCGCGTTGGCTCGGCGCAATTCCTCCTGCGCCTCGCCCAGCCGCGCGACCTCTTGCTCCCAACTCCGCTTGGCGTTGTGGAAGACCACGAGCTGCTCGGCCACCTCGCGCTCCGCCGACTCACGCAGACGGTCCAGCTCCAGCTCCGCGTGTTCGCGGTGCGCGTTCTCCTCGTGGAGCCGTGCCTCGGTTGACTCCAACGCAGTCACGCGCTGCGTGAGCTGACGTTCCAGCATCTCCAGCTCCGAACGCGTCGCGTTCAACTGCGCCTGCACGGCGGACGCGGCCTGAGTCGCACGCGTGTTCGCGAGCTCAAGGTCCGCCGCCTGCGTCCGCGCCGCTGCCAGTTCGGCAGTCAGTTCCGCCTCGCGCTGCGCAAGCTGCTTGGTCAATTCCCCATGGGCTTGCTGCAACGACGCGTGCGCCTGCTGCAACTCGCCGGCGTCGCGGCCCGCCTTGGCTTCGGCGGTGCGCAGGGAGTTCGTCAGCTCGGCCAGCCGGCGGTCGAAGTCCTCACGCTGCATCTGCCAGGTCAGCTCCATGCGCAGACGCTTCTCCATCTCACCGCGCAACGCGGCGTTCGCCGACTCTAGGTCAATGGCCCGGTCGCGCAGACGTTGCTCAGCACTGATGGCGGCGAGGCGCAACTTCTCCTCCTCGCGGTCGCGCTCAGCGAGCTGCGTCTTGAGACGCGCGGCGGCCTCCGCCTGCAAGCGCTGCTGCTCCGTGGCGGTGCGTTCCCACTCCACGCGGCGGGCGGCCAGTTCCGTCTCCGCAGCGGTGCGAACCGCACGCTCGGCGTCGAGCTGACGCTGCGTGGCATCCAACGCAGAGGCGCGCTCGGTGGCGCGGGCTTCGAGCACGACCACGTTTCCTGAGAGTGATTTCTCCACCCGCTGACGCTCCTCGGCTTCCAGCTCCAGCTCCGCACGCGTCTCCGTCAACGCCCGCCCGGCCTCGGCCAACTGCTGCTCCAATGTCACGCGCGTCTGGCGCAACTCGGCTTCCGTCTGCTCGCGCAGAGTGCTTTCGGCGCGGAGCCGCGCTTGCAACGCCTGCGCTTCCGTCAGCCGCTCGGACACGCGGGCTTCGAGCACGGTCGTGCTTTCCGACAGCGACTTCTCGACGCGCTGCCGTTCCTCAGCTTCCAGCTCCAACTCAGCGCGGACATCAGCCAACTGCTGTTCCAACGTCGCGCGGGTTTGGCGCAACTCGGCTTCGGTCTGCTCGCGCTGCGCGGTCTCAGCACGGAGCTGCGCTTGCAACGCCTGCGCTTCCGTCAGCCGCTCGGACACGCGGGCTTGGAGCACGGTCGTGTTTTCCGACAGCGACTTCTCGACGCGCTGCCGTTCCTCAGCTTCCAGCTCCAACTCAGCGCGGACATCAGCCAACTGCTGTTCCAACGTCGCGCGGGTTTGGCGCAACTCGGTTTCCGTCTGCTCGCGCAGAGTGCTCTCAGCACGGAGCCGCGCTTGCAACGCCTGCGCTTCCGTCAGCCGCTCGGACACGCGGGCTTCGAGCACGGTCGTGTTTTCCGACAGCGACTTCTCAATGCGCTGGCGCTCCTCAGCTTCCAGCTCCAGCTCGGCGCGGACCTCGGCCAACTGCTGTTCCAACGTCGCGCGGGTTTGGCGCAACTCGGCTTCGGTCTGCTCGCGCTGCGCGGTCTCAGCACGGAGCTGCGCTTGCAACGCCTGCGCTTCCGTCAGCCGCTCGGCGAGCCGGTGCTCGGCCCGCGCGGCGTTCTGCAACGCAGCTTCCTCCGACTGCCGACGCGTCGTGGCCTCGTGGTCCAGCCGCGAGCGGATGTCCAGCAGCTCCAGATTCGCCTCGGCGAGATCCCGCTCCAGTTCCGCCTTCGTGCGGCGCAACTCCGCTTCGACCTGCTCGCGCCGGCGCGTCTCGTCCTGCTTGGCACGGAGCGAAGTATCCAGCTCGGCCCGCACCATCTCCGCGCCACGACCGGCGTCCGCCAAGCTCGCGCGCAACGCCTGCTCCGACTCCTGCCGCGCGGCGGCTTCCTGTTCCAGCCGCGTGCGCAACTCGGCCAGCGCGGCGCCCGCCTCCGCGAGTTGCAGGTCGAGGGCAGCCTTCGCGCGGTGAAATTCTTGTTCGGCAGCGGCGCGTTGCTCTGCTTCGACGCGTTGGGCCTCCCGGGCGGAATCCACTTCGGCCTGGAGCGCCTGCGCCGCCCGATTGGCTTCAGCCGCCGCCTGACGCACGGCCTGTTCCGCCTGCTCGCGCGAACCGACCTCGACATCGAGGCGATGCGCCAACTCGGCTTCCGTCTGCTTGCCGACCTGCTCGGTTTGCTCGCGCCGACGGGTTTCGTCCTCCCAGGCCTTGAGCGCCGCGTCCAAGTCCGCCTTCAGCGCGGTCGAGGTGCGGCCCGCGTCGGTCAAGCTCTCGCGCAGCTCCCGCTCGGTCTCGTGCCGCGAGGCGGTCTCTTGCTCCAGCCGTGCACGCAGCTTGGCCAAAGCGGCGCTCCCCTCCGCGAGCTGTTGGGCGAGCGCGGCCTGGGCGTGTTCGAACTCAGCCGCGTCCTGAGCGCGACGGTTCGCCTCCTCGCGCTGGGCTTCGCGGGCGGCTTCCAAATCGGCTTGGAGCGACAACTCCACCCGGCTGGCTTCCGACGCGGCCTGGCGGAGCCGTTGCTCCACTTGTTCGCGCGTGCCGCTCTCGACGCTGAGGCGCTCCGCGAACTCCCCCTCCACCCGGCGGACAGCGGCCTCCGCCTGCTCGCGACGGCCCGCCTCGGCCTGCCAGGAGTTGAGCGCCTCGTCCAAGTCGGCCTTGAGCGCATCCGTTGTGCGGCCCGCGTCCGTCAGGCTCTCGCGCAATTCCCGCTCCGTCTGGTGGCGCGCGGCCGTTTCCTTTTCCAAGTGGGCGCGCAGTTCGGCCAGCGCGGTGTCCGAGCTGGCGAGCTGCTGGGCGAGCGCGACCTTGGCGTCCTGAAACTCCTTCTCCGCTGTCTCGCGCTCGGCGCTCTCCTGCGCCAGTTCGCTCTGCGCGGCGGCCAAGACGCGGGCGCTCTCGACGTTCGTTTCCTCGAACGTCGCGCGGACTTGGCGGACGGTGGCCTCCGCCTCCTCGCGCTTCGCCGCCAAGGCGTGCAGCTCCGTGCGCGCGGTGGCGAGCTGAGCCTTGAGTTCGAGGCCGTGCTGTTCCGTGGCAGCGATGGCCAACTGCCACGCGGCCTCTACGCGCTCGCGCTCGGCGTGCTCGAAATCCAGCCGCGCCTTCAAGCCCGAAGCATCCGCCGCCGCCTCGGCGAGGCGCTGGCTCAACTCGGTCTTCGTCTTGGGCAACGCGGTCTCCAGCTCCTCGCGCCGAGCGGTCTCAGCGCGCAACGCCTCGCGCGCCGCGTCTAGCTCCGAAGCCAGCAGCGTGACGCGCTCCTCGGAGGAACGACTGGCCTGAAGCAGAGCTTCCTCGCTCTGGCGGCGCTCGGCGGCGGTGCGCTCCGCTTGCACGCGGGCCTCGGCGAGGTCGGCGAGCTGCTGGTCCAAGGCCGTCCTCGTCTCGGCAAGCTGGCGCTCCCAATCGCTCCGCGTTGCGGCCAACTGCTGGTCCAGCGCTTCGCGTTGCTCCGTCTCCCGAATGAGATTCTCCCACGTCTTCTTCAGCTCCGCCTCCGTGTCCGCGAACTTCTCCTGTCGCTCGGCGGCGGACTTCAGCAAGTCAGCTTCGCGCTGTGCGCTGGTGGTCGCAGTCTCTTCCAGTTCCACGCGCAGGCCGACCAACGCCGCCGTGGCTTCAGCGAGTTGGCTCTCCGTCTCAGACTTCGACTGGCCCAACGCGGACTCTGCCAAGTCCCGGCGTTCCGTCTCGGCTTCGAGTTGCTGACGCACCGCCTCCAGTTGCTGCTGCGCCTCGACAAGCTGCTGCTCCGCTGTGGCGCGCGCCTGCTGGGCGTCCGTCTCGACTTGGAGCCGCGCGGCCTCGGTGCGCTCCAACTGAGTGCGGAGTTCCGTGAGCGAGGCCAGTTGCGTGGCCAGCTCGGTCTTCGTCCCGGCCAGCTCCGCGTCGGTCTGGGTGCGAAGTTGCTCGCCGACTGCGGCCTTCGCCGTCAGTTCCTCCACCCGCTGCCGTGTCTCGGCGAGCGCCGTGCTGGCCTCGGCAAGTTGCCGCTCCGTCTCCGACTTCGACTGATCCAGCGCGGACTCCGCTTGGGCGCGACGCTCGGCCTCCGTCTGCAACTGCTGGCGCAACGTGGCCAACTCCTCCTCCGTCTCGGCCACCAACTGCTCCGCCGCCGTGTGCGTCCGCTGGGCATCCGTCTCGACTTGGAGTCGCGCGGCCTCGATGCGCTCCGACTGCGCGCGGAGTTCCGTGAGTGCGGCGAGTTGCGTGGCCAGCTCGGACTTCGTCCCAGCCAGCTCCGCGTCGGCTTGCGTGCACCGCTGCGTTTCGCCCGCCAACTGCTCGCGGGTCTGCTCCCACTCCGCGCTCTTCGCCACGAGTTCCTCCAACCGCTGGCGCGTCTCGCCAAGCGCGTTGCTGGCCTCGGCAAGCTGCCGTTCTGTTTCCGACTTCGACTGCCCCAAGGCTGACTCCGCCAAAGCCCGCCGCTCGGACTCCGCGTGCAACTGCTGGCGCAGCGCACCGAGCCGCTGCTCGGTCTCAGCCACCAACTGTTCCAACTGCGCCGCCGCCGCCCTCGCCTGCTGGGCATCGGCCTCGACTTGGAGTCGCGCGGCCTCGGTGCGCTCCGACTGCGCGCGGAGTTCCGTGAGTGCGGCGAGTTGCGTGGCCAGCTCGGACTTCGTCCCAGCCAGCTCCGCGTCGGCTTGCGTGCACCGCTGCGTTTCGCCCGCCAACTGCTCGCGGGTCTGCTCCCACTCCGCGCTCTTCGCCGCGAGTGCCTCCAACCGCTGGCGCGTCTCGCCAAGCGCGTTGCTGGCCTCGGCAAGCTGCCGTTCCGTTTCCGACTTCGACTGCCCCAGGGCGCTCTCAGTCGTGAAGCGCAAGGCTGATTCGGCCTGCGCTTGGGCGAGTGCCGCCTGCAACTGCGCCTGCGTCGTGGCGAGCTCCTGCAAGGATCCGGCACGCAACTCCGCCGTAGTGGAATCCAACTGCTGGCGCGCGGCCACCGCTTGTTCCAGTTGCGCACGAAGCTCCGCCAGCGCGGCCTCGTGCTGCGCGAGTTGCTCCGACGTGGGCTGCGCGGCGGATGCTGGTTGCGCGCGGAGCTGCTGGTTCTCGGTCTCCAGTTCGGCAACGCGCTGTTCGAGGAACTCGCTCGCCGCTCGTTCCTCCCTCTCGACGTGTTGGCGCAGCGAGTCGTCCGGATCAGGACTTCCTGGGGCAGCCAGGCTGGCGACCGTCAACTGTTGCTCCAACTCGGTTTGCGCCGCCAAGGCGGCGAGGAGTTGCTGCACCAACTGGTCGCGCTCCGCGTTCAATGCCTGCATGGCCTGCTGCTGCGCCGCCAGTTCCTCTTCCAATAGCGACTGGCGTTGGGCGAGCGCGGCGTGGTCGGCATTGATCTCACCGCTCCCCTGCCCTGTCTCGGCCTGCTCTCGGCGGAGCATTTCGGCGGCGAGCTGGGCGCGGGTCTGCTCCAGTTCCGCGTCCAACTCCATTAGCCGCTGCTGGATGCTGGTGTTCGTCTGGACCATCGCCTCTTCGGACAGCTCGCGCTCGGCCTTCTCGTGCTCGGCTTTCTCGTGTTCGGCCGCCAGCGCGGGCCGGAGCGCGTCCAGCTCGGCCTCCAGCCGCACGGCGCGCTGGGACTCGACTTGCAGGCGGTGGTGGACGGTCTCCAGCGCAGTGTCGGGCGCTGCGGAGGCGGCTTGCAGCGTGTTAAAATCCTCGCGGACGGAACGCAACTCGTCCTCGGCAAGCTGGCGGCGCGTGCCTTCGTCCTGCAGCCGTTTGCGCAAGGCCTCGAGCTCGACCGGCGAGCTGGCGGCGAACTTCTCCAGCTCGGTCTTCTCCGCGCGCAACGTCTTCTCCGTGAGTTCGTGTTCGGCCACGGAAGCTTCCAGCCCCGCGATGAGGTCGGCGAGACCCGCGGTGCGCTCGTTCACGAGCTGCTCCATATCGGCGCGAGCCTTGGTCAGTTCAGCCTCCACCTGCTCGCGTCCGGAGAGCTCGGTCCAAAGCTGGCGGTTGGCCGATTCGATCTCGGCGTCACGCTTCTTCATCTCCTCGGCCCGGCGCTCCAGCTCGGTGGCCATTTCCTTGCGATACGAAGCCTCCTGCTGCGCCTTCGCCACGGCGGCATCCATCGTGGCGGTCTGCTCGGCGGTGCGCGCGTCCTCGGCGGCCTTGCGCTCGTGGATGTCGAGGATGGACCCGATGATGCCAGCGGGCTGCTCGTTATCATCAAGCGCCCGGGCAGCGTGGCCGACGACCCAACGGGTGGTGCCGTCCTTGGTGCGGAAGCGGAATTCCAGGCGGAACTCCCGCTCGCCGCGCACGCACTTGCGCCATTCCTCGGTGACCTTCTTGCTGTCCTCGGGATGAACGGCAAGCAGCCAGCCAAACCCCTGGCTCTCGGCCTGCGAACGCCCAGTGAGTGCACTCCAGCGGGGATTGACGAAGAGGATGTCCCCCTGCTGATTTGCGCGGAAAATGCCGGCGGGGGCGGACTGCGTGAGGCTCTCGAAGGACTGGCGGACTTCGTGGTTCTTGGCGTGCGCCTGCTCGCGCTTCTGGATGTCGCGCTGCAACAGGTAGAAGAGGCCGCCGGTGGCGATGAGGAGGAAGAGCCCGTTCGCGGCGAGGCCAAGCGGATTAAGCTTCTGGGCCAGCAGCCAGTCGGCCCCGGCGAACCAAGCCAGGCCGACGACGAACAGCAAGGCCAGCAGCCGGCGTAACCGCGGGAGAAGTGAACTCATGCGCGTCTGATAATGTGCGCGTCAGCGTGAGATGGGCGGCGGGTGGTGTCAAACCGCGAGTAGCTGGAAGCAGGGCAGCCGCCAGCGGTCAGCGCGGTGTTCCATCACCGACCAGCGCTCCGAAAAAGAAACACGGGCTTCAGCGGGCACACGAATGCTACCGCCGAAGCCCGTCGCGACCTCACACGAGGCCGCTAAAAGGTAGGGACGCGCTACCGCGCGTCCGGGCCGACCCGCAGGTCGGCCTTACCGACTCGTCAGGGCGTCTCCACGAGCTTGTAGAGCCGCACACCGGCACCATTCACCGCCGGGTCCACGATCTTGAGCGCGCCGTTCTCCAGCACCAACGCGTTGGGCAGCAGCGTCCACGCGGCCCCAAGGTTGCTGGTCACGTGGACTTCATACTTCGCCGCCTGCGCCGCCGTTACCGGCGTGCCGTCGGTGTTGCGGATAACCAAGCGCGGCGAACCATCCGCCGCCCGCTCCAGACCGCCGACCTTGAGGCCGGCAGGCAGGATGACGTTGAAGGCCCCGCTCAGATACGTCGCGCCCACGGGGTTCGCGTTCACGTCCGCCACCTCGCGCGGCGAGGCGGCGCTGTCATTCAGCACGGTGACAGTGGTGTTGCCCGTCCCGCTGACGGTGAAGGTCAACGTGATCAGGTCACGCGTGCCAGCCGCGATGCTCTGGCCCGCCGGCATCACCAAGACCAAGCCCAGTCGGCCCGAGCTGGCGCGCTGCGCGTTCGCCACCACGGAGGCACCCGAGGCGCCGCGACCGGCCGTGGCGCTGACGAAGGTCAGCACCGCCGGATCAAAGCCCAGGCTGAACTGCACGCCCGCCTCGTTGCCCTGCGCGTCCAGTTGCACAGTCACGGTGTTCGCCCGGCCGGCGACCAAGCTGCCGCCCGCCACGCGGAGGGTGCGGCTGCCCGCCGACAGAATCGCCGGAGCGCGCAACGCGGCCCCTTCCAGACCCGTCGGGCCGCCCACGGAACCGGGCGTGTCCAGCGTGGATGCGAAGCGCAACGCCTGCACCCAGTCCGCGACCGTGACCCGGCCATCGCCCTTGGAGCCGAGCGGCGCACAGTCCGCGCGTTGGAACTCACCGTTGGCGGTGTTCGCCGTGTCGAGGCCGGCGGCGAAGCGCCCGATCAAGACCGCGTCCGCCACGGTCACGCTGCCGTTGCCGGTGCCGTAAGGCCGCGGGGCCACGTCACCCTCGTAATCACTCGGCGTCCCGGCCACCGCGCTCGCGATGGTCACGCTGCCGTCCATGAAGGCGGTGGCGATCACCGTAGCCGACGCATCCGTCACTTCGCGCCGCGCGGTCACATCGGTGAACGTGACGGGCGTTGTGCCCACCGTTGCCGTGGGGCTGACGGTGAACGAGACCAGCAACAGCTCGTTGGTGCCGGCGGAGAAGGCCCCGCCGCCCGCGCCGCGCGTGAGCACGAGGCCCACACGACCACTGGCGGCTGGAACCGCATTTTCCAAGAGCGAGGCGCCGGTGGAGTTCGCGCCGAGCGCGGTGCCCGCGTAGGTGAGCTTGCTCGTGTCGAAGTTCAGCGTGAAACCGACGGCGTTCTCGGTGCCGACGGCCTTGAGGATGATGGGCACCACCAAGGTTTCACCCTGCCGCCCCGTCGGCGTCGCGCCGGAGAGGAAGACGCGCGTGGCCAGCGGAGTCACCGTGATGGTGAAGGTCTGCGCCGCGCTGGTGTCCACGCCGCCATTGGCCGTGCCGCCATTATCCTGCGCGATCACCGTCACCGTGGCAGAGCCGTAGCCGCTGCCGGCGGGGGTGAAGGTCAGCGTGCCGTTCGCGGCAAAGGCCGGCTGGCTGCTGAAGAGCGCATTGTTGTCGTTCGTGACCGTGAAGCTCACCGTCTGCGAGGACTCATTCGCCGGGCCGGCCAAGATGCTGGTAGCGAAACTGTTGGTCGTGTAGGCACCAGAATTCTCGAATACGGCCACGTTCGGCGTTCCAGTTCCAGCCGCCGCCACCGCAAAGGAATGCTGATAGCCCACTCCGATGGCAGTCACGTTGCTCACCCCGGTCACCTGAAGCGGAATGTCGCTGTTGACGGTCGTCCCGTTGCCCAACTGCCCGCTGCCGTTATATCCCCATGTCCAGAGGGTGCCATCGGTCTTAGCAGCAAGGACATGCAAGAAACCCGCGGCTATTGTCGTCACGTTGGCCAGCCCGCTGACCGGAACCGGCAGATAGCGGGTTGCGGAGGTGCCATCGCCCAAGCCCCCAGTTTGGTAGCCCCAAGCCAACAGCGTCGCATCGGACATCAACGCGATCGTGGCCGAATTCCCCGCCGTGATCGCAACCACACCCGTCAACGGCCCGGTATCGTCAGAATTTCGCACCTGCACCGGGGTGTAATACCGGGCGCTCGCGCCCGTGCCCACCTGACCGCTCTCGCCCTGGCCCCAAGCCATGAGCGAGCCGTCGGATTTCAAGGCCACGCTGTGATAAGAGCCGGCGGCAACCTTTGTGACCCCCGTCAGCCCAGACACCTGCACCGGCGCATGACGATCCGTTGTTGTGCCATCACCGATCTGCCCATAGGCATTGTAGCCCCAGGTCCAGACTGTTCCTTCGGACTTGACGGCGACCGCGTGATTGCGACCGACGGAGACGTGGATTACGCCCGTCAACACTTGCACCGGAGTGGACCGAGCCGTCGTCGTGCCGTCCCCCAGTTCGCCGTTGGCATTATAGCCCCAGGCCCAGAGACTACCATCAGACTGCAAGGCGAAGGACTGCTCGAAGTTCGCGGCAATTTGAATGATCCCTGTGAGTCCAGCAACTTGCACCGGGGTTGACCGGGTCGTGAAAGTTCCATCACCCAATTGGCCGGCAGCATTATTGCCGACTGCCCAAACGGTTCCGTCCGCCTTGAGTGCCAAGCTATGCGAGTCGCCACCTGCCAACCGGATTACGTTCGCGAATTGCGATAACACCGGACTGGACTTCGAGGAAGCAGTGCCGTCGGCAATCTGATACTCGGAGTTGTAGCCCCATCCGAACACACCGGAGATTGGTGCCCCCGACGGCAGCGCAAAGCTCGGCACATCGTTCACCGCCGTCACCGTGATGGTGAAGGTGTTCGTCGCCTTGTCCACGCCACCGTTGGCCGTGCCGCCGTCGTCCTGGGCGATGACCGTCACCGTCGCGCTGCCATTGGCGTTTGCCGCCGGGGTGAAGGTGAGTGTGCCGCCCGCGCTGAGGGCCGGCTGGCTGCTGAAGAGCGCGGTGTTGTTGTTGTTCACCGTCACGCCCGTGATGCTCTGGCTGGACTCATTGGCCGGGCCAGTCGTGATGGTCGCCAGCGCGCCGCTGTAGGCCCCGCTGTCTTCCAGCACTGCCACGAGGTTCGTGCTGAACGTGATCGTCGGCGCGTCGTTCAACGCCGTCACCGTGATGGTGAAGGTCTGCGCCGCGCTGGTGTCCACGCCGCCATCGGCAGTGCCACCGTCGTCCTGGGCATAAACCGTCATCGTGGCCGAGCCGCTGGCATTGGCCGCCAACGTGTAGGTCAGCGTCCCCACCGTGCTGATCGCCGGCTGGGTGCTGAAGAGCGCGTTGTTGTTGTTCGAGACCGTGAAGGTCACGGTCTGCGAGGACTCGTTCGCCGGGCCGGCGGAGATGCTCGTGACCAGCGTGGTCACGGTCTGCGGGCCGGAATCCTCGTTCGCCGCGATGCCCATCAGAGCAGTGGTCGAGTTGCCCAGCGCATAGAAGAAGTTCTGGCCGGAGGAGATGGCCGTGATGTTGGTCAGCCCGGTCACCAGAGTCGGCGTTGAGTAGGTGCTCGTCGTGCCGCTCTGGCTCCAGGCGAACACGCGACCGGAAGCATCCAAGGCCACGCCACCCCAGCCAGGTGCAACGGCGACGATGTTCGACAGGCCCGGCACCGTGACGGGGGTCGTCTGCGCCGAACTGCCACTGCCCAGCCCGAGTTCGTGGCCATTGTAGTTGCCGCCAAAGCCCTTCACCGTGCCGTCATTCATGACGGCAAAGGTGGTGGTCTGACCGGCCCCGATGGTAAGCACCTCGTTGGTGCCCAGGGCGGTCACCTTGAAAGGCGTCACCACCGTCAACTGCCCAAAGCCCTGCTGGCCGTTGCCGAAGTTACCGTGATACCCGGCTCCCCATGCCCAGATGGTGCCGTCCGTCTTCTGCACGAAGTGCGTGACAGACACCGCCGGGAAGAGCTTGGCCACGCTGCTGCCCAGCGCCGTCACCTGCCCCGGCGTCGCGTCAGCCGTGCCCACGTTGCCGCGGCCCAGCTCACCGTTACTGTTGTTACCCCAGCTCCAGAGCGTGCCGTCCGACTTCAACGCCAAAGTGTGCTGCCCGGCAGCGACGATATCCACCACATCGGTCAGCCCCGGCACCTGTGTCGGCGCCGTGATCGGGGAACCGGTGGCACCCTGTCCCATCTGCCCGAGGTTGTTCACTCCCCACATCCAGACCGTGCCGTCCGCCTTGAGGACCGCGTTCCAACTGAACCCCGCGTCCACCTTGATCACATTGGACAGACCGGCCACCTGAAGCGGGACGAAACTGCGGCTGTTGGCGCTGCCGTCATCCAAGGCATAGCCATTGGCGAGCTGCCCGCCGTCATTGCGGCCCCAAACCCAGACCGTGCCATCCGCCCGCAGGCCCATGCCGTGATAATCACCGGCGGAAACCTGGGTGAAGTTGGTGATGTTCACGATCTGAACGGGCGACCCCGAGGAGGTAACGCCCGAGCCGGCGGCCAACTGGCCGTAGCTGCCCACGCCGACCGCATAACCCCGCGTCGAACCATCAAGCGCCGTTCCCACCACGCTCAAGACTCCGCTGTTAACCGCAAAACTCGGCACATCGTTCACCGCCGTGATCGCGATGGTGAAGGTGTTCGTGGTCTTGTCCACGCCGCCGTTGGCCGTGCCGCCGGAGTCCTGTGAAACCACCGTCACCGTCGTGCTGCCGTTGGCATTCGCCGCCGGGGTGAAGGTCAGCACGCCACTGGTGTTGATCGCCGGCTGCACGCTGAAGAGCGAAGGCGTCGCCGCCGTGGCCACGTGCCCGAGCAGCGTCTGACTGGACTCGTTAGGACCGAAGCTCGTCACCGTCGCGAAGCCGCTGGCCGTCTGGCTGCCGCTGTCTTCCAGCACGGTCACCGTGCTCTGAGCCAGCGTCACCGTCGGCGCGTCGTTCACGTTCGTCACCGTGATGGTGAAGGTCTGCGCCGCGCTCTTGTCCACGCCGCTGTTGGCCGTGCCGCCGTCGTCCTGGGCCGTCACCGTCACCGTGGCGGTGCCGCTGAGATTGGCCACGGCGGTGAAGGTCAGCGTGCCATTCGCTGCAATGGCCGGCTGGGTGCTGAAGAGCGCGTTGTTGTCGTTGCTGACCGTGAAGGTCACAGCCTGCGCAGTCTGCTCGTCCGTCGTGGGACCGGCGAGGATGCTCGAAGCGAAGGTGTTCGTGGTGAACGCGCCCGAGTCCTCCAGCACGGTGAGGTTGTAGGGAGCCACGTCAGCCGAGGTGTAGATGTAACCACCGGAGCCGGAACCCGCATCCGCCGCCAGAATCTTCGAGCCATCAGCGGAGATCACGACCGCGTTCCAATTCCGGCTGCCTGCGGCCGACCGCGCCGTCCATGTCACGCCGGAATCCGACGAGGTGTAGATCAGCCCGTTCTGAACGGCCGCCACCAGCTTGGTGCCGTCCGCCGAGGAGGCGAGGGCGTTCCAAGTCCGGATGCTTTCGCGGGAAGTCCAATTGGTCCCGGAGTTGACCGAGGTGTAAATCGTCCCGTTCTGGGCCGCCGCGGTCACCAGCTTCGTCCCATCCGCCGACCCGGCCATCGGATACAGATTGCCGCCGGTTCCCGATCCGGCGGTCCAAGTGGCCCCAGAGTCGCTGGAAGTGTAAACCGGGCCTCCGCCCATGTTCACGATGGCCAGCTTGGTCCCGTCCGACGAGGAGGTGATGGGGCCATACTGGGCGGCACTCCGCACCGAGTTCCAAGTGACGCCGTAGTCAGTCGAGCGATAAACCGCGACGAAGTAACCGGAAGCCACCAACTGACTACCATCTGCGGAAGAGGCAATGGCACCCCAAGAGCGGCTCGTGCCGGCCGCTGTTTGCAAGGTCCAGGTCGCACCAGAGTCGTCCGAGGTATAGATGCCACCGCCACTCACTGCGGCCGCCAACCGTGTGCCATCCGCCGAGGAAGCGATGCTCGTCCAAGCCCGGCTGTCGGCCGCGTATTGCGGTGTCCAAGTCACGCCCGAGTCCGTGGAGGTGTAAATCAGGCCGCCCGAAATCACGGCTGCCACCTTCGTCCCGTCCGAAGAGGCCGCGACCGCCTGCCAGACACGACTGCCCGAACCCGTCTGCGCCGTCCAAGCCACACCAGCGGGCGAGACTGGAAGGCCCGGCAACACGAAGCTCGGGGCGTCGTTCACCGCCGTCACCGTGATGGTGAAGGTGTTGGTCGCGAGGTTCACCCCGCCGTTGGCCGTGCCGCCGGAGTCCTGTGAAACGACCGTCACCGTCGCGCTGCCGTTAGCACTCGCGGCAGGCGTGAAGGTCAGCACGCCGCTGGTGTTGATGGCCGGTTGCACGCTGAAGAGCGCTGTGTTGTCGCTCGTGAGCACGTGGGCCACCAACGTCTGGCCGCTGTCGCCGGTGCCGAAGCTGGTGACTGCGGCGAAGGCATTCGAGCTGACCGCGCCCGCGTCTTCGAGCACGACCACGTTGTTCGTGGCGAGCGCCAACGTGGGCTGGTCGTTCACCGGGGTCACCGTGATGGTGAAGGTCTGGGCCGCGCTGGTGTTCACGCCGCCATTGGCCGTGCCGCCGGTGTCCTGCGCGATGACCGTCACCGTGGCGACGCCGTTGGAGTTGGCCGCCGGGGTGAAGATCAGGTTGCCGCTGGCATCAATGGCCGGCTGGACGCTGAACAGGGAGTTCAGGTTGTTCGTGACTGTGAAGCTCACGGTCTGGGCCGACTCATCCGCCGGACCAGGCGAAATGCTCGTGACGAAGCCCGTGCCGCCTGAGTAGGCCCCGTTGTCTTCGTTCACCGTGAGGGTGTAGGGACCGAAGCCCGCACCCGACGTGTAGATGAAGCCGCTGCCATCCGCCGCGAACATCTTCGAACCATCCGCCGACATGGCGAGGCCGTTCCAGTTGCGGCTGCCGGACCCGGACTGCGCGGTCCACGTCGCCCCGGAATCCGTCGAGGTGTAGATCAAGCCGTTCTGCACGGCGGCGGCCAGCTTGGTCCCGTCCGCCGAGGAGGCGAGGGCGTTCCAAGTCCGGGTGCTGTCCCGCGAGGTCCAGTTGGCACCGCCGTTGCTCGAGGTGTAGATCGTCCCGTTCTGGGCGGCGGCGGTCACGAGCTTCGTTCCGTCCGACGAACTCGCCAGCGGAGCCAGGTTGCCACCGGTCCCCGTCCCGGAGGACCAGGTGGACCCAAAGTTGGACGAATAATACACCGGGCCACCGCCCATGTTCACGATGGCAATTTTCGTCCCGTCCGCCGAGACAGTGATCGGACCCCACTGGGCGGAAGCTCGGAGAACCGTCCACGTCACGCCGGAGTCGGTGGAGCCATAGACGGGGATAAAGTAACCGGAGGCCACCAGGTGCGTGCCATCGGCCGAGGAACCGATGCCACCCCAGCCCGCGCTCGTCGGCGCATTGCTTTGCAGCGTCCAGGTCACCCCGGAATCGGACGAGGTGTAAATGCCGCCGTTGCTCACCGTCGCCGCCAGCTTCGTGCCATCCGCCGAAGAGGCAATGCTGGTCCAGACGCGGCTGCCGGAGGCTTGCGCCGTCCAAGTGGCCCCGGAATCCGAGGACGTGTAGATCGGCCCGTTGTTTACGATGGCCGCCAGTTTCGTGCCGTTCGTCGAGGCCACGATTTGCCCCCACGCACGGCTGCCCGACGCCTGCGCCGTCCACACCGCGCCCGCCGCCACCGCCGGTCCCGCCGGCAGCGCAAAGCTCGGCGCGTCGTTCACCGCCGTCACCGTGATGGTGAGGGTGTTGGTTGCGAGGTTCACCCCGCCGTTGGCCGTGCCGCCGTTGTCCTGCGCCACGACCGTCACCGTCGCACTGCCGTTGGCATGCAGCGCCGGGGTGAAGGCCAGCACGCCGGCCGTGCTCACGGCAGGCTGCGCGCCGAAGAGCGTGTTGTTGTCATTGCTCGTCACCACGTTCGTGATGCTCTGGCTGAGTTCGTCCGAAGGTCCACCGGTGAAGGTTACCCGCGTGGCGCTGAACGCCGAGCTGTCCTCCAGCACCGTCACGCTGGTGGGCGTGATGCGCGGCGCGCTGTTCGCCGGGAGCACCGTCACCGTGAAGGTCTTCGCCACGCTCCGGTCCACGCCGCCGTTGGCCGTGCCGCCGTTGTCGTGGGCATAAACCGTCACGGTCGCCACGCCGTTGGAGTCGTGCGCAGTGGTGAAGGTGAGCAGGCCGCTGGCATCAATCGCCGGCTGGCTGCTGAAGAGGCCGTTGTTGTTGTTGGTCACCGTGAACGAGACCGTCTGGCTGGCTTCCGTCGCCGGGCCGGCCACGATGTTCGTCGCGAAGTTCACCGCGCTGTTCGCGCTCGAATTCTCATACACAACGAAGTCCGGCGTGGTGGCCGTGAGCACCACGTTGTCCAACTGGAACGAGCCGTTGCCCGCGTCACCCGCCGCGATGTCCGTGACGAACACCAGCCGCACCGACTGCCCGGCGTAGGCCGAGAGGTCCATGGTCACCGGGGTGTTGGTGGTCTGGAACACGAAGGTGTTCGGCCCTGCCGTGATCAGGGTCTGCCCCGACAAATCCGCCCCGCCGCCACTGGGCTGCACGGCGAACCGGAACACGCGGTTGCCCGCTGCGCCGAACGTCTGCCACGCCGCGCGGTAGGTGAACGAGAGCGTCGCCACGCCGTTCGGCGGGATGACCACGTCCTGCGCGATGCTGATGCTGCCAGCCTGCGCTCCGCTGAAACCGTGCGTGGCGGAATACGTGCCGTCCGAGGAGGCGACGTTGAAGAAGCCGAGGTTGGTCCCATTGGGCCGCACGCCCAGCGTGGGCGAGGTGTTCGCCGTGTCGCTGGTGGTCCAACCGGTGAAGCTGCCGGTCTCGAAACTGCCGTTGCTGACGAGGCTCTGAGTGTTGAGCGGGCGCAACGTGAAGGCCGGCGCTTGGTTCACCACGGAGACTGCGATGGTGAAGGTGTTCGTGGTCCGGTCCACGCCGCCATTGTCCGTGCCGCCGTCGTCGTGGGCGATGACGGTGACGGTGGCGGAACCAACGGTCCCGGCGGCCAGCGTGAAGGTGAGTGTGCCGCCGGTGAGCGCCGGGGCCACGGTGAAGAGCGCGGCGTTGTCGTTGCTCACGCTGACATTCGTGATGCTCTGGCTGGACTCGTTGGCCGGTCCGACGCTGAAGGTGGCATGGCTGCTGACACTCGCCGCGCCGCTGTCCTGCGGCACGCTGACGGTCGCGTTCGCGAAGGTGATGACCGGCGCATCGTTCACCGGCACGAGGGTGATGGTGAAGGTGTTCGTGGCCTTGTCCACACCGCCGTTGGCCGTGCCGCCGTCGTCCTGCACGATGACCGTCACGGTGGCGGAGCCGTTGGCATTCGCCGCCGGAGTGAAGGTGAGGGTGCCGCCGGTGAGCGCGGGGGCGACGCTGAAGAGCGAGGGATTGTCACTGGTCACCGAGAGGCCGCTGAGGGTCTGCGCCGACTCGTTAGCCGGGCCGACGCTGAAGGAGGCGAACGCGCTGACGCTCGCCGCGCCGCTGTCTTCCAGCACCACGACGCTGTTCGTCGCGAAGGCGATGGCGGGGGTGTCGTTCACCGGCGTCACCGTGAGGGTGAAGGTCTGCGGCGCGCTGGTGTCCACGCCGCCGTTGGCCGTGCCGCCGTCGTCCTGCGCGATGACGGTGACCGTGGCCGAACCGTAGGCATTGAGCGCCGGGGTGAAGGTGAGCGTGCCGTTCGTGCCGATGGCCGGCTGCACGAGGAAGAGCGCGTTGGCGTCGTTCGTGACGGTGAAGGTGACGACCTGCGAAGCCTCACCCGCCGGACCGGCGGAGATGCTGGTGGCGTAGGTGGTGGTGGAGGCGGAACCGGAGTCTTCCAGCACCGTGACGGTGGGGGTCGCCAGCGCGAAGCTCGGCGCGTGGTTCACTCCGGCGACGGTAATCGTGAAGGAGTTGGTCGTCGCATCCACGCCTCCGTTGGCCGTGCCGCCGGAGTCCTGCGCGATCACCGTGACCGTCGCGGAACCGTTGGTGGCAGCGGCCAGGGTGAAGGTGAGCGTGCCATCGGCAGCGAGCGCCGGCTGGGAGCTGAAGAGGCCGTTGTTGTTGTTCGCCACCGTGTAGCCGAGCAACGTCTGCGCGGACTCACTGGCCGGGCCGGGCGAGAAGGTGGCGAAGGCCGCACCGCCGCTGTAGGCCCCGCTGTCTTCGAGCACGACGACGTTGTTCGTGGCGTAGGTGACGCTGGGCGCGTCGTTCAGGCTGTTGACCGTGATGGTGAAGGTCTGCGCCGCGCTGGTGTCCACGCCGCCGTTGGCCGTGCCGCCGTCGTCCTGCGCGATGACGGTGACGGTGGCGGTGCCGAACGCATTGGCTGCCGGGGTGAAGGTGAGCGTGCCGCCCGTGCTGACCACCGGCTGGCTGCTGAAGAGCGCGTTGTTGTCATTCGTGACGGTGAAGGTCACGACTTGGCCGGACTCGTTCAGCGGGCCGGCCAGGATGTTGGTGGCAATGTTCGCCGACGAGAACGCCCCGCTGTCTTCCAGCACGGTGACGGCGTAAGGCGAGGTGCTGGCCGCCGAGGTGTAAATCTGATCGCCATACGCCACCGCCACGAGCCGGCTCCCATCCGCCGCCGCCGCGACGGCCGACCAACTGCGGCTACTCTCCCGCGCCGCCCACGTCACGCCCGCGTTCGTCGAGGTGTAAATCTGGCCCCCATTCACCACCGCCACGAGCTTGCTCCCGTCCGACGACGACGCGACGGAATTCCAACCTCGGCTGCTCTCTCGCGCCGTCCACGTCACGCCCGAGTCCGCCGACGTGTAGATCTGGTTGCCAAAACCCACTACCACCAGCTGGGTGCCGTCAGCAGAACTGGCCACTGATTTCCAATCCCCCGTCCCCGCACCAGTCTGCAGCGTCCACGTCACGCCAGAATCGGTCGAGGTGTAAACCCCGCCAAATTGCACTGCTGCCACGAGCTTGGTCCCATCCGCGGAACTGGCAACGGCAAACCAGACGAGGCTCGCTGCCCGGGGCGTCCAGGTCTCACCCGAGTCGGTCGAAGTATAGATATGCTCGCCGGAATTGTTGCCACCCGAATCATACGCCACGGCCACGAGCTTCGTTCCGTCAGTCGAGGAAGCAACCGCCTGCCAGACGCGAGCACTGTCCCGCGCCACCCAGTTCACACCCGAGTCCGTGGACGTGTAAATCCGCCCACCGTTCGGATACCCTTGATCCACCGCGACCAACTTGACCCCATCAGCCGAACTCGCGACGGCCAGCCAATCCCGGTCGCTGTCGCGGGCGGTCCAGGTCACCCCGGCGTCCGCCGAGGTGTAAAGCTGGCCACCAAAGCGGGCGGCCGCCACCAGCTTGCTTCCGTCTGCCGACGACGCGACGGATTGCCAACTACGGTTGCTCTCTCTCGCAGTCCACGTTGCGCCCGCAGCCACGCTCGTTCCTGCCGGCAGCGCGAAGCTCGGCGCATCATTCACCGCCGTCACCGTCACGGTGAAGGTGTTCGTGGACTTGTCCACGCCGGCGTTGTCCGTGCCGCCGTCGTCTTGAGCAATCACCGTGATCGTTGCGCTGCCGTTGGCATTCGCCGCCGGGGTGAAGGTCAGCACGCCCGCGAGGCTCACGCTCGGCGCCACGCTGAAGAGGCCGGAGTTGCTGCTGCTCACCGCCACATTCGTGATGCTCTGGCTCGACTCATCGGCCGGTCCCGTCGTGAAACTCGCCAGCGCGCTGCTGTAGCTGCCGCTGTCTTCCAGCACCACCACGTTGCTCGTGCTGAACGTGGTCGTCGGCGCGTCGTTCACCGACGTAGCCGTGATCAGGAACGAAGCCGGGGCCGACGTGTCCACGCCGCTGTTCGCCGTGCCGCCGTCGTCGGTGGCCGTGAAGGTCACGAGCGCCGTGCCGTTCGCGTTCGCCGCCAGCGTGAAGGTCAACGCGCCGCTCGTGCTGATCGCCGGCTGGCTGCTGAAGAGCGCAGCATTGGTCACGCTCGCGATGGTCACGTTGGTGATCGCCTGCCCGCTCTCGTTCGCCGGGCCGGCGCTGAACGTTGCCAACGCCACCGTCTGCGCCGCGCTGTCTTCGAGCACCACCACGTTGTTCGTCGCCAGCGTGATCGTCGGCGCATCGTTCACCGCCGTCACCGTCACGGTGAAGGTGTTCGTCGCCTGGTCCACGCCGCCGTTGGCCGTGCCGCCGTTGTCCTGCACGATCACCGTCACGGTCGCGCTGCCGTTGGCGTTCGCCGCCGGGGTGAAGGTCAGCGTGCCGTTGGCCGCAATCGCCGGGCCGCTGCTGAACAGCGCCGGGACCGACGCCGTGACGCTCACCACTGAAACCGTCTGCGTGCTCTCGCCGGCCGGGCCGGGGCTGAACGTGGCAAACGCGCTCACGCTCTGCGCCGCCGCGTCTTCCAGCACCACGACGTTGTTCGTGGTGTAGGTCGCGGAGGGGGCCATGTTGCCCGAGGTCACGGTGATGGTGAAGGTCTGCGCCGCGCTCGTGTCCACGCCGCCGTTGGCCGTCCCGCCGTTGTCCTGCGCGATGACCGTGACGGTGGCCACGCCGTTGGCCAACAGGGCCGGGGCGAAGGTCAGCGTGCCGTTCGTGTCCATCGCCGGCTGGCTGGCGAAGAGCGCATTCGCGTTGTTCGTGACGAGGAAGCTGACGAGCTGGGCGGACTCGTTCGCCGGTCCAGCCAAGATGCTGGTGGCGAAGCTGGCGAGGGTCTGCGCCCCCAGCTCGGCCGGTCCGTTGATCGCGCTGGCGGCGAGGCTGAAGGACGGCGCGTCGTTCACGGAGAGCACGGTCACGGTGAAGGTGTTCGTAATCTTGTCCACGCCGCCGTAGCTGGTGCCGCCGTTGTCCTGCGCGATGACTGTGATGGTGACCACGCCACTGAGGTTCTCCGCCGGAGTCAACTCCAGCGTCGCCGTGGTCGCGCCCGCCGTGTAGGTCACGGTGGGGTTGGGAATGAGCGCCGGATTCGAGGAAGTCGCCGTGACGTTCGTGACCGACTGCGTCGCCTCGCCGGACAGGGCGGGCGCGAGGCCGGTCACATTGACGTTGGTTAGACCACTGTCTTCGGGGATCGTGAGGTTGGCGAGGGTGCCGATGGTCGGCTGCTGGTTGATGACGGGGGCGTCGTTATTGATGCGCGTGATCCGGTTGCGCGAAACGCCCGCGTAAGTGGTGAAGGAGCCACCCGCCACCAAGTTGCCATCGGGCAGAACCAGCAACGCCTGGACGAGGTTGTTCGCGCCCGAGCCGGGATTGAAGGTGGTGTCCACCGTGCCAGTAGTGGTAAGCCGCGCGATGTAGTTGCGGGCGACGCCGTTGATCGCGGAGAAATAACCGCCGATGAGCACCTTGCCATCGGCCTGCGGCGCGGCCACGAGCACGTCCGAGTTGATGATGTTGTTGCCGGTGTTGAAGGTGGTGTCGCGGGAACCATCGGTGTTCAGGCGCAGCACGCGGTTGTTCAGGCCGATGTAGAGGCTGCCCGTCAGCACGACTTTCCCGTCACTCGCCAAGCTCAGACTATAGACGACGCCGTTATCCAACGTGGCGGGAACGAACGAAGTGTCCACGGAGCCATCGCTGTTCAGGCGGACGACGCGGTTGCGGCTGACGCCGTTGTAGGACGAGAAATAACCGCCGACCAGCACCTTGCCATCGGGCTGAACGGCGAGGCTGTTGACATACGCGTTCGGCCCGGTGCCCGGGTTGAAGCTGGTGTCCAGCGAACCATTGGTGTTCAACCGCGCGATGCGGTTGCGGTTCGTCCCGTTGACATTCAGGAAGCCGCCGGCGATGAGCACCTTCCCATCCGCCTGCACCGCGACCGCCTGCACGGTGCTGTCGGCCCCTCCGGTCGGGGCGAACGTGGTGTCCAGCGAGCCATCCGCCGCGTTCAACCGCGCGACGCGGGCGCGGGCCACGCCGTTATAGGTGGCGAACGTGCCGCCGATGATGACCTTGCCGTCCGCCGCGAGCGCGACGCCGTTGATCGTGCCATCCGCGCCGAAGCCCGTCGCGAACGTTGTGTCCGGAGAACCGTTCGTGCCCAGGCGCACGATGCGCCGCCGGGTCAGGCCGTTGAACGTGGTGAAATCACCCACGGCAATCAGCTTGTCATCGGGCTGGCGGGCCAAGCCATACACCAGGGAGTTCGCGCCGGTGCCACCGGAGTTGAAGGTGGCGTCGAGTTCGCCCGGCACGGGTGCCGCCGCGCGCGCGGAGAGCGGGAGCAACACGAGGGCCGTGAGGAGTCCGAGGGGGAGCTTAAGATTTTTCATTGGTGCTGGAATTGGCCGTTACCAACTTTCGTAACGGATTGAGGCGAGACTGGGGCATGACGCGCACAACGCAAGTGACAAGTCCGCAACGGACCCTAGGGAATTTCCTTAGTGGGTAACTACGCGCCTCCGGAGCCCGGGGGGGGACGGGGTCCGGCTGTTCACTTGCGGTCGCTCCAATTCGCCGCGTAGCGAATCAGGCTGACCGCATCGGGCAAGCCGAGCTTGCGCTTCAAGCCGTCAAGGTGGGTTTCGACCGTTTTGGGGCTGAGCTGAAGCTGTTCCGCGATAATTTTGTTGTTCAGCCCCTCGCCCAGCAGCCGGAAGACCTGAAGCTCGCGCTCCGAAAGACTGGCCATGCCCGATCGTCCGTTCGGGGTGGCGACCTCCTCCAACCGCCGCGTCACTTGCCCGGCCATGCACTCGCTGACATAGCGCCGCCCCTGCGCCACCTCCCGGATTGCCCGCAACACCTCGGCCGAACTCTCATCTTTCGTGACATAACCCGTCGCCCCGGCCCGCAACGACCGCTCCGCATACACCGCCTCCTCGTGCCGGCTGATGACGAGAATCTTCAGCTCGGGAAAAGTCTTCCGCCACTCCCCGATCAGCGCGAACCCATCGCCGTCGCCCAGCGACAAGTCGAGCAACACCACCTCGGGCAACCGGCGCTTTATCGCCGCGCGGGCGGAAGCCACGCCATCCGCCTCCCCGTCGCAGATCAAGTCCGCGGCCCCCTCCAGCAACCGCACCAGCGCATATCGGACGAGCGCATGATCATCCACCACGAGCACGCTCGTCGGTTTGGCTCGCTTCTTCGGCTTGGCACTCATAGCGGAACAATCTCGAGTGGCCGCTGCATTCACGGCCCTCAGTCTGGCTCGATAGGAGCATGGAGTCGTGCGAGAGGGAAGCGGTTTGTCCATCGGCGGCGGGGATCGTGTTCAGTGTTCAGCCTTCCGTGTTCAGACCCCGAATCACGGCGTGTTTCCCCACTGAACATTGATGACTGAATATCCCCCCCTGCCCCGCTACAGATGCTCCCGCCCAGCGTAGCCGGCATCAAGGTCATGCCAGTGCGTGATGTCGTTCTCGGCGAGTTCCCAGCAGAGAAAGACTTCGCGACCGGCCTGGATGGCGGGGAAATCTACGAGGCCGCGTTCGAGGTCTTGGACTTGGATTTGCCGCTGGTCGAACTCGGTCTGGAGCGCTTTGAAGGCGGCGAGGTTCCGGACCCATTGATGAACTTTGCCGCCGCCGAAGTCGTCGCCTTCGTCCAGTCGGGGCGCGGTGCTTTGCTCGTAGGAGGCGAGGTCGCGGCGAAGGCGCTGGAGCTGGTGAAACCAGAGGCGGAGCTGGGGCAGGAGGGCGCGGGCCTCGGCGAGACTGTAGTGCTTGGAGAAGCGACGCTCCATGGCGGTCAGGGCTTCGCGGGGGCGGCCTTGAGCTTCTTTTGGATGGCCTCGCTAGGTTCGAGGGTGAGGGCGAGTTCCCATTGCGCCCGGGCCTGCGCCATTTGTTTGAGGGCGGCGTAGATGTCGCCGAGGTGGTCGTGGAGGGTGGCGTCGGGCTCTTTCTGGAACTTGAGGGCCTGGAGCTGGAATTCGAGGGCTTCCTTGGGCTGGTTCAGGCGGAAGAGCACCCAGGCCATGCTGTCGAGGAAGGCAGCGTTGTCCGGCTCCTGCTTGAGGGCTTGGGCAATCATGGCCCGGGCCTCGGTGAGGTTTTCGCCTCGCTCGGCCCACATGTAGCCGAGGTAGTTGAGGACTTCGGCGAAGTCGGGGATGAGTTTCAGGGACTGGCGGAAGTAGTTCTCGGCTTGCTTGAAGTCCTTATGCCGCTCGTAGGCGGTGCCGACCTGGAAGTAGAAGAGGCCGGTGAGCCGCTCGGGGTCGTCGCGCCGGGCCAGGAGCTCGGCGGAGGTGTAGTGCTTGATGCTGGCGGCGTAGTCCTTCAGGCGGCTGTGCGCGAGGCCGGTGAAGTATTCGAGGAAGAAGGAGACTTTGAACTTCTTGCGCGCGGTCTCCAGCAGCTTGAGCGCGGACTCGGCGTCATCGCGACGGAGGTGAACTTCGGCGAGCTCGAAGTAAACTTGGTCGAACTCGCGCTTGGCGCCTTCGTTGAGTTGGATGGTCTTCTCGAAGCACTCGACGGCTTTGTCCCAGTCCTTCTGGGCCACGGCGATGGCGCCGAGAAAGTAGTGGGTGAGCGGGTTGGTGGGCTGGTCGCGGACGAGGGCGTCAAGCTGGGCCTGCGCGGCCTTGGGGTCGTTGGCGAGGAGGTAGAGTTCGGCGATGCGATTGCGGAGGATGGCTTGGTTCGGGAAGCGTTCGATGAGTTTCACGAACAGCTCGGCCGCGCGCTTATATTCCCCGGCAAAGCTCCACAGCTCGGCGAGGCGGATAACGAGGTTCTGGGCCTTGGGTTCGAGCTTCGCGGCGGCTTCGAGGACGGCCTTGACCTTGGGCTGCACGGTCGTGAAGTCCTTTGGCTGGTTGGCAACGTAGCTGCGATAGGCCTCGCCGAGTTCGAGGAGGAAGGCGAGGTCGCGCTCCGGCAATGCGGCGGCTTCGTCGAGGATGGCGAGGGCTTCCTTCGGACGGTCGGTCTGGAGATATATCTGGGTGAGGTTTTGGTAGCCGAGGAGCGACTTGGGAAGCTTCGCAACGGCCTTACGACTCGCCGCAATGGCGCGGTCAGGCTGCTTGGCCTGGAGATAGGCGACGCCCAAGAGGGCGTCCACCAAGCCGGTGGTGCCGGGCTGCTCGGCGCACTTGGACAGCACCTCAATGGCCTTCGCCGTCTCCTTCTTGCGGATGAGCCGCCGCGCCACATCAATGGCCAACGGCTCGTTCGCCGGGTCGGCGAGGAGGGATTGGTAGAACTGGTCGAGGGCCTCGTCCGGTTGCTCGCGCAATTCACCGCTGACGCCCGCAGCGAACCGTGCCAGCGCCTGGACGCGCTGCTCCAGCTCCGCCTTGGAGAGCGGCGCGTTGGTAACTGTGGTCGGGGCCGAGCTGGGAGACTTCACCTGTTTCGCCGTGGCGCACCCGAAGAGGGTGGCCAGCGCGGCGAGCGCGACAACGGAGTGGAAGACAATCGGTCGCATAGTGAAGTTCGGCGCGGACAAGGACGACGGCACCGTCCTGCAAGGCAGGACGGTGCCGTCCGAAGCGTTGCGTAAGCGCGGGGCGCTTACTTCTGCCAGGTGCGCTTCTTGTGGCGGTTGAGGCGCAACTTTTTCCGGCGTTTATGTTTGTTGATCTTGGCCTTACGGCGTTTTTTCAGTGAACCCATATCTTTTGTTTGCTCGTTTGCGATGCTCTGGACGGCCACTTGGCGGACGTCCTTCGGCGGAACGCGTTCAATATACTACCTTGTTCAAAGGATACTCAATGATTCCTTCTGCGCCCGCCGCTTTCAGCTGCGGGATGATCTCGCGGACGATCCGCTCATCAATGATGGTCTCCACCGCCACCCACTCGGGATGACTGAGCTGCGAGATGGTCGGATTGCGCAGCGCGGGAAGTTCTTCCAGCAGCTTGGCGAGGGCGGCGCGCGGGACATTCATCTTGAGACCGACCTTGATCTCCGCCTCCATGGCCCCTCGGAGGAGCATGGACAAGGTTTCGATCTTGCGGCGCTTCCACGCGTCCTTCCACGACGTGTGATTGGCGATAAGCCGCGGCGTGGAAGTCAGCAACGTCTCGACGATGCGCAGCTTGTGCGCGCGCAGCGAGGAACCGGTCTCGGTGACTTCCACGATGGCGTCCACGAGTTCGTGCGCCTTCACCTCGGTCGCGCCCCAGGAGAACTCCACCTCCGCCTTCACACCGTTCTTCTTGAGCCAACGCTTCGTGAGATTCACGACCTCCGTCGCGATGCGTTTGCCCTGCAAATCTTTTACCGACTTGATCGCCGACTCCTCCGGCACCGCGAGCACCCAGCGCGTCGGCTGCCGACTGATCTTGCTGAAAATAAACTCCCCAACCTCGTGGACCTTCGAGCCGTTCTCGACGATCCAGTCGTGCCCGGTGATGCCTGCATCCAGATACCCGTGCTCCACGTAACGGCTGATCTCCTGCGCGCGAATGAGCCGGATTTCCAACTCCTCGTCGTCCACGTAAGGCACGTAGCTGCGGCTGCTGACCTGCACGTTGAAGCCCGCCTTGGCCATCTTCTCGATGGTGGCGTCCTGCAAGCTGCCCTTGGGCAAGCCCAGCCGGAGTTTCGGCTTCGTCGTGTTCTTTGCTTCCGATTTCTTCATGTCAAAACTGCTGCCCCACGCATGGGGAGGGGTTTATTTGCCAAGACTAACGGGAGAAGGCGATTGTTTTCTTTGGCTTTTTGACCGAGTGGCAGCCCGCGAATCACGCGCATCTCCGCGAATCGGGGAACCATCTGCCCGCTAAAGCGCACTGCCGGCTGTCTTGATTCGCGTCAATTCCCGTGATTCGCGGGCACCTTCCTCGCCGCCAACTGCCGCGCCGGGTAGTCGTAAATCGCCGCCGGATTCGCCGCCAACGCCGTGAACTCCGCCTCCATCTCCGCCACCAGCGCGGGCGACACCAGACCGCGCGCCAGCAACTGCTCCGCGCCGCTCAACCACAACCTCCGCCAGTAGCCGACGAACCGAGCGCGTTCCCCCGCGTCCGTCATCTGCGCGTCCATCCGCACTGGCAGCGTGCGGCACTGTGCCTCGCCCAAGCCCGCCTCCGTGGCGAGCGCGGCCAACTCCGCCCCCACATCCGGTGCGCCCCCCAGCTCGCGCTGCAACCTGTTGAAAGCCGCCCAATACTCAGCCATCGCCGGACAAAACGACTCCACGCACAAGCCCGCATTGAAAACCTCCGTGACTGACAGCACGCCACCGGGCCGCAAGACCCGCCGCGCCTCGCGCAACGCCCGCCCCGGCTCGGCGAGATGCTCCAGCACCCAGATGAGACACACGCCATCGAAGCTCGCGTCGGCAAACGGCAGTTCATGCGCGCTCCCGTGCTGAAGCTGCACCGCACCCGCAGCGAGTTCCGCGTGCAACAGCTCACGCGCCTTCGCCAGTTGCGCTTCCGAGAAGTCCAGCCCCGTGAGTTGCAACTGCGGAAACCGCCGCCGCAGGATTTGCAACTCCGCCCCCACGCCACACCCGACCTCCAGCACCCGCGCGCACCCGGAGAAATCAATCGTCGGAAAGATGTAAGGCTCCAGAAACGCCGCCTGCGCCACGAGCCGCGCTTGTTCCTCAGCGGAGAACGTGTGGATGTAGCCGGAGGACATGACCCAAAGTTGAGAGCTGAAAGCTGAAAGTTGAAAGGGGCGGGGCTACGTGACTAGGGGACTCTTCAACGCTTCAACCCGTTTGCTTTTCACCCCTCATTCTCTCCCCGCCACCGTCTTGCGCCCCTCCACCCGCACCAGTCCGCGCGCCAGCGCCGAGATCGCCATCGGATACAGTTGCCGCTCGGCGAACTGGATGCGCCCGTGCAGCATGTCCGCATCATCGCGGCTCAAGACCGGCACCGTCTGCTGCGCGATGATCGGCCCCGTGTCCACCCCCTGATCCACGAAGTGAACCGTGCACCCGGTGAACTTCACGCCGTAATCCAGCGCCTGCTTCCACGCCTCCAGCCCAGTGAACGACGGCAGCAGGGAAGGATGAATGTTGATGACCCGCTGCGGAAACGCGCGGAGGAACTCGCCCTTCAGAATGCGCATGAACCCCGCCAGCACCACCAGTTCCACCCCCGCCTCTTTGAGCGCCGCGATGTAAGCCGCCTCTGCCGCCTCATCCAGCTTCGTGCGGAACTTCCCCGGCGCGATGAACCGCGTCGGCAGCCCGCGCTCCTGCGCCCGCGAGAGAATCCCCGCCTCCGCCACATCACTGATCACCAACGCAATTTCCGCCGGCACACTCCCCGCCGCGATGGCCTCCGCGATGGCGACCATGTTGGAACCCTTGCCGGAACCGAGAATCCCCAAGCGCAGTTTGTTGTCGTTGCTCACGCCGCGAGTGAGTCACAGATCGCGAAGGCGAGACAAGGGGAAAGCCGCCCGCCACCCCGTAGTAAGGAGGCGGAAGCTTGATTGTTCCGACGCCTCCGCCTGCTTACCTCGGCGGCTCCCTGGCGCTACAGGCGCCGCACCGCACCCGCCGCCGTCAGTTCAGCGAGCACGTTCGCGGAGTCACGCTGGAAGCACACGGCCAGATCATCGCGCAGTTCGGGCAGGGCGAGGAGGCGGCGGGCGTTGTTCGCGGCGGTCACGGCGGTGAGCAGGTCGCCCGCGCCGCGCTGGTAAGTCTCGCGGGCCAGTTGCGCGGAGTCGGCGACGTGGCTGACTGCGAATTGCGACCACACCGCATCGCACAAAGCCCCCGCGCCGAGCACATCTTCGTAAGCGGCCTCCTCGTGCGTGCCGGAGCAGACGATGAGCAAGCGCTCTGTCCGCTCACTTGCCAGCCAGTCCGTCACCGCGCCGAGGTTCAGGAAACTTCCCACCAGCACTCGCCGCGCGCCGCGACACGCTTGGAGCGCTCGCGTGCCGTTGGTCGTCGTCATCGCGAGGCTGCGGCCCGTGACGCGCTCGCGGGTGAACTCGCGCGGCGAATTGCCGAGATCGAAGTCCACGCTGCCCGTCTGCGCGCGGAGGATGCGGACGCCATTGCGTTCGCCGGCCAGCAGGAGGTTGGGACGCGTCTGTCGGAGCGCCACGGCCTCGGCGATTTCGCAGACGGGGATGATTTCGCGCGCGCCGTTCGCTAGCGCCGTGACCATCGAAGTGGTGGCGCGCAGCACGTCGAAGACGACGCAGACGGTTTGGGAGAGGTCGCGCTGGCGGAGGGCGGCGAACTCGGCGGGGGTGAAGGTGACTTCGAGCATGGGGAAAGTGATTAGTAATTAGTGGTTAGTGATTAGGAAGGCGGGCGGGTGGCCGGGGCTCGGTCGGACTAACTACTAATCACTAATTACTCTCTTCGTGCGCACGTAGTGAAACAGATACTGCTGCGCATACCCGGCGTTCGGGCCGAAGTGGGTGTTGGCGAAGTGCTCCAGTCGCTGCTCGGAGGGCCGGCGGCGGGGGAAGTAGAGCTCGGTCAAGGCGCGGCGGACCCACACGTCCACGGGGAAGGCGTCCTGTTTCCCGTAAGCGAAGAGCAGGACGCAGTCGGCGATTTTGCGGCCCACGCCGTGCAAGGCCATGAGCGCGGCGCGGGCCTCGACGGTGGGGAGGTTGTGGAGTTGGGCCAAGTCCAGTTCGCCGGCGGCCACGGCGCGGGCGGCGGCCAGAATGTAGGGGGCCCGGAAACCCATTTTGCAGGTGCGCAACTCGGCCTCGGAGCAGGCGGCGAGGCAGGCGGCGGTGGGGAAGGCAAAGCTCTCGCAGGAGACGCCGTGAGGAGTCTCTGACTGTTTCAGGGGAGTTAGTTTGAGACTCCTCACGGCCTCTCCTACGGGGATGCGCTCGCCGAAGCGCTCGCAGAGGAGGGCGATGATTTGCTGGATTTGCACAATCTGCTTCGTGGAGGAGCAGATGAAGGAAACAAGGCATTCCCACGGCTCTTGGCGCAACAGGCGCAGACCGCGACACGCGGCGACGGCGGCACGCATCGGCGGGTCGTCGGGGAAAGTGGCGAGGATGGCGGGGAGGTCGGCATCGAGCTGGAGGAAGTGGCGGAGGAGATCGGGCGCGGTGGACGTGCCGCACGCGCCGAGGAGTTCGGCGGAGATGTCGGTGGGCGTTTGGCGGAGGCGGAAGTGGTGGCCGCTGATGATGCCTTCCCAGGCGTCGCCGACGGGCCGCCAGCGGAAGGCTTGGCCGGAGGCGAGGGTGGCGGGGAGGTCGTAGTCGGGGGGGGGGGGGAGGAGTATGGTTGCCCGCGAATCACGCGAATCAGCGCGAATCAGGGAGGGAGCGTGGACGCCTACGTCCGCAGCAGTTGCCGCTGGCCTAGTAGCGGATGAAGCGGCTGCGGACGTGGGCGTCGGCGCTCCAGGTTTTCTATTCGCCTGCATTCGCGTGATTCGCGGGCAGCTCTCTCAGCTCCCGGCACAACAGCAAGCGCACGGTGTGGATGGGCCGACCGCGATACTGGATTTCCCGCGTGCCGAGGTCTTCGATGCGCGTGAACTCGGCGGCGAGGCGGGCGGGCGGCGGCTCGGGTTGCGCGCCCTTTTTCAACTGTTGCACGTAGAGGGCGGTGGCTCCGAGACGCGCGTTGTAGCCAGGCCAGAAGCCGTATTGGTTCTCGGGCTTCGCGGAGGATTGGTAGAAGACGAGGGGCGCGTGCGGGGCGCCAACCTTCGCCTCGGGGATGTAGAAGGAGAGCAGGCTGGTGAGGCCGTAGTGCGCGCCGATGAGGAAGACCGGCTTACCCTCGGCGGCGATGACCTTCTGGCGTTCGACTTCGACGGTTTCTGCAAGTGCCTTCCAGCCGCGCACGCGATTGAGTGGGTCGAGCTTCGGCGGGAGCGGAGTGCCGAAAATTTTTCCGGTGAGGTTGGTGTCGTGGAGAAGGATGACGAGCGGGAGGCCGAGCGCGAGGCCGGCGAGGAACCACACGCGCACGGAGCGGATGCCGCGTCGCCAGCAAGCGTCGGCTTGGAGCGCCGCGAGGCAGAGGAGCGGGAGGACAGCGGGGACAATCCAGTTCGGCTGCACGCGGGCGCGGAGGGTGTAGAGGAAGTAGCCGAGGAGGAGCGGGAGGCCCATGCAGAGGAGAAAGACTGGCAGCGCCGAGGCCCGTGCCGGCGACTTGCAGTCGCCGTCCGCGGTGCCGCTGAGAGACGAAGCTGGCCGCGCGCCCTCCATTCGAACGGTATACTTCCATCGGTTGGGTCGGAGCTTGGTTCCTTGGTCAGTGGGGTGCGACTCCGAGCGACGGACTTGGCCCTCCGACCCCGACTCGCTGCTGGCTCCCCCGGACGGCGACTGCAAGTCGCCGCCACGGAGCTGGGCGAGCGTCGCCAGCACGCCGCCGAGGATGAGGGCGAGGAAGGCGGGGTTCAGCAGGACGAGTTCGGCGGCGAGGAAATCAATCAGGTAGTTGGGCGTAAACTTCCAGGCTTGGGCGAGGCCGGCGCGGTTGTGCAGGTGCTCGACGGTGGCCCAGCCGTGTTGCGCGTTCCAGAGGAGCTGCGGCAGCAGTGCGAGAGCGACGAGGCCGAGGGCGAGCCACGGGCCGGCGGTGCGGAGTTGGGCGCGGGCGGGTTTCCAGAGCACGAAGAAGAGGGCGAAGCAGAGGAGTTGAAAGGCGTTGGTGTTCTTCGAGAGGAAGCCGAGGGCGAGCCAGAGGCCGGTCCAGAGCCACGGGCGGAGCGCGGACGCCCACGTCCGCGATTCGTTGGCACGGACGTGGGCGTCCGTGCTCCGCACCGCCTGCCACCCGCTCAACATCGCCAGCGTCCAGAAGAGCACGGAGAGGCAGTCCACCGTCATCAGCACCGCGCCCACGGACAACAGCGGCGTGGCGGTGGCGGCGAGGACGACGAACAGGCCGAGCTTGGCCGTCGCCTCGCGGGCGAAGAAGCGCAACAGGAGCAGGGACATCAGCGCAGTGACGCACGGCGCGAGAAAGCGCACGCCGAACGCGGTGTCGCCCCACAGGTGCGTGCCAATCCACTGCGCGACGGCGATGCCCGGTGGCTTGCTGTAGTAGGCGAGCGCGGGGTGCTTGGACCACTGCCATTGGTAAGCTTCGTCTTCGCTCAACTCGATGGTGGAGCCGCCGATGTAGGCGAGGCGCGCGAGGAACAAGACGGCAATGACGATGTAGCCAAGGCGGAGCCAGTGCTGTGAAAGCTGAAAGCTGAAGGTTGAAAGTTGAAAACTTGCGTCCGGTTGCGGCGGGGTTGAGTAGGACGGGCTGGAAGGACTTGAGCCGAAGTCGCACAGCGCCGGCAGTTCCTTCCACCACAGCGGAAACCACTTCTGCCCCGCCCACTGCCAAGTGCGGTCCAGCGCCCACACCATCACCGCCGCGTAGCCCGCGCCGAGGGTCGCACCGATGAGCACGTCGCTGACGTAGTGGACGCCGTTATAAACGCGGGAGAAGGCCACGGCGGCGGCGAGCGGCACCATGAAGCGCCAGCTCCGACGGAAGAAGAGGAAGGCCACCATCGCGGCGGCGGCCATGTTCGCGGCGTGCGCGGAGGGGAGGCTGTAGCTCGCGGTCTTGCCCACGAGCGTGAGGGTCTCGGGCATCGTCACGAACGGGCGCGGGCGCGCGATGGCGTGCTTGATGGAGTTGATGATGAGAGGGTCGCCGAGCGCGACGGCCAGCAGGATGAACGCGACGCACAACGTGCCTTTGGTTCGCTGCTTCCAGATGAGCACCACCGCCGCGACGAGGACCGTCGGGACGAAGAGCTTGTTCCCGCTGAGGACGGGCATGAGCCAGTCGAAGAGCGGGTTGCTCAACGACTGGTTGAGAAAGCGGAACAGGGCCGCGTCGGCGGATTGGAGCCAGTGGGTCAAACTACCCTTCGTAGCGGCTCTTCGGCGGCTCGGGGCGGGCGGGGTCCACCACGCGACGGTTCGGGGCCAGCCGACGCACGGGGGCGGCGTTGAAGCCGCTGCGCATCAGGCGGAGCAGTTGGATGTAGTGATACGGCTTGGGCAGGCAGTGGATGGTAGAGGTGCGCTCGACTTCGAGCATCACGTCCGGGGTCACACTGGCGCTGGTGAGAATCAACATCAGGCCGGGGTGCGCCACGCTGAGTTCCCGGAGGAGCGAAATGCCAGTGCGGCCCCGCCCGAGGTGGAAGTCAGACACGACGGCGTGCAGGGACTCGCGGTGCTTGCGCCAGAGGGCGAGCGCGTCGTTGGCGTTGGCGGCAAGGAGGACCGAGTAGCGATAGCGGCGGAGCATCCCGCCCACGCCTTCGAGGATGAGCGGGTGGTCGTCCACCAGCAGGATGGTTTCCCCACGCGCGGCGAGTTCGGAATCGGGGCTGACCAAGGTTGGCTCGGTGGGCATGGGCGCAGTGAGTTAGCGGAGGTTTTCCGGGTTCAGCGGCTGCAAATCCTTGGGCACGAAGATGCCGTCCTGGCGGATGAGTTCACCGTCGAACCACACCTCGCCGCCGCCCCATTCCTTGCGCTGGATGAGCACCATGTCCCAGTGGACGGCGGAGCGGTTGCCGTTATCGCAGTCTTCGTAGGCTTGGCCGGGCGTGAAGTGCAGGGAGCCGGCGATCTTCTCGTCGAAGAGGATGTCGCACATGGGCGACTGGATGTAGGGGTTGAAGCCCAGGGCGAACTCGCCCACGTAGCGCGCGCCGGGGTCGGTATCGAGAATCTCGTTGAGCCGCTTTTCGTTCGAGCCGGTGGCCTTGATGACTTTGCCGTTTTTGAACTCCAGCCGGATGTTCTCGAACTTCGTGCCACTGTAGAGCGTGGGCGTGTTGTATTGGATGACGCCGTTGACGCTGGTCTTGACCGGGCAGGAGAAACACTCGCCGTCGGGGATGTTGCGAAGGCCGCCGCACTTGCGCGCGCCGATGCCCTTGATGCTGAAGGTCAGGTCCGTGCCGGGGGCGGTGAGGCGGACGCGGTCGGCCTTCGCCATGCGCTTCTCCAGGGGAATCATCGCCTTCCCCATCTTCCGGTAATCCATCGTGCAAACGTCGAAGTAGAAGTTCTCGAAGGCCTCCGTGCTCATGTTCGCCGCCTGCGCCATGCTGGGCGTGGGCCAGCGTAGGACGCACCACTTCGTCTTGTTGACGCGGTAATTCTGCACGGGGCGGAGAATCTTGGAGTAGAGCGCCAGCTTGTCGGTCGGCACGTCGGCGGATTCGGTGGCGTTGTGCGCGCCGCGGATGGCGATGTAGGCGGCCATCTTCTTCATGCGGCGCAGCTCAATGTCGTGGATGAGCTGGGCGTGGTCCTCGTTCGTGTCCTTGAGCACTTCGCGGGTGATGCGGCTGTGGCGGACCTCGACGACGGGCGTCGCACCCGCCGCACGCACTGCGCGCATCAGCTCGACGGTGAACTCGTCGGGCACGTCAATCATGTCGAGGAGGATGTTCTCCCCCGACTTCATCTCGGTGGAGTAGTTGATGAGCAGGTCGGCGAGCTTGGCGAAACGAGGGTCGGTCATAACGTGAGGCAGAGGCTAGTCGGAGCGGGTCGCGCCTTCCAAGAGCAAAGGTGGGCGATGCGGGCACACGGGAGAGCATCTTGGCCCTGCCCCCGAATACGGCCGGAGCGCGGGACCCTGTCCCGCAGCGCGTTCCGAGCTCCAGCCACGCTCGACAGCTAGGACGCCGCTGGCCGGTTCAGCGCGCTGCGGGACGTAGTCCCGCGCACCGGGCGGCTCAGGGCAGCTCACCCAGCGCGTCCGGCTTGGCGACCAGATAAACGCGGTCGAACCACTGGCGGGCCGACTCGCGGCCGCTAGGGGCGGGACGGGGCGGAACGCGATTTACAATTGCGAGGTGGAGAACGCCCTGTTGCAGCAGCGGCTTGAGCACTGGGGCTTGGGCCGTGACGAAGACCAGTTTGAATTTGCCCTCCTTCAACACGGCTAGGTCGCCCTTGGCCAGCTCCTGCGGCAGGCTGCCGATGAACACCACCGCGCCCGCCCCGCTGCCGAGCTGCGCCAACCGCTCCGCGTGGCCCACCGGCCAGTGGCGCGGGTCGCCGTCCATCGAGCGCTTGAGATCCTGCACGGACTTGAGGGTCACGCCCGGCTGCTTGGCCAGCCCCGCCTTGAAGCCCTTGAGGAGCGCTTCGGTGTTGGGACTCCTCGTCTCTTCCATCTCGGCCACCAGCACGACCTGCCCCGTGCGATTGAGCAGCGTCGCCGTTTCCTCGGCCGCGATGAAACCGAGATTCTCGAACGGCTTCCCACTCCCCTGCCCGCCCCCACGAAATTGGGTGACGTAAAGGAAGGCGAGCGCGCCAGCGATGGCGAGCAGTGCCACCACGGCGGTGAGGGCGGATTTTTTGTCATTCATGCGGCGCGGGGGGTTGCTGAGTTGCGGAGTCAATTGCCTTGCGGGTGTAGCAAAGTCAAACTCCGTTTCGCGGCGAGAGGATTAGCCCGGACGCCTTGTGAATGGCCCCGTCTTGCCGGCGTCAGCCAATGGACAATAGCCATACCTCATGAAAGCCTTTCTGCGCCCTTTGCCCCCACGAACCATTGTGGCGGCGTTTACCTTGATCGAACTGCTGGTCGTCATCGCCATCATCGCGATCCTCGCCGGCATGTTGCTTCCGGCCTTGAGCCAGGCCAAGGCGAAGGCCAAGGGCGCGGCTTGCACCTCGAACTTCAAGCAGCTCCAGCTCGGGGTGACCCTTTACACCGGCGACTACGCCGACAAGCTCCCCAAAAATCTCAACCCCCTGAATCCCACGTATGCCGACCCGGACGCTTGGATGGGGGCCACGGAATTCGGTTCCTCCACCCCCAGCCCAGCCTATCCCAGCTCGGATTACCCAATCACCAACGGCACGCTGTATCGCTACGCCCCAGGTCCGGCCCTCTTCCGCTGCCCGGCCCAGTTGAAAGAATCGTCGGCGGTATTCAGCCACGGCACTTACAGCGTGTGCATGAACGGCAAGTTGGCTGGCTCTTCACAGGGGGCTCTCTCCCACATCTCCGGCGTCCAGAACCCCGCGACCGCGTTCGTCTTCGTGGACATGAAGCTGGCCTCCCACTGCCAGCTCATCGTCAATCCGGGGGACACCTTCTGGGGAAAGTATCCCGCTGCCCGCCATGGCAACGCGGGGCTGTTCAGCTTCGCTGACGGCCACGTCGGTGTGGAGAAATGGCAGGGCAGCTTTCTCCTGGCGCAGGAAAAGGCCGCGTCTCTCCCGGGGGCAGCTCACTATGGCAGCGCTGCCGACGTAGCGGTGATGACGGTGGCGGACGCCGCCGACCTGACCAAGGTGATTGGCTGGCTGCCTTGAGCCGGTTTCAAAACTGCCAAAGTTAGCAGCAATTGGGCAGCGCTGGCTTGCAGTCCAGACGGGAATCCCGACACTGCGCTCATGCGACCGTTTCAAATCATCTTCACGCCCACCGGGGCCGCCGAGCTGTCCAAGCTGCCTAAGGAGTTGCAGCTCCAGATTCTCGGGGAGTTCCGTGGGTTGCCGCAGGAAGTCATCAGCACGGAGCTGGAGCGCTACGGCAAGCTGGAGCGCGATGGTCATGTGCTGCACCGCTTCCGCGTGGGCGACTACCGGATTTACTTCGAGCGCCACGAGCTGGGCGTGCTGGTGCAGCGCATCCTGAGCAAGAACTCGCTCAAGGATTTTCTCTTCCGCTCCAGCCTGCCGCTCGGCGAGGACGAGGCGTTGCAGGACAACCCAAAGTTCTGGGAGCTAATGTCGTCGGCGAAGGGGAAGGCGTAGAGGGCGGGGAAAGTGTTCAGTGTTCAGTAATCAGTTTTCAGTGACGCCAAGGGGAGCAACGTCACCGCCCGACTACAACCGACTGAACACTGAACACTGAACACTGCTTACTTCTTCGTCTCTGGGGCGGGGGCGGGCGCAAGCGGCACGTAGGAAAACGACCCATCCGCCGCCGCGTATTCCAACTTCATCCCCTTGGGCGCGGGCGGGATGGCGGCGATGTATTTCATCGTGACCAACTCCTCGAGGTCCTTCGGCGGACGGCTCTCGCCCGCCTCGAACTTCTGGATGGCATCGATGAGCTTGGCGTTGTCGAGCCGGCTGATGCTCGCCTTCTGCACCTTGCCGATAGCGGCGATGTAGTCGAGCGGGGCGGCCACGGGATTTTCGCCGAGCTTGGAGGGCGCGGGCGGTTTCGTCTCGGCGGGCTTGGGGTCGGAGCCGCAGGCGGCGAGCACGACGGCGAGGGCGAGGGCGGGGAGGAGCGGAAATTTCATGGCGGCAACTTAGCAACGAGCGACCGTTAGCCAAGCCCTTTCAGGTCGAGGAGGTCAGGAACTGCGGATGCTCAGGGAGCCGGAGGGGGAATTTATGAGGAGAGCAAGAAGGCAGGAGGAACCGAGGCGCACCGCCACCGCGCTGCTCCTGCTTTCCTGCCCTCCTTATAAATCCCCTGCCCCGGGTTCAACCGGGGTTCAGGCGGACTGCCATTGCGCCACCGTGTCTTCGAGGTAGCGCTCGATCTGCTCCACGGCGGTCGCGAACTGGTAGCGGGTCAGCACCTCGTTCTGGCCCACCTGCGCGAGGGCCACCCGCAGCGCGGGCTGCTCGATGAGTTCCAGCATCCGGTTCGCCAGCAAGCCTGGGTCGCCGGAGGGGAAGGCCAGGCAGCTCTCGCGCGTGCGGAAGAGATCCTCCGCACCGTGGTCCTGATTCACGATGACTGGCAGGCCGCAGGCCATCGCCTCCAGCGGCGCGCCGATGAAGGCTTCCTCCCGCTCGACCGGGTGGATGAAGGCGTCGTGCGCGCGATAGACCTCGGGGAGATCGCGCTGCGAACCGGCGGTGCGGAACTCCACCGGCACCTCGCCCTGCACCGCGCGCGTGCGGAGCTTGGCCAACACCTCGGAGTTGCCGCGCCCGAAGAGCGTGAGCGTCGCCTTCGCGCCCTGGGCGCGCACGAGCTTGAGCGCCTCGATGACCGTCGCGACGCCGCAGTGCTGCGTGAGGCGCGTGACGATGAGAAATTTCTTCACCGGCGTGGCGGCAGGCTTCACCACGCCGTGGAAAAGCGCCGTGTTCACCCCGGGGTGAATCACCTCGCCGTGGCTGACGCGGAAGCCCGCTTCCGCCACCGCAGACTTGAGCGCGGGGCTGCTGAAGTAGAGGCGACGGAATTGGAAGGCGCCGATGGAGTTCGGCTTGAAATGCTTGCCCGGGTCGCGGTCGAAGATAGCCGGCATCCGACTCACGCCCGGTTCGATGAAGGTGGGCGTGGCGGCATCCCACTGGGCGCGCTGCTTGAAAAGTTCCAATGCGAGGCGATGCACCCGATGCGGAAGCGAAACACGCTCGCGGTGCCACCAGTCCAGCCATGGGTCATCGCGCACTTCGTCCGCCATCCACAGGTCCGCCACATCGAGGGCAGTGGGGATATTGGCGCGGCGCAGGGTGAGCAGTAGTGACTTGGAGAGGCCACGCAAACTCCCGACCAGCACCAAGTCCGGGACAAACTCGGTAAGCGCTTCCAGCAACACGCCGTTGTTCCGCGCCTCCAGCTCGCGCAAATCCCCCAGCCCGAGCACCGGCTCCACGCCGAACACGCCGTTGAGCCGCAGCCGCCGCTGGATGACCGAGTCGCGCTGGTCGGCGGAGGAACTCACGTTCCGGGCAGTGTGCCCGCTGTCCGAGGCCAGGCCGCAGGTGGAAGTCAGCACGCGGACGGTGTGCCCGCGCTCGCGCAAAGCGTCGGTCACGTTCTGGCAGCGGAAGTCGTCGGTGTCCGCCTGATGCGGGGGGAAGAGGTTGTTAACGGCCAGAATTTTCACGGGTGCGCAGGCTAGGAGCCGGTATCCGGCTTGGCGAGGCGAATGGCGTCGCCCACGCGAATGACGCCGGAGCGCACCACCTGCGCGAGCACGCCCTGGCGGCGCTCCCCCATCCGCTCCCGCAAGCCCGGGCACAGCTCGTCCATCTGGCGGCACGGCGTGCGGGGCTCGTAAAAGTCGAGCACCGCCGTGCCCACTTCCACCCGCTGCCCAATGAGGGCAACGAGATTGACCCCAGTAGTCTCGACATTCGACCGCACCGCGCCCGCCGCAAACTCCCCGACGCCCAAAGCCCCGGCGTGTTCCGCCACTTGCTCGCGCTCGATCAAGGTGACCTGCCGCCGGCTGCGACGATTGAAGTAACGGGCATCCTCCACCAAGCCCTGGCCCACGAGGGCGTGGAACACCTCCACCGCCGTCAGCGGCTCGCCCGCCGCGCGCGGATGCACATGGAGCGAGGCGACGCGACCGACCACTTCGGCAGAGTTTGGCAGTGACATGGCGAGGGGTTTAGCAAACGCACGGCGCGCCGGCAACGCCTGCGGCAGACGTCGCCGCAGTTCCGAAACACACATCCCGGGCTGGGCTCCCCTGCCCTGCCGGAGTCGCGCTAGCACGCCCGAGTGCCATCACAGATGGACAGGGATAGAAACCACGCGGCGCGGAGTCCGGCATTGGCAAGCGGGTGGCAGCGCCGTTAAGCTCGCCCGCATGGTCGCTACTCCTTTCCGCCACCGCCACCGCGTGACCTACGCCGAATGCACCGTGGGCAACCACGTTTATCACGCGCGCTATCTGGATATCTTGGAGGCGGCCCGCGGCGAGTTCTTCCGCGTGGCGGGCGTCACCCTGGCGGACTTGCAGGCGCAGGAAGTTATTTTTCCCATCATCGAGGCGGTGCTGCACTACGAGGCTCCCGCGCGGTATGACGACGAGTTGGTCATTGAAGTAGTCGTAACGGAGCTGGACCGGCTGAAGATCGCCTTCGCCTACGGAGTGTCCAACACGCGCAATCAGATCATCCTGAGCGGCCGCACCCGGCACGTCTGCACCGGGTTGGACGAGAAACCCAAGCGGATGCCGCCGGAGTTGTTCAACTGGTTCAGCCTCGCCTTCACCGGCAAGCCGGTGACCCCGCACCCGCCCGCACCCCGCGCGCCGAAGATGCCGAACTTCCCGGCCTGAGCCCGATCCCAAATTTCAGCCACGGACCGACCACGGATAAAACACGCTGGGGAAAGGAACTACGAACCGTGCGGTGAGGCCGTCAGCTCCGGGGTGCGCTGTTCTTCTCCGTGTTCAATCCGTGGCTAAATGAAGTGAGTCCACTTTGGTTTTCGGCTTGGACAGCGGCGGCGCTCGGCGCTCGGCGGAGTTTGAACTTGAATCCAACGGGCAATCGCTTATTAAAACCGCCCATTCAGCCCCCCAGTGCGGGGCTGGTCCCAAAGCGACAACCACGCGAAGCCAAGTGCGCCACCCCCCCCTCCCCCCGCCCGCTGCCATGAATCCGTCTTCGTCCGCCCCGCTCCGCCGCTCCCGCGCCCACCGTTTGAGCAGCGCGCTCCGGACCGGTGGCCTCGCCGTCCTGGCCGGTGCGTTTCTGCTGACCGCTGCGCTGGCGGAGATGCCGGCGTTCCGCTGGGCCTCCCGCGCGGGCGGTCCCGGCCAGGATTATGGCACGGGCATCGCCGTGGACAGCGAGGGAAACACCTTTGTCTGCGGTTACTTCCGCGGCCAGGCGCGGTTCGAGGAGTTCGCGCTGAACGGCAAGGGCGAGGCCGACATCTTCCTCGCCAAGTATAACCGCGTCGGCAAACTCGTCTGGGTGCGGCAGGCTGGCGGCAGCGCTGATGACTTCGCGCGCGGGGTGGCGATTGACGCCGAGGGCAACTGCTACCTCACCGGCTCGTTTCAATCCCCCACCGTGGACTTCGGCGGCGAGACGGCGAAGCGCAACTCCGACACGGAAATCTTCGTCGCCAAGTTCGACCCCACCGGCAAGGTGCTCTGGGTCCGCCAGGCCGGCGGCACCGGCGGCGGCAGCGGTAACGCCATCACCGTCGGCGCGGACGGCTACGTGTATGCCTGCGGCTATTTCTCCGGTGACACCAGCTTCGGCGACCTCGCTCTGAAGAACTCCGGCTTCAGCGACATCTTCGTAGCGCGCTACGACACCAGCGGCGAGCTGGACTGGGTGCGCCAGATTGGTGGGCCCGGGGACGACTCCGCCAGCGCCATCGTCGTGGATGCTCAGGGCAACAGCTACATCACCGGCGGCTTCGAGGATGGAATCCGCTTCTCCCGCACCATCACCCTGGTCAGCGCCGGGCTGGTGGACAGCTTCGTCGCCAAGCTCGACAACACCGGGCGCACCGTCTGGGCACAACGTGCGGGCGGGCCGAACACCGACATCGGCTACGGCATCGCGCTCGACCCCCAGGGCAACGTCCTCGTCTCCGGCGGCTTCAACGGCACGGAGTCCTACGCCTCGGAGATGCGCTTGCACGCCGCTTTCCGCTCCCGGAAGGGCACGCACACCGGCTCCTTCAACGGCAAGGGCCTTAAGAGCGAAGGCGGCTCAGACGTGTTCGTCTCCAAGTATGACCAGCGTAGCAAGCTCGTTTGGGTCCGCACCTTCGGCGGCAACAAGATCGGGTCGCCGGAAGCCGGTTATGGCCTCGCGGTGGACGCCAGCGGTCACGCGCATGTGACTGGCACGTTCGCAGGCAAGGTGCAGTTCGGGAACAACACCCTCTTCAGCATGGGCATCGGCGACATGTTCGTTACCGAGCTCGACCGCGAAGGCCGCGTCGTCTGGGCCCGTCAGGCGGGCGCGCAGTTCTCCGAACCCATCGCCGGGCAGGCGATCGCGGTGGACCGCGGCGGGAACAGCTACGTCGTCGGCCACTACCGCGGCAACGTGACCTTCGGCGACCATGTCCTCAAGAGCTTGGGTGAGTCTGACATCGTCGTGTTGAAACTCACCGCGCAGTTCAACCCCCGCCGGTGAGCGCAGGGCAGTAGTGGCCCGCTAGAACAGCATTTCCTCCCGGCGATTCCTCGCTCACCCCGAGTCAGCATCATGACCGTCTATCTCAACGGCCAGTTCCTCCCGAAGGCCGAGGCGCGGATCTCGCCCGATGACCGCGCGTTCCTCTTTGCCGACGGCGCTTACGAAGTCCTCCGCGCCTATCGCGGCCACCTCTTCCGCGCCCGCGAACACTGGGACCGCTTCGCTTACAGCCTCAAGGCGCTGCGCATTCCCGCGCCGGTGGACACGGACTTCTCGGCCATTGCCAGCGAGCTGCTGAAGCGGAACAACCTCGCCGACGCCGAGGCCACCGTTTACCTCCAAGTCTCGCGCGGCGCTGCGCCGCGCAAGCACGCCTTTCCCGCCGACGCCACACCGACCGTTTACGCCTTCGCCGCACCCTTCGCGAACCCCGTCGAGAAGTGGATCAACGGCGTGAAAGTCATCACCCTGCCCGATCAGCGCTGGGCGCGCTGCGACATCAAATCCGTCTCGCTGCTCCCCAACGTCCTCGCGAACCAGCAGGCGCAGGAGGCCGGCGCACACGAGGCCGTGCTCGTCCGCGATGGGTTCGCGCTGGAAGGCTCGCTCTCGAACTTCGCAGTCGTCCTCGACGGCGTGCTGCACACCGCGCCGCGCACGAACTACATCCTCCCCGGCGTCACCCGCCTCGTTGGGTTGGGCCTGTGCTCCGCGCTGGGCATTCCGGTGAAGGAGTTCCCCGTGGCCGAGAACGATTTGAAATGCGTCTCCGAGGCCATGCTCTTCGGCACCACGAACGAGGTGATGCCCGTCGTGCAAATCAACGACCGCAAGATCGGCGACGGCCAGCCCGGCCCGCTCACCCGCCAGCTCCAGTCGGCCTTCCGCAACTACGTGGAAGAGTGCCAGCGGCGCGGGTAAAGGGCGGACAGTTCAAGGTTCAAAGTTCAAGGTTGGGCGCACGTCCGCCGTGATTAACTTTGAACCTTGAACTCGGAACTTTGAACCCTACTTCAGCGCCCCATCCACCATCTCTACCACGCGCGGCGCGCGGACGGCGACGCGCGAGTCGTGCGTGGCGATGACGAGGGTGACGTTGTGCTCGGCGCGGAGTTCGCACAGGAGGTTCAGGATTTCCTCGCCGGTCTGGGAGTCGAGGTTGCCCGTGGGTTCGTCGGCGAGGATGAGCGTGGGCTGGTTCACCAACGCACGGGCGATGGCCACGCGCTGTTGCTCGCCGCCGGAGAGTTCCGTCGGGCGATGCTCCAACCGATGCGCCAAGCCGACCCGCCGCAACAGCTCGCGCGCCCGTCGCTCGGCCTCGGCGGCATCAAGGCGGGCGATGCGGGCGGGGAGCGCGACGTTTTCCAACGCGTCCAGTTCCGGCAGGAGGTGGTAGGCCTGAAAGATGTGGCCGATGTGCGTGATGCGGAGCTTCGCCAGCTCGTTGTCGGTGAGCGCGGCGAGGCTTTGGGTGCGGAAATGGATTTCGCCGTGGTTGGGGCGGTCGAGTCCGCCGAGCAAGTGCAGCAGCGTGCTCTTGCCCGCGCCGGAAGCGCCGCGCAGGGCGACGAACTCGCCGGCGTCCACCGTGAGGTCCACGCCCCGCAGGACTTCCACGAGGCGGGTGCCGATGCGGTAGGTCTTGCGGAGGCCAGTGGCGCGGAGGAGCGGTTCACTCATTGCGCAGCGCCTCCACTGGTTGCAGCCGACCCGCGTTCCACGCCGGCAGCAATCCCGCCAGCAGGCAGATGAACAGCGACCCGCCGCAGATGATCGCGATGTCGCTGGGCACGATGAGCGCCGGGAGCCGGTCGAAGGCGTAGATGGTTTTCGGGAACAGCTCGAAGCCCGTCACGCGGTTCATCAGGTCGAGGAAGTCGTTCCGATAGTGCAGCGCCAAACGCCCGAGGCCGAAGCCGGCGAGGACCCCGAACACGCCGACGGTCAGGCTTTGGCTGAGGAACAACCACCGCACCTGCCCGTTCGTCGCGCCCAGCGCCTTGAGCACGCCGATCTCGCGCGTCTTCTGCACCACGAACGTGATCTGCGCGCTGGTGATGCCAAACGCCGCGACGATCATGATGAAGAACAGCAGGTAGAACATGACGTTCTTCTCAACCAGCAGCGCGTTGAGGATGCTGGAGTTGTCGTCCTTCCAACTGCGCACGAGGTAGTTCAGGCCCAGCGCACGCGACAGTTCGATTTGCGCCGCGTCCGCTTGGTTCGAGTCGTGGAGCGTGATTTGCAGTCCGTGGACGTTGTCCTCCAGCCCGTAGAGGTCTTGCGCGTTCGCCAGCGAGGTGATGATGACGTTCGCGTTGAACTCGTAGTAGCCCACGTCGAAGACGCCCTTCACCGTGTATTCGTCGGGCAACACCGCCTCCTCCTTCGCGCTGCGGCGACTGTCCTTCATCTTCTTCAAGTTCGCGGGGGAATAGATCGAGACGCGGTCGCCGACGCGCAGGCCGAGGTTATTGGCCAGCTCGCGGCCCAGCACGAGGCCGTTGCCGCGCAGGTCGAACGCGCCGCTGATGACGCTCTTGGGCAAGTCGCTCACGCCGCCCTCGCGCTGCGGGTCCACGCCGCGCACGACCGGTGCGTCCACCACGGAGCGACCGTCAGCGGGCTGCGTCTCCAGCATCACCTTGCCCTGCACGAACGGCGCGACGCCCTTGACGCGCGGGTTGGCCAACACGCGGGCCATGACTTCCTCGCGGTTCGCGAGCAACTCGCCGGGTTGGATCACGCGGAGGTGGGCGTTGAAACCCAGGAGCTTCTCGCGGAGCTGGCGGTCGAACCCGCTCATCACGCTGATGACGATGATGAGCACCGCGACGCCCAGCATCACGCCGATGACCGAGATGAGCGTGATGACAGAGACGAACGTGCGCTTGGGCCGCAGATAACGCAGCGCCAGCAGCAGCTCGAAGGGAAGTCGCGACACGCGCGGACGCTAGCGGAGGAGCACGGAGGAGCAATAGAGAATTGAGGATAGAAGCTAGAGGATAGAGCAGAGCCGCCGTCCGCCCCTCTAGCTTCCATCCTCTATCCTCTATCCTCTGCCCTCCCCTCCTTTTGGCTTCCCTCGCTTCGGGCGAATCGGAAAGCTCCTCGCCCATGAAGCCGCTTCGTTTGCTCGCCCTCCTCAGCCTCGCCCTCGCGTTCGTCGGCTGCACCAGCAAGGACGCCGTGAAGGACGCCCCCAGCCGCATGGACGGCAAGATGGTCCTCCTGCGCGGCAACGGCGCCGAGCCATCCGACCTCGACCCCCAGCTCGTCACCGGCGTGCCCGAGCACATGATTCTCATGGGCCTCTTCGAGTGCCTCACCGGTGAAGACCCGAAGGACCTCCACCCCATTCCCGCCGCTGCCGAGCGCTGGGAAATCTCCACCGACCAGCTCACCTACACCTTTTTCCTCCGCAAGAACGCGAAGTGGTCCAACGGCGACCCCGTCACCGCCCACGACTTCCACCGCAGCTACCGGCGCGTCCTCGAACCCACCCTCGCCGCGCAATACGCCTACATGCACCACGTCGTGAAAGGCGCGCAGGCCTACAACGAGGGCAAGCTGAAAGACTTCACCCAGGTCGGTTACGCCGTCGTGGACGACCACACCTTCCGCATCACGCTCGTCGGCCCCACGCCCTACTTTCTCTCGCTCGTCAACCACACCTCCTGGATGCCCGTCCACCTGCCCACCATCGAGAAGCACGGCAAAGCCTACGAACGCGGCGGCAAGTGGACCCGCCCCGAGAACTTCGTCAGCAACGGACCCTTCTCCCTCGGCAAATGGGAAGTGAACCAGTTCATCAGCATTGTCAAAAACCCGAAGCACTGGAATGCCGCCGCCGTGAAGCTCGACGAAATCCGCTTCCTCCCCATCACCGACCAGGCCACCGAGGAGCGCATGTTCCGCGACGGCAAACTGCACGTCACCGACATCGTGCCTCCGACCAAAATCGCTGTGTATCAGCAGAACAACCCCGGCCACATCCGCATCGACCCCTACCTCTCCACCTACTTCTACCGCATCAACACCACCAAGCCCCCGCTCAACGACAAGCGCGTCCGCCAAGCCCTCGCCATGGCCATTGACCGCCCGAGCATCGTCAAATTCGTCACCAAGGCCGGCCAACTCCCCGCCTTGAACCTCACGCCCCCCGGCACCGCCGGCTACACCAGCCGCGCCCAGCTCAACCCCAGCATCGCCGAAGCCAAAAAACTTCTCGCCGCCGCCGGCTATCCCGACGGCAAGGGCTTTCCGTCCGTCGAGATTCTCTACAACACGCAGGACACCCACCGCAGCGTCGCCGAGAGTATCCAACAGATGTGGAAGCAAAACCTCGGCATCGAGGTGAAGCTGCTGAACCAGGAGTGGAAGGTGTATTTGGATTCCCAGCGCCAACTCAACTACCAGATTTGCCGCGCCGGGTGGACCGGCGACTACGTGGACCCGAACACCTTCCTCGACATGTGGGTGACCGGCGGCGGGCAGAACGAGACCGGCTGGGGCAACGCTGATTACGACCGCCTCATCGCCGAGGCCGGCCGCACTGCGGACGCCGCCGCCCGGCTCGAACTCTTCCAAAAGGCCGAAGCCATCCTCATGGATGAAATGCCCATCCTCCCCATCTACTTCTACACCCGCCCGCACCTCATCAGCCCCAAGCTCCAAGGCTGGCACTCGAACCTCCTCGACCACCATCCCTACGAACACCTGTCGCTGGAGTAGCCGCCGAGGTGAGAAGGCGGATTTTTTAGCCACAGATGGTCACAGATGGAACACTGATGGGGAGTGAAGCAGTGGGAGAATTATCCCCATCACCCACTGCCGACCAGCGTTCGCACAAGCAGACCAGCGGACTGCCTTTCTCCCTCTCCCAGCGGGAGAGGGTTGGGGTGAGGGAGAAAAGCAGCGAGGTCTTTGAACCATCCGAACGCGCTTTGGCGCAAGTGGCCGCTCTCCCTCTCCCTGGCCCTCTCCCGCTGGGAGAGGGAACGCGCTTCACGCCGCAACGTGCCGCCAAGCCTGCCCTTTCGCCGGGACGCGGACTGCCTTTCTCCCTCTCCCAGCGGGAGAGGGCCGGGGTGAGGGAGAAAGTGAATTTGAGCCGACCAGCCCGGGTTCCGCTGAATCTTGCTTGGCCCCCATCTGAACCACCCACGCTACGCCCCGGACCAGCCAAACTCCCGTTCCAACCACCAAAACCCCGACCCAGACCACCCAACGAAGCGTCCAGACCACCCGTGAACTGGCTTGGACCAGCCGTCCCCCTCTCTGGACCACCTGTGACTCGACCTAGACCACCCTTGAGTAGGCATAGACCAACCGGCAAACGAGCTAGACCACCCAGGGAACGAGATAGACGCCGTCGATGTCGTTTATTTTGTGGTCTAGCTCACGTCCCGACCGGTCTAGCTCACGTCCCGACTGGTCTAGCTCGTGTCCCGACCGGTCTAGCTCACATCCAGACCGGTCTAGCTCGTGTCCCGGTTGGTCTGGCCCCGTGCGAGGGAGGATTTTGCCCCACGTCTGGTGCTCGCCTTGGCACGTTGGGTGGTCAAATCGAGACAGTTTCCCGTCGGAACACCCCCTTTCATCCTTCAGCCTTCATCTTTCATCCTTCATCATTTCGCTAAGCTCGTGGCCCGCTTCCTCTTCATCCGCCTGTTGCAAACGCTCCCGGTCCTCTGGGCGGTGGCGACGCTTACCTTCTTCATGGTGCGCTACGCGCCGGGCGGGCCGTTCACGGCGGAGAAGAGCATTCCGCCCGAGATTCTCAAACGACTGGAGGCGCACTACGGCTTGGACAAACCGCTGGGTGAACAATACGTCCACTTCCTGAAGACCCTGGTCACCGGCCAGCAGCCCTCCATCCGCCACGCGAACCGCACCGTCGGGGAAATCATCCGCGAGTCCTTCCCCGTGTCGCTGGAGCTGGGCGCGTGGGCGCTCCTCATCGCGCTGGTCATCGGGCTGCCCGCCGGGATGCTCGCGGCGCAAAAGCCCAACTCCGCGCAAGACTACGTGCCGATGTCCTTCGCCATGGTCGGGGTCGGGCTGCCCACGTTCGTGCTCGGGCCGCTGCTGGTGTTGCTCTTCGCGCTCAAGCTCGGCTGGTTCAACACCTCCGGCTGGAACACGCCCGGCGACCGCGTGCTCCCCGCGCTCACGCTCGGCTGCCATCTGGCCGCCTACATCGCGCGGCTCACGCGCGGCGGGATGCTGGAGGTCATGGGCCAGGACTTCATCCGCACGGCGCGGGCCAAGGGCGCCTCGGGCCTGCGCATCCTGACGCGACACGCGTTGCGCGGGGGCTTGCTGCCGGTCATTACGTTCCTCGGCCCGGCGGCGGCGGGCTTGATCACCGGGTCGTTCGTCATCGAGACGGTTTTCAACATCCCGGGCTTGGGCAAATACTTCGTCGGCTCGGTCTTCGACCGCGACATCCCGGTGGTGGGCGGCACGGTCTTCTTCTTCGCCGCGCTGATCCTGGGCTTCAACCTCGTGGTGGACATCGTGCAAGCCTGGCTGAACCCCAAGGTGCGCCTCGAATAGGAATGCAGAGTGCGGAATGCGGAATGCGGAATGAATGTCGTGCGCCCGTGCCGGCGACTTGTAGTCGCCGCCCCGCGTGTCACGAGCGTTTCCGGCGGCGACTGCAAGTCGCCAGCACTTCCGCTTTGCGCTTCGGGGCCTTCCCCCCATTCGCGTCTATTCGCGTGATTCGCGGGCAACTCCTACTTCCCCACCAGCGCCGCTTGCAGGCAGGCCAGCTCGTCCTTCACCTGCGCGGGGTCGGACAAGGTCTGCGCTATCTCCGCCTTCACCAGCTCACGGAAGCGGCGGCGGAGGCGGTGGACGGCCACCTTCACGGCACCTTCGTTGCAGCCCAGGGCGAGCGCGGCGTCGGCTTGCGAGACGGTCTCCGTGTCGCCGGTGAGCCAGGGTTTCAGCGTGGCAAAGTGCGTGGCGCGACCGGCCTCCGCCTGCTCGCGAGCGAGCGCGGCGAGCGCGCGGTCGAGGACGGTGAGCGCCCACTTGCGGTCGAACTCCCGCTCCGGGTCCGGCGCGGTGGCGTCGGGCAATTCGAGGCCAGGCGAGGTGTCCGTCTCGACGCCGAGCGGGAGCGGGGCGGTGCCGGAGCCGCGCTTGGCGGCGCGCGCGCGGTCGTGCATGTCCGCGAGGAAATGCTTCACCGCGCCGAGCAGGAAGGAGCGGAAGCGCCCGCGTTCCGGCATGACGGTGTCCACGCCCTGCCGCGCGAGCAGCCGGGCGAAGAACTCCTGCGTCAGCTCGCGCGCCGCGTCCTCCTCGCGCCCCGAGCGACGAATGAACGCGAGCACGGCCCCGTAGTAAGCGCCGCACAAATCCCCCAGCGCTGCGCGTGACTCCGGAGAATCGCCGCGCGCCGCGAGCACGCGCGTCCACTGCGTGATGTGGAACGCACCGGCGGGCGGCGTGGCGGGAGTGGAGGCGTGGGAGGTCAAGTGAGGCGTTCTCCCATTGGAGTCCGGTGGAGAGCATCTGTGGACCCGGCAAGCGTGGACACTCTCGCTTTGAACCTGGTAGGGCCGACCTGCTGGTCGGCCACCGCTTGCCCTGGTAAGCCGAGGCCGCGCAGCAACGCGGCCCTACCGGGGGCGCGAGCTGAAGGCACGCGCCGTGGCATCCGGTGGGCTTTCCGCTGACTGGCATAGGGAATTGGTTTCACTTGGTTGCGCCGGGCGGGGTGAACTTGAAGTCGTCCGCCGTCAAATTCTGGCCAGTGACGACGAGGCGGTAGTTTTGTCGGGTGGTGAAGGTCGTGCCCACGGGGACGTTCAGAGGCGCGAACGGCTCCCGTTGCTCGCCAGTCACCGTGCTGACGTGTTCGACGCGGCGGAGGAAGGAATCGCGCTTCGAGACCCAAAGTCGCGTCGTGTAGGTGCGGTCGGTGCTGACATAGTTGGGTGCGTTTCCAGTGAGTAGGGTGCAAGGCTCGTCATCCACGACTTCGTCCCGCTCGATGCGAAGTTCGCGCAGAACTGAGATCCACGGGGCCTCGCCGAAGAACAGCTCTGGCAGCCAAGCCGTCACGAAAGAGGTCGTCCCCACGCTGCGGCCCAAGGCTAGTTTGCGGCTGGTGTCGCGGATGAGCGCGTCCCCTTCCGTCCACGACCAGTCGCCGTCCCCGTCCGACCAGGCGGCTCCTTTGCGCGGCGGGTTTCCAGCGGGGAAGAGCGTCCATGCGACGCGGTAGAGGTTGGGACGACCCAGCTTGATGGCGAAGTGATTGGATGACACGAAGGCCGGGCGGTCCGGCCGAGCTTGGGTGGTGAAGGCGTGGCCTTCGACGACGAGGTTAGTGGCGTTGGCATACTGGCGACGCAGCTTGTCCAACAGCGCGGTAGCCTCGGGCGCAGAGGGCTTGACCGGCTCGGCGGGGCGAAGGTCGGGAGCTGATGTCGGCAACGGCGGCGTCCACTGGGACTGTCGGATTGGCCGGGGCAGGCTGGGCAGCGGCAAGGGCACCGAACCGAGCGAAGTCGGCGGCAGCGGCGGTAGTGCCTCCACCCGCGGCGCGGGTGCGGAGGGAGTCGGAATGACTGGCAACGGTAGGCGCATTGCAGCCGGGACCGGCGGCGGGACGAAGTCCGGCCCGCGCAGCTCGAACTGACCGGCAAACACTTTCCCGTTGGCGTTGGTGACGGAGAAGACGGTGCGCGGCTGGCCGTTGGTGACGAGCAGCGGGCCTTGCGCGAAGAGCGTTTGCACCTGCTTGGCAGCGGCGGACTGCACCCCGGCAAACTCGAAGTCACTCCAATGCCACGAGCAGTGGGCGTCGGTGGAATACTTGGAGGCGCTTCGGCTCAACACTAGACGCGCGGAGTGCGCCTCGCTCCCGGTGGCGCGGACGTGCAGCGAGTAGCCGTCTGGAACCGTGCTCGTGAAGGTGAGCATGGCAGCGAAGGACATTTGGCTGCGGCCCATCACCGCAGCGACCGCCGGTTGCGCGGGGTTGGCAGTGGTGCGGTTGAACTGCACCTCACCGGAGAACATCAGCCCGGCCTCGTTGGTGAGGGTGAAGACGGGGATGGGCTTCCCCGGCGGACACGCGAAGAGTTTGCCATCCCAGCGCTCGCGCAGTTGAGTCAGCACCTCGTTTGAGCTAACCGGGGCGCGAAACTGCCAGCCCCAACTGCTGATGCCACTTTCCTTGCCGCCGTGGCCGTATACGCCCTCGTTACTCATCGCCAACTCACGCGTGCCATCCGACAGGACAAGCCATGACTGGAAGGATTCGCCGGGGCCAAGCGTGGTTTTCGCGGTGAGCCAGACGCTCCCGTTGACATTCTTGAAGTCGGTGAACGTGATTTGCTTGGGCGTGAGGTCGGGCACCGGCTTGGGCGGAGCGGCTTTGGCGGGGGCGTTGGTGGACGTAACGCTCGTGACGAGGGCGGGCGGGGTGGTGGGTCGGAGGCTGACCACCAGCAGCGTAATCAGCCCCGCCACGACGAGCGCACTGAGCAACGTGGCAAAGAAGGAAATCTCGGGGGACTCGCCGCCTGAGGCGGCGGGCGATCCCACAGCCCGCATTCCGCGTTCGGCATTGGCCTCCGCCTCCTGAGCTCGGCGACTGCCGGGCGTGGCGACGATGGTTTCGACCTGAGTTCTGATTTCGCCGGCGCTTTGCTGGCGGTGCTCGCGCTGTTGCTCCAAGGCGCGGAGGACGACTTCGTCCACGCGCGGGTCGCTGGCGGATTTGGCGGAGGGCGGGGCGAATTGGCCGAGGGGGAGTTCGCCGGTGAGCATCTCGTAGAAGACGACGCCGAGGCTGTAGATGTCGGCGCGGTGGTCCACGTCGGCGGGGCGGTCGCGTTGTTCGGGGGCCATGTAGCTGGGCGTGCCCAGGGCGGCGGTGGCGGAGGTGAGCGCGGCGGGGCGGGGATGGAGGATGGGGTCTGGCGTCTGGGGCGGGGCGTCTTGGCTGGCCGGGTCGCCGATGAGTTTGGCGATGCCGAAGTCCACGAGTTTCACGCGGCCTTTCGCGTCGAGGAGGATGTTCTCGGGCTTGATGTCGCGGTGGAGGATGCCCTGGTCGTGGGCGAACTGGAGGGCTTCGCAAATCTTCGGGACGACGGCGAGGGCTTGGGCGGGGGTGAAGCGGCCGGCGCGGAGGGCTTGGCGGAGGTTCGCGCCGTCCACGTATTCCATGAGCAGGTAGTAGAAACCGCTTTGGGAAGTTGAGGGTTGAGAGTTGAGAGTTGAGAGGGACGGCGATTGCAAATAGCCGGCACGGGCGAAGCCGAAGTCGTGGACGGTGACGATGTTGGGGTGGCTGAGGCGGGCGAGGAGGCGGCCTTCGCGCTCGAAGCGGGTGGCGAAGGCGGGGGCCGTGCCGAGGTGGGGCGGGAGGAGTTTGAGGGCGACGAGGCGGTCGAGCTTGGGCTGACGGGCCTTGAAGACGTAGCCCATGCCGCCGGCGCCGATGAGTTCGAGGATTTCGAGTTGCGGGAAGGCGGCGGCGACTTGCTCACGCGTGGGCGGCGGGGTGCGCGGGGCCGGAGCGGTGCCGGCCTCCGTGGGTTCAGCGACGGCGGCGAGGAGGCACGCGGGACAGAGGCCTTGCGGGGCGTCGGCGGGCAGGGCGGCGTGGCACTGCGGGCAGGTGGCGGGGGAAGGTGGTTGGTTCATGTCACTGGTGCATGAGGCGGTTGGGGGCGGAGGTTACGGAGTTTTTTCCGGGTTGAAGAGCGAAGAAGCGCCGCGCGCGTTTGCGCCCGACGGCATCCCGGCACGCGGAGCTTTGCCCAAGTCCGCCTCCGCGCTAGGTTCCCCGCGTGACGCCGTCGCCCAATCCGAAATCCGAACACGACTTCCTCCGCCTCTTGCAATACGCCGGGGCCGGTTGCCTTGGCCTGACCGCCGCGTTCGTGCAGGCCATCAAGTCGGTCAATCCCACGCTCCAGATCGAATTCTCGCTCGTTACGCTGCTGGTGGGTGCGGCGGTGACGGGCGGGGCGTGGTATGTGGCGGAGCGGGTGTTCTTCCGCGCGTTGGCCGAGGGGCGTCCGCCGCCGGTGAAGCTGGCGGTGGGCTTCACCCTCGTGCTGACACTGGGCACGTTGGCGGGGTTTGCGCTGGCCACGCGCGGGGTTTCCAACGAACGCCAACACGACATGGCGGTGGGCACGGCGTTGGCGGTGCTGGCCTTGAGTATTGTAGGCGTGGCGTTCTGGAAGGTGGTGCGTTTCCTCGAACGCGACGCCGCGAAGACGGACCTACCCACCGCCCCACCGACGAATCCAGACGAGCCGCCGTCGTTCAGCAACTGACCGCAACGGAAGGTGGCGTGCGGGCGAGCTGTCGGCCCGACTCGCCGCGAGAGTTTGCTTGAGGCGGAGGCGCTTCGACTTATCATCTGGCCCAAGCATTATGAACATCCAGCAACCCGTCGTTCACACTTCCCCCGTCACCCGCCGCACGTTCCTCCGCACCGGCGCGGTGCTCACCACCGGCCTCGCCGCGCTCTCGCCGCTCGCTCGCGCGCAGACGAACCTCAACAGCAAACTCCGCATCTACCAAATCGGCGTCGGCGGCATGGGCGGCGCGGATCGCAACGCGTTGAAGAGCCATCCGCAAGTCGAGTGGGCCGGCTTCAGCGACGTGGACCAGCGCGAGTTGGACAAGATGAAGAAGGAATTCCCCAACGCCTGGGGCGTGAAGGATTACCGCGAGGTGTTCGCCAACCGGGCCGGTGATTTCGATGCCGTGAACGTCGCCACGCCGGACTTCCATCACGCGCCGATGATGATTACCGCGCTCAAGCACAAGAAGCATCTCTACGGCCAGAAGCCGCTCGTGCATCAGCTCGACGAGCTGCGCCTGATGCGCGATGCCCTCGCCGCCCGGCCCGGCTCCATCACGCAGATGGGCAATCAACGCTCCTGCAACCCCGGCCGTATGCAGGCCGTCGAGATGCTCCGCAAGAACCAGCTCGGCAAAGCCGTCGAGGCCTACGTCTGGACCGGCAGCGTCGCGCGCGGCACTTACTTCGGCGACCCGTGGGGCGACTACACGCCTGCCAAGCCCGTGCCCGATTATCTCGACTGGAATCTCTGGAATGGCCCGCTCGCCAAACAGCTTCCCTACAGTGACGACCTCGCCCCGCGCCGCTGGCGTTCGTTCTGGGAAACTGGCGGCGGCCAGCTTGCGGACTGGGGCTGCCACTTGCTCGACTTGCTCTACTTCGCCTATGACCTCCCGTCGCCCGAAGCCGTCATCACGCACACGCCCAAGGCCTCGAACAACAGCCACACCTCGCACAACCAAAGCACGCTGACTTACGCCGGCCGCAACCAGTTCGCACGTGAGAAGTTCGTCGTGCGCTACAACGACGACGCGCTGCAACCGTCCTTCGCCGCGCTGAACCTGCCGCCGCTCAAAGTCGGCGCGAACCACACGATGGTCGTCTGCACCGAGGGCACGTTGCTCCTCCAAGCCGACGGGAAAATCACCGTCTTCCGCAAGGGCCAGGTCGTCGCCAACGAACCGCTGCCAACCGTCGAGCCGCGCCACCACTGGAAGGACTGGGCCGACAACTGCCTCGGTGCGAAGAAGCCGCTCTGGACGCCGCTGACCATCGGCTGGCGCATCACCGAGCCAGCGCTGCTCGCCGCGAAGGCCACGCGCTTCCCCGGCCAGGAACTCCGCTGGGACGCCGTGAACTTCCGCTTCACCAACCACGACCAGGCGAACAAGGAAATCCTCTCTCGCACCTACCGCGAGGGCTTCGCGCCGCCGACACTGGCGTGATGCCGTGCCGGTGACTTGCAATCCCCACAGCCGACTTGCCCCGGCTCGCCCATGAGTCAACTCCTCTTCTCCTTGGCGTTTCTCGTCGGCCTGTTCTGGCTCGTCGAGCACCTCTGCGGCAACAAGCGCGGGCAGCCCTGGCGACGTCCACAGATGCTCACCGACGCGCTGCTCTATGCGTTCGATGCGCTGGTGACCAAGCCCATCAACCTCGTTCTCATCAGCGTTGTCGCCGTGCTCTTCCTCGTGCCGCTGGGCGTCATCTCGTGGGAGGCGCTGAAGGCTGGACAATACCAGGGCTTCGGTCCGATAGCGCGGCTGCCGGGCTGGGGGCAATTCCTGCTGGCCTTTCTGCTCGGCGACTTCCTGCTCTACTGGATTCACCGCGCCTTTCACGGCGGCAAGCTGTGGCGGTTCCACGCCGTGCATCACAGCTCCGAGCGGCTAGATTGGTTGGCCAGCGTGCGCGGGCATCCGGTGAACGACATCGTCGCCAACGCGCTGCTGTTCTTCCCGTTCCTGCTGCTGGGCTTCGGTCCGGGTGCGGCGGCGGGGGCGGGACCCGCGCTGGGCGTCTTCGCGTTGCTCGGCCATGCGGACGTGGACTGGGATTGGGGTCCGCTGCGGCATGTCATGACGTCGCCGGTCTATCATCGTTGGCACCACTCCAAAGACCCGGCTGCGGTGGACAAAAACTTCGCCAGCTTCCTCCCGCTGTGGGACATCGTGTTCGGCACGCACTACCTCCCGCGCGACCGGAAGCCGGGAAACTTCGGTATCCACGAACCGGTGCAGCACACGTTTTGGGGCTTGATGAAGCTGCCGTTCCGCACGCCGTCAGCCGCTGTTCAAAGCGCTCCGCCACCTCTGCCTGCCGCGTCTGCGCCGACCGCTAGCCACCATTGAATCCCTCGGTGACACCGGTCTCCGTCTCCCACGTTGACCTCAGTTCCCCGCTCCGCTTCACTCTCGCCCTTGTTGCTTTGCCCATGAAAAAACTGTTCCTCCTCGCCGCGCTCCTCACCGGCTTCGCCCTCACTTCACCCGCCGCCGCGCCCAAGCCCTTGCGCGTGCTGCTCTTCGCCGGCGGTTGCTGCCACGACTACGCGGTGCAGCATCTCATCCTCAAGGAGGGCCTCGAAGCCCGCGCGCACGTCGAGGTGGACGCGATTCATTCCTTCGACCGCAGCACGCGCGCGACCTTCGCGCCTTACCAGAAGCCCGACTGGGCCAAGGGCTACGATGTCATCGTCCACGACGAGTGCTCCGCCGACGTGAAAGACGTCGCCTACGTGAACAACATCCTCGCCGCGCACCGCGCCGGCATCCCCGCTGTGAACCTCCATTGCGCGATGCACAGCTACCGTGTCGGCAACATCAGCCAGCCCGTCGTGCCCGGCTCGCCCGATGCGCTGTGGTTCGACCTCCTCGGCCTCCAATCCACCGGCCACGGCCCGCAAGAACCGATTCAGCTCACGACCGTCGCCAAGGACCACCCCATCATGGCCGGCCTGCCCGAGTGGACCACCATCAAGGAGGAGCTTTACAACAACATCAAAATCTTCCCCACCGCCACGCCGCTCATGCGCGGCAAGCAGTTGCTCAAGCAGAAGGACGGCAGCGAGCGCGCCGTCGAGTCGGTCGTCACCTGGGTCAATCAATACGGCACTGGCGGCAAGACGCGCGTCTTCAGCAGCACCGTCGGCCACAACAACGACACCGTCGCCGACCCGCGTTACCTCGACCTCGTCACGCGCGGCCTGCTCTGGTCGTGCGACAAGCTAAACCCCACCTACCTCAAGCCCGTTCCCGCCACGACCGCCGCACAGCAAGTCGGCAGCGCCGCAGCCAAGGCGAAGTTACTCACGCCGCCAGCGCCCGCGCCGAAGCCAGACGCGCCGGCCAAGCCCATCGTCATCGCGCCGATTGACGGTCGCCCGAACCTCGCCGTCGCCGGCTCTGCGAAGGCGTCGAGCGAGGAATCCGGGAAGGGCAACTACGCCGCCAACGCCATTGACGGCGACCCCGACACGCGTTGGTGCGCGAACGGCGGCGGCCCCGGCCACACGTTCCAAGTGGACCTCGGCAAGGAGCAAAAAATCACCGGCGTTCACATCAACTGGGAGTCGAAGAACAACACCTACCACTACCGTCTCGAAACCTCCGCCGACGGTCAGTCGTGGCAGCCGCTCGCCGACGCCGCGAAGAACACCAAGGCCGGCGCGACGCAAAACGACTTCGCCGCGACCGCCGCCCGCCACGTCCGCGTCACCTTCCTCGGCTCCACGCAAGGCGGCTGGGGCAGCTTCTGGGAGTTCGCCGTGCTCGGTGAGAAGGGCGCGCCGCAGCCTGCGCCCGCTGCGCCTCCCGCTGGCAAGAAGGGCAAGCAAGCCAAGGCCGCCGACAAAGAGCCGCCGGTGCTCCCGTCCGTTGCCGAGGTCGAGAAGATGAAGCCCGTCAACGCTGAGAAAGTCGCCGGCATCCTCGCCGAGGTGAAAGCCGCCGAAGGCTTCGACGTGAAGGTCTTCGCCACGCCGCCCGCCGTGAATTACCCCGTCTTCGTCGCCGCCGCGCCGGACGGCACGCTCTACGTTTCCAGCGATGGCAACGGCTCGCTCGGTCGCCTGCCGAACCTTGGCCGCATCCTCCGCGTGCGCGACACCAACGGCGACGGCGAGGCCGACGAGGTGAAGGTCTTCGTCGCGAACGTGGATTCCCCGCGCGGCCTGCTCTGGGACCACGACCGCGTCATCTGCCTGCATCCCCCGCACGTCACCGCCTTCATTGACCGCGATGGCGACGGCCACGCGGACGAGACGAAGGTGCTTATCAAGAACATCGCATTCGGCTTCAAGGACCGCCCCGCCGACCACACCAGCAACGGCATCGAGCTCGGCGCGGACGGCTGGATTTACGCGGCCATCGGCGACTTCGGTTTCATGGAAGCCGAGGGCACGGACGGACGGAAACTTCAATTGCGCGGCGGCGGCATCGTGCGTTTCCGCCCCGACGGCACGGGCCTGCACCTCTTCGCGCGCGGCACGCGGAACATCCTCGAAGCCGCCGTCAGCCCCGAGCTGGACAGCTTCGCGCGCGACAACACCAACGACGGCGGCGGCTGGGACGTGCGCTTCCATCACTTCAGCGGGCTGGAGGAACACGGCTATCCCTCGCTCTACAAAAACTTCGCCGACGAACTCATCGCGCCGCTCGCGGACTACGGTGGCGGCTCCGGCTGCGGCGCGGCGTGGATTGCCGAGCCCGGTTTCCCCGCCGCGTGGGCCAACGCGCCGTTCACCGCCGACTGGGGCCGTGGCGTCATCTATCGCCACGCCGTCACGCCGAAGGGCGCGACCTTCGCCGAGACCGAGAAGCCCGCCGAGTTCCTGAAGTTCACGCGCCCGACGGACCTCGACGTGGACGCGTCGAGCCGCGTGTATGCCGCGAGCTGGAAGGGCGCGACCTTCAACTGGGCCGGCATGGACGTGGGCTACATCGTCCGCGTGACGCCGAAGAACTTCCAAGCCCCCGCGCTCCCCGACTTCGCGAAGGCCACCGACGCCGCGCTGGTGAAGCTGCTCGAAAGCCCCAGCCACCGCACGCGCCTCGAAGCGCAGCGCACGCTCATCCGCCGCAGTTCTTCTCCCTCGCCCCTCGGAGGGGAGAGGGCCGGGGTGAGGGGTGAAAGCCCGACTGCAACCGCCGTGTTCAATCTCGCCGCCGACAAATCCAAGCCCCTCCCCACCCGCATCGCCGCGCTCTTCGCGCTGACGCAAGCCCTCGGCGCAAAAGCCCACGACTCCGTCGCGAAGCTCACCGCCGACCCCACCCTCGCCGCCTGGGCCTTGCGCGCGCTCACCGACGACGAGCGCACGCTCAACGCCAGCGTCACCGTGCCCACCGTCTTGGCCTCGCTGAAATCCCCCGACGCCCGCACCCGCAAGGAAGCCCTCGTCGCCGCCGCCCGCCTTGGCTCAAAATCCTTTGCCCCCAATTCCTCTGCCCTGCTCCCCCTGCTGACCGACCCCGACGCCACCATCGCCCACACCGCGATGCGCGCCCTCATCGCCCTGCGCGCCTCCGATGCCTGCCTCGCCGCCGTGGACCGCACCGATTCCCCCAGCCTGCGCGACGCCGCCCTCCGCGTCCTCCGCCTCTTGCACGAGCCCGCCGTCGTGGACGCCCTCCTCACGCGCCTCGCGAAGGAGACGGACTTCTCCCGCCGCCAAGGCCTCCTCACCGCCCTCACCCGCCTGCACTTCCTCGAAGGCAAGTGGACCGGCACGAGCTGGGGCACGCGGCCCGACACGCGCGGGCCTTACTTCCAGCCCGAGGAATGGACTGAGTCGAAGCGCATCGCCGACACCCTCACCGCCGTGATGGCCAAGGCCGACGCGAAGGAAGCCGTCTTCCTCGCCGGCGAACTCAACCGCCACCGCCTCGAAGGCGGCGCGTCCCTCGATAAGCTCCTCGCCCTCGCGCAGCAAGACCCCAGCGTCGAGCCGGTGCTCGTGCAGCAGCTCGCCCGCGCGCAAACCGTCCCGCCCGGCGCGCACGCGTTGCTCGCCCGCAACGCCACCGCCGAGACCGCTGCGCCCGCCGTCCGCGCCGCCGCCATCACCGCGCTGGCGAAGTCCGACCTGAACGCCGACACCACGCGCGCCCTCCTCACCGGCGTCGCGAGACTCAAGCAGAGCAAGGGCGACGGCACGCTCGTGGATGCCGCGACGGAAGCCTTCCTGAACTCCACGATGGTCGAGAAGCAGCTCGCCACCCTCACCGCCGAAGCCGCGAAGGCGAACGGCGACGCCTCCCTCTGGGCCGACACCGCGCTCCTCCGCATTCACGACCGCTTGAAGGACAAGCAAAAGGGCAAAGCCGATCTCGCCGCCGCCTTCGACGCCGGCTGGGCGGAGCCGAAACGCCGCGCGCAGTTGATTGAAGCCAGCATCAGCGCGAACAAGAAGACCCTCGCGCCCAAGATTCTCGCCGCCGTCAGCGACGCCGACAAAGCCGTCGCCACCGCCGCGAAGAAGGCCGTTGACCGGCTGAAGTTGGAAACCGCCCCGTCCACCGGCCCGCTCATCGGCACGCTGAAAGTCGAGGACGTGCTCGCCGCCGTGCTCACCACCAAGGGCACCGTCGCGCGGGGCAAGGATGTTTACGCCCAGCTCGGCTGCGCGAACTGCCACACCGTCAGCCCGAGCGAACCCGCGCGCGGCCCCATCCTCTCGCAGGTCGCGACCATCTACAAACGCCGCGAGCTGGCGGAGGCCATCCTCATTCCGAGCAAGAGCATTGCGCAGGGCTTCGCGGCGAACCGCTTCGTGATGAAGGACGGCGAGACCGAATACGAAGGCTTCGTCATCAGCGAGGCCGCTGACAAAATCATCGCCCGCCTCGTCACCGCGCAGGAAATCACCCTCAAGCCCGGCGACATCGCCAAGCGCACGAAGCTGGAGAAGTCCCTGATGCCCGACGGCCTCGCCGCCGGCATCAGCGTGCCCGACCTCGCCTCCCTCGTGGACTACCTCGAAAGTCTCGCGGCGGGCGGAAAGTAGGGAAACCGCTTCAGCGCGCATGGGACGTCGCGCCAGTGTCTTGGAGTGCGCCAGTCCACTGGCGCTTTGGCCGGGCGCGGGCCTTCCGAGGCCGTCGAGAAAGCGGCGGGGGGGCTGCCGCAGTCCAGGACGCTGGCGCGAGTCTATCCACCACCGCGCACCGGAGCGCCGGGCGAAGACCAACAACCGATGCCCGCTGTCGGCTTGCTCCAACTCGGCGTGTCTCCGCGTGCTTTGCGTCTCTGTGTGAAATGGAGCGCCAGCTTCAACGGCCGCGATCCGGTTGAGGCCACAACATCGCGGCCCAACGCGTGTCCAGATTCAGGGCCGACCGCCCAGTTCCCGCCAGCGCGGGCAGTCCACACAGTGGTCGTTCACCATGCCCACGGCTTGCATCAGCGCGTAGCAGATCGTCGAGCCGACGAACTTGAACCCGCGCTTCAGGAGCGCCTTGCTCATCGCATCGGACTCCAGGGACTTCGCGGGCACTTCCAACATCGTCTGTCGGCGGTTCTGCACCGGCTGGCCACCGACGAACTGCCAGAGAAACTTGTCGAAGCTGCCGAACTCCGCCTGCACCGCGAGGAATGCCTGCGCGTTGGCAATCGTCGCCGCGACCTTCAACCGGTTCCGCACGATGCCGGGGTTCGCCAGCAGCGCGGCGACCTTCCGTTCGTCGTATCGCGCGATCTTCCGCGCGTCCCACTCGTCGAAGGCCGCCCGGTAGCTTGCACGTTTCTTGAGGATCGTCTCCCAGCTCAGGCCCGCCTGCGCGCCTTCAAGAATGAGGAACTCGAAGAGCACGCGGTCGTCGTGGACCGGCACGCCCCACTCGCGGTCATGGTAGGGGATGGCGAGGTCCGACTTCGCCCAAGTGCAGCGGCTCATGCTATTGCGTGGGCTTCTTCGCCAGTTTCTCGATGGCTGCGATGATGTCCTTGGCCGACGCGTCGAAAAGGTCGAACTCCACCTCGCCGAGCTTCTTGCCGTCGGACGCGAGCAGGATAAGCGTCGGATAGCCGTCCACCTTGAACTCCTTGGAGAGCGCCTCGTTGGCAGCCTTGAGGGCGGCGGGTTGCTTCTTCTTCAGCGGGAAATCGACCTCCATCAGCACAAGTCGCTCCTTGGCGAAGGCGGCGAACTCCTTCGCCGAGAACACGTCCTTGTGCAGCCGAATGCAACTGGAGCAAAAGTCCGAGCCGGTGAAGTCGAGCAGCACCAGCTTGCCCTCGGCCTTCGCCTGCGCCTTGGCCTGCGGCAAGTCGGTGAGCCACTTGAGGTCCGCCGCGAAACCGGGGAACACGAGCGTCAGGGTGAGGGCGAGAGCGAAGAGGAATCGTTTCATAAGCTTGGCGGAGAGCCTAGGGCATGGCCGAAGTAGATGCAAACTTCGCACGGGTCCTGCGCCTTGCCTTCGCCGCCAACGCACACCTACAGTCGCGCGTTCGCCGCGTGACCACACTCTTCGCCATCACCCTCTTTTGGAGCGCTGCGCTGCTGTTCTGGGTCGAGCCGATGGTCGGCAAGCTGGTCCTCCCGCAGCTCGGCGGCGCACCGGCGGTCTGGAACACTTGCATGGTTTTCTTCCAGGCGATGCTGCTCGCGGGCTACGCCGCAGCGCACTGGCTCACCGGCCGTTTCTCTCTGCGAACCCAGCTTGGAACTCACCTCGGCCTCCTGCTCGTCGCGCTGGCGACGCTGCCGATCAAGCTGAACGAAACTGCCGCTGCACCGTGGCAACACTGGCCGACCGCGTGGCTGTTGCTGCAACTGCTGCTGAACATCGGCCCCGTGTTCTTCGTGCTGGCGCTCACCACGCCGCTGCTTCAACGGTGGTTTGCTGCCTCGTCCCAAGCGGGCTCGCACGACCCTTACTTCCTCTACGCGGCGAGCAATCTTGGCAGCTTCGCGGCGCTGCTGGGCTACCCGCTCTTCATCGAGCTGAACTGGCCGCTGCGGGAGCAAACTTGGCTGTGGGCAGCGGCATTCCTGCTGATGCCGGTGCTGGTGCTCGCGTGTGGCGCGAAGGTAGGGCGCGGTGTCCTCACTGCGCCGCGAACGACGACTGTGCAACTGCCAGCCGACGGCGAGGTGAGGACACCCCGCCCTACCCGCATCGGCCGCCGCCGCCGCCTGCACTGGGCCGTCTGCGCGGCCGTGCCGTCCAGCTTGCTGCTGGGCGTGACGACTTACATCACGACGGACATCGCCTCGATGCCGCTGCTCTGGGTGCTGCCGCTCGCGCTGTATCTGCTCACGTTTGTCTTCGTCTTCGCGCGACGGCAGCTCTTCTCCGCGCGGCTGCTCGCGCGGGCCTTGCCCATCGGCGCGCTGGCGCTGACTTACCAAATGTGCGCGGGCTTGAGCGAACCGGCGTGGGTCGTGATGAGCCTCCACCTCGGCGTGTTCTTCATCGCCACGATGGTCTGCCACGCCCGCCTCGCGGCTGACCGCCCCGCTCCCGAGCACCTGACGGAGTTCTACCTGTGGATGTCGCTGGGCGGTGTGTTGGGCGGGCTTTTCAACACGCTGCTCGCGCCGATGCTGTTTCATTCAGTGGTGGAATATCCGCTCGCCCTCATGGCCGCGTGTTGGCTGCGCGCGGAAGCGACGCCCCCGGTAAGGCGAGACTCCGTCGAGCCCCATCTCGAGCGCAGCGAGGCGAGCGCAGCGAGCATCTCGGGCGAGGTCACGGGCAGCCCAGAAACTCGCGGCGCTCGCGCCTCCTGCGTCGGCAAATGGGGTTCGACGGAGTCTCACCCTACCAGTCCCGTCCGCGACCTCCTCTGGCCAATCTGCCTCGCCGTGCTCACGGCCGCGCTCGCTGCCCTCCTCCCGCCGACGAAGCTCATTCCGCCCCAAGTCCAATCGCTCGTCATCTTCGGCTTGCCGCTGCTGCTGTGCTTTCTCCTCGTGGACTCGCCGCGCCGGTTTGGGCTGGGGTTGGGCGCGGTGTTTCTCGGCGGCGCGTTCTTCACGGGCGGCTTTGGCAAGACCTTGCACGTTGAGCGAAACTTCTTCGGCGTCACGCGCGTGACGCTGTCGCCGAGCGGAGACGCGCGACAGATTGTCCACGGGCGGACGATTCATGGACGGCAGTTTCTAGACCCGGCGAGGGCGGCGGAACCGCTGACTTTCTACCATCGCGAAGGACCGCTGGGGGATGTGTTCAAGGTGTTGGCGCAGGAGTCAGGAGTCAGGAGTCAGGAGTCAGCCCGGCTCATCTCCAAACGCTCTGCGCGCAGTATCGGCGTCATCGGCTTGGGCGCGGGTTCGATGGCGGCTTATGCGCGGACGGGCGAGCGCTGGACGTTCTACGACATTGACCCGTCAGTGCTCCGCATCGCGCAGGACACGAACTTCTTCACCTTCCTCGCGCGCTCGGCGGCGGCGGAGACGAAGCTCGTGGAGGGCGACGCGCGCTTGCGCCTCCGCGAGGCGGCGGACGGCAACTACGACCTGCTCGTGCTCGACGCCTTCAGCTCGGATGCCATTCCCGTGCATCTCATCACGCGCGAGGCGGTGGCGCTTTACCTGCGCAAGCTCGCGCCCGGCGGGATGCTCGCGTTCCACATCTCGAATCGTTACCTCGACCTCGAACCTGTGCTCGCAAACCTCGCCGCAGACCTGCACCTCGTTGCACTGGGCTGCGATGACATGTCGCTGACGGAAGCGGAGTTCGCGACCGGGCGCGAGCAAGCGCACTGGGTGGTGATGGCGCGAAGTGCGGAGGACTTAGCCGGGTTTCAGCGCCGCACCCGTTGGTCGCCGCTGGAAGGCAACCCGCGCGTAGGCGTGTGGACGGATGATTTCTCTAGCCCGCTTAAGGTTTGGCAGCGATGAGTCGGCGTTGCGTCCACCCCCGTTCCTCCGCAGAGAGAAATTCACGGAGCCAGCCATTCACCAGCTCGGGCTGGTGCAGCGTCACCCCGTGGGAGACAGCGGACAGCAGTTGAAACCGAGCGCCGGGAATGAGTTCCGACAATCGGCGACCGCTGTCGGGCTGGGCAATGCGGTCGTGCTCGGCGCTCAAGACCCCCGTCGGCAGCCCGGCCAGCGCGCCGAGACGACCGGAGGCATCGTGACGCGCCAGCGCGCGGAGTTGGCGGAGCAGAATGGGCGGGTTGTTAGCCAAGTCGCGACCGACCAACGCGCCGACGCGAGCGGCCAAGGCGGCGGTGTCCAAACCGTCGAGCGCGGCGGGCGGCCAGAGCATCTCCAGCATGGCGCGGCGCCGCATCGGGCGCGTGCCGAGGCGGGTCCGCAGGCTCATCCAGAAAATCCACGGCGTGAGCCGGGCCGCGTCACGTCCGCGAGCAAAGGTGCAAAGCAGAGACAAGCTGCGGACGCGGCCGGGGACGTCGAGCGCGAGCTGCTGCGCGATGACGCCCCCCATCGAATGACCCACAACATGCGCCGAGTCCCAGCCGACGCAGTCCATGAGCGCGCGAGCGTCCTGAGCCATCACTTCAATGCTGATTGGACCACGACTCGGCACGCAGCGGCCCAGGCCGCGATTGTCGTAGCGCAGGGTTTGAAACTCCCGGCTCAAGCCTTCGACCTGCGGAAGCCAGCCGTCGCCCGTCACACCCACGCCTTGGATGAACAACACCGGCGGCCCGTGGCCGACGAGGTCGTAGTGCAGGTCAGGAGCGTCGTGGCGGGCGAGTATAGGCATGTGGGGAAAGGTTTCAGTGTTCAGTCCGTCGGCGTGGTCAGCTCGGAGTCGCTACTGAATACTGACCACTGAATACTTTCCGGGTGAGCTACTCGTCTCCACCGTCGCCGCCACCGCGCCGTTCCCACGCGCGCTTCGGGCGCTCGGGGGCCGACGTGTCCACCTTCGCGTAGTAGGTATCTTCGCCGAGGAGTTCGTCCACGGCGCGTTGGAAGGCCAGCGTGGGGGCGACGGCGTAGCGCTCGTGGGTCTCGATGAAGAGCGGCGGCGCGTCCGGGTAGCGGAAGCAGAGGAAGAGCGGGCACTTGCCGCGGTGCGCCTCGACGAGCGCGCGGGCGGCTTCGAGCTTCGCGCCGTCCACGTGCGCGGGGTAGAGGCGGAGGTGGACTTGCTTGGTGAACTTCCGCGGCGCGTCTTCCAGCGGCATGATTTCGCTGGGGAAAAGCTTGGGTTTGTCTTCCTCGTTGTTGACCTCGCCGACGACGAGGAGCGCCTTCCCGCTGACGAGTAACTCGCGATACTTGTCGTAGTTCTCGTTCATCAGGAGCATCGAGAACGTGCCTTCCAAATCCTCCAGCGTGACCATCGCGTAGGGCTTGCCGGACTTCTTGCTCATGCCTTGCTGCACAGCGCCGACCATCCCGCCGATGCGCGTCATGGTGCGGGCCGCGAGCGTCTTGGCGGTGGTGGAGTTGTGCAGGCAGAACTTTTCGAGGAGCGGCGCGAGCGGCGTGAGCGGGTGGCCGGTGACGTAGAAGCCGAGCAACTCTTTTTCGTGCGCGAGCAGCTCGTGCTGCGGCCACTCGGGGAGCTGGGCGGTCCTTTCGACCTTGGCGGCGGCGGGTTCCTCCATCATGCCGAAGAGCGAGACCTGGCCGCGCACGCGGTCGGCGGCGGCACTGGCGGCGCGGGCCATGACGCGGTCGAGCGCGCCGAACATCGAGGCGCGCGTCTCGCCGAAGCTGTCGCACGCGCCGCACTTGATGAGGGCTTCGAGGGTCTTGCGCGTGACGGTGCGCGAGTCCACGCGCTCGCAGAAGTCAGTGAGGCTGGTGAACTTCCCGCCCTTGTCGCGGGCTTCGATGATGCCTTTCACAGCGGCCTCGCCCACGCCTTTGATGGCCGCCAAACCAAAGCGAATTGCGCCGGGCGATGCTGGATGCTGGATGCTGGATGCTGGATGGGATGCGGTCGCGGTCGCGGCACCATTGGCTTTGCCGACGCGTTCTCCCTCACCCCGGCCCTCTCCCGCTGGGAGAGGGAGAGACACAGCCTGCGCTGGGTTGGAGCTAAGGGGCTTGGAACCACGGCTCGCGCTCGTGGCTGTCCCCTCTCCCAGCGGGAGAGGGTTAGGGTGAGGGAGAACGCTCGTTGAACCCAAAGCGCTACGAACACTGCTGGCTGGATAGAAAAACGCCTGCCCGTCGTTCACATCTGGCGAGAGCACTTCCACGCCGAGGGCCTTGGCTTCATCGAGGACTATCTTGAGCTTCTCCGTCGTGCCCATGTCGTTCGTCAGCATCGCGCTGAGGAACTCGACCGGGTAGTTGCCCTTCAGATACGCGGTCTGATACGCGACGATGGCGTAGGCGGCGGCGTGCGACTTGTTGAAGCCGTAGCCGGCGAATTTCTCCAGCAAATCGAAGATGGAATTCGCTTTGGACTCGGGGATGTTGTTCCGCTCCTTTGCGCCCTTCACGAAGAGTTTGCGGTGCTGGGCCATCTCCTCGGCCTTCTTCTTGCCCATCGCGCGCCGCAGCAAGTCCGCGCCGCCCAGCGTGTAGCCGGCGAGAATCTGCGCGGCCTGCATCACTTGTTCCTGATAGATGAGCACGCCGTAAGTCTCCTTCGAGATGCCTTCGAGCAGCGGGTGCTCATAGACAATCGCGACCTCGCCGTGGCGGCGCTTGATGAAGTCGGGAATGAGGTCCATCGGGCCGGGGCGATAGAGCGCCACGAGCGCGGTGATGTGCTCGACGGAACTGATTTGGAACTTCCGGCACAAGTCCCTCATGCCACCAGATTCCAACTGGAAGATGCCGACCGTGTTGCCTTTGTTGAGCAGGTCGTAGGCTTTCGCGTCGTCGAGCGGCAGGTCGTCCACGGCGATGGTGATGCCCTGAGTCTGCTTCACCATGTCGCAGACGTTGCGGATGACGGTGAGCGTCTTGAGCCCGAGGAAGTCCAGCTTCAGCAAGCCCAGGTCGCCGACGGGGCCCATCGGGTATTGCGTGACGATGGTGCCGTCCTCGTCCTGCTTGAGCGGCAGGAGGTTCACCAGCGGTTGGTCGCCGATGACCACGCCCGCCGCGTGAACGCTGGAGTTGCGCGCGATGTCTTCGAGCACGAAGGCGTTGTCCACCAGCTCGCGCGTGACCTCCTCGGTCTCGTAAGCCGTCTTGAGTTCTGCCGATTGCTTCAGCGCCTTGGCCAAATCCATCTTCAGCTCGGCGGGCACCATCTTCGCCAGCCGGTCGCACTCGCCGTAGCTCAAGCCCATCACCCGGCCCACGTCGCGGATGACGGACTTCGCGCCCATCGTGCCGAAGGTGATGATTTGCGCGACGGACTCGCGGCCATACTTCTGGCGCACATACTCGATGACATCCGCGCGGCGGTCGTCGGCGAAGTCGATGTCAATGTCGGGCGGGTTGACGCGCTCGGGATTGAGGAAGCGCTCGAAGAGGAGGTTGTAACGGATGGGGTCAACGTTCGCGATGTCGAGCAGGTAGGTGACAATCGAGCCAGCCGCGCTACCGCGCGCCACGCACGCGACGCCCATTTCACGGCCCTTCGCGACGAAGTCCGCCGTGATGAGGAAGTAGCTGATGAACCCGGTCTTCTCGATGACCGTGAGCTCGAGCTGGAGGCGGTCGATGATGAGCTTGATGGCGGCAGTGACTTCGGGATCGGCGAAAGACGGTAGGGAATGTGGTTTGGCGTCTGGCGTCTGGGGCTGGGGTTTGCGGCCTTCGGTTGGCACTCGGAGCGTGAGGGCGTCGGCAGCGGCGTCTTCCTCTTCGCGGTCGTCCTCGTCGTCCGACTGAACACTGGAGACCGAAGACTGAACACTTTCCCCCTCCCCCGCTCGGTCCCTCAATGCAGCGGCGACTTCGGAGTGCGCGTCGTGGTCATCGTCGGTCACTCGGGACCAACCGTCCGTGTCGAGGATGGGCACTTCAGCGTCGCCGTCGGCGGGTCTGGCTCCCGCGCGCGCCGGAAAACTCGCGGCGACCGGCTGATTGCAGGCGAGCGTCGGCAGCTTGCGCACGTCGCGGATGCCCTCGACCACGAACTCCTTCCCCACCGCCTTCACGTCCAGCGTGTAGCGACGGCCCAAGCCCTCGGCCAGCAGCTTCCGCAAGTAACCCTCGCGCGTGTAAGTCTCGGGCGGATGGAAGACGGGGTAGTGCAGGGTCTTGAAATCGAAGTCCACGTTGCACTTCTCCGCGACCTCGAGCGTGTTCGTCACGGCCTCGGGCGTGTCGGCGAAGAGCGCCTTCATCTCCTCCGCGCTGCGCAGGTAGAACTGGCCCGGGACGTAGCGCGGCTTGGAGTCGCTCACCGCGATTTGCCGACCGATGCAGACGAGGCAGTCGTGCGCGGCGGAGTGGCCCTTCTCGACGTAGTGAACGTCATTCGTCGCGACTAGTTTGAGGCCGAACTCCTTGGCCCAGGGAATCAAGTGGCGGTTCACCTTCGCCTGCTCGGGGATGCCGTGGTTCTGGAGTTCGAGGTAAAAGTTCTCCGCGCCGAAGGTCTGCTTGAACCAATCCACGGAGTCGCGCGCCTTCTCCACTTGGTCGTGAATGAGGTGCTGGCAAATCTCGCTGGCGAGGCAGCCGGAGAGCGCGATGAGGCCGTCGTGGTGCTGGGTGAGGAGCTCCTTGTCCACGCGCGGCTTGTAGTAAAAGCCTTCGAGATGCGCCTTGGTGACGAGCTGCACCAAGTTCTTGTAGCCCGCCTCGTCCTTCGCGAGCAGGAGGAGATGCTGATAAACCTCCTTGCCCCCGCCCCCGCCGGAGCCGGCCTTCCTCTCCCGCCGGTCCCCGTGCGCGACGTAAACCTCGCAGCCGAGGATGGGCTTGATGCCCTTCTCGCGGACGGCCTTGTAGAAGTCCACCGCGCCATAAAGCACGCCGTGGTCCGTGATGGCCAGGGACTGGAACTTCAGGTCATGGGCGCGCTCGGCGAGCTTGTCCAACCGGCACGCGCCATCGAGGAGCGAATACTCCGTGTGGAGGTGCAGGTGGACAAAGTCGGCGTATGACATGGGGGGAAAAGTTTGGGCGCGGCCGGGAGGATGTCGAGTGTGGAGTCGCTTCAAATCTTGATCGGAATCCAATTGTTCATCCTGCTCCTCCGGCTCGGAGCCACCGCCGGAGTCGTCCCAAGGCTTCCGCATGAACCGGCGGCTGGTAGGGCGGGGTGTCCTCACCCCGCCGTCGGTCATCCCCGACGCCAAAGAGCCTCGGCGGCGCGCTGAGGACAGCGCGCCCTACCCAGGCCGGAAGTGGTCAAAAAGCGACAGACAGGCCCTGTCTAGGAGAGTGCGGGAACCCGTTTTTGACGGTCGGCGGGCTATTGGGGAAAGGTGTGCCACCTTTTCCGACCGATCAAGGCACCTTGTCCGGCCGATCAAGGCGTCCTGTCCGACCGATCAAGGCACCTTGCCCGACCAACTCTGCCACTTGATCCAACCAAGTCTGCCACCTGATCCAACCAAGTCTGCCACCTGATCCGACCAAGTCAGGCACCTTGTCCGACCGATCAAGGCACCTTTCGGAACTGGGTCGGTTGCCTTGCGAACCAAAATGGCTGGGCAAAAAACACCAACTAGGGAGAGAGGTAAGATGAGGCTCTGCTCTACGACCCGGCGGTCAGAGCGCCGCCACGGCCGTCCACGCGCTGGGGCCGAACTTGGACTGGAAGCGCTCGCGGAGACGCTCGGCGGCCTCGCGGTTCGGGGCGATGGCAAAGGTCGTCGAGCCGCTGCCGGACATGAGCACGGCGGGGGCACCGCTGGCCCGGAGGAATTCCTGATAGAGCGCGAGCAGCGGATGCTTCGGCAGCGCGGGGGCCTCGAGGGAGTTGTAGAAGGCGCGCCCGGCGGCGGCGAGGTCCGTGCCTTGGAGCAGACTGATGAGGTGCTGCGCGCGGCCGACCTTGCCATTGAGCGCGTCGGGAAACTTCGCCAGCGACTGATAAGCCCAAGCCGTCGAGATGCCGAAGCCGGGATGGATGAGGAGGATGTGCGCGCCGCGAAGGGCCGGGAAGGGCGAGAGAGGTTGAACCAGTTCGCCGCGTCCGGTGGCCAACGCGGGCTGGGATTGGAGGAAGAACGGCACGTCGGAGCCGAGCGCGGCGGCCAGCTCGGTAAGCTTCGCGGAATTGAGCGGGAGGCCGAAGAGCTCGTTTAGCGCGCACAGGGTGTGCGCCGCGTTGCCACTGCCGCCACCGAGCCCGGCAGCGAGGGGGATGTTCTTTTCGAGCCGGATGCTCACCCCGTCCGTAATGGCCGCAGCGGAGAGGAAGGCGGTGGCGGCCTTGTGAACGAGATTGGTGCCGTCCACGGGCAGGGCGGCGAGGCTGCAAGTGAGCGTGAGGCCGGTCGCCGCCTTGGCCACCGTGAGCTGGTCGCAGAGCTGCACCGGCTGCATCACGGTCTCCAGCTCGTGGAAGCCATCCGCGCGCTTGGCGAGGATGTTCAGCAGGAGGTTGACCTTACAAGGCGACTGGCGGCTGACGGTGCTCAAAACAAAAACGCGCCAACACTCTCGTGCCGGCGCGGAGGAAGAAGGTTTGCCTCAATACTCAAACACCCGGAAGCGGCTGCCCGGAACAATGGGAATGACTTCGCCACCCGCAAAGCCGATGCGCGAGTCGGTGTGGAAGATGGTGTCGCTGAACAACCGGGGCCGGTAGGCATCCGGGTAGGCTGGGTCCGCCGTGAACGGTTCCGCGCGAAGCTTGGTCGTCGGGTCGCGGAACCACTTCTCCGGGAAGAAATACGGTTCGTAAGGGGGGAACGGCGCGGTGATGATCTCACTGAAGCCAATGGCGGTGCGGGCCATCGTGCGGCCCATGCCGCGCACCAACCCGGTGGAGAAGGCTTGGTCGGGACCGTCCCACAAGCCGGCCTGCTCAATGGACCGGCGCATCTCTCCGCCACGAATAATCTCCATGGAGTTGTTCATGCCGCGGCCCAGCTTGCGCTCCACCCCGCCGCAACCGGTCAAGACAGCCGCCCCAAGGGCGAAGGCGAGCAACATTGAGTTACGCATAGGTAAGTTGTAGGGCGGAAGATAGCCGGGGGCGGTGGGGTGTAAAGTTTGATTTGAGCGAGCCACCGGCGGGCAGCGACTTCAACCCACCGTGCTCCAGCCGTGCTTCTCACGGACGGCCACCATGGCGCCGAGGATCTTGTTCCAAGTGGCCTGCTTCATCAGAGTTTCGTTGGGGAACATACAGCCGTCCCAACAGATGTGCAGGCAGGCTTTGGTCAGCTCCTGCTGCTCATCGCGCAGCCAGAAGCCAGCGTGGACGGGGATGTTGAGCTTGCCCTTCGGATCGTCCACGACGCAGTGGCGGCCCGTGAGGTCGTGGCCACCGGAGCCTTTGACCGTGGCGTCGTTCTGGGCGACGTGGAAGTCAATCGTCCAGGGGCGCAGGGCGGCGGTGAGCTTCTTCAAGGCGTCGGTGAGGGTGGCCTTGTTCTTCCAGTCGTAGCCCTTGGGGAGGATGGCGTGCTTCTCGGCGTTGTAGCCCATGGTGTAGAGGAGCGTGTGCGCCATGTCCGCCTGGAAGCCGACGAGGCCGGGGCGGTCGGTCTCTTCGAGGAGGTTGACCATATTCTTCCAAGAGTGCATCCCACCCCAGCAGATCTCACCTTCGGCGGCGAGCCGTTCGCCATGCGCGGCGGCAACCTCGGCGCCTTCGCGGAACGTCTGGGCGATGAGCTTGGTGTTGCCCTTCGGGTCTTTGTCCCAGTCCGCGACGCCGGCGGCGGAGTCAATGCGCACGACGCCGTAGGGACGGATGCCGAGCTGACGCAGCTTCTGGCCGATGCGGCAGGCCTTCTTCACCGCCGTGACCCAGCCGGCGCGCTTGGTGGCGTCGCCCATCGCGTTGCCATCGAACCACACGGGCGCGACCACGGAGCCGACGACGAAGCCCTTGGCGGCAATCTTGTCAGCGAGCGCCTTGATGCCGTCGTCGCTGATGTCGATGTTGACGTGCGGGTCGTAGAGGAAGAGGTCCACGCCATCGAACTTCTGACCGTTGACCTCGGCCTTGGCAGTGAGGTCGAGCATCGTGTCGAGGTCAATGAAAGGCTCGGCCCCGGGGCTGCCCTTGCCGACGAGGCCGGGCCACATGGCGTTGTGAAGTTTCGGGAAGAGGTTCGCGGTGTTGCTCATGTTGAAGAAGGTTCAGTGCGTTTCAGGAAATGCGGGGCGCAAGCTAGCAAGGGCGGAGCAGGGTTCAATTCCAAAGTGCATGGGCAATGGAATTTGGGGCATGGGAATGGGGAGCGGAGGGAAGGAGTGCTTGTTCACGGTCGGGTTAATTCTTCTGCCCCAAATCCCCCTGCCCAGAACCTGGCCCCCAAGCTTGCCGGAAAATCACTTCGCCAACTGCCCCAGCCAGTCGCCTGCGTGGCGTTGGTAGGCGCTCCAGCCGCGCGCCCCGACGGCGGCTTGCAAGGTGCGCTCGGTCTCGACGCGCAACGCGAGGAGCGCGAGCGCGCGGGCCTCGGCGGGGAGGTCCACGTTCTCGCGCAGCTGGCGGACCTGGGTCTGGGCGGCGGTTTGCAAGTCCAGCCATTGCGCGGCGGAGGCGGGCGGGAGTTCCAAACGCCGCGCGAGTTTCAGCAACGTATGGAAACGCGGGTCGCCGCCGCGCTCGAAGGCGGCGAAGCCCCCCTGCCCTAGCCGCGCCGTGAGCAACTCTTTCCGCGCCGTCTCGCGGGCCTCCACCTTGGGCTGGTAGTCAGGGTCGGCGGCGGGTTGCTTCGGGTCGCGCGGCGTGGGGCGCGGGTGGGTGGTGTCGAAGTCCCGCAGCGTGCGGGCGAGCGAGCGCAGTTCATCCGCCGTGGCGCTGAAGCCGCGCAGCTCGCGCACCTGCGCGGCCTGCGCGCTGCGGCGTAATTCCGCCTCGTCCCACTCACCGTCGGAGAAGAGCACGCGCCGCTCGGTCTGCTGGCGATCGCGCAAGGCTTTCTTCTTCGCGCTGCGTTCGGCGGGTGTGGCTTGGGCCACTTCGCGGTTCAAGGTCGAAATCTCCTCACCATGCCGGCTGTCCAACGCTGCGACTTCAGTCTGCTTCGATTCGGGCAGATGGCCGAACTGCTCGTTGCGAACCGGCTTTTCCGCAGGCACGGCTTTACCCAAGACCGCTTGCAGATCGACCTGAACCCGCTCCCGCTCTGCCTTCAATCCTTTGAGCAATTCCTCCAACGCCGCGTTCTCAAACAACTCTTTGAGTTCGCCCCTCTCCGCCATCACTTCCCAGAAACGCCCTTGCAACGGACGCGTCAGCTCGCGCGCCCGCACAAGGAACGCATCGGCAACCCGCGCCACCAATACGTCGCGCGCCGTCTCCGGCGGGCAGCCGATGGCAAGGAGATTGGTGGCGTAGGTCAGGTAGTTCGTCGCCTCCACCTGGCTCCAGTGGAACGGCGGGCTGCCGGGGACTTTCACCACCGGCGCGGGCGGAGCCGGCTCGTTCACGAACTCGGTGACGACGTTGGTCGTGACGTTCAGTCCAGCGGCGGTTGCCGGACTAGGCGAACGCGCGGCCTGCCAGAGCAGCGCGCCGACCAGCGCGAGGTTCGCGGTCACGGTGCCGAGGATGTAGCGGCGCAGGCTCATTGGGTCGGGACCGCTGCCGCGCGCGGACGAGTCACGGGCAGGGAAAGCGCGTTGGTGAGTTGCTGCCCATGTTGCTTCACGTAAGCGCTGAAGCCGACCGGGCCGAGACTGCGGGCGAGCGCCTGCGCTGTCTGCGCCCGGAGCGCCGCGAGCAGCAACGCGCGCTCCTCGCCGGAGAGCTGCTGGTCCGCGCGGATTTCTTGCGCCTGCCGCTCGGCGGCGCGACGCGCCTCGTAGGCTTGCACCAACGCAGTCTTGGCCACGCCCTGCTTCTCCGTGCTCTGAAACAACTCGCGGAACAACTGGTCCTTGCCCCGCTCCGCATCCGCGAACCGCTCGGGACCGAGGAAGCGACGGAGCAATTCCTGAAACGCCGCGTCGCCCTGTTGCCGCAGCACCTCGGGGTAAAGCTCATCGTCCAAGTCCAGCACCATGGCGAACACATCGTGCGTGTCCGCGCGCAGCCGGGAAATCTCCCGCAGCTCGCCGCCGGTGAGGTTCACGCCGTTGCGGCGGGCGAGGTGCTCCATCCCGTTGAGCGCAGCGAGGCGCCGGCGAAGCTCCTCCGACTCGCTCGGTGCGAGCACCCGCGCCAGCTCGCCCTCGAAGCGGTCGCGCAACGCGTGAAGCTGGGTCAGGTCATCGTCGAGCAGAATGCCCTCGGTCGCGGCGAGGTAAGCCTTGGCATCCGCCCCGCGCAACTCATGGGCGGTGAACATCAGCTCGGTCTGCGACGTGTCCGCGAAGCCGAGCAGCAGTTCCACCAGCGCTGCGCCGAAGCCCTCCGTGCGCAGCTCCTTCAGCGCCGCGTAGCTCCACTCCGCACCGAGCAACCGCTGGATGAGCGCGCGCTTCTCCAGCTCCAACGCGCGCAGCTTCGCGGCGCGCTGGCGCTGCCGGGCGTCGCGTTGGTCGGCCGTTTCCCAGAACGTGTCCGCCGCGCTGTCCGTCACTTCCGCCTCGCGCTCCTCGTAGAGCTTCTCGATGTCCGGCAGCAGGATGTCGCGCAACGTCCGCTCCGGGCAGCCGACGGCCCGGAGGTTCGCGGCATAGACCGCGTAGTCCGGCGACTCCAGCACGCGCCAGTGGAAGGGCGGCGCATTCGTTTGCAGGGCCGGAGTCGGAGCGGGCGAAGGGTGGCGGACGAGGCGCGTGGTCGTGACCGTCACCTTGCGGTCTGCCGCGGCCACCGGCGGGGCGGTGCGTGCTTGGAACAGCGCGAGGTTCATCGCCAGCAACGCCCCGGTGAGGGCGAGCGACAAGGCCAGTGCAAGGGCGGCTCGCATACGCGTGTGTGCTTGGACGACGGAGGAGGATGTAACAAGCAGCCGCGTCAGCGTGCAACTCCGCAAGCACCATTCGGCATCTCCGCTCCCGTGACTTGGACAGCCCTGCCCGCATGTGGAAAGACGGCGGCGGCACCGGTATCACGCGGGCGAAGCTGCCCTCGCTACAAGCGGCCCGCAGCATGGACTTCACCCGCTCCACTCCGTAGCCTGCGCGCGTGGCTGATGCCCCAACCAACCCACCGCGCCTGCGCCTGCGAGTGACCGCCACCGCCGAGTCCATGATTCGCGGCGGGCACCCGTGGCTCTACGACGCCAGCATCCGCGAACAAAACCGTCCCGGTCAGCCGGGCGAACTCGCCGTAATCTTCGACCGCCGCGACCAGTTCCTCGCCCTCGGCCTCTACGACCCGCTCTCGCCCATCCGCGTCCGCGTGCTGCACTGCGGCAAGCCCACGACCGCCGACGACGCTTGGTGGCGGGCGCGCTTGCAAACCGCGCTCGCTCGGCGCGCCGGACTCTTCGATGCACATACCACCGGCCATCGCTGCCTCAGCGGCGAGAGCGATGGCTGGCCCGGCCTCGTGCTCGACCGCTACGACACGACCTTCGTTCTCAAGCTCTACTCCGCCGCCTGGCTGCCGCGCGTGGTCGAAGTCGTGCGCTGGCTCGGCGAAGCGCTGCCTTCAATAGCGGACGCGACGGTCTCTCGCCCGTTCACGCTGGTTCTGCGCCTCAGCCGCAACATCCAGGCGCTCGCAGAAAAGGACTTCAACCTGCGCGATGGCCAAGTGCTCGTCGGCCCCACGCCCACCGGCCCGGTCGTCTTTCTGGAAACCGGCATTCGCTTCGAGGCGGAAGTCATTCGCGGGCAGAAGACCGGGTTCTTCCTCGACCAACGCGAGAACCGCCGCCGCGTGGAGACGCTCGCCTCCGGACGCGATGTGTTGAACGCCTTCAGCTTCTCCGGCGGCTTCTCCCTCTACGCCGCACGCGGCGGTGCGCGCAGCACGACGGACCTCGACATCAGCCCCCACGCGCTCGACTCCGCGCGCCGGAACTTCGCGCTGAACACCACCGACCCGACCATCGCCGCCTGCCGTCACGAGTGCGCCCAAGCGGACACGTTTGACTGGCTCGCGGCCAGCTCCCGCGCGGACTTCGACCTCGTCATCCTCGACCCACCCTCGCTCGCGAAGCGCGAGACGGAGCGGACCGGAGCCATCCAAGCGTATCGGCGGCTCGCGCTGCTGGGCCTGCCTCGGCTGCGTCCCGGCGGAATCTTGGTGGCCGCCTCCTGCTCCGCGCACGTCTCCGCGCCGGAGTTCTACGGCGCGGTGGAAGAAGCCTTGCGCACCTCACGCCGCAGCTTTGTGGAACTCGCCCGCACCGCGCACGCCCCCGACCACCCGGCGAGCTTCCCCGAGGCCCAGTATCTCAAGTGTGTCTTCGTGCGGCTGGAGCCGTAGTCACTCCACCACGCGCGTGCAATTCTCGCCGCCGAAAGGGTTGGGCTTGCGCACCTCGCACTTCGGGTCGTCGGCCCACTGGCCGTCCACGATGAAACGGTATTCGTGCTGGCCGGGCGGGACGGCGAGGGTGGCTTTCCACGAACCATTGCGTTGCCGCGTCATCTCACGCGCGTCGGCCTCCCAGCCGGTGAAGTCACCGGCCAGCTTGACGTTACGCGCATCGGGAGCGGAGAGGCTGAAGGACACGCGCCGTTTCGCGGGGGCGGGAGCGGCGGGTTTGGTTTTCGCGGACATGGCTCGACAGAGGGAAAGTTGTTTACGCTGGCTGGCTTCGGACTTGAGATTTTTGGCGACCAGTCATGCACCCTTTATCTGGCACAAAAAGGGCATACTCGCAATTCCGAACTCGGTTACGAACGCGCGACGAACGTGCCCTCCAGCCCAACCCAGCGGGTCTTGCTTCAATGCAGCGCCATGGCCACGCTCGCGCCATGCGCCTGCTACTTCTCCTCGCCCTTGTGTCGCTGCGTCTCGGCGTCGCCCCGGCCACCGCCGCGCCGCGTCCGCCCAATGTCATCTTCATCATCGCCGACGACCTTGGCTACGGTGATCTCGGTTGCTACGGCCAGAAGTTCATCCGCACGCCGAACCTCGACCGCATGGCTGCCGAGGGGATGCGCTTCACGCAGCATTACTCCGGCAACGCCGTGTGCGCGCCCTCGCGCTGCGTGCTGATGACGGGCAAGCATCCCGGCCATGCCTTCATCCGCGACAACCGGCAGTTCCAACCCAAGGAAGAAGGCCAGTTCCCCATCCCCGCCGACACCGTGACGGTCGCGAAACTCTTCCAGCAACGTGGCTACGCCACCGGCGGCTTCGGGAAGTGGGGGCTCGGCGGGCCGGGCACGACGGGCGAACCGCTGAAGCAAGGTTTCACGCGCTGGTATGGCTACAACTGCCAGGCGGTCGCGCACAATTTCTACCCGACCTATCTGTGGGACAACGACCGCAAGGTGCCGCTCCAGAACGCGGCCTTCCCCGCGCAGGGCAAGCTGCAACCCGGCGAAGACCCGCTGGACCCGAAGACCTACGCGCGCTTCCAAGGCCGGGATTACGCGCCTGACTTGATTGCCGAGCAGACGCGCGCGTTCGTCCGGGCGAACAAGGACCAGCCGTTCTATTGCTTCGTGCCCACGACCGTGCCGCACGTCGCATTGCAAGTGCCGGAGGACTCGCTGGCCGAGTATGTCGGTCGCTTCGACGACCCGCCCTACCCCGGTGGCAAAGGCTACCTCCCGCACTTCAAACCCCGCGCCGCCTACGCCGCGATGATCACGCGCATGGACCGCGAGATCGGCGCGTTGATGAAGCTCGTCGCCGACCTCGGCCTGGATGAAAACACGCTCTGGGTCTTCACCTCCGACAACGGTCCGCTGCACGGTCGGCACGAAGGTCTGGCAGGCACGGACGCGAAGTTCTTCAACTCCAGCGGCGGCCTGCGCGACGGCAAGGGCACGCTCTTCGAGGGCGGGTTCCGCGTGCCGGGCATCGTGCGGTGGAAAGGCAAGATCGCGCCGGGCCAGACTAGCGACCGCGTGACCGGCTTCGAGGACTGGCTGCCGACGCTGTTGGAACTCACCGGCGCAAAAGACAACGCGCCGAAGGACACGGACGGCGTGAGCTTCGCGCCGACGTTGCTGGGGCAGCGGCAACCGGAACGGGCGTTCCTCTACCGCGAGTTTCCCGGTTACGGTGGCCAGCAATGCGTGCGCCTCGGCGACTGGAAAGGTCTGCGCCAAAACCTGAAGCCCGGCCCTGCGGCAAAGAAGGCCCCGGACTTCAGCATCCAGCTCTACAACCTCCGCGACGACCCGACCGAGTCGCAGAACGTAGCGTCGAAATATCCCGATGTGGTCAACAAGATCGCCGATCTGATGCGCTCCCAACACGTCGCCTCGGCGGAGTTCCCCCTGCCGGCCTTGGACCAGCGCTGACCCGCCACCACGATTCGCGCGGATTCATTTTCAACGCCGCGCCAAGGAGAAGACACTTGCTGGCCGCGTTTCGCTGCCGATAAGCTCCGCCCCGCATTCACGAGCCATCGCCGCTGTCATGCCCGACATCACCAAGACGTTCAAAGCTGTTCATCGCGCCATCAAGGCGGCGGCGAGCGCCGTGAACCCTGGTGAATTCGAGGCGGCGGGAACTGCGGTCCAGTGCGCGCATTGTCGTGGGCGGGAGTTCAACGAGTCGCCGAATCTCGGCGGCGGTGTGAACCTCGTCTGCCGCAAGTGCCACCTCACCCTGTGGTTCGCCCAACGCCCGAAAGCCCTCTGACCCAACTAATCACTAATCACTAAACACTCCCAACTCCACATGAACACCGTCTCCCAGCTCAAGACCATCAAGAAGAACACCGCCGCCAAAGTCGGGGCCGAACTCTCCCGCACCGGCGGCCTCCTCCGCCTTGCCCCCGCGTGGGTGCCGCGCTCCTTCCTCCAGCCCGGCCTGCGCATCAAACTTCACCCCGACGACACCTACGCTTACGGCCTGAACCGCGGCGGCATTGACGAGCGTTGGTTCGCCAGCACCACCGTCACCGCCAACCAAGGCCGCGCGGCGGACGAAGGCTTGAACTACTGCGTCGTCGGCAACGAACGCTTCACCCTCAAGCAAGCCGTGGACGACTGCGGCGCGACCTTGGTCGGCCAGAGCATCTGGAAGAAGTATGGCAAGTGGCCCGTTTACTCGAAGTTCTTCGACAACATGGGCCCCATTCCCCACCACATGCACCAGTCCGCGAAGCAGGCGAAGCTCGTCGGCCAGGAAGGCAAGCCCGAGAGCTACTACTTTCCGCCCCAGCACAACAACGTCGGGAATAACTTCCCCTACACCTTCATGGGCTTCGAGCCGGGCACGACCAAGGCGCAGGTCCGCCAGTGCCTCGCGAACTGGAACAAGGGCGACAACGGCATCCTCGACCTCTCGAAGGCCTACCGCCTCAAAGTCGGTTCCGGCTGGCTCATTGACCCCTGCATCCTCCACGCCCCCGGCAGCCTGTGCACCTACGAGCCGCAGTGGGGCAGCGACGTCTTCGGCATGTATCAAAACCTCGTCGAAGGCCGCGAAGTCCCATGGAGCCTCCTCGTGAAAGACATGCCCAAGGCGAAACACCAGGACCTCGACTTCATCGTGGACCAGCTCGACTGGGACAAGAACGTGGACCCGAACTTCAAGGACAACCACTACCTCGAACCCGTCCCCGTGGCCGACACGCGCAGCGAAGGATTCGTGGACCGCTGGATCGTCTATGGCAAGGTGGACGGCGAGCAGCTCTTCACCGCCAAGGAACTCACCGTGGACCCCGGCACCAAGGCCACCATCAAAGACACCGGCGCCTACGGCCTCATCTGCGTGCAAGGCACCGGCAAGATCAACGGCCAGCCCCTCATCAGCCCCAAGCTCATCCGCTTCCACGAGCTCACCGAAGACGAATACTTCTGCACCGAAGATGGCGCCAAAGCCGGCGTGACCTTCGAGAACACCAGCGAGACCGAACCCCTCGTCTGCCTCCGCTACTTCGGCCCCGAGGTGAACCCGGACGCCCCCGCGATGGGCGCGTATCGGAAGAACAAGTTTTAGCCTGGTCAGGCGAAGCTGACAGTTCCCCGTCGTGCTCCCTCTGTGACTGGCGCAGAGGGAGCGATTCTTTCCACCCTTCGACCTTTCCCACTTCAACCGCCCAACTCACACCCGCTCCTGTAGCAACACGGAGAAACTGCGCCCCAAGTGGTCTGGGTGCGAGAGGGTTTGGAACTGGCGCACGCGCTCGCCGTGCCATTCACCGAAGACGGCGGGTTGCTGCATCGTGCGATGGGCGATGTTCGTGAGGAAACGACCTTGGCCCACCAGCTCCGTGGTGACGAGGCCGTTGCGCTCGCCGGCGTGCTGGATGGTCGCAAAGTTGACGTGGGCCGTGATGTCCTGGGTGCCGGGCGCGGCGAGGATGTCGTCCACTTGATGATGGTCGCGGTAGGCGCGGAGGGTGCCGTGGGGTTTGCTGGGGTTGATGACGTCGCCGGTGGTGTGGCCGTAGTCAAAGGTCAGCAACTTGCCGTGGCGCAGGCTTTGGGCGGCGAGTTCCCACCAGAATTCGGCGAAGGGGGTTTGTTCAAGGATGAAGCCATCGGGCATCACCGGCGCAAGGCTGGCCCACGAACTGGGGCGCAACGCCGCGTCGAGATTGCTCAAGGCGGCGGACGGCTCCATGAGCGCAGCGACGTTCAGGTTCAACGCGGGGAGTCGTGCCCAGACGAAGCGGTCGCCCACGGCGCGCACGCCCCACTCGAACCACCGCTGCTCCGCCGCGCTCCACGCGACGCGGTGGACGGGGAAGGCGTCGAGCAGTTCGTTGGCGAAGATGACGCCGGTGACGCCGCCGGCTTGTTGAATCTCCGCCCAGTTCGAGAACCACCGGACGCGCGGGGCAAACATGCTGAGTCGTCCCCGCTGCCATTCCTGCCGGCGTCGCGAGGGGTCGAGTATCCAATACTCGATGCGCGCATGGATGTCGGGCCGGTGGCGGCAGAGCCAGTTCAAAATGTCTTCGGCGAGCTGACCGTCGTGCGCACCGGCCTCGACGATTTGGAGCGGTGCATGGGGAATGCCGCGTTCCGCGTTCCGCAATCCGCATTCCTCCAGCCACTCGGCGAACTTAAATGCCAGCAGTTGACCAAAGACCGGGCCGACGCTGACGCTGGTGTAGAAGTCCCCGCGTTGCCCGACCACGGTGCGGTCGCGTTCGTAGTAGCCGTGCTCGGGCTCGTAGAGGGCGATTTCCATGAAGCGCGCGCAGGAGATGGGGCCGCCGCGCGAGATTTCCGCGCGGAGAATTTCCTCCACTTGCGGCGATGGCTTGCAGTCCACCTCGCCTTTCGTTAAATCTCTGCGAAACACAATTTAGGACCGAGACACACACCCAACCGGACACTGCTTATGGCCAAGATTGACGCGTTCTTCAACCTGATGATGCAGCAGAAGGCATCCGACCTGCACCTGGCTTCCGGCAGCCCGCCCATCCTGCGTATCAGCGGCGAGATGCGCCGCGTGGACTACCCGCCGTTGGAGAGCGACTCGCTCAAGGCGATGCTCTACGAGATCGCGCCGGAAATCAAAGTGAAGCAGTTCGAGGAAACCGGCGACGTGGACTTCGGCTACGAAATCCCGAACGTCGCCCGCTTCCGCGCGAACTTCTTCAACCAGAAATACGGCTGCTCCGCCGTGTTCCGCCAGATTCCCAGCAAGGTGCTTTCTTTCGAGGATTTCGAGAAGTTCGATGCCCCGCTGCCGGCGGTGCTGCGCAAGTTCCCGATGATGCACAAGGGCCTCGTGCTCGTCACCGGCCCCACCGGCTCCGGCAAGTCCACCACGCTGGCGGCGATGATTGACTACGCGAACAAGAATCGCCACGACCACATCCTGACCGTCGAAGACCCCATCGAGTTCGTTCACCAGAGTCAGGGCTGCCTCATCAACCACCGCGAGGTCGGCATGCACACCAAGTCCTTCGCCTCCGCGCTCAAAGGCGCGTTGCGTGAAGACCCGGACATCATCCTCGTCGGCGAAATGCGCGACTTGGAAACCATTGAACTGGCTCTCACTGCGGCGAGCACGGGTCACTTGGTCTTCGGCACGTTGCACACGCCCAGCGCGGCGAAAACCGTGGACCGCATCATCGACGTGTTCCCCGCCGACCAGCAAAACAAGGTGCGCGCAACGCTCTCCGAGGCGCTCAAGGGCGTCGTGGCGCAGAACCTCTTCAAGCGCATTGATAAGCCGGGCCGCGTGGCCGCGCTGGAAATTCTGGTCTTCACCACCGCCGTCGCGAACATGGTCCGCGAGGGCAAGACCCACCAGATCCCCGGCATGATCCAAGTCGGCAAGAAGCTCGGCAACACGCCGCTCGACGACTCGATCATGGAGCACCTGCGCATGAAGCGCATCGCGGCGAAGGACGCGTTCGACAAGTCCCTCGACAAGAAAAAATTCTTCCCCTTCCTCACCCCGGCGGAGCAGGAGGAAGCCCGGTCGAATGGCGATGCGGATTGAGTTCGGTTCGACCGAGCGGTAATTTTCTTCCACCATGCGCACCGTTTTTGAGATTGAGAACGCCGTCCAAAAACTCTCGCCCGGCGAGTTAACCCTGTTCCGCGATTGGTTTCTCGGTTTCGACGCCGCCGCGTGGGACAAGCAGTTCGAGGAGGACGTAGCGGCCGGCCGCCTCGACACATTGGCCGACGAGGCCATCCGCGACCTGCGCGCCGGGCGCTGCGCCGACTTGTGAAGCACCGCGCGACCTTAAAGTTCTGGAAGTTCTATGCCCAGCTCCCCAAAGAGATTCAGAAGCTTGCAGACGGGAACTTCGACCTGCTCAAACGCGACCCACGGCATCCTTCGCTACACCTCAAGAAGGTTGGACGGATGTGGTCCGCCCGGGTCGGCATTCACTATCGAGCCGCCGCCGTGGAGGATGGCTCCGACTTGGTCTGGTTCTGGATCGGGCACCACAGCGAATACGACCAGCTCACGGGACGCTTCCAATCGAAATAAAGTTCTCCGTCTCACGCCTCACGCCCCACGCCCCACGCCCTGATATGCGCACCAACGAACTCGACTACGTCCTGACCACGATGTTGGACTCCAACAAGGACGTATCCGACCTCAACATCACCGTGGACAAGGCGCTTCAGGTGGAGTCCTCCGGCCAGCTGGTCGGCGTGCCCATCAACCCGCCGGTGGACCGCCTCACGCCGTTCCAGACCGAGCAGATCGCGCTCAATCTCATCGGAGGCAGCCGCCGCTTGACCGAGGACTTGCTCCGCACCGGCTCGTGCGACTCTTCCTACGCCCTCGGCATGAAGGCGCGCTTCCGCGTGAACATCTTCTCTCAGCGCGGCAACTACTCCTGCATCCTGCGCAAACTCACCACGCAAATCCCCTCCCTCGAGCAGCTCCGTCTCCCGCCCATTTTCAAGGAAATCGCGAAGGAAAAGACCGGCCTCGTCCTCGTCACCGGTGCCACCGGCTCCGGCAAATCCACCACGCTCGCAGCACTGCTCAACGACCTCAACGAGAACAAATCCATCCACATCGTCACGCTCGAGGACCCGGTCGAATTCGTGCATCCGCAGAAGAAGGCGACGTTCAACCAGCGCGAGATGGGCACGGACTTTGACCGCTTCTCCAGCGGCCTGCGCGCCGCGTTGCGTCAGGCACCGAAGATCATTCTCGTCGGCGAAATGCGCGACCGCGAGACCGTGGAGCTGGGCCTCTCCGCCGCCGAGACCGGCCACCTCGTGTTGAGCACGCTGCACACGATTGACTGCGGTCAGACCATCAACCGCATCCTCGGTATGTTCGAGACCAGCGAGCAGGACCAGATTCGCGAGCGCCTCGCGGACACGCTCCGGTGGGTCGTCAGTCAACGCCTCGCGCCGAAGGTGGGCGGCGGGCGACAAGCCATTTTGGAAATCATGGGCAACAACGTCCGCACCAAGGAGTCCATCCTCCAGGGCGAATCGGATGGAAAGACCTTCTACGAAATCATTGAGGCCAGCTACACCTTCGGCTGGAAGAGCTTCGACCAAGCGTGCATGGAGGCCTTTGAGCAGAACCTCATCACCGAGGAGAGCGCGCTGATTTATTGCGGCAAGCGCGGCCCGACCTCGCGCGGCATCGACAACATCAAGAAGAAGCGCGGCGAAGTAACCTCGAGTGTCACTAGCTTGGGCATGAAGAAGGAAGGCCCGGCCCACGGCGGTCCAGCGGCCGCGCCGCCGCCGCTGACGTTGAAGTTGAAGTGAAGTCTGCGCGGCGGGATTAAGAGTAAGATTGCGATTACGATTAAGAACCGCCGCCGCCCTCCTCCCTTCCTCATCTTGATCGTAATCTTACTCTTACTCTTAATCCTCACCACCCCATGAGCCAGCTCTTCGCCGACTACGAATTCATCAGCCCCTCGGATAAACCCGCGCTGCTCGCCCTCAGCAGCATGGAAGTCCTCGCCAACGTCCAGACCATCGTTCTGGAATGCGGCTTCAAGGTCCACGTCGCCAGCAACCACGACGACTTCGCCAAGCGCTTCGCCGCACTGAACTACCACCTCGTCGTCGTCGAGGAACTCTTCGCCGCCAGCACCCCGGACGACAACGTCACCCTCCGCACCCTTCAGTGGATGCCCATGGCCCGCCGCCGCCACACCGTCGCCGTGCTCATCAGCGACCGCGTCCAGACCCTCAACCCCATGCACGCCTTCCAGCAGAGCGTCCATGCCGTCGTCCACAAAGCCGACCTCAGCAGCCTCGGCGGCATCGTCACCAAGGCCGTTGCCGACAACGACCTCTTCCTCCACAGCTACCGCGAAGTCCAAGCCGCCGTCGCCAAGGGCAAGCTTTGAACGCCCCCGCCCGCCCTGCGTCAGAAGGTGCGCTTGAGTCCTGAACCGCGCATGAAACTGACCGTCTGGCTTTGGTTGCTCTTACTCACGAGCAGCCTGTCCGCCCCCGCCGCCGACTACCGCGACTTCGACCAGCCGCCGCACAACTACTGGAAGCGCACGCCCACCGACCGCTTCAGCCGTTGGATGACCAACCTTCACGCCGGACGCATCGAGCTGGACTACTCCGGCGAGAAAGCCTTCGTCGCCAGCGTCCTCAAGTCCCTCGACATCCCGGCGACCTCGCAGATGCTGCTCTTCTCCACCACCAGCCTGCAACTCAGCCTCATCTCCCCGCGCAGCCCCCGCGCCCTCTACTTCAACGAAGACCTCTACCTCGGCTACGTGGTGAACGGAAAAATTGAAATCGTCTCCGTGGACCCCGACCTCGGCGGCGTGTTCTACATCTTCGACATCCCCCGCAACGGCCAGCCCCCGCGCCCCGAACGCGCCACTCGCTGCATGAACTGCCACGCCCGCGAAGACACCGGCTACGTCCCCGGCCTCGTGGTGAAGTCCGTCATCCCCGGCCCCAGCGGCGGCAGCCTCGAATCCTTCCGCCAGGAACAATCCGGCCACGGCATCCCCCTCAACCAACGCTTCGGCGGCTGGTATCTCACCGGCACCGGCACCTTCACGAACCACCTCGCCAACTTCTACGGCCAGTCCACCCCCCAAGGCATCCTCCGCCGCCCCATCACTCCCGGCACCACCTTCAACTACGACCGCTACCTCATCCCCAGCAGCGACCTTCTGCCCCAACTCCTCCACGAACACCAAATCGGCTTCGTGAACCGCGCCACCGAAGCCACCTACCGCACTCGCACCGCGCTGGCGGAAGGCCAAGGCAAACTCACCCCCGCCCACGCCGCGCAACTCGACCAACAAGCCCGCGCCCTCACCCGCTACCTCCTCTTCGCCGACGAAGTCCCGCTCCCCCCCGGCGGCGTCGCCGGCACGCCCGAGTTCAAAGCCGACTTCACCAGCGTCCGCCGCCTCGGCCCCGGCAACGCCTCCCTCAAAGACTTCGACCTCCGCACGCGCCTCTTCCAGCACCGGTGCAGCTACATGATTTACAGCCTCGCCTTCCAAGGCCTGCCGCCCGAGATGAAGCAGCGCGTCTTCACCCGCCTCGCCCAAGCCCTCGACCCCGCCAAGCCCGACAAGGAATACGCCTACCTCCCCGCCGCCGAGAAGCAAACCCTCCGCACCATCCTGAAAGCAACGCTGCCCGAGCTGCCGAAGGGGTGGTGAGGCGGCTACGGCTCCCCCGTTCGGGACCAGTCCTTTCCCGCCCCCAACAACCTGCCAGCACAGGCGTCCGGCCTTTTGTATTTCCTACCGTGTCACTTTCCCCAACTCTCCCCCTATGAATCCTGACTGGTATCACATCGCAAATGTCGCCGAAGTCGTTTCGCCTTCGCTGTTGGTTTACCCGGAGCGCGTGGTGGAGAATGTGCGGCGGATGATTGCCTTGGCCGGGGGCACGGCGCGGCTGCGGCCGCATATGAAGACGCACAAGCTGCCGGAGTTGATCCAGCTCCAGCTCGGGCTGGGCATCACGAAGTTCAAGTGCGCCACCATCGCGGAGACGGAGATGACGGCGGGCGCGGGCGCTCCCGATGTCCTGCTGGCGTATCAACCGGTCGGGCCAAATGTGGGGCGGCTCCTCGCGCTCACGCAGAAGTTTCCGGCGACGAAGTTTTCAGCGGTGGCGGATGACGCGGAGGCCATTCGTGCGCTGGGCGCGGCCTTCGCGGCGGCGGGGAGAACGCTGGAGTTGTATCTCGATGTGGACATGGGGATGCACCGGACGGGCGTCGCGCCGGGTCCGAAGGCGGTGGAGCTTTACCGGCTCATCGGCAGCACGCCGGGGCTGAAGGCGGCGGGCCTGCACGTCTATGACGGGCACAACCACGTGACCGACCTCGCCCAACGCACGGCGCAGTGCGAGCGCGAGTGGGTGGCGGTGGAAACGTTGCGCGCGGACTTGCGCGCAGCGCAGTTGCCGGTGCCCAACTTGGTCGCGGGAGGCACGCCGACTTTTCCGATTCATGCGAAGCGGCCGGATGTGGAGTGCAGCCCGGGGACGTGTGTGCTCTGGGATTTTGGTTACGAGGAGAAGTTGCCGGACATGGCGTTCCTGCCGGCGGCGTTGCTGCTCACGCGGGTTATCAGTAAGCCGGGGGAGAACCGGTTGTGCCTGGACCTCGGCCACAAGGCGGTGGCGGCGGAGAACCCGCATCCGCGCGTTAAGTTTTTGAATCTGCCAGACGCGGTGGCGGTGATGCAGAGCGAGGAGCATCTGGTGGTGGAGACGTCGCGCGCGGGGGAGTTCGCGGTGGGGGATGTGCTTTACGGCGTGCCGCGGCACATCTGCCCGACGGTGGCGTTGCACTCCTTCGTGACGACAGTGCGCGAGGGGAAGGCTGGGGAGCGGTGGAAGGTGACGGCGCGGGAGCGAGAGTTGACGGTGTGAGGCAAGGAAGAATTGAGAGTTAAGTGTTAATGGAGTGACTGGCGCTGTCTCCTTCAGCCTGAGTTCCGAAATGGATTTTCCGTAAGGAACGCAAAGCGACGCAAAGAGCAGTTGGTCTGCGTGTTTCTAAGCGAATCATTCCGGCTAAACCGTAAGCATTCTTTAGCCACAGATGGAACACCGTTGAAACACGGATGGCGAAGAGACGAACGCATCCTCCAGGGCTGTGAAGGCGGCCACCAAAGGGCGGTAAGGACACAGCAGCGCAGCGGCCAGGCTTTCACCTGCTGTTCCGTGTTCCATCCGCGTTCCATTCGTGGCTCAACTGCATGGTTCCGGCTAAAACGGAACGGTGCAGTTGATGGGAGAGCGCACGTGCCGGTGTCGCGGCTCGCGACCACTTCGTTCCAGCATTTTCACGCCGCGCCAGTTGGTGGAGAAACAGAGAGAGCGACGAATGGCTTGCGCGGACCGCCCCAGCCAGCCGCCAGCGACCGGTGCTCCCCTGCCAACGGGTATTGTTCTCGTTTGCTTTTTAATCGCGCCTTCGGTGACGCCGAGGGCGCGCACCCGGGGCCACCGCCCGAGACTTGATTCCTAGCCCGGCTGAAGCCGAGACTGGCGGAACCATGAAGCTCCTCGCTCTCGCTGTCCTGTTGCTGTGCGCCCAGTCCATCGTCGCAGCGGAACCGGCTGCGAAGGCCGGAACACCGAACATCCCGCCCGCCTTGGCCCGCGCCGAGGACTTGCTGACGGTGGACAATGGCACCGTGAAGATCGGCATTGACCGGGCGAAGGGCGCTTCCATCACATGGCTTTCGTGGACTGCTTACCCGAAGAACATCGTCAACTCCGCCGACCCCGGCCGGCTCATCCAGCAGTCTTACTACGCAGGGCATCGCCTCGACCGCAGTGCGGATGGCCAGCACAAGGCGTGGAGCCCGTGGACTTGGAACCCCATTCAAGGCGGTGGCGTCGGCTCGTGGGCGCGCGTCACGGAGTTCAAACGCGTCGGCGAGCAAATGCTCTTTGGCGAGACCGTGCCGAAACTTTGGGACATGCCAAACGAGGAGGCCGCCGCGCTCATGCGCCAGTGGACCGGCTTCGAGCCCGCGATGCCCGAGGTCGTCGTCGTGCGCTGCGAGTTCATCGCCCAACGCGCGCTTGATGACCGCTGGGGCCCGGCGGCATTGCGCCCGCAGGAAGTTCCTGCCTGCTACTTCACGCGGAACTTCAACCGGTTCAAAAGCTACTTGGGCGAAGGCCGTTGGCGCGACGAGTCGCAACCGCCCGGCCCGCCGTGGGGCAAGTCACGTCCACCGCTCCAGGCGATGGCGTGCTTCGCCGCGAACGGCCAGGGCGTCGCCATCTTCAGCCCCTCCGCCACGCAGCCGTGGAACTTCGGCCCGCACGCTGGCGGCAACAGCGACGACCCCGCCGCCGGCCCGTGCGTCCACATCGCACCGATTGACCGCGTGAACCTTGGGCCCAAGTCCACCTACCGCTACCGCTACTGGCTGGCCGTCGGCACCGAGACCCAGCTCGCGACGCGCCTCGACGCGCTCTGGACCAAGTATTCCGCCGAGCGCGCGGAACTCACCACCCCTTGAGGAGTTGGCAGCTACCAAATCGGCATGAGATTCGGTGGCATGGCCGGGCAGCGACGCGCTTCTTCACCCGCTTCATGAACCTGTAGCGGCGGTCTATGACCGCCGAGTTCGGTCCACCCACGCCCGAGGCAGCCGCCACTCGGCGCTCACAAAGCGCCGCTACAGGCACCACAGGTTCAAGGGCCGAAATCGCGTCCATCGGCGGGCCGTGGATTCTATCCATGAACCTGATTGGGCCGGCCTGAGGTCGGCCTTGATTGGTGGCCCAGTGTCTGACATGGAATCAAGCACCTACCCGCATGGCGAACCGCTGGCGTGATTGGGCTACGATGACCGGGCCGGGGAGCTTTGGCCTTCGTAACCCTCATTCAAAACCCCGGCCCCAAATCTTCCTCCCCCATTCCTCCTGCCTATCCCCCACCAAAAACTCACTTGAAGAACAGCAGCTTGCATCCGACCAGCACGAGGAAGCCGCCGAAGCCCCGCTTCAAGTCGTCTGCGGGAATCTTCGTCGTCAGCCACGCGCCGAGGTAGCCGCCCGCCAAGGCCGTCGGCACCAGCGCCGCCACGACGTCCCATTTCACGTTGCCCTGCGAGTGATGCTTCCACGTCCCCACCAGCGCGGTTGGCACGATTACGGCGAGCGAGGTGCCGATGGCAGCCTTGATGTCGCCGACCTGCGAGCCGAGCAAGAGGAGCATCGCCGGCACCATCACCACACCGCCGCCCACGCCGAAGAGGCCGCTGGTAATGCCGCCGACCAAACCCACCAACCCAGCCACGAGATAGTTCATGCCGTGTTAATGCCCGCCCACCGCAGGCCGGGCAAGCCTTGCGCTCGCGGGCAATTGAACCGCCCCGCAAACGCCCACGTCCAACGCGCCGCTCGACACACCATGAAACGCCTTCTTCTCAGCCTCCTCGCCGCCTCCACGCTCGCCACCAGCGCCGCCCCCGAACCCCTCACCCTCAAGCTCTGGCCCACCGGGACGCCCACCGCGATGAAGCCCAAGTCCGAGGCCACCGCGAAGCTCATCCAAACCTATGGCGGCACCAACGCCACCCGCCTCAGCGACATCTCCGACCCCACCATCACCGTCTTCCGACCAGCGCAGCCCAACGGCGCGTCCGTCATCGTCGCGCCGGGCGGCGGGTTCATGTTCATGTCCTACGCGAGCGAAGGCACGCAGGTCTGCGAGTGGCTGAACTCGCTCGGCGTCACCGCCGTGCTGCTCAAGTATCGCACGCCCACGCGCGACGAAACGGAGATGTTCGCCCTGCCCGTGCAGGACGCCCAGCGAGCGCTCGGCCTGGTGCGCCACCACGCCGCCGAGTGGAAGCTGGACCCGAAACGCGTCGGCCTGCTGGGCTTCTCCGCCGGGGGCAACCTCGCCGGCCATGCCGCGTGGGACCGCACCCCGCGCACTTACCCGCAGCAGCCGGAACTCGACGACCCGCGCGGGCCGGACTTCCTCGTGTTCATCTACGGCGGCGGCTTCCTCGACCCGGTGGACAAGACGAAGTTCCGCCCCGGCTTCAGCGTGCCAGCGGACGCGCCGCCCGTGTTCTTCCTCGTCGCCCACGACGACAAGTCCAACCCCATCGAAGCCGCGATGCTCTACCTGGAATACAAGCGCCAAAACCTCTCCGCCGAGCTGCACATCTGCGCCAAGGGCGGCCACGGCTTCGGTATGCGGAAGAGCAAAGACCCCATCAGCGACTGGCCCGCGCGCTGCGGCGAATGGATGCAAAGCCTCGGCCTGCTCACCGCCAAGCCATGAACCATCCCCTGCCCTCTCGCCGTGAATTCCTCGCCGCCCTCAGCACCGGCGTCGCCACCGTCTCGCTCCCCAGCCACGCCGCCGAGCCCGCCTCGCTCATCACTTCCATCGAAAAGGTCACGGTGCGCCGGGGCCGCGATGGCAGCGGGCCGACGTGGTTTCACCCGCGCGCCTGCATGGTGCCGAGCACAGGCGGCGCGACCGCGTTCATGACGCTGCAAACCATCGCCGGCTCCGACTACTTCGGCCCCGTGCATTGGATGACCTCGCGCGACCTCGGCAAAACTTGGACCGACCCGCAGCCCGTCCCGCCGCTCGGCCGCGTGAAACAAGGTGCCGGCCCCACCGAAGAAGGCGTCTGCGACGTCGTGCCCGAGTGGCATCCGCAGACGAAATCTGTCCTCGCGATGGGCCACAACGTCTTCTACTCCGGCCCGAAATTCTCCGCCGACCAACCGCCGCGCTGGCCCATCTACGCCGTCTGGCGCAACGGCCAGTGGGGCCCGCGCCGCAAGCTGGAGTGGGCCGACCCGCGCGGCGCGCAAATCTACTCAAACAACTGCGGCCAACGCGTCGTGCTGCCCAACGGCGACATCTTGCTCGCCTTCACCTTCGGCAGCGCGAAGAACAAGCCCCGCTCCGTCGCCGGCGTGATTTGCTCCTTCGATGGCGAGACGCTCGCGGTGAAACAAGTCGGTGAGGAAATCCCGCACGACAAAGGCCGCGGCCTGCTGGAGCCCTCCGTCACGCAGTTCCAAGGCCGCTTCTTCCTCACCATCCGCGCCGAGGACAATCGCGGCTACGTCTGCGCCGGCGACGACGGCCTGAAGTGGACGCCCAAGCAACCGTGGTCCTGGGACAACGGCGAGCCGCTCACGCTCTCCACCACGCAGCAGCACTGGCTCCCGCACTCCGACGCGCTCTGGCTCGTTTACAACCGCAAGGACGCGAGCAACACCAACGTGTTCCGCTGGCGCGCGCCGCTCTGGATGGCGCAGGTGGACCCCGTGAAACTCCGCCTCCGCCGCGACACCGAGCGCGTCGTCCTCCCGCTCGTCGGCGACGGCGTAAACCAACCCGACGACGTGGCCTATAGCGGCAACTTCCACCCCGTGAACGTCAGCCCCGACGAATCCTGGGTGACGGACGGCGAGATGCTCCCCAAGCGCGGTTGGAAAGGTGACTTACTCCTCGCCCGCATCCGCTGGGCGAAGCCGAACCGGCTAATAGCAGCCTGATTGGCCGCACCAATGCGGTTGGAGCGCGGCCTTCAGGCCGCAGAAACGCGCGTGGGTCAATTGACTCCCGAGCGCCTTGATCTTGTCCGGCACCCTGCGGCGTGAACGTCGCGCTCCACGCCCTGGCGCGGCCTCACCGATCAGGTTCAACTTCGGGGTTCGGGTCCAACTGCATCGTGCCAGTTTTGAATTCCGACTCTACGGAGACGCCGCACTCAACTCCCCGCTGCGACTTGCCGATAATCCTTTTAGGCACGGACAGCCCTTGTCCCACCCAGCCACGTAGGCTGCTTCAAAAGAAAGAACGAACTATGAAGCATCAAATGGAACTGACCCTCGCCGCCCGGACTCCTGCCCCCCGTCGTGCCGTCCGCCGCCAGCGCCGCCTGCCCAGCGCGCACTGGTGGTTCGACCAGATGCGCAAGGCCGTGGACGAAGCGATGGACTGGCAGCCCGCCCCGCCCGACCGCCCGGCCCAGACGCATCTGTCGCTGGCGACCGGACGGGCGGAAGCGGCTTGATACGCAGACCTGCAGGCTTGCCGCGCTGGACGACGGCAGCTCAACCTCCCAGCGTGTTACGTTTTCGTGACCAAACTTGGCTGCTCGACCGGCGGTCCACCCGCATCGAACTGCTGGTGAAATCGGCGCAAACCCTTCCCGACGAACTGTTCTGGGAAGTGCATTTTGAATATCACCCCGGTGGTGCCGAATGGTTGGGCGTGGACCTGCTGCATCGCCCGCGGCTCACCGTGTCCGTGGCCGGGTTCGACCCCGGCGTGAACGACTGGCGGGAGCTGGAGCACGTCTCTTACTGGCACCGGAGCCCGGACGATGGTCTTTGTCTGATGCCGCAACGGGGCGTAGCGGAGATCCGGCTCTGGTCGCCCGACGAGCTGCCCCACCGACAACACCAGACCGACACCACCAACCACACGTTTCGTTTCATCAGGCGGGAGGGACCGTTCTTTCTGGTTGAACTCGCCGTCTTGGCCGACGGGACCAGCATCTTTCGCAGCGACGAGGTGGAGACTGCTCAAGCCGTCGCGCCGGACGGAACGCCCCTGGAGCTGGAGCCGGATGAGGCGTTTTGGCGACGCATCAACCCGCAGTTGTATCTGATCGAAGAAGCGCCGTTTGGGTTGGTGTCCGTGTGTGTGCCCCACAACGTGAAGTCCCCCGCTGCCTTTGGGGAAGCGCTCGTCCGCCGTTTGCTCAAGTGCGGTCGCCCAGACCACTGCGAGGTGTGGAACTTTTGGGATCGCGACAAACCGGAAGCAAATACCGGGTCCGCCGACAGCCTCTGGGTCAAACTGCACTACGGCGGCGATTGGCGGGACTGAGCGATGATCACTTTTCAAAACACCCGCTGGGTCAAGCCGCGCAGACCCGACCGGTTCAGCCTGACCCTGGCCGACGGGCAGGAACGCGGCCCGGATTTGGTGTGGTCGCTGGAGTGCAAGGGCTTCGCGGAAGCGTTCTGCCCGCCCGGTCAGCCCCGGCTCGTGCCGACGCCATCCTTGTTCGTCGAGATCACGAACCTGCCGCTCGATCTGGCCGACTGGCGCGCGTGGGAGAACCGGGACCTTCGCATCAACCCGGACTGGATCCTCCAGCGGGAGTTCATCACCACCGATGGCCAATTGGTGGATGCCCAGTTGTCCGGTCAATCGCTTTGGCCAGATGCCCGAGCGGATCATCCGCATTTCGGAAAGCCGGGCGACTTCCGCAGCCTGGACTATGACATGCACTTCGGGTCCCGCGACGGCCGGACATTTGTCTGCGAGTTGGAAGGCTGGACCGAGCCGCTGCCCGGCTCCGGTATCACTCAGCGGGAACCGTGGCGACGCCAGCGGACCGATCCGCCGGACCTGTGTATCGCCACCCAGGTGGAACTGGACTGCCTCCATGTCCAAGTAGCAGCGCACACCGAGGACCCCATTGCCGAGGCACGCCGTCGGCTATGGCAACGCTTGCGGGTGTCCGATCCAGGGGAGCCGAGCGTGTTCTGGGCGCAACGCTTGCTCGCGGACGGGCAGGGCCATGAACCCGTGCCAAACAGCCGTTGCACCGTGACCTTCCTCCACCCGCGGACCTGACAGGCCACGCCAGTTCGTCGGCTACCGCGCGGCTGGCCGCGCCTTGTATTTCTCGTAGAGCCGCGTGTGACGGCTGTCCAGAGACACCTCACGTCCCGCAATCCACATCCGCTTCACGCTGCTGCGGAGGTCGAGGATGGAGCCGTCGCTGGCGAAGAAGGTGGCTTCCTTGTCGGCCTCGATGGAGCCGAGGCGATTCGCTAGGCCGAGCACTTGCGCGGGGTAGAGCGTGAGGCCCTTGAGCGCTTCCGCCGCTGGAAGCCCGAAGGCCACGGCCTGCGCAGCAGAGTAAGGCGTGTTGCGGGCGAAGGTCGCGTTGCTCGTGCCGGGGCCTTCGCTGAAGAGCACTTTCACCCCGGCCTGGTGCAAGACCGCCGCGCCCTTGAACTGCGAGTCGTATGCGTCGGTGTCGCGCGCGGGCTGGTCGAAAGTGGACTCGAAGATGACGGGGACTTGCTTCGCGGCAAGCTCGGCGGCCACGCGCCAAGCATCGCGGCCCCCGGCGATGACGAGCTTTAATTTGCGTGACTCAGCCCAGGCGAGCGCGGCCTTGATTTGGCGGACGTCGTCGGCGTGGACCATCAGGGGCAACTCGCCGCGCACGAAAGGCAGCATTGCTTCCCACGCCGGCACTTTCGCCGCCGCCTTGCCGTCCTTCGGCGTGAGGCCACGGGCATTGGCGTAGGCGTGGGCTTCGGCGAAGAAGTCGTCGAGTTCCTTGAGGCGTTTAGTTCGCTCCTTCGCTTGGTCCTCGGCGGACTTAGGCGCAGCCCCGCGAGCGAACTCCTTCGGCGTCACGTTCAGGCTCATGGCGGGCCAGAAGACATGCAACGCCACGGGGGCTTTGACGGACATCTCCTCCGTCGTCCAGCCGGCAAGCGAGACGATGCCGGACTGGCCGCTCACGGTGCCACCGAGCGGCAACACGAGCGCGTGCGTGATGCCGTTGGCGCGGGTGACGGCGATGTGTTCCGAGTCGGGATTCACCGCGAGCCAGGCGCGCACGTCCGGTGTGAAGGTGCCGGTCTCCGTCGTGTCCTGCGTGGCGCGCACGGCGGAAATCTCCGTTAGGCCCAGCGAGCTGGTCGGCAGGATGAGGCCGGGGAAGAGGTGAAGGCCCTTCAAGTCAACGGTGTGGTCGGGCTTGGTCGCGGGGGCGGTCTTCGAGACGGAAAGAATCTTCGCGCCCCGCGTCAGCACGAAGCCGGGCGAGAGCTGCTCACCCGAGACAGTGTGGACTGTCGCGCCGGTGTAAAGGACGGTTTCGCTCAAGCTCCACGGCTTGAGCAACACCTTGGTCTCGACCTGCGCCGAGGCAGTGGTGAGCGACGCCCAGAAGACAGCGAGGCAGGTTGAAATGAGTTTCAGCGCGGACATGGCGGCGGTTATGGCGGCAGCTTTGCCGAAGCGCAAGGTCGGCTTGCCTCACCTCTCAGTTTCAGGAAAGCTCCCGCGCACATGAAAAAGAAAGCCGCAGCCAAAACATCATCCCTCGAACGCCAGTGGTCCGCCATCGTCGTGGACGGGGCCGAACGCGCCGCCAGCCGCGCGATGCTTCACGCCGTGGGCTTCCAGCGCGAAGACTTCAAGAAATCCCAGGTCGCCGTGTGCTCCACCTGGAGCCAAGTCACCCCCTGCAACATCCACATTGACCAGCTCGCCGTGAGCGTGGCGATGGGCGTCAACGAGGCCGGCGGCAAGGCACTCGTCTTTAACACCATCACCGTCAGCGACGGCATCTCGATGGGCAGCGAGGGCATGAAGTATTCCCTCGTCTCCCGCGAGGTCATCGCCGACTCCATCGAGACGGTCGTCGGTTGCGAAGGCATGGACGGCCTCGTAGCCGTGGGCGGTTGCGACAAGAACATGCCCGGCTGCCTCATGGCGATGGCGCGGCTGAATCGCCCGGCGGTCTTCGTCTATGGCGGCACGATTCTCCCCGGCGACTTCCACGGCAAGCCCGTGGACGTGGTCTCCTGCTTCGAAGCCGTCGGCCTGCACTCGGCGGGCAAGATGAGCGACAAGGACTTGGCCGACCTCGAAGAAGTTGCCATCCCCGGCGCGGGTTCCTGCGGCGGGATGTATACGGCGAACACGATGGCCAGCGCCATCGAAGCGCTCGGAATGAGCCTGCCTAACTCCAGCGCCCAAGCCGCTGTCTCGCAGGACAAGACGCGCGATTGCGAAGCCGCCGGAGCCGCCGTGGTGAACCTCATCAAGCGCGGCATCACCCCGCGCGACATCATGACCAAGAAGGCGTTCGAGAACGCCATCACCCTCGTCATCGCGCTCGGCGGTTCCACCAACGCCGTCCTGCACCTGCTCGCGATGGCCAGCGCCGCCAACGTGAAGCTGACCATTGATGACTTCACCCGCATCGGGAAGCGCGTCCCCGTGCTCGCGGACCTCAAGCCCAGCGGCAAATACGTCATGAATGAACTGGTGAAAATTGGCGGCACCGTGCCGCTGATGAAGATGCTCTTGGACCAAGGCCTGATGCACGGCGACTGCATGACCGTCACCGGCAAGACCCTCGCCGAGAACCTGAAGAACGCGCCGCAGTATCCCGCCGGGCAGGATGTCGTGCGCGACTTCGCCAACCCCATCAAGAAGAACAGCCACCTCGTTGTCTTCCGGGGCAACCTCGCCCCCGGCGGTGCCGTCGGCAAAATCAGCGGCAAGGAAGGCCTCCAGTTCAACGGCAAGGCCATCTGCTTCGACAGCGAAGAGAAGGCGCTCGCCGCCATCCTCGATGGCCGGGTGAAGAAGGGCCACGTCATCATCATCCGCTACGAAGGACCAAAAGGCGGACCCGGCATGCGCGAAATGCTTTCGCCCACCAGCGCCATCATGGGCAAGGGCCTCGGCAAGGACGTGGCGCTCATCACCGACGGCCGCTTCAGCGGCGGCTCGCACGGCTTCGTGGTCGGCCACGTCACGCCCGAGGCTTACGAAGGCGGCCCGCTCGCCATCGTGAAGAACGGCGACCCCATCACCTTCGATGCCGAGCAGCGCGAAATCACCCTCGGCATTCCGGCGAAGGAGCTCAAGGCCCGGCTCAAAGCGTGGAAGCGCCCCGCCCCGCGCTACACCCGTGGCGTGCTCGCGAAGTATGCCGCCACCGTGAAGTCCGCCAGCGAAGGCGCGGTGACGGATGTGGATTTGAAGGTTTAGCAGCCCTCCCGTGAACCACTCGCTGATTCCCAATCTGCCTGAAGGCTGGAAGACATGGGCTGAATCGAACGAGATACGTCTGCTTGGGCTTGGGCTTCTGCTCTTGCTCAACGCCTACATCAACGTCGTTCTCTTCCGCTCCAGCGACATGAACCGGAAGGAAAAACAGTTCTGGGGAGTGGTCGTGTGGGTGTTTCCAATCATCGGCTTCCTGATGGCGTTCAGAACGATTCACCAATATCGGACAGTCGCTCAGGCTCTTTCCGTGCCGAACAGGCGGTAAGTGAAAATACTTCGATGACCAAACGCACCCTCCTCAAAGCCATTCTCGCCGCGTTGCTGGAGGAGCTGCAAACCTTCACCCGGGCGGCCCACGCCGCACGGGCGGAAGCCACGGACCCACAGAGCCGCGCCGAGAACAAATACGACACGCGCGGTCTCGAAGCCTCCTATCTCGCCGCCGGACAGGCGCGGCAGGTGGCGGAGTTGGAGGCCGCCATCGTCGCCTTCGAGACTCTGCCCGCGCGCACGTTCGCACCGGGCGAGGGCATCGGCCTGGGCGCGTTGGTGGAGTTGGAGCAGAACGGGGAACGCCAGTTCTACTTCATCGGTCCGTGCGCCGGCGGCACTGAGGCGAAGTGCGGGCAGCGCGAGGTCCTCGTCATCACCCCGCAGTCCCCACTGGGCGGCCAGTTGCAGGGCCGCAAGCAGGGCGACCGGCTGGACCTCCTGCTGGGTGGCAAACAACGGAAAGTTCACGTCGTCACCGTCGGCTAGGCACCGCTTTTCCCTCCCAATGCGCGAGCCAATCTCAGCGAGCCGCGCACGCTGCGGAACAGAATTCAGCTTCTCTCCCAAGGCGGACTTGCTAGCGTTGCCGCATGAAAATCTCCTTGCTGTGCTTGGCGGTGGTGGGCGCGCTGACCGTGTCAGCGTGCCACAAGCGGACGGCTCCAGCCCCGGTTGAAAGCCCCGCCAAGCCGGAGACCGCACCAGCTCCGGTAGTCGGATCTGCATCCGGGGCGGCAGTCGCCACGTTCGCGCCCGAAGTGGTGGCTGACGCCATGAAGCCGTTTGCGAAAGACTTGGACAGCAAGTCGCCCAATGACCACCTGCGGGTGCTGAACGAAGCCCTGACATTTTGGCAGGCCTCGGGCCGTCCGTTTCCGAAGGACTTGAGCGAGCTGGTGACCGCGAAGCTCCTGCAACGCCTCCCCGTGCCTCCGCCGGGTAAACAGTTCGTCCTCGACCGGGCGAAGAACCAAGTCGTCCTCGTCCCGTGAGGACCGGCTACTGCGTATCCCAAATGTTATTCGGGTGGCCCTCCGCGAACTGGTAGAGCGGGGGCACCTGGAGCAGCTCATACCGTCCGTCCAGAAACAGCGCCCCGGTGCCCTTGTGGCGGTTGGCGAAAAAGCGCACGAAACCCGCCGTGCCAAACGAAGCCATGCGGTGGATGTGGCTCGTGCCAAAACCGGTGAGTTCAGAGGTTGCCACCCCGTTCGTCACATTGGCCAGCGCACCCGCCGTTACGTCCGCCACCGAGTCAGCCAGGTAGATGCTCTGGTTGGGCATGGCCCACGCGGATTCGATCGGCCAGGCGTAACCATCCCCACTGTTCACATTGTTGCCCGAGGCCGTCCGATACGTATTGGAGGGCTGATAGATGTTGCCAATCGAACCGGCGTTCATGACCCCGACGTTGTTCGTGTCCTGCGCCTGGGCCAGCGTCACTTGGAACTGGGAACTGGGACAGTTGTAGAGTTTGGAGGCGTCCGCGATGTAAGGCATGAGCATCGGGCGCCACCAGAAAATATGGTTGGCCACGAACCCGTTGTAGTCCCCTGCGTAGAGCGATGCCGCCAAGCCCACCTGCTTGAAATCGGTCATGCACAACGTCTTCTTCGCCTTCGCCTTCGCGCTGGCCAGCGCGGGCAACAACAGGCCGGCAAGGATCGCGATGATCGCTATGACCACGAGCAGTTCGATGAGGGTGAAGCCGGGACTCCGGGATGCCGAGGACGGGGGGGGCTTAGAGGGCGCTGGATTCATCTGTGCGAATCGGACGATGCTCCTGCTTGGAGTCATCACCCCCGTCACGTTGCCGAAGCGCTGCAAACTTGGTTGCTGGCAGTGCGCGGCCCAAACAGTGGCGGCGGCGTTGAGCACGACCGGGTTCATTGGTGAGAGCGCATGCACAAACTTTGAGCTTCGCCCCCCTGCCCTTCCCGCGTTCAATCCCCGCCTGAATTGAAATGAGTGCCCATCCCGGTTTCGGTGCCCACACCGACCCTAGCTTCAAATCGCAGCCGCGCTCCACCGGCGAGGTCGTGCGGCGCGTCGGCGTCTATCTGCTGCCTTACAAGCTGATGGCGCTGGGCACCATCGCCTTCGCCCTCCTCTCGCTCGCCGCCGCGTTCACCTATCCGAAGCTCACGCAACACGTCATTGACGAGGTCATCACGAAGAAGAACGCCGACAGCCTCGCGCCCGTGATGGGCTTGCTCATCGGCGCGTTCTTCCTGCGCGAACTCTTCACCGGCATCCGCATCCGCCTCAACAACGAGCTGGAGCAGAAGGTCATCCTCGACCTCCGCCGCGACGTTTACGCCCGCCTCCAACGCCTCCCCGTCGGCTGGTTTGATCAGCGTGCGTCCGGCGACCTCATGACCCGCGTCATCGAGGACGTGAACAGCATGGAGCGCCTGCTCATTGACGGCACCGAGCAAGGCACCGTCGCCATCCTGAGCATCATCGGCGTGCTCGCGATCCTCTTCTGCACGAATCCGCTGCTCGCCGCCGTCGCGCTCGCGCCGCTGCCCATCCTCATCGGCGGCGCGCTCTGGTATACGCTCACCGCCCACAAGCGCTACCGCGTCCAGCGCCAAGCCGCCAGCGCCATGAACGCCCTGCTCATGGACAACCTCCAGGGCATCCGCCAAATCAAGTCCTTCGGCCGCGAGCGCCATGAGGACGCGCGCTTCGGTGCCCGCGCGGAAGACCTCCGCCAAGGCACACTCACCGTCATGCGCGCGTGGTCCATCTACTCGCCCGCGATGGCCTTCGCCTCCTCGCTCGGCATCGGCCTCGTGCTTTGGTTCGGCGGCACGCAAGTGCTCGCCAACAAGATGACCGTCGGCGAACTGGTGCAATTCCTCCTCTACCTCGGCCTCTTCTACGAACCGATTGGCCGCCTCCACGGGCTGAATCAAATGCTCCAATCCGCCCGCGCCGCGAGCGAACGCGTCTTCGACATCATGGATGCGACGGAGGAAAGTGGAATGTCGAATGCCGAAGGTCGAAGCTCTGGCCAAGCGCAACCGGCGAAAGATTCCCCAGTCGCGATTCGCAATTCGCAATTCCCCGCTCGCGTGAGGGGTGAGGTCACTTACGCCGATGTCGGCTTCCAATACAGCGCCGACCGCGTCGTCCTCAAAGCCATCTCCCTCCACGCGCGCCCCGGCCAAATGACCGCGCTCGTCGGCCCCACTGGTGCGGGCAAATCCACCCTCGTCAACCTCCTCCCTGCCTTCTACCAAGCCACCTCGGGCCGTGTCTTCATTGACGGCGTGGACACCCGCGAACTGCCGCTGGAAACGCTGCGCGAACAAATCAGCGTCGTCGCCCAGGAGCCGTTCCTCTTCAACGGCACCATCCGCGAGAACATCCTCTACGGTCGCCTCGACGCCTCCGAAGCCGACCTCCACGCCGCCGCCAAGGCCGCGAACTGCCACGACTTCATCACGCGCCTCACCGATGGCTACGACGCCCGCGTCGGCGAACGCGGCGTGAAGTTAAGCGTCGGCGAGAAACAGCGCGTCAGCATCGCCCGCGCCCTGCTGAAGAACGCGCCCATCCTCATCCTCGATGAAGCCACCGCCAGCGTGGACACGCAGACCGAGAAGCTGATTCAGGAAGCCTTGGAACGGCTCATGACCGGTCGCACCAGCTTCGTCATCGCCCACCGCCTCAGCACGATTCGCAAGGCCGACCAAATCCTCGTCCTGCGTCAGGGCGAAATCGTGGAGCGCGGCACCCACGACGCCCTCCTCGCCACCGGCGGCCTCTACGCCAAGCTCGCGCGCATCCAGAACACCACCTTCATCGAGGAGAGCTTCGAGAAACTCGCGGCGAGCTGAAGGCAGACTGTCTGGGCGGCTCCGGCCTCCAACTCGTTGCGCAGCAGACCTCGCGGCAGCTCCATGGCAAATCAGCCTTGGAGCGGGGAAACGGGTATTTTCCCAACCGAAATGACTTCTGACTGCCGTTCAGGCATTTCTCAGGGCCGCCAAGTCATTTACCAGCAAGGTCAAGTCATTTCTGCCCTTCAACCAGCCATTTACCCACCGCGCCAAGTCATTTACGACCCGTGTTAAGTCATTTACGACTCCCATCAAGTCATTTACCACCCCCATCAGGTCATTTAGGTGAGACACCAAGTCATTTATGTGGCACAAAAAGTCATTTTTCGTTTAGCGTATTTGGGGTGTTTCTGCAAATTTTCGGTTTAGCGGAGGTTTAGTGGGTCACAGATGACACACTTTGGCGTTTTCTCCTGCTTACCGACGTTTTTGCCCAAAGCGGTGCCGCCGCTCGCTGTGCCACCGCACTCCCCATTCACAGCTCGACGCTGCTCCACCGCTCATCCGCCTGTAGCACCCGGCACCGCTGCCCGAGCTTCTCGCACTCCCCCACGAACTCCTCCGGCGACGCCGTGTTGAACGTGAACAGGTCGTAGTGCATCGGGATAACCAGCTTCGCGCCGATGGCCTTCGCCAATTGCGCCGCCTCGCGACC
>JBDKJY010000017.1:0-120335 GCA_039796295.1 Verrucomicrobiota bacterium
GTCGGGCTGAGGGTGGGCTGCTGAAGGTTGGCGGAGAGGGAGGGATTCGAACCCACGGTGGTGTTACCCACGCACGCTTTCCAGGCGTGTGCCTTAAACCACTCAGCCACCTCTCCTACCGCTTAACTGCAAGGACTTACTTTGCTTTTGGAACGCGCAACCTGCCGGTCTGATGCGGCCATCTGTCACTCGTTAGGTGGCACCGTAGCGCACATCAGCTTCAGCCTACCGTTGGTTGGCTGGCAGAAGCCGCCAGTTGCAAACTCGGTCCGATGCGTTCCAACACGGATGTATTCTGCGAGGATTCGAGTCGGCGGCAAGCTGATTCGCCGAACTCGCTAGCCGGAGGGCGCAACCGGATCTGGCCCGCTTCGGGGGCCGGCGGCGGGTAAGTCAGTGCGGGGGCGAGTCACCGCGCTTGGTGTGGAAGCTGTGGCAACTGGCGCAGGTCTGGGCGACGCCGCCGGCGGGGCTGTGGCATTGCGTGCAGCTTTGCTGGGTGGGGAGGAGGATGTCGGCGGTGCTGCGGCTGGTGCGGGCGGCGTGGCACTCAGTGCAGGCCACGAGGCTGTGCTTGGCGTGGTGGAATTCGCCGCGGATGAGCCAGCGGTCAGGGGTGGTGACGCGGGTGATGTGGGGCAGACCGTCCGCGCCGCCGGGCTTCACTTCGTGGCAGTAGGCGCAGCCGGCGAACCTGGCGCGGGGGGTGGCGGGGCCGGTGGTTGCGCCCACGGCGAGTTGTTTGGAGGGGTCGCTGGCGAAGAAGATTTGTTGTTCCAAATTCTCGCCGCTAAAGGCGCGCTCGCGGAGCTGGCGCATCTGCTCGGTGACGAATTTCTCCGTGTCGGCTTGGGCGGTGAGGCCGGTGCGGCGGGCGAGGTCGGCGTATTGGGTTGGCAAGCTGCGGAGGAAGGCGCGGGCGTTGGCGGGGTGGCCGTGGGGGACGGCGAGCTGCGGGTGGCGGGCATCGAACTGGAGGGCGTGGCAGCTCTGGCAGTGCTTGGCGTAGGTGATGGGCTGGAGGTGCGCGCCGGCGCCGTCGGGCTGGTGGCAGTCGGCACAGGCGAGTGGCTGGCCGTTGCGCTGGACGAATGCGGAGAGGTGGAGGGCGTGGTTGAAGCGGAGGGAATTGGTGTCGGACAACTTCTGTGAGTGGACTTGGAATTCCGGGTGGCCGTCGGCGAAGGAGTTGAACACGCGGGTGTAGCCCTGTTCGGGGCGGGGCACTTGGAAGAGCACGCGGCCTTCGGCGGAGCGGTAGTTGAAGGCGGCGGGCGGGAGGGTTTCGCCTTTCTTGAGGGAGGCTTCCATCACCGCTCCGTTGCCGTGGCAGGAGAGGCATTCGGTGTCGCGCGGGGCGGGCATCCGGCCGGAGCCTTGGTGCTCGCGGTGGCAGGCGGAGCAGGAGTGGGCGCGGGTGACGTTGGGCTGGTGGAAGCGGTGGCCGGGGTGGCAGGAGAGGCAGTTGTTATCGAGTTCGGTCATGCTGCCGGCGGTGACCCAGTGGAGGCGGTGGGGTTCGAGGGGGCCGGGGCGGGCACGGAAGGCGGCGCGGAACCACTCTTCAAGCCCACCGTGCGCGGCGGTGTGGCAAGCTCCGCAGCCGTCGCTGCCGGGCCAGGCGTGTTTCATCTGGGCGAAGACGACGCCGTGGTGATTGGAGGAGACCGGGCCGGCGGAGATGAAGCGCCATTGCCACGGGCCGTAGAAGCCGACGAGCAGCAGCGCGAGGGTGGCGGCGGTGACGGCGAGGCCGAGGCGGCCGCGTTGGTTGCGCAGGGAGCGGCGCGGCTGGCAGGTGGGGATGGGGCAGGCGCAATCGCCCTCGGGGAGCGGGCCGTTGGTGCAGGGGCCGCCGTGTTCCTTCGAGCGCGTGCAACGCCAGCGGCCTTTCGCTTCGCCGTCCTTGGTCTCCAACACGGGGCGGCACTCGGCGGTGGCACGGCACGCGCCCTCGGGTGAGGGGCCGATGCGGCAGGGGCAGCCGTCGCAGGCCCAGCCGCACTCCCAATCCTGATTGGGCCGCTCGTAGCGGTTGCGGTCGAAGTCGGGCGATGGAAGCTGGTCCTTCAAGGCAGGGCAAAGGGTCGGGAGCCAAAGGCCAAAGGCCAAAGGTAAAAGTCAAAAGGCGAGGCGAATGGCAGCTGTGGAAATTTTTTCATTTTGCCTTTCATTCAGCGCGCGCCGGCGGAGAAGCCATAGACTAGGACCAGGTGGGCGAGGGCGCAGAGCATCAGGCTGTAGGTAACGGGGATGTGGATGAAGAGCCAAAGGCGCAGCGTGAGCTGGAGTGCGTGCTGGTAGTCGAGGCCGTCTTTCTGCCGGACGAGGGCGACGAGTTGCTCGACGAGCTGACGCTCCCGCTCGTTGAGGAAGCGGTTGAGGTCGGTGAGATCGTGGAGGAGGGAGTTGAGCGGCAGTCGGCCTTCAACGAGATGGGAGAGAAAGTTTTTCGGGCCGGCGAAAAAGTCGTGGAGGCGGCGGGTGTAGAAGTCGGCAATGGTCGCAGATTTCGCCTCCGCGACGGAGTTCATGGCAATTGCTTCGGCCTGCTCGCGGAGCTGCCGACGCACCATGGGGATGCGCTCGAAAGGCACTTCTCCACCGCGCGCGGTGAGGCGCTTGGGCCAGCCGCGCGAGATGATGATGCCCAGGACTCCGCTCACCATGACGATGCCGTAGAGCGCAGTGAGGAGCAGCTCGAACCAGCCTGTGGGCCAGCGCAGGCGGGCGTGTAAGAGGAAGAGCACGCCGGTGAAGAGTCCCGCGTAGAGATGAAATTCCAGCCAGACCTCCGAGCGGCCCAAGGGGAGGTAGGGAATTTTCTTGATCCAGTTGTAGCCGGTGAGGATCAGCATCAAGCCGAACAGCAGCCAACCGCTCAGGTAGGCAGAGCGTGTCGTCGCACCCGCCCACAGGACATACACAGAGACGACGGCGCTGGTCGCGGCGAGCAGCAGGCTGCCCCAGAGTAAGCGGCGTCTGACAAAGCCACTCATCGTCGGAGCCAATTGGCGAACGAGTCGAGGTTGTTCATGTCCATTCGTTTGAGTGCGCCGTGCGGGCAGGAGCGCTCGCAGGCGGGGCCGCCGATTTGGTCGGAGCAGAGGTCGCACTTTGTCGCCTTGACGATGGGCTTCATGTCCTTGTCCACCATGAAAGCCCCGTCCGCCTCGCGGATTTCCACCATGCGGATGGCTTCGTAGGGGCAGTTGTTCGAGCAGATGCTGCATCCGATGCAGGTGGCTTGGTTGACAACAACCTCGCCACCGGTCTGACCACGGTGAATCGCGCCGGTCGGGCAGCCGATGAGGCACACCGGGTCGGCGCAGTGCATGCAGGAGTTCGCCACCATTATGCGCCCGCTGGTGTGGCCGTGGCGGAGGAAGCGCGGGTTGCCCTCGTTGGTGGTGGCGCAGGCGCGGACGCAATCGTCGCAGCGGGTGCAACGCTCCATGTCGATGACCATCGTGGAGGTGCCGTTGAAGTAGCGGTTCTCCGTGAGGAACTCCATCAGCTCGGGGCCAATCTTCGCGCCGGCGTCCAGCTTACGCTCTGTCGCGGAGGAGGTGGTGCCGGCGAGTTCCGCAGGCGTGAAGGATTCCGGTAGTTCGTCCTGCGGCACGGTGGGCAGGACGATTTCCTCCATGACCAGCGCGGGCACTACGATGACGTGGGTGTAGCCGATGACGCGCAGGCTGTGCTGGAAGGGCACGGTGTCCTTGTGCGCCCAGTTGTGCGCGATCTCCCGCAGGCCGAACTCCCCGCCTGCGCTGAGGTAGTTCAGGGTGCGGTGGCCGTGGCCGAATTTCTGGCTCAGGCGCGCGAACCCGGAGCGGATGAGCACGACGCCGTTCGGGTAGTCGCCCTCCTGCGCGATGATGGTCTCCTTCTCCGGCGAGCGGGTGCCCTCCTTGACCAGGCGCTTGTAGTCACCGGACCAATCGTAGTCGCCGTAGGTGCCGAACTGCGTCTGCTCAATGACGCGCTTGAGCTGCTCGTCTGTGAGCCGCTGGAACACGGGGATTTCCCGCAGGTGTGTGGCCAGCGTGCGCTCGCGGTAAATGCGGTCGATGTGGTGGCGCAGATGGTCATCGAAGCGCAGCAGATCGCGCAGCCCCTGCCAGCGGACCTCTAGCAGCTCGGTCGCGTCCCCGACGGCGAAGACGGTCGCGGTGCGGGCCGTGCGGCTGAGGGCGGCGATCTCGCCGAAGAAGTCGCCCGGGGACATCGTGGCGGTCTTGTGCTCGTCGAGGATGCGCGGCACGTCCTGGAGGAAGACGCCTTTCTGTTTGCCGCCCACCTTGACGCCCGCGTCCTGCTCCAACTCGGCCGGCGTGCGGACTTCGGGATCGCGCGGGTTGGTCCAGAGCTGGGCGACGATTTGAAAGAGGGATTTGTATTGGGACTTGCGCCGGCCCAGCAGCGAGACGGGCAAGCCGGGCTGCAACACCACGCGCGCGTGGCCGGACAGGACGAGGAATGCCGACGACCCGTAGTCCCCCGCGCGGACGATGATCTCACCGTTCTTGAAGCGGCGGATGCGCGCGTCGTTCTTCAGGATGCCGCGCAGCGGGGTGCGCTTGGAGAACTTCGCCGCGTCCATCTCGCTGAAGGGCCGGATCTCCAACAGGCGGTTCACGTCCGCCTCGGCCATGTCCGGGTCGAACGAGCTGTCCCAGCGCTCGGGCTTATCAATGACGAAATGAACCGTGTCCATGCGCGTCAGGCGTCGAGCACGAGGTCGCCGGTCGGGCGGCAGATGCAGGTGAGGCACGAGCCGCCCTCGGGCGCGGCGTCGGGCTTCTTCAAGTAGTCCACGGTGCCGGACTTGATGGCGACGGAGCACACGCCGCAGCCGCCCGCGCGGCAGCCGGACTCGATGCGCAGGCCGTTCTCCAAGGCGAAGTCGAGGAGGTTGGCCTGCGCCGGGTTCCAGTCCAGCTCCTTGCCGGACTTGGCGAAGATGACTTTGCACGCGGGACCGGCGGCGACGGTGGAGGTGGCGGCGGGGGTGGCCTTTTTCTTCACCGTGGCCGGGCCGAAGGCTTCGTAGTGAATGTCCTTCTCCGGGACGCCCCACCCTTCGAGGCCGTCGTTGAGCGTCTTCATGAACGCGCCATTGCCGCACATGAAGAACTCGTAGTTGTTCGACGGAAGCTTCTGCTTGAGCAGTTCGACGGTGACGCGGCCCTCGTGGTGATAATCCTCGTCCTTCACGTCGGCCTTGCCGGGCCGGCTGTAGCAGATGACCACGCGGACGTTTTCGTGCGCCTTCAGTTTCTCCAAGTCCTCGCGCAGCATGTGCTCCCCCGCGCTCCGGCAGCCGAAGAAGAGCCACACCTCGCGCCCCGAGCGGCTTTCGGCCACGGCCTTGGCCATGCTCAACATCGGCGTCAGGCCGACTCCACCCGCGAGCAGGCAGACGGGCGTGCTCTTCGTCATGTCGAGGTAGAAGTGCCCCGTCGGCGCCTTCACGTTGAGGAGATCGCCTTCCTTGACGTGATCCGTGAAGAAGCCGGAGGCCAAGCCCGGCGGGATATCGGGTTTATCGGGCGGGGCCGGCTCGCGCTTGATGGTCACGCGATAGCAATCCGGGCGCGTCGGGCTGTCCGAGAGCGAGTAGCAGCGGACGAGCGGCTTGTCGCGGCCCGGGAGGTCGAGGCTGAAGGTGAGATACTGGCCGGGCTTGAAGGGCGGCAGCGGCTTGCGGTCGTGCGGCACGAGGTAGAAGGAGTTCACGTCCTCACACTCGGTGGACTTCTGCGTGACGGTGAACTTGCGGTAGCCGCTCCAGCCTTGAACGACTTCCTGCGTCTCCCGGTAACGCACCTTCGCCGCGAGCACCAACGTCTCCAACCGCTCGCGGTCCAACCGGTGCTGCCGGTGCTCGTGCCGCAGCCGCGCCGCCGCCGAATAAGTCATCAACACGAGCTGGCTCGCCAGCACCGCCAGCAGGACGTAGCCGAGCGCGAGTCCCGCGTTGCCGCCCAGCGCCGACTGAAGCTGTTCGATGATGGCTTGCATGACTAAGTAGTGTGGCGCGGCCAGCGGCCGCCGGTTTCGGCTGACGACGCCCATTGTTCGTTTCCGCTGCGGGTTGCCAAGGTTTTTTCTGTAAAGGCGATTTACAACTCCGCGCTTGCTTTCACTTCCGCTCGAACCTGAAATTTCGCCCGCACCGATGCGCCACGTCTCTTCCGGAACCAATCGCCTCCTCCTTTTGCTCGCCCTGTTGTCGGTCGCGTCCGCCTCCGCAGCGGAAGCCCCCGGGCGCTTCACCGGCTCGCCGAGCTGCGCCACCTCTCTGTGCCACGGCGGGGCAGGGGAGTTGCGCCACCAGACGGTCGTCTGGCAGAAGCAGGACATCCACTCGCGCACCTACAACACCCTGGTCAACGCCCGGTCCGCCCAGCTCGCCCGGGCGCTCAAAATCCCCGACGCCACCACCAGCGCGCGCTGCACGAGCTGTCACGCGCCCTTCGCGGAGGTGCCAAAGGCGGCGTTCCTCAACGACGTCATCAAACCGGTCGAGGGGGTCGCCTGCGAAAGTTGCCACGGCCCGGCTGAGAAGTGGATTCGCAGCCACACCCGCCCGGACTTTAGCCACAAAGACCGTGTGCTGCTGGGCCTGCGCGACCTCAACCACCTCTACGTCCGCGCGAACAGTTGCGTCGCCTGCCACCAGACGGTCGAGCCGGCGCTGCTCGCGGCGGGCCACCCGGAATTGCTCTTTGAACTCGATGGCCAGGCTGTCGCCGAGCCGAAACACTGGCGGGAGAAAGGCGACTGGCACGGCCCCAAGGCGTGGTTCGTCGGTCAGGCCGTTGCCCTCCGCGAGATGAGCGCGCAACTGACCCGCGAACCGGTTCCCGGCGAAGCCCTCACCGCGCCTTGGTCCGCCGCCCTTTGGCTGCTCCAGCAACTCGACGGCCTCGATTCCGCTCTGCCAGCCCTCAAGGCCGCAGTGAACCCAGGGCAAGTTCATCCCGCCGCCGACCAACTCGCACGGCGCACGGCGGAGCTGGAGTGGAGTCACACCCTCACGCGCCAGACCCTCCAGCGCCTCGCCCGCACCCACGGTGAATTTGCCGACAGCAAAATCACCCAGCCCCAGCAAGCCCGGCGGGCCGAGCGGCTGGTGCTGGCCCTCGACCGACTGACCGCCCCGCTTGACGCGACCGAGCGCGCCAAGCTGGAAGCAGATTTGAAGCAACTGTTCGCCCTCGCACAATCACGGCCGGACTTCAAGCCCACCGAGTTCGCTCGCGCCCTCGAGAGCCTGGCCAAGAAACTGTAGGCGCAGCTACAGCGCCGGGTTGCGCGGGAACTTCACCAGCGGCAACCGCGCGCCGCGATGGAGACTGCGGTCAGCGCGGACGGGTTCCGGTGGCAGAAAAATTCCCCCCAGCGCCGCCGCTGCGGAGGCCGCCACGAGGTCGTCCTGGTCAATGCCGTCACCGCTCACGCCCACCGCGCCGATGAGCACGCCGCCGCGATAGAGCGGCATGGAGCCGGCGAAGATAGTCATGCCGTTGGGGAGATTCGGGTTCACCGCTATCGAAGTCGAGAAGCTCGCGCCATTCAGCGTGTTCACCGCCGTGAACGCCCCGCCGGGCGTAATGATCGAGAAGCGTTCTTGCAACCCGAGGAAGATGCCCGGGGTGGTCCCCACGATGCCCGGCGGATAGGTGCCTTGCGCCATGAAGCCCACGGTGCGCGCCGTGAACGCCCGCGCATCACTGCTGAAGAACAACGCCGTGCGCGCCTTCTGCACGCACACGTCCCAACTGAACCGCGTCGTGTCTGGCGACGTGCAGAACGTGCCGAGACAGACCGGCGCGGCCCCGGCGAGGTTCGGGTTGTTCACCACGCTGATGAAAACCTGCATCGGCACGCCTCGGGGCAAGCGGATGCCCGCGCGCGTGGTGCGGGCGCGGTTCGCGCCCGCAGTCAAGATGGCCGTGACTTCCGCCGCCGTGAGCCGTGCGGCGCCGCCCGGCAACAGAACTGCGCTCGGGTCTGCGATGATGGCTTGACGAATCTCGCCGGTGACGCCGCCCAATGGCGTCGCCACATACGGCAACCCGACCGGACTGGCCGTCGGGGCAAAGCCCGCCACCACCGCGCCGATGCCGCCCAGCGGCGTAACAACGCCGAGCGAAGTCGCGCTCGCCACGTAGGCCAGCGCAATCCCGTCCACGAACACCTTCGTGCCGTGGATGCGCGCGGACGGCTCGAAGCCGACTTGCCCCGCGAGCGCCACATCTTCGTCCACCTTCGCGCTGATGACCGTCGCAGGCGTGATGTTGAGTGGACTGTCATCGCCGTCACCCGCTACGCCCACGCCGCCGATGAGTCCGCCGCCACGGTAGAGCGGCACGCCGCCCGCCGTGCCCGCGAGCCCGCCGGTGAGCGGCGTTGGGATTTGCGTGAGCGGCGCGGCAGGGCCGGAGCCGAGCGTGAGCAGCCCGGCCTCGGCGGGTAGCTTGTATTTGTTGATGTCGGAGAAGGCGAGTTGGCTGAAGTTCACGCCCACGAGCGGGCCGGGCGGACGGTTGTTCACCCCCGGCGGAAAATTCTGCTGCACAATCATCGCCGCCGTGCGCGGGGTGAAGGCGTTCTGCGAGCTGCTGAGGAAAGCTGCCGTGCCGGCCTTGGCGATAGCGTTGGCCTGAATGTCCGCCGCAGGGGCTGCCCCGTTCACGCTCCACACGCCAAGCACGAAGCCCTCGCGGTCCACCACCGCCACCACGCTCGCAGGCGAGATGGCTGCGGCGCGCGAAACCGCCTGGGCCAGCACGGTGGTCACCTCCGCCAGAGTCATCTGCGCCCGCGCGGCCAGTGCGGACAGGAGGAAGGCAAAGATGAGCAGGGCGAATTTCAAGCGCGGGAAGTTGTGGGAAAACCCGCGCCCAGCGGCAAGCAAATAGACGGGAATTTACCGCTGCTTTACACGCACGGGCTTGCAATCCGGTCGCAGCCTCGCGTCTCATTGGTGCGGATGCCACCGTCGTTTCAGCGCCAGAAGTTCCCGCTCCTGCGCGGGCTCCTTCGGTCTGCCGCGTCCGGCGTGGCGGTGAGCCTCGCGTGCGCGTCTGGGCACGGCGCAGAGCCGGTGAAGCCAGCCACGCTCCTACTCAAACGCCCGCCCGCCTCCCGCCCGGTAGGGCGAGACTCCGTCGAGCCCCATTCCGAGCGTAGCGAGGCGAGCGCAGCGAGCATCTCGGGTGAAGCCACGCCCAGCCAGGCACCGCTCTCGCCCTTCGAGCAAGCCATCCGCGAGCGCGACCGGCTCAAGCCGCTTCAGGAAATCACCTCCGGCCCGCCGCCGCTGGCTCCGAGCATCTTCAGTCCGGAGCCGGATAAAAACTTCCTCCCGTTCCCGCCGTCGCTGCTGTTCCCACCCATTGAGGAAACGCTCGAACTGCGTGTGCGTTTGAGCAGCGGGACGCCACCGGCGGCTCCGGGCAAATTCAACCCCGACCCGCGCACGGGACCGACCACGCCGTTTGCCTTCGTGGAAGGGGCGTTGGGGCTCACGCTCAAAGTCACGCACACCGCCCCGCCCGCGCCCAAGCCGCCGGCTCAATTCAACCCCGACCCCGGCGCGAGGAACGCGAAGCCCGCTGCCGAGGAACCGTTCTTCAAACCGGAGTTCTCCCTCGGTCCGGCGTTCGGTTCCGAGCCGGTGCCGGCCCCGCTGGCGCTGCCACGCTTGCCGCTGCGCGACACCGAGCTCGTTGCCTTGCCACCGAAGTCGCCGACGGGATACGGCTCCGAGCCGATTCCCTTCGCCCTGCCGCGCGCGCCCATTCGCACCATTGGACTGGAGCCGAAGTCCGCCGAGTTGAAGCCGAAATACGGCTTGGACAAGCTCCCGCGCGAGCTGGACCTCCCGCGCGCGAACACCCGGCGCAATCTTCCCTTCCACCCGCACTTCGAGAGCAGCGGCATCGCGCGCGACACCGGCGTGGCGCTGCCGCCGAACACGGAGTCGGCGAATGACCGCTGGCGCACCGGCTTCCTGCCGTGGAAGCGCTACGCCAACGGCAGCGGCGAAGACCCGTTCTACTATCACGAGCCGCGCCTGTGGCATCCGTATTACCAGAGCGTGCTGAAGGGCGACTTGCCGGTCATCGGCCAGGACATCTTCCTGAACGTCACGGTCAACAACTCCACGGACTTCGTCGGCGTGAACGTCCCCACGCCCAGCGGCGGCAGCGCGGCGCGGCCGGGGGCTTACGAGTTTTTCGGTCGCGGCGAGGCGCTCGCGGTGCAGAACAACCTGGCGTTCGCGGTCGAATTGTTTCGCGGCGAGACGGTGTTCAAGCCCATCGAGTGGGCCATCAAGCTGACGCCGGTTTACAACATCAACTACCTCCACGTTCAGGAGACTGGCGGTGTCTCCCCCGACCCGCGCGGCTTCCTCGGCGGCGGGCCGGGCAACAACCAGCCGAATCCAAGCAACGCCTTCGTCACAAACCCCGCCGACATCAACACGCTGCTCGCTGGCCAGCTCACTTCCGCCGACAGCCTCGCGGGCCGCCGCTCGACCGTGCGCACGAAGGACTACTGGTCGTTGCAGGAGGCCTTCATCGAGCTGCACCTGCGCGACCTCACGGACAACTACGATTTCATCGCCATCAAGGGCGGCAACCAGACGTTCAGCTCCGACTTCCGCGGCTTCCTTTTCAACGACACCAACCTCGGTGGCCGCCTCTTCGGCAACTACGCGAACAACCGGCTGCAATACAATGCGACCGTGTTCGACATGCGCGAGAAGGACACGAACTCGGGCCTGAACACCTTCGAGCAACGCAACCAGCGCGTCATCATCGCGAATGCCTTCCTCCAAGACACGTTCTTCAAGGGCTATACGACGACCTGGAGTTTCCACGCGAACCTCGACGACGCCGACGTTCACTACGACCGCAATGGCGGCATCGTGCGCCCCACGCCGCTCGGCACGGTGCGCCCGCACGACGTGCGCGCCTACTACCTCGGCTTCGGCGGCGACGGCCACATCGGGCGGTGGAACGTCTCGCACCAGTTCTATCAGGCCTTCGGCAGCGACGACTTCAACGGCCTCGCGGGCCAGCCGGTGAACATCAACGCGCAGTTCGCCGCGCTGGAACTCAGCTACGACCGCGACTGGATTCGCTACAAAGCCTCCTTCGTTTACGCGAGCGGCGACAGCAAAGCCGATGACGGCCAGGCGACCGGCTTCGACACAATTCTCGACAACCCGAACTTCGTCGGCGGGCCGTTCAGTTACTACGTGCGACAGGGTTTCAACTTCGGTGGGACAGCGGTGGGCTTGAAGCAGGGCGGCAGTCTCGTGCCGAACTTGCGCACGAGTAAATCGCAGGGGCAGGCGAGCTTCGTGAACCCCGGCATCTACCTCTGGGGCCTCGGCACGGACCTCGACGTGACGCCGAAGCTGAAGACCTTCCTGAACCTGAACTACATCCGCTTCGCCGAAACCGACCCGCTCCGCACCGCGCTGCTGACGGACAAAATTGACCGCGAACTGGGCCTCGACCTGAGCTTGGGCATCCAGTATCGGCCTTTCCTGACGGACAACGTGATTCTCTCCGCCGGCTGGGGCGTGCTGCTGCCGGGTCGCGGCTACAAGGATATTTACCGTCGCAGCACCGACCCCGTGACCGGCCTCGAAGACACCTCGCGCGCCGGCAAGGTGGACGACTTTCTCTACAGCGGATTGATTGCGTTGACCCTGACTTACTGAAGCCCATGAAAGCCAATAGCTCTCCACCACTCAGCCGGCTTGCTGCCTGTTTAGCGGCCGCAGCCCTACTAAGTCTCTATGGCCTCGCCCTGCAAGCCTCCCCCGCCTTCGGCCCCGCCATCAGCGTCCCCATCGACCTCCCGCGCGACGCCGCCCGCCAGCTTCCCGCCCCCAACGTCATCGACCAGTCCCGCGAAGCCGCCGCGCTCAAGTCCCGTGGCTGCCTCGAATGCCATGTCGGCACCGACGAGCACACGATGCACAAGTCGCCCAACGTCGTGCTCGGCTGCACCGATTGCCACGGCGGCAACGCCACGCCCGGCCTGCTCATGCGCAAGGCCCACGTCGCGCCACGTCACGGCGAGTGGTGGCCCGGCTCGGCGAATCCGAACAACTCGACCATCCTGCTCAACCAGGAGTCGCCCGAGTTCATCCAGTTCGTGAACCCCGGCGACCTGCGCGTCGCGGACAAGGCCTGCGGCACCTGCCACAAGCAAGAGGTCGCCAGCGTCGGCCATTCGATGATGCGGCACGGCGCGATGCTCTGGGGCGCGGCGCTCTACAACAACGGCGCCATCCCGCAGAAAACGCCGCACTACGGCCAAGCCCACGCCGCCGACGGCACCGCCGTCCGCCTCGTGAACCCCACGCCCGTCACGCCCGAGGACACGAAGCGATACGGCGTGCTGCCTTACCTCGACCCGCTGCCGCGCTTCGCCATCAGCCAGCCGAGCAACATCCTCCGCATCTTCGAGAAGGGCGGCGAGCGGCAGAACCAGCTCGGCATCCCGAACGCCGTCGAGCCGCCCGGCAAGCCCGCGCGCCGACTCAGCGAGCGCGGCCTCGGCACGTTGAACCGCATTGACCCGGTCTATCTCAACTTGCAGAAGACGCGCCTCCACGACCCGTTGCTCGACTTCATGGGCAGCAACAATCATCCCGGCGACTACCGCTCCTCCGGCTGCTCCGCCTGCCACGTCATCTACGCGAACGACCGCTCGCCCGTGAACTCCGGCTGGTATTCCAAGTATGGCCATCAGGGACTTTCCTTCACCGGCGACTCCGCGATTCGCAAGGACGAGCGCGGCCATCCCATCAAGCACGAGTTCACCCGCAGCATCCCGACGAGCCAGTGCATGAATTGCCACATGCACCAAGGCAACCTCTTCGTGAACCCGTTCCTCGGCTACATCTGGTGGGACCAGGAGAGCGACGGCGACCTCATGTATCCGCACCCGGCGAACCCGCTCGCGAACGACAAGCACTTCCTCGGCAACCGCAAGCCGGAGGAATTTCAGAAGCAGCGCAACCCCACCGAGGAGCAGCTCACCCACGCCATCGCGAAGAATCCCGAGGCCGCCGCCGCGCGCGGGCTGTGGGGCGACCTCGACTTCCTCGAGAAGGTCGCCGAGCTGAACCCGCGCATGAAGCACACGCAGTTCGCCGACTACCACGGCCACGGCTGGGTCTTCCGCGCCGTGTTCAAGAAGGACAAGTCCGGCAACCTGCTCACGCTCGACGACCAGAAGATTCCCCACGACGACGCGCACAAGTTCGAGAAGGCAGTTCACCTGAAGGACATTCACCTCGCGAAGGGAATGCACTGCGCCGACTGCCATTTCCTCACCGACTCGCACGGCGACGGCAACCTCTACGGCGAGCCGCGCGCGGCGACGTCGGTCGAGTGCATTGACTGCCACGGCACGGTCAGCGCGCGCCCGACGCTGGTCACGACCGGCAACGGCGGGCGCTTCAGCAACGGTGGCAAGGGCGTGAACATCGCGAGCACCAGCACACCGTGGGGCCCGCGCTTCGTGTGGGAAGGCAAGCGGCTCTTCCAGCGCAGCAACCTCTCGCCCGACGTGCGTTGGGAAATTCCGCAGACCCTCGACACGCTCGACCCTCAACATCCGCGCTACAACGCGAAGAGCCGTTATGCCAAGACGCTGCGCCGCGACGGCCAGACTTGGGGCGATGTGCCCGAAGCCTCGAAGTGCGCGCAGGACCTGGCGCACCATGAATCGAACATCACCTGCCAGGTCTGCCACAGCTCGTGGGCCACGAGTTGCTTCGGCTGCCACCTGCCGATGCGCGCGAACCAGCGCGTGCCACTGAACAAGTTCGAGGGCATGACCACGCGCAACTTCACCGGCTACAACCCGCAGGTCGTGCGCGACGACGTCTTCCAACTCGGCGTGGACGCGAGCTACAAGAGCAACCGCGTCGCCGTGCTGCGTTCGTCGAGCGCCATCATCGTCGGCTCGCAGAACAGCAACCGGGAATGGATTTACTCGCAGCAGCAGACCGTCAGCGCCGAGGGCTACAGTGGCCAGGCCTACAACCCGCACTTCCCGCACACCACCAGCGGCGTCGGCACCACGAAGGGTTGCACCGACTGCCACCTCGCCGCCGACAACAGCAACAACGCGTGGATGACTTCGCTCCTCGGCTTCGGCACGGGCACGGTGAACTTCTTCGGACGCTACGCGTGGGTCGGCGCGGGCAAGGACGGTCTCTATGGCGTTGTCTGGACCGAGCAGGAGGAGCCGCAGGCCGCCATCGGCAGCCACCTGCACCGCCTCGCCTACCCGGACAACTTCAAGCGCCACGTCGAGGCGAACAAAGGCATTCTCCCCGCGAAGCAGGGCGGCAACGACCTCGCCCATCACCACCACGCGAAGGAGATTTTGGACCTCACCTTGCGCGGCGAATACCTCTACACCGCGAACGGCGCGGACGGCTTCGAGGTCTTCGATGTCGCGAACATTGACCAGAAAGGTTTTAGCGAACGTATCGTCACCGCGCCGGTTTCGCCTCTGGGCCAGCGCACTTACATCCGCACGAAGTATGCGACCAGCGTCACGCTGCCGAGCACGCTGGGCATTGACCCGACGCGCCAGCGCCTGCCGGAAAACGAGGAGCAGCCCATCAGCCTCATCTACGCGTGGGCCTTCATCACCGACCGCGAGGAAGGCCTCGTGATGACGACCGTCGCCACGCTCGTGGACGGCAACCCGAACAACAACTTCCTCGACAAGGACCTCAAGACCATCCGCTTCAACCCCGACGGCAAGCTCGCCGGCGCGATGCATTCCCACATGGCCGGCACGAACCTCTTCGTCGTCGCGAAGAAAGGTTTGTTCGTCCTCGGCTTGCACAACGACAAGCTCGAAGCGCCGAAGCTCGTGGCTGAGTTGAGCAGCGGCGAGTTCAAGAACCCGCGCGCCGTCAGCGTGCAGTTCCGCTACGCCTACGTGACCGACGACGACGGCTTCAAGGTCGTGGACATCACCGACCCGACCAAGCCCCGCCTCATCCCCGGCGCGACCGTGCCGCTCAAGAACGCCCAGCGCTTCTACCACGCGCGCACCTTCGCCTACGTCGCGAACGGCGCGGAGGGCCTCGCGTTCATTGACATCAGCAACCCCGAGAAACCCCGCCTCGAACGCATGTTCAACGCCGACGGCAAGCTGAACGACACGCGCGCCGTGCAAATCGGCTCGGTCAACGCCTCTATGTTCGCCCTCGTCGCCGACGGCAAGAACGGCCTGCGCGTGCTCCAGATGATTTCGCCCGAGAACGTCCCGACGCACATGGGCTTCAGCCCCGCGCCGAACCCGAAGCTCATCGCCACCTATCCCACGCACGGCCCCGCCGTCGCCGTCTCGCGCGGCCTCGACCGCGACCGCGTGGTGGACGAGACCGGCAACCAGACCGTCGTCTTCGGCCGCCGTGGCTCCCGCCCGTTCACGATGGATGAGATGCAGAAGTTCTTCCGCCACTTCGCCGGCCCCACCCCCAGCGACCTGAAGTCCAAACGCACCGGCCCGCTCTACAAAGTCGAGGAAGTCGCGGTGAAGAACGGCGAACTACTCACCGCCAGCGGCGCGAAACTGAAGCAGCCGAGCGCCTTCAAGGCAGAACCGGAACCGCAGCCCGCGCGCCCGAGCAACGACCGTTTGGTTCGTCGCGGACAATGAGCCAGCCCCTCCCAAACGCTAGTTGCGCCGAGACTCTCCACGAGTCGTCCGCCTTCTTCTTCTCCCTCGCCCCCAGTGGGGGAGAGGGAACGACTTCGATCGCAGTCGAACGTCCGTATCGCCTCGGCAACCTCCACCGCTGGCTGCGTCTCCTTCTCTCCCAGCGGGGGAGGGCCGGGGTGAGGGAGGACGCGTGGAAAATCAAAGCGCTCACCCTCGCCCTGCTCGCGTCCCTGCTCCAATTCTCCCTCCCCGCCCAAGACTCCGTCCGCACGCTCGCCGGTCTGCCCGAAACTTCCGGCTCCCTCGACGGCACCAACACCACCGCGCGCTTCAACGACCCTGCTGGCCTCGCCATCGCCCCCGACGGCACCATCTTCGTCGCCGACAACCAAAACCACGCCCTCCGCCGCATCGGCACTAACGGCGTCGTGACCACTCTCGCTGGTCTGCTCGGCACGCCCGGCTCCGCCGACGGCTCCGGCCCCGCCGCCCGCTTCGACAGCCCCACCGGTCTCGCTCTCGGCCCCGATGGCGCGCTTTACGTCTCCGACACCGGCAACCACACCCTCCGCCGCGTCACCACCAACGGCGTCGTCACCACTCTCGCCGGTTCCGCCGGCAACGCGGACTACGCCGACGGCTCCGCTTCCGCCGCGCGCTTCAACCAGCCCCTCGGCCTCGCCCTCGCCGCCGATGGCACCGTCTTCGTCGCCGACAGCGGCAATCATCTCATCCGCGTCATCGCGACGAACGGCACCGTCTCCGTTCTCGCCGGCAACCCGGAGACATTCGGTTCCGCTGACGGCACCGTCACGAACGCTTTATTCAACAACCCCGTCGGCCTCGCGTTCGCGCCGGACGGCTCGCTCTTCGTCTCGGACGCGAACAACTTTACCCTCCGCCGCGTGACCGCCGCCGGCGTCGTCACCACCATCGCCGGAGCTGCCGGACAGGACGGCTCCACCGACGGCCCCGCCGCCACCGCCCGTTTCGGCAAACCCGCCGAGCTCGTGCTCTCCCCGAACGGCACGCTCTACATCGCGGACGCCGCGCACCACACCATCCGCCGCCTCACGCCGGACGGCCGCGTCAGCACCATCGCTGGCCTCGTCGGCGCGGACGGCGCGGTGGACGGCGCGAACGGCCTCGCCCGCTTCTTCAACCCCTACGGCCTCGCCATCGCCGCTCGCGGCCATCTTGTCGTCGCGGACACTTACAACCAGACAGTCCGCGAGCTGCTCGCGCCTTTCACCGTCAGCGTTGCGCCGAGCGGCAATGCCCGCGTCATTTCGTGGGAAGCGGTCGTGGGCCGCACCTACCAAGTCGAGTTCAGGGACAGCGCGGCGGCGGGTTCCTGGCAAAGCCTTGGCATTGCGACCACGGCAAGTTCCGTTCTTACATCGCAAACGGACGCCACGCCTGGCCTTGCTGGCAGTCGCTACTACCGAATTCTCCGACTCGATTGACCGCGAGTTCCGAGGTGGGCCACTAAGATAACAAGAAGGCGCACAAAGGGAGGGTTCCCGATGTGGACTTGGAACGGTTCCACCTCGCCTCCGATTTCCGGCAATGGCTTCTCGTTGCGGCTAGCCTATTTAGAACTGCGCGCCCAGAAGCCACGGGCTGAACGCGTCGTCATCGAAGCCGACCAGTTCGCTCCGCTGTTTCCGTGCCGTCGAGGATTGGGCCGACTGCTACTTCATCAGTGCCAGCGCCGAGGACACGAGCTTGTCGGCGCTGAGGCCGTGGAGCTTGTAGAGCTCTTCGGCGAGGTAGGCGCTCTGCCCGAACTCGCCGGGAATCCCCAGCGAAGTGATGCGGTGCGCGATGCCCGCGCGGCTCAAGGCGTGGCTGACTTGCGCGCCCATACCGCCGACGACCTGATGGTCTTCGATGGTCACGACGCGGCCGCCAGCAGCCTTCACGGCGGCACCGATGGTCTCGATGTCCACGTGGTTGATGAAGGGGTTGTTGATGACGGTCGCCTTCACACCTTGCTCGGCGAGCTTCTTGCCAGCGGCAATGGCTTTGTCGAGGAGCACGCCGCAGCCGATGAGGACGACGTCGGTGCCTTCGGCGAGCACCTGCGCCTTGCCCCACGGATAGGTCGCGCCGGGAATCCAGCTCATGGGGTAGTTCTCGCGACCCACGAAGAAGAGGTAGCTCTCGCCGTCCTTGCCCGCCGCGCGGTCAGCGGCGTAGCGCGTGATGGCTTGATGCATCAGGGACTCCGCCTCATCCGGGCAGCTCGGCATGATGACGCAGGTGTGCGGGATGGAGCTGACGGCGGCGATGTAAGTCGTCGCTTGGTGGCTCGCGCCGTCGGCGGCGTCTTGGAAGCCGATGTGGCTGAACATCGCGATAACCGGGGCCTGCGAGAGCGCGGCCATCGTGAGTGGGAGGTTACCCTTCGTGACGCCGAACTGGCCGAAGGTGTCCACGATGGGGATGTAGCCGGACTTCGCGTAGCCGGCGGCGACACTAATCATGTTGGACTCGGCGATGCCGACCTCGACGAAGCGGTCGGGCAACGCTTTCTGAAATGCGCTGATGCCGGTGGAGCCTTGCACGTCGCAGGAGATGGAGAAGACCGGCAGGCCGTCCATCGCGGCGCGGATGGCACCTTTGGCGAGACCGGCTTGAACTTTGTCCTTCTTCACGGCCGGCGCGGCGGGCGCGGGCGCAGCAGCCGCAGCGGCGGCCTTGGCCTTCTTCGCGGCTTCGCTCTTCTCCCAATCGGCCCGGAGCGCCGCGCCCCACGCGATGAGTTCAGCGGGCGCGGTGTCGCCGGCGTAAAGCTCGGTGACCCAGTCGCCAATCTTCTCGCCGTTCGCCAGCGGGAAGCCGTGACCGCCGGCGGAGTTCTCGACGGTGGCTTTGATGCCGACACCCTTGACGGTCTTGACCCAGAGGCAAACGGGTTGCTTCGGGTTCGCCTTCGCAGCGGCGATGCCTTGCTCCACGGCGAGGTAAACGGCCTGCAAGTCGTGACCGTTCGGGACGGAAATCACGTTCCAACCCAGCGTGGCCATCGCGTTGAAGCTCGGCTGCATGGAGAAGGAATCCTTCGTGATGCGGCCGGAGAGCTTCGTGTCGTTGTCGGAGAGGATGAGCACGAAAGGATTCACGCGGTCCTTCGCGGCGAGGCCGGGGATGGCGGCGAAAGCTTCCTTCGCCTCGCCTTCCATCGCCGCGCCGTCGGACACGGTGCAGACGGTGACGCGGTCGCGACCGGCGGTGCGGTCGCCCATCGCGAGGCCCTGCGCCTGCGGGAGGCTGGAGCCGAGCGGGCCGTTGGAGACGAGCACGCCCTCGGGGTTGAGGTGCGATTCGCCGTGGCCGGTGAACTTGCTGGCGATGCTGCGGAAGCCCTTGAGCGAATCGAAGGTCATGCCGTCGAAGCCGTAAAGCGCGCGCAGAGCGTAAATGCCGTTCTCGGTGTGACCGGCGTCGTTGACGAAGTTGAACGCCTCGTGCCACTGCCGCACTTGCGTGGCGAACATCTGCGCGTGGACCGCCGCCATGATTTCCGCGAAGGCCGCCGGGCCGCCCCAGTGGCAGGCCGCGCCGCCGACGACGGCGTGGACGTTCATGAGCGCGACGAGCGTGCGGGTCGCGCGCGGGTCGGCGACGACGACCGGTTGACCGGCGGCGTTCTGGACGGTGACGGAGTATTTCGGCGCGGCGGAAGGGGTGGGCGCGAGGCGGGACCTGAGCGTGAGCGGCTTCAGCGCGGGGGCTTCGAGTTTGGCGACAACGGAATTATCAGCGGCCATAGGTTCGGTCGGGTTGGGTGTTTCTGGTTCAGCTAGCGAACAAAGGGCGGGACGTTAGGAACCGGCAGGTGAAATGGGAAGGAGGAATTTCCGCGTCTGCGACCCGGCTGGCACGTCGTGTCCCAATTTTCCTTCTGCCGCCACGCTGCTTGCGATTGAATCCGCCCCGACCGCATGAGCGACATCACGACCCCCACCCCTCGCACGCGTCAGCCGGACGGCCCCTTGCGCATCCTCTGGCTCAAGCCCGGCCCGCTCCACCCCGTGGACACCGGCGGGAAAATCCGCACGTTCAACATGCTTCGCGAGCTGCGGAAGCGGAACCCGCTCACCTACCTTTCGCTCTGGCCCGAAGGCACGCCGGAGTCCGCACGTCCTTCCGCCAGCGAGTATTCCGCCGCGCAGACGTGGATCCCGTGGCGCGAGACGCCGAAGGGTTCCCCGGCGTTCTTCGCCGAGCTGGCCGCGAACTATTTCCTCACTGACCTGCCTTACGCGCTGCACAAATACCGTTCCGCCGCGTGGGCCCAAGCGATGGCGGACGCGGATGCTTCGGGCCAGTTCGACCTCATCGTCTGTGACTTCCTCACGCCGGGCGTGGCGCTCTTCGCCGGAGGGCGACGCCCGCGCACGCCGGTGCTGCTCTTCCAGCACAATGTCGAATCGCTCATCTGGAAACGACACTTCGACACCGCGCTGGGAGCCGTGAAGCGCTTCTACATGCGCGGGCAATGGCAGCGGACCGTGCGCCAGGAGAGTCTTTACTGCTCGCTGGCGAACAAGGTCTGCGCCGTTTCCGAAGAAGACGCCCGCCTGCTGCGCGAGGAGTTCAAGCTCACTAACGTCGTCGGGGCCGTGCCCACCGGCGTGGACCTGGACTTCTTCCAACTCAGCACCGCGCCGCGCACCCCGCGCTCGCTGGTCTTCCTCGGCTCGATGGACTGGATGCCGAACATCGACGGCTGCGGCTGGTTCGCCGCCGAGATTTGGCCGCTGGTGAAGCAGAAATTCCCCGACGCCACACTCACCATCGTGGGCCGTAAACCCGGGCCGAAGATTCAAGAGCTCGCCGCGCGCGACACCAGCATCAAGGTCACCGGCACCGTGGACGACGTGCGACCGCACCTCGCGGCGGGCGAGGTCATGGTGGTCCCGCTGCGCGTCGGCGGCGGCACGCGCATCAAGATTTTCGAAGCGATGGCCACGGGTATTCCCTGCGTCAGCACGCGCATCGGCGCGGAGGGCTTGCCCGTGAACCACGGCGAACACATCGCGTTGGCCGACACGCCCGCCGACTTCGCGAACGAGATCGGCGCGCTCTTCAACCAAGCCGACCGCCGCCGCGCCTTCGGCCAGAACGCTCGTGCCTTGGTGGAGCAGAACTTCGGCTGGCCCAGCATCAACGCCGTTTTCGAACGCTACTGCCGCGAGACGGTAGCGGCGGCACGACGTTGAGAAGGGCGGAACTGTCCGGGCGCAGGAGCACCCGCCTCCTCACCTCAGCGGCTACCAGATTCATGGCAGGTGCAGCGGCGCGTTCCCGCGCACTACCGGCTTTGCATCGGCTTTGGCCTGCGCCACGCTGCCGCCATGCAACACTCATCGAAGGCCGCTCTGTTCGCAGCAATTCTGTTCAACGCACTCACCTGTTGGCCCATGTCCACTTGGGCGGGTGAACCGTTGCGCTTACTCCTCTGGCCGGACGAGGCCCCGCTCGGCGAAGGTCAGTCGGAGCAGGTCAAGGTGCCCATCACGGTGCACCTGCCAGAGCCGGGCCGGGCCACCGGAGCGGCCTTGGTGATTTGTCCAGGTGGCGGCTATGGCGGCCGCGTCGTGGAGGGCGAAGGCCATGGCATCGCTCGGTGGCTGAACGCGCACGGCATTGCCGGCGTGGTGCTGGAGTATCGCCTGCCGGCGGGCAACTACCACCGCCCGTTGCTGGATGCGCAGCGGGCGCTCCGCGTGGTCCGGTCGCACGCGGCCGAGTGGAAGCTCGATCCCAGCCGGATTGGCGTAATGGGCTTCTCGGCCGGCGGCCATCTGGCCTCGACCGTGGGGACGCACTTTGACGCGGGCAATGCGAAGGCGGCGGACCCGGTGGAGCGGCTGAGTTGCCGGCCTGACTTCATGGTGCTCGTTTACCCGGTGATCACGATGGGGGAGAAGACGCACGGTGGCTCCCGCAAGAATTTGCTCGGCCCCGCGCCGGCGGCTGAGCTCGTGGAGCGGTTTTCCAACGAGAAGCAGGTCACGCCCAAGACGCCACCGGCGTTCCTGACCCACGCACGGACGGACGCGGTCGTGCCGGTGGCGCACAGTCAGATGTTTTACGCAGCCCTGAAGCAGCATGGCGTTCCGGCGGAGTTGCAGGAATTTCCCAAGGGCAATCACGGCTACAATGGCTACAAGGGCGAGGAATGGGATGCCTGGCAGAAGCGCTCGCTGGAATGGCTGGGCGAGCGCGGGCTGTTGAAGGCAGCCCGTTGAGACGGCGTGGCTGGCCCGCAGGCTGGCTGGGTCGTTTCTTCGGATTAGGCAGCCCCGGCCGACGCTTTCAAGCGCGCCATCACTGCCTACCTGAACCCGATTCCCGAAATGGGAAAGGGACGACTACAGATGGACGCGGATGGAATCCAAACCCATGCCGGGAGGAGACTGATCTTGCCGACCAAACGGCGAGCCGGACGTTCTGTCCGGTGGTTCTTGCTCCTATCCGTGTTCAGCCGGGGGCAAATTTCGGCGGCTAGGTTTCCTTCAGTCCCGCCGCCTGCTTCACCGCGTTGACGATGCGCCGATCGTCCGTGCCCGAGTCGCGGACGAGGGCGAGGAAGCGCGGGAGGTCGAGGTTCATCCGGCGGAGGAAGGGGCGGTCGCCCGCGCAGCCATACATGAGTTCGGCAGGCATTTCGCCGCGCAACTTGAGCCGGGCCTTCACGATGAGCCGGGGCAGCCACGCGATGCTGTCCACCTCGGCGGACTTCGCGGGCAAGCTCGCCATCGTGGCCGTGCGCCCGGTGGACTTGCCGCCGAGCACGTTTAAAAAGTAATCGCGCCGGAGGGCGGTGACGGCGAGCGAAGTCTCGCAGTCCGGGTCGCCGTCGTAGCACTGCGCGTCGTCCACGAAGTCGAACAACTCCTGCGGCGTGCAGCCAAGGCCGGCGAGGAAGGCTTGATCGGCTGTGTTGAACATCGTGCCCGGCGTCTTGCGGCCCGCATGCCACGCCCGCTCGGCGCGCGCCCACACTTGTCGGAATTCCGTCTGCCAATCTTGCTCGCTCATGGCGTGAGGATAACGGGCAGACTTTTAGAGGCAACCTTTGGCCGGGACTGCTACGCTCGCGCCGATGCAACAACTCAATGAAGCCATAGCCATGGTGCTTCGCGAAGTGGAACGCGGCTTTGCCGCCCGCCGCGCACCCGCCGGACTCCCCATCACCCCGGAGCGCATCCGGCTCTCGCTCAACTTCACCCTCGACGCCGCCGACGGCAGCGCCCGCACGGAGCCAGGCGGGCCGCACTCGGTGACCGTGGAGTTCAAGGTGGGCGAGGCGGGGCAATGGCAGCCGGTGACCGCACCCGTCGTGCCGGTGGCAAGTCTGCCAGTAGTAACCAGCGGCATTATTCCAACGCTCACGCAAATCTTCGCCGCGCCGGGCTTCGACAGCTCCGCGCGCGCGGCCGTCTTCGGCGAAACGCTGGCCGACCGTTCGCACGAGGACGTGGTGGCGGCGCTGATGGCGTTGCGCCCGGCGGCGACCCCGCCAGCGGACGAAGGGCTCCGCCGCGCGAGCCAGGTCTTGCGCGGCATTATCCAGAGCGGCCCAACGAAGAACGTGGCGCAGGGTGCGGAGAGGTTGATTGAACTGCTCGTGCAACACCCGCTCGGTGAAGTCCTGCGCGTGGCCGAGACCACATGGAAGACGCACGCCGACTGGCTGGGGATCAAACCGTAGCCGCGGCGGTCCAACCCGCCCCTTCATTGGCAGACCGCAGTGGGTAGCGGGAAGTGGTGCAATCGCCCGAGCCGGGTATCCGTTGATGCCACGCGGTAAATAGTTTTGACGCCGCTGCGAAAATTTCTAGCCTCGCGCGAGTGAACCCGGTGCCTCAGCCAATCCGCCTGAACTCCACAGCGCCCAGGACCCCAGTCCGATTGCAGACCGGCGCGCATGAAGCGTGAGCGACGCCCCGCCTTGCGCCCAGACTCATGGCTTCCGATTCCCCCGCCGCACTTCCTATGGCACGCGCCGCGAAGATCACCGTCAGCGTGCCCACCCCGCTGCGAGATTGTTGCGCGGGAGCGGCGGAGCTTTCCCTGCGTGCGGCGCATCCGCAGGCCGTGCTGGCGGAGCTGCAGCGACGATACCCGAAGCTCCACCGCAGCATCTGCGACGAAACCGGAGCGGTGCGCCGGCACATCAATCTGTTTATCAACACCCACCACATGCGCGACCGCGACGGGCTGGACACCCAGCTCGTGGCGGGCGACATCGTCACTATTATGACCGCAGTATCAGGAGGTTAAACTATGAGCGAAAAAGTCATCATCTGCATCGGCACCAAGAAAGGCCTGTTCGTCGCTGAGTCTGCGAAGACCCTACGCGGCTTTACCCTACGCGGCCCCTTCGGCCAAGGCGTCGGCGTCTACTCCGCGCTCATTGACACGCGCGGCACCCCGCGTCTCTACGCCTCGAGCTGTAACCCCTTCTTCGGAATGAAGGTCCTGCGCTCGACCGACCTCGGGAAGACCTTCAAGGAGACCAAAGCCGCCCCCGCCTTTCCGAAGGACGACGGGCGTGCCCTCGCCAACATCTGGGCGCTCGAAGCAGGCGCTAACAAGAAGGAACTCCTCTGCGGCGTCGAGCCTGCCTCGCTCTTCCGCAGCCGCGACGGCGGCGATTCCTGGGAACTCGTCCCCGGCATTAGCAACCACGCCCACGCCCGCCAATGGCACCCGGGCAACGGCGGCCTCTGCATGCACACCATCCTGCGCGATGGCAACCGCGTGCACCTCGGCATCTCCACCGGCGGTCACTACCTGAGCGAAGACGGCGGCGAAACCTTCTCCGCCGCGAACAAAGGCGTCGGTGCCGGCTTCACCCCCGACCCCTTCCCCGAGTTCGGCCAATGCGTTCACAAAATCGCCGGCCACAAAGCCGCCCCCGGTCGGCTCTACATGCAGAACCACGGTGGCTGGGCCGAATGGGACGGACCCGGCGGTCGGCGGCCCGACATCGGCGTCCTGCGCAGCGACGACCACGGGCACACTTGGCGCTCCATTGCCAAAGGCCTCCCCTCCGACTTCGGCTTCCCCATCGTCGTCCACCCGCACAACCCCGACATCCTCTACGTCGTGCCCCTCGAACCGCAGACCCGCACCTGTCCCGGTGGCGTGCCCGCGGTCTGGCGCAGTGAGAACGGCGGCAACTCTTGGAAGAAGCTCACCCAAGGCCTGCCCAAGAAAGAAAGCTTCTTCACCGTCCTGCGCGACGGCATGGACATCGACGATTGCTCCGCCCCCGCCCTCTACTTCGGCACGACCACCGGCCAACTCTGGATGGGCCGCGACGGCGGCGAGCAATGGGAATGCCTCTTCGACGCCCTTCCGCCCATCCACTGCGTGAAGGTGGCGGTGGTCTGAAGCGTTACGCTGGCCCAGAACGCCGAAGTGGAATCACGGATGAGCACGGATAACCGCAGATGTGGAGGGTCGGGCCTCAGCTTTGATAGAGCCCGCGCGCGCGGATGGCCTCGGCGACAGTTGGACCGGTAAGCAAATCCACGGGCAAACCCGCCTTCACTCGGGCCCGGAGTTGCGAGGAGGAGACTCCCAACGGAAAGCCTTTCAACGTGGCTCCGCGAAACGGGGCAGGGAAGGGGACCGTCGGCTCGCCAGGGCGGGGGATGACAAGAAACTCCACGGTAGCCGCGAGTTCCTCCGCGTCGCGCCAGAGCGGTAGCTTGGCGACGTGGTCGGCGCCGATGAGCCAGAAGAGCTGCGCGGCGGGGAAGCGGCGGTGGTAGTCGCGCACCGTGTCAATCGTGTAGGAGACGCCGCCGCGCGTGATCTCCTGCGCGTCCACCTCGTAGTGCGTTTGGCCAGCGAGCGCGAGGCGGAGCATCTGGAGCCGCGCCTTGGCGGGCGCGGGTTCGCTGCCCGGCTTGAAGGGCGATTGTGCCGCTGGAATGAAACACAGCCGCTCCAGCCCGAACTCCTCGCACGCCGCCTGCGCCACGAGCAGGTGCCCGAGGTGGACGGGGTCGAAGGAGCCGCCGAACAAGCCCAGTTTCATGCAGGAGTGATTAGTTGTTAGTGATTAGTAGAGCGCTTGGTTCACGGAGATGACTAAGCACGAATTACGAATCACTTCCCCATCAGCAGCACCGGTTTGGCCCATCGAAGCGCTTCTCCGCCGCCGCCACGTAGGCTTGGGCACGCTGCTCCTTATCCATCGCCGTGCTGCCGCCGAGCAAGTCCACTTTGCGCGGGGTGCAGGCTTGGGCGCGGTCCACGGCGGCTTCACCGCTGAGTTCTTTAAGCAGCAGGAAGCCGAGCGCGAAGATGTTCCACCACTGCACTGGCTTACCTTCGGCCACGGCGTAGTCCGGCAGCCAGACGGGCTCCGTCTCGGAGAGCTTCGGCTCGCGGCGCTTCAGGAGGAGCGCGAGCCACTCATAGATGCTCAGGAGCACGATGGCGATGACCAGCGTCATGAATGTGCCGGCGACGACGGCGTTGAGCTGGTTGTTGAAGCGCAGCGAGCGGTTGTTATGCAACGCGGTCTCAGCTTTCGCGATACCTTCGGCCACGCCCGCTGCCTTGGCCGTTTCAATCGCTTTCTCCAAAGCTGGTTTCGCCTTTTCCAAGTTCTCCGCCGCCGCGAGGAACCCGATGTTGGGCTTGGGATGGAACATCTTCTGATACCCCGCTGTCAGCGTCACCGAGAGCAGCCAGACCAGCGGAATCAAGGTGACCAGCGCGAACGCCGGGTTCCCAACTTTTAACTTTGAACCTTGGACCTTAAACTCCTCCGGCGAGAGCTTCGGTCCGGCGAGCTGGAGCTTGAGAATCACCGTCGTCGCCAGGCACAGCGCGATGCTGGCGAGCAACTGGTTCGCGATGCCGAAGAGCGGCCAGAGCGAGTTGATGCCGCCCAGCGGGTCACGCACGCCTTGGATGAGGAAGAAGCCCCAGCCCATCACGACGAGCAGGCTGGCGAAGAGGTTTGCTCCGAGCGCCTTCGTGTCGCCGAGCGGCTTCCAGAGATGGCCGAGCGCGTCCTGAATCAAGTAGCGGCCCACGCGCGTCCCGGCGTCGAGTGTGGTGAGGATGAACAGCGCCTCGAACATGATCGCGAAGTGATACCAGATGTCCAACCACCGCCCGTGCGTGACCTTCGAGAAGATGTTGGCCATGCCCACCGCGAGCGTCGCCGCGCCGCCGGTGCGCCCGTAGAGGGAGTGCTCGCCCACATCCTTAGCGAGGCCGTCCATCTGCGCGGCGGAGACGGTCACGGGGACGTGGATGAACTTGCCCGCCGCCGCCGGGTCCGGGGCCAGCACGGTGAAGCCGGACTTCTCCACTTTGCTAATCGTATCCGCCGCCACGGCCTCGGGTGTCGCGCCGGCGCCCTTCACGTTCATGCTCAGATACACGCCGGGGTCCAGGGTGCAGGCGGCGATCATCGCCATGATGGCCACAAGCGATTCCAGGCACATTGCGCCGTAGCCGATGGACCGCGCGTAGCCTTCGCGCGTGATGATTTTCGGCGTGATGCCGCTGGCGATAAGCGTGTGAAACCCGCTGATGGCCCCGCACGCGATGGTGATGAAGCAGAACGGAAAGAGCGCGCCCGCCACGACCAGCCCGGAGCTATCCGCGAACTTCGAGACCGGCGGCATCTTCAAATCCGGCAGCACAATGAACACGCCCACCGCCAGCGCGAAGATGGTGCCGAGCTTCATGAACGTGCTGAGATAATCGCGCGGTGCGAGCAGCAGCCACACGGGGAGCACGCTCGCCGCGAAGCCGTAAATGATGACCGACCACGCGAGCGGTTCGGCCTTGAGCGTGAAGAGCTTCGCCCAGTCCGCGTGCGCGTGGACGAACTGTCCGCCCCACACTGCCAGCAGCAGCAGCACGACGCCGATGGCGGAAACTTCCATGACCTTGCCCACGCGCCACCAGCGCAGGTAGCCGCCCATGAACATCGCGATGGGAATCGTCGCCGCCACGGTGAACACGCCCCACGGGCTTTCCGCCAGTGCCTTCACCACGACCAGCGCGAGCACCGCCAGCAGGATGACCATGATGGCCAGAATCGCCACGAGGCCGATGACGCCGGCGACCGAGTTCAACTCCTCCTTCACCATCTGCCCGAGCGAGCGGCCGTTGCGGCGCATCGAGCAGAAGAGGATCACGAAGTCTTGCACCGCGCCGCCCAGCACCACGCCGATGAGAATCCACAGCGTCCCCGGCAGATAACCAAACTGCGCCGCCAACACCGGCCCGACCAGCGGCCCCGGCCCGGAGATGGCCGCGAAGTGGTGGCCGAAGACAATCCACTTGTTCGTCTTCACGAAGTCATGGCCGTCTTCGTGGACCTCGCACGGAGTCGCGCGCCGGTCGTCGAGCATCAGCACCTTCGCGGCGATCCACTTCGAGTAGAAGCGGAAGCCAATGGCGTAGGTGCAGAGTGCGGCGACGAGGATGTAAATGGAGTTGAGCGGCTCACCGCGTCGCAGGGCGATGGTGGCGTAAGCCCCCGCGCCGAGGACCGCGATGCCGAGCCAGAGGAAGGAGAAGAGCAGTTTGTTCATGGGCAACGAATGCGGCGTATCCTACGAAGAAGCGCGGTGACTGCAATGCGGGAACCGCAGAGGCGGACTCTTCTCCCCATCTTTTCCATTCTCTCCCCGCCACCCGGCCTCTAGCCTGCGCGCGTGTTGCCAGAACGAAAATGGGAAGCTGAACCGCTGCTGCGCTTTGTCGCGGGCGTGTGCTTCTGCCTGTCCCTCGGCTCGCTGGCGACCCGCGCCATCCTGCCCGACGCAGCCTTCGCCACGCAGGAGGGGAAGTTCTTCCTGTTCGTGAGCAACTCCATCGTGCTCCACGGCGGGACGCTGCTGCTGGTGGGAGTTTTCCTGCGTGCGCACGGCGTCGGCTGGCTGGCGGGCTTCGGCTTCGGGAGTGCGGGCTTGCTGCGGACCATCGCGCTCGCGGTCGCCGGCGTGGTCGTCGCGCTGCCGGTGGCGCTCTTGCTGCAACAGCTTTCCATGCTGGGCATGCAAAGCGTGAGCGTGCAGCCCGAGGTGCAGGTGGTGGTGCAGACCTTGCAGGAGACGCAGACCCTGCAACAACGCGTGTTCTTCGCGTTCGTGGCCATCCTTGGCGCGCCGGTGGTCGAGGAAATCATCTTCCGCGGCATCCTCTATCCCGCCCTCAAGCAGCGCGGTTGGCCGCAACTGGCGCTCTGGGGCACGTCGCTGCTCTTCGCGCTCACGCACGCGAACGTGGCGACCTTCCTGCCGCTGACCTTCCTCGCGCTGGTGCTGGTGTTCCTCTACGAGCGCACCGGCAACCTGCTCGCGCCCATCCTGACGCACAGCCTGTTTAACGCGGCGAACTACTGCGCCCTGATCTTTCAAGGTGAGCTGAAGGAGTTCTTCAAGGCTCAGTCATGAAAGAATTCGACCTCATCGCCCGCCTCAAAGCCACGCTGCCCACGCACGACTCCGTGCTGGCTGGCGCGGGCGATGATTGCGCCGTGCTCGACCTCGGTCTCCCGCACCACCTCCTGCTCTTCAAGACCGACGCAGTGGTCGAGGGCATCCATTTCACCGCCGCCGCTCCGCCCGAGAAAATCGGCCACAAGGCGCTCGCTCGCTGCCTCAGCGACATCGCCGCGATGGCCGGCACGCCCACGCACGCCGTCGTCACGCTCGCTTTGCCGACGCAGTTCGACCCCGCGCGCATCGAGGCCATCTACGCGGGGATGAACGCCCTCGCGCGCCAGCACGGCGTCGCCATTGTCGGCGGCGAGACGACCACAAACCCCGAGCGGTTGCTGCTCTCCATCGCGCTGCTGGGCACCGTGCCACGCAGCCGCCAAGTGCTCCGCTCCGGCGCGAAGGCCGGCGACGCTATCTTCGTCACCGGCACGCTGGGCGGCTCGCTGACGGGGCGGCACCTCGACTTCGAGCCGCGCCTGGCCGAGGCGCGCTGGCTCGCCGAGCGTTTCGCCATCCACGCAATGATTGACCTGAGTGACGGGCTCGCGGGGGACTTACGGCACCTCCTCGCCGCCAGCGGTGTGGGCGCGGAACTGCGCGCCCGCGCCATTCCCATCAGCCGTGCGGCGAAGCTCCAAGCGCGGGAAGAGTCCTCCGCCAAGCCGCCGCTCTTCGCCGCCCTGACCGACGGCGAAGACTTCGAGCTGCTCTTCACCATCGCCAGCCGGACCGCCGTGCCGCTGCTGGACGCGTGGAAGGCGCAGTTCCCCGACGTGAAGCTCTCGTGCATCGGCAAAATCACCGCCGCGCCCGGCTTGCGCCTGCGTGACGAGCGCGGGCTGCGCGAGTTCAACCTGCGCGGCTATGAGCACTTTACGATTTGAGCCACAGATGAACACAGATAAGCACAGACGGGATGGCCGCGAGAGGGAGCAAAGAACGCAGAGCGCTGCCTTGTTGCAGTCGGCTGTGCGCGCTTTGCGCCCTTTCGCGGCTAGTCCCTTCCCGCTTCATCTGTGCTCATCTGCGTCCATCTGTGGCTCATGAAAGTGTGCTTCACCAACTCACCGGAAGAGACCGCCGCGCTTGGCGAGGCGTGGGCGCGGGCGGCCGCGCCCGGCTGGACCATCGCACTGTGCGGCGACCTCGGCATGGGCAAGACGCAGTTGGTGAAGGGCCTGGCGCGCGGGTTGGGCATCTCGGCGCGCATCGCGTCGCCGACGTTCGCGCTCGTGAATGAGCACTCCGAAGGGCGCGTGCCGTTCTTCCACCTCGACCTCTACCGGCTCGACACCCGGGAGCAAATCATTGGCGCCGGCCTGGACGAATACCTCCTCACCCCGCGCGGCGTGACGGTCGTGGAGTGGGCGGAGCGGTGGTGGGGCGACCTAAGGCAAACGGAAAAAAGCGAAAGGAAAAACGGTGAAGGTCGGTTGCGGTGGGTAACCATTTCCGCGCCGAGCGAAACGCAGCGGCGCATCGAGTATGAAGATTTTGGCGATTGAATTCTCCTCCGTCCGACGTGGCGTGGCGGTGGTGGTTGGGGGCCGCTTGCTCGGCCTGGCTGAGGGCGAGGGGCTTAAGCCGGGACCGTTCGAGTTGATTGAGTCGGCGCTGCGGGCCGCGGGTGTCGAGCGGGAGCAGATTGGGTGCATCGCGGTTGGGCTGGGGCCGGGGTCTTACACGGGCGTGCGTTCGGCCATCGCGTTGGCGCAAGGCTGGCAGCTCGCGCTTGGCGTGAAACTGCTCGGGGTCAGCAGCGCGGAAGTGCTCGCGGGCGCTGCGCGGGCGGCAGGGCTGACGGGACGCGTGGCAGTGGTGATTGATGCGCTGCGCGGGGAGTTCTACTCGGCCAGCTACGAACTGACGGCAGACAGCACGCGTGAGGTGACTCCGCTCCGCCTGCTCAAACGCGAGGCCGTCGAGGCTCTGGCGGCTGGCGGTGAACTGCTTGTCAGTCCAGACGCGAAGTGCCCGTTCGCCGGAGCCAGGCTCCTTTCGCCGGCCGCTGGCGAACTCGGTCGCCTCGCTGCCGCGCGCTGCGACTTCCAACCGGGTGAGCAGCTCGAACCGATTTACCTGCGCGAGACGACCTTTGTGAAGGCACCGCCGCCGAAGTATTACTGAGCTGGAGCGCGGACGCCCACGTCCGCAGCGCTTCTCCACAGGTGGCACATCAGCGGAGCGCCACGGACCGACGCGGACGTGGGCGTCCGCGCTCCAACCCTACTGATAGTGCGGCGGCTTCTGGTTATTCGCGCGGATGCGTTCCATCTCCTGGCTCTCCATTGCCTGCGAGGCGACCGCGACTTCTTTCTGTAGCCGCGCGATGGTGCGGGACTGTTCCGCCACGACGTCGTTGAGCTGTTCGTGCTGGTGCTCCAGATGGGCCAGGGCGGATTCGACTTTCAAGAGGCGGTCGGCAAGTGGTGCGTCCATGAGCGGAGACTGGTTGGGCGAATTGCGAATGGCGAGTTGCGAATGAGGAATGGGCGTCCGAGTGCCGGATTCGCCATTCCCCGTTCGCAATTCACCCGTGGTTGTGCCGCGCGGTGAAGAAACCGGCAATCGCCCCGCACAAGTGGCCTTCCCACGAGATGGGGCCGGACTGCGGGAGCACGCCGTAGAAGATGCCGCCGTAAGCCACGCCCACGCCGATGGCCACGAACACCGCGCGCCAACTGTCCATGAGGAAGCCCGCGACGAGGAGATAGACCACCAGCCCGTAAATCACCGAGCTGGCTCCGATGTGGACGGTGGGATGCGCCGGTTCGCCGCCGCGCCCGATGAGCCAAGTGCCGAGGCCGCTCGCCAGCCAGATGAGCGCCAGCGTGCGCCACGGGTGATACTTGCGGTCCCAGAAGAGCAGCGTGAGCAGGATGAAGAGCGGCACGGCATTCGCGAGCAGGTGTGCAGCGTCGCCGTGCAGCAGCGGGCTGAAGAGCAAGCCCATCAGCCCATGCTGATCCCGCGGCACGATGCCCAACCCGGCGAAGGAAATGTGGCCGATGAGTTCGACGGCCTTGATGAAGAACATCACGCCCACCAGCAGGAAGCTGGTTTGCAGAGCGCTGGTGAAGTTGTGCCGACCGGAGCGGGCCATCGGGGCGCTGTTGTAAAGAGCGGCACGCGGTGCGGCCAATCATTTCGCCCTACCTCGGGCGCTACGGGTGCATCTCTGTTGGTTGCAGAGCAGTTGAATCCTGCTGTTGACGAGACGCCGCACGCTTTCACCCTCACTCGCTGCGGTTCGTGGATTCGCTGCTTCAGCCCGGCCCGCGTCGGATGAGGCGCACGGCGTCGAGGCGCAAGCGGGCGGCTTGGAGGTGCGTGGCGAGGGCGGTCTGGTGCTGCGCGAGGGCGGTGATTTCCTCGGGGCGGACGTTGGGGTTCACGCGTTGCAAGGCGGTGAGGCGGGCGATTTCGCGGCCGAGCGCGGCGTTCATCTGAGCGCGGGCGCGGGCGGTGAGGGCGGGCACGCGCTGCTGGGCGAGCGCTTCGGCTTGCTCGACTTGCGCGGGGAGCACGTCGTCGCGCAGGCCGGGGAGGTCGAGCAGGGCGTGGAGGTTGCCGGGCTTGAGGCGACGCGCGAAGGCCTCGGCGTCCCAGGTGGCGCTCTCGTCTTTGCCGGTGTGGTCCACGAGCACGCGCACGGGCGTGGGCGGGAGGAAGCGGTCCACATGCAGCTCGGGCGGGGCGATGCACTCCAGCACGAACACGGCTTCGAGGTAGAGCGCGCGGACTTTGAGGTCGGGCCAGTGGGCGACGCTGCTGTTGCCGGCGTCCGCGCCGAGCAGGAGGTCGAGCGCGGCGGTCACGAGCGGATGGTCCCAGCTCAGGAATTGCACTTCCTCGCGGACGAGGGCGCGGGAGCGGTCGGCGGTCACGGTCAGGCCGTTGGCGGGCAGCCCGGGAAAGGAGTCGGCGAAGACGCCCGCCGAACCGAGGCGGTAGGTGCGGGGTGAGAGTTCCTCGACGTGGAGGCCGTGTTGGTCGAAGACGGCGAGGAGGAAGTTCTCCAGCATGCGGTCGGCGTCTTGGCGGCGAATCTCCTGGATGATGGGAGCCACCAACTCGGGACGGAAGGAGTTGAGTTCCAGCAGGCGGTCGCGGCCTTGCTCCAGTCGCGTGGCGAGGTCGGTGGCGGCGAGGCGCGTCTCGGCGATGAGTTGTGCGAGTTCGGCCCGGGCGGCCGACTGGGTCTCGTGGAAGTCTTGCGCGAGGTCGTGGACGCGCGGGCCGAAGCGTTCGAGGAGTTCGCGGCCGCCGCGGAGGTTGCGCGCGCAGGCGTTGATGCCTTCGTCATACCAGCGGGCGAGGACTTCCTGCGCGCTGCCGGTGGTGAACGGGACGTGGATGTGAATCTCGGCGGTCTGCCCGATGCGGTCGAGCCGCCCAATGCGTTGTTCGAGCAGCTCGGGGTCGAAGGGCAGGTCGAAGAGCACGAGATGGTGGGCGAACTGGAAGTTCCGCCCCTCACCACCAATCTCCGAACAGAGCAGCAACCGCGCGCCGTCCGCCTCGGCGAACCACGCGGCGTTCCGGTCGCGTTGCACGAGCGGCAGGCCTTCGTGGAACAGCGCGACGGGGAGGCTCACGAGTTTTCGCAGTGCGGCGTCGAGGGCCAGGACCTTCGCCTGCGTGCGGCAGATGAGCAGCACCTTCTCCTGCGGTTCGCGACGCAGCAGTTCCACGAGCCACGCAACGCGTGGGTCGGCGTCGAATTCGGGGGCGAACTTGGTGGCTTGGCTCGCACTCGTGTCCGCGGCGAACTCGTCGGCCAGGGCATCGAGCAGGCCTGTCGCGTGCGGCGGAGCTGCGAGCGGCTCCAGGTGAACGGTGCGCTGCGGAGAGCCCGTCATCGCGGCGCGGGTGTTGCGGAACATCACGCGGCCGGGACCGTGCTGGTCAATCAGGTCGCCGAGGAGTTGCTCGCGTAACGCGGCGTCCCCGGTGGCGATGCGCGTGAGCTTTGCCTGCACGGAGGGAGCGTCAGTTTTGAGAATCGCGGCGAGGAGGCCGGCTTCGTCGGGCGTGAGCGGTTGGTGGGCGAGGAGTTTCCCGGCCATGTCCGCCACCGCGCGGTATTGCTCGGCTTCGCGGGTGAAGGCGGCAAGGTCGCTGTAGCGGTCGGGGTCCAGGAGCCGCAGGCGCGCGAAGTGGCTGGCCATGCCCAGTTGCTCGGGCGTCGCGGTGAGCAGCAGCAGGCCGGGCGTCTGGCGGCTCAACGCTTCGACGAGCGCGTATTCGGGGCTGACGGATTCGGGACTCCAGCCGAGGTGATGCGCTTCGTCCACGACGACGATGTCCCAGCCGGCGGCGAGGGCTTGGGTGCGGCGGCGCTCGTTGTTGGCGAGGAGCGCGACGCTGCACAGGACGAGTTGGTCGTCGAAGAAGGGGTTGGCGTCCGGCTGGTGCGCCTCGATGGATGCGCAGCGTTCTTCATCGAAGAGATGAAACCAGAGGTTGAAGCGGCGGAGCAGCTCGACGAACCACTGGTGAATGAGCGGCTCCGGCACGAGGATCAACGCCCGTCGCACGCGGCCGGTCTGGAGCAGGCGATGCACGATGAGGCAGGCCTCGATGGTCTTGCCTAGGCCGACTTCATCAGCGAGCAGGACGCGCGGGGCCAGGCGCCCGGCCACTTCCGCGACGAGGTAGAGCTGGTGCGGCAGGAGGTCAATGCGGCCACCGGTGAAGCCGCGCACGGGCGATAGCCGTCGCCGATGCTGATGGCGGAGCGCGGCGAAGCGGAGGTCGAACACGGACGATTCTTCCACCACGCCGTTGAGCAGGCGCTCGGTCGGGCGGTTGAACGCGAGCGTGTCGCTCAACTCGGTTTCGCAGAGCTGGCCCGCCGGGCCGTGGTAGTGGATCAAGCCCGCGTGTTCGGTAAGCGATTGCACGATCCAGACACCTTGAGCGCGGGTTTGGATGCGGTCGCCCGGGCGGAAGCGCACGCGGCGCAGCGGCGCGTTGTCCAAGGCATAGGCCCGCGCTTCGCCAGCGGCGGCGAAGCCCAGCGTGACCACGCGGTCCGTGACCGCCCGGACCGTGCCCAGTCCGAGCTCCGGTTCCGTCTCGCTCATCCATCGTTGACCCGGCTGGAACAGTGACGACATAGGTTCAATTTCGACGGGCTGGAGGAAAACAGAGTTTTCTTAATGGGCAAGCACTCGTGGGCAACGAGCGGTGGTCAGTGCAAGTTGGCTGGCTGACCGAGCCTTGACCCCCACGCGCGCCTCCGATATGTCTTCACCACCAATTCATTCAGCCACCACAACCCAGAACCACTTATGACCAAACGCGACCTCGTCCTGCGCATCAGCGAAGAAACCGGCCAGGTTCAGCAGCAGGTGCTGGACGTGGTGCAGCTCACGCTGGACTACATCACCGAAGCGTTGGCCAAGGGCGAGACGGTGGAGCTGCGGAACTTCGGCGTCTTCGAGGTCAAGGTCCGCAAGGCCCGCATCGGGCGCAACCCCAACGCCCCCGCCACCGACGTGCCGATCCCGGCGCGCGCCACCGTGAAATTCAAGGCCGGCAAGGAAATGCGCGAGGCCGTCATCAAGCTCAGTCCCGGGGCCGCCAAGCCCGCCGCGAAGCCCTCGGCCCGTAACTGACTTCGCTCACCATTCTGGAGCGCCGCCCGTGGCGCGTCCTCGAATCCAGCCTTGACCCTCCTTTTCGCCCTGCCTAGTTTCCCGCCCATGTTTGGCACTGTCGGACAAGTCCTAGTTGAGGTAGTCGCCGTAGTAGGCGACGCCGCTGGGCCTTGTCGGGCATAAACAAGCTTCCGACAATCACCCACGGCTGGCCGCAGTCGTGGGTTTTTTGTTCGCCACGCGCCGCCCGCCAAACCCAAAAGTAACAGCCATGAGCAAAGCAACCGCAGAACACGCCGAGTCCAAGTCCACCACCGAAAAGGCCGAAGTCGGCCCCCGCATGAAGGGCAGCGACATCCTCATCAAGTGCCTCGAACGTGAAGGCGTGGACACCATCTTCGCCTACCCCGGCGGCGCGAGCATGGAGTTCCACCAAGCCCTCACCCGCTCCAAGATTCGCACCATCCTCCCGCGCCACGAGCAAGGCGGCGTCTTCATGGCCGAGGGTTACGCCCGCGCCACCGGCCGCGCCGGCGTCTGCATGGCCACCTCCGGCCCCGGCGCCACAAACCTCATTTCCGGCATTGCGGACGCTTACATGGATTCCATCCCGCTCGTCGCCATCACCGGCCAGGTGCCGCAGGCGATGATTGGCAAAGGCGCCTTTCAGGAGACCGACTTCTTCGGCATGACGCTCCCCATCGTCAAGCACTCCTACCTCGTCACCGACATCAACGACATTCCGCGCATCATCAAGGAAGCCTTCTACATCGCGCAGTCCGGCCGCCCCGGCCCCGTCATCGTGGACGTGCCCAAGAACATCCAGCAGGCCGAGACCCAGCCCGTCTATCCCAAGGAAATCAACCTCCGCGGCTACAACCCCGACCAACGCGCCAGCGACCTCGCCCTGAACGAAATCATCGGCCTCCTCGAAAAGTCCGACCGCCCCGTCATCTACGCCGGCGGCGGCGTCATCAGCGGCAACGCCGCCACTGAACTCCGCGAATTCGCCGAGCTCACCCAAATCCCCGTCACCACCACCATCATGGGCTGCGGCGCGTTCCCCGAGACGCACGACCTCTCCCTCCGCTGGCTCGGCATGCACGGCTCCGCCGCCGCGAACTGGGCCGTCAGCGGCGAGTTCAAGAAGCGCGCGACCTTCAACGACCCCATGGTCCCCGTCGCCCCCGGTGCCGACCTCCTGCTCGCCTTCGGCGTCCGCTTCGACGACCGCGTGACCGGCAAGACCGAAGAGTTCTGCAAACGCGGCACCATCGTCCACGTGGACATTGATCCCTCGGAGATTAACAAGAACAAGCCCGCCAATCTCCCCATCGTCAGCGACATCAAGTTCGCCCTCGCCAAGCTCAACGAAATGCTCCGCAAGCGCGCCCTCACCCGCAACCACGCCGCCTGGGTCGCCCAGTGCGCCGAGTGGAAAGCCCGCGCCCCCTTCCGCTACACCGCCAACGCCGAAGTCGCCCAATCCCAGCACATGCAGGACCACATGGTCGGCCAGGAAAAGGAAGTCATCCTCCCGCAATACGCCATTGAGCTCCTCTACGAACTCACCGGCGGCGACGCCATCATCACCACCGGCGTGGGTCAGCACCAGATGTGGGCCGGCCAATGGTTCAAATACACCTGGCCCCGCCAGTTCCTCACCAGCGCCGGCCTCGGCGCGATGGGCTACGGCTACCCCGCCGCCCTCGGCGCGAAAGTCGCCTGCCCCAACAAGCAAGTCATCGACATTGATGGCGACGGCTCCTTCCTCATGAACATCCAGGAACTGGCCACCGCGCACATCGAGAAGATTGCCGCCAAGGCCATCATCCTGAACAACCAGCACCTCGGCATGGTTGTGCAATGGGAAGACCGCTTCTACGCCGGCAACCGCGGCCACACCTACCTCGGCGACCCCGACAACGTGAAGGCCATTTACCCCGACTACGTGGCCATGGCCAAGGGCTTCAGTGTCCCGTGCGAACGCGTGATGTTTAAGAAAGACCTCCGCGCCGCCATGCAACGGATGCTCGACTCGAAGGAACCCTACCTCCTCGACATCATCACCCCCTACACCGAGCACGTCCTGCCCTTCATCCCCGCCGGCCGCACCGTGGCCGACATGGTCATCCCGTAAGCGGATCGGGCGGAGGCGAAAGTAGAAAGGGGCAAAAGTCGGATGGGCAAAGCGGACAAACCGCGCTCCCGCCGCTTTTGCTTTTGCCTTTTACCCGGGGAAGACAGTTGAAACCCGTCCCAGTCGCTGATGTCGGGCGATTGAGAGGATGTTAACCCGCCCCCGAAGGGGCGATGGGGCAACTCGGAAGTTCACAGCGGCGGCGGCGGACCGTAGTTTGCAGGCCGACGCATGAACCGTGAACTGCTCTCCCTCCTCCGCTGCCCAGAGTCCCGGCAGACCTTGACCGTTGCCGAACCGGCGGTGGTCGCGCGGCTGAATGCGCTGGTCGCCACTGGGCAGTTGCGCAATGCCGCCGGGCAATCGGTCACGGCGAAACTCGACGGCGGGCTGGTGCGCGCGGATGGGAAAGCGCTCTACCCCGTGCGCCAAAACGTGCCAGTGCTGCTGGTGGATGAGGCGATTGCGCTGGGGTGAAATGCAAAACGCGGAGCCGGAGCTCCGCGTTTTGCGATTGAGGTTGGAGGAGGAAGTCCGCGCGTAACGCGGACTACCGAATTACTTCGCCAGCTCGGCGAGCTTGGGCGTGATGGCGTCGGCCCAGATTTGGTAGCCGGCCTTCGAGAGATGGAGGAAGTCGGGCATGATGTCCTTCGTGAGCGTGCCGTCCGCCGTGAGGAACTTCCCGCCGATGTCCAGGTAGTGAACGCTCTTGCCGTCGTCGAGCTTGGCGATCGTCTGATTGACCTTGGTGAGCTTCTCGCGCTGGGCGTTAGGCTTTTCCCCACGCGGGAAGACGGCGAGGAGGAGGACTTTCGTGGCCGGTGATTTCTCGTGGATGGCCTTCACGATGGCGGTCACGCCCTTGGCGATGCCGTCGGCTTCGTCGGTGCCGGAGTTGTTGGTGCCAATCATCAGCACGACGGTCTTGGGCTTGATGCCGTCGAACTCACCGTTGGTGATGCGCCAAAGGACGTGCTGGGTGCGGTCGCCGCCGATGCCGAAGTTCGCGGTCTTGTAGGCGGCGAAGCTCTTTTCCCAAACTTCCTTGCCGTTGCCGCGCCAGCCAGCGGTGATGGAGTCGCCGAGGAAGAGGACGTCCACGCCGCCGGCCTTGGCGATGGCGACGTAGCCTTCGTGGGTCTTGAGGAAACCGGCGTCGGGCTCGCCATCGCGGAACTTCGGCGCGGCGACATCGGGGGCTTGGACGGGGTTGGGCTTCTTGGGCTGGGCGTCCTTCTTCGCCTCTGGCTTGGCGGCGGGCTTCGCGTCGGTTTTGGTTTGGGCACGTTTAGCGTCGGGCTTCGCGTCGGTTTTGGTTTGGGCACGGAGCGCGGGCGAGCCGAGGAACGTGACGAGGGTAAGGGTGGCGAGGAGGGCGGTGCGTTTCATGCTTGGTGTATTGAGTGCCGGTTACGGCGCGGTTTTGGACGGCCGATGGGAGGCGATGTTCAGGACACTTCCCAGCCGCCAAGGTGCAGCGGCTACGCGACGATGAAGGGGGGCTCTTCCGGTTCCTCGGGCAGCACAACCCAAAGTTCGCCCTTCACGTCCACGACGCGCAACGGCTTCAGGCTAAGGCCGCCGCACGGGCCGTGAAGGCAGCGTCCGTTCAGCGGTTCGTAAATTGCGCCGTGGGTGCGGCAGATGAAGAAGTCGCCGTCGGTCGTGAAGAAATCGCCGTCGTCATCGAGCGGAATGGGGATGTGCCGACAGGCATTTTCATAGGCGACGAGGTGCCCGCGCACGTTCGCCGCGAAGCCCTCGCGCCGGATGCCCTCGTGGGTGAAGACGAACTTGCGCGTCTTGCCGGGCGGGAGGTCGGCGGCGGGACAGAGGGGTTGGGAGCGGGTCATCTAGCTACGAGCTGAAAAGAGTCCGTGAAAGCTCCAAGCTCGCAATCCAGAACGCTTTTGCCGGGCTGAGGCTCACGGTAGAGTGTAATGGAGCGCGCCGCCCCGCATCTGCCCTTCATTGCCGACACTGATTTCAAATGCCACCGTGATTTGGGGCGGATTCTGCATGATGATGCGTTTAAGGGCGAGGAAGTCAGTATCCGAAGCTACGCGGCCCCGAATGACAACCGAGCCATTGAGTCCGGTAAAAATCACTGCTTCAACGCCCCGGAATCTGGTGTCTTTTTGGAGTGTGGGAGAAATCTTTCGGATATACTGTTCTGCAAGGACAAGATTGAGCGGTTGCAAGTCCTCGTTAGGATCCCGCAAACGGGGAGCTATCAGCACGAGAGCGGCAACGAGCGTGGCTAAAACGCAAAGGAAAAGCGTTCCATAGAACGTGGAAATTTGCGGCAACTCTCGCTTCTGCATACGCTTTTGAGCGAACTACAGTTTGTAGTTTAGCACGGCAGCCATGTCTGAACTGTTTTTCCGCATTCGTTCGGTCTCTACAACCGCGCAATCAACAGCTCCCGCTGGAAAATAATCTCCTTCGGCAGGTGCGAGTAGAGCTTGATGAACAGTTCGTCCTGCTGGAGCACCTCGCGCCGCCACTCCTCGACGTCCGTGCTCTGCGCCTGTTCCAGCCGCTCGGCGTTGAAGCCGTCGAGGCCGTCGAGGTCGAAGTCCTGCGCGCTGGGCACCCAACCGAGCAGCGCCTCGTTTGCGTTCGCGTCGCCCCGGCAGCGGCCCACGATCCACTTAAGCACGCGCATGTTCTCGCTGTAGCCGGGCCAGAGGAACTTGCCGTCGGCGTCCTTGCGGAACCAGTTCACGTTGAAGATGCGGGGCGGGTGCTTGATGAGCCGCCGCATCTGGAGCCAGTGGCGGAAGTAGTCGCCCATGTTGTAGCCGCAGAAGGGCAGCATCGCCATCGGGTCACGACGCACCTGGCCCACCGCGCCGGTCGCGGCGGCGGTGGTCTCGGAGCCGATGGTCGCGCCAACATAGACGCCGTGGACCCAATTGAAGGCTTGATACACGAGCGGCATCGTCGTGCTGCGGCGGCCCCCGAAGATGATGGCGCTGATGGGCACGCCGGCGGGGTCGTTGACCTCGGGCGCGAGCATCGGGTTGTTCACCATCGGCGCGCAGAAACGGCTGTTGGGATGCGCGGCCTTTTCCTTTGAAGCCGGCGTCCAAGGCTCGCCCCGCCAGTCCAGACACTCGGCGGGCGGCGGCTCGTCTTTGCCCTCCCACCACACGTCGCCGTCGGCGGTGAGCGCGACGTTCGTGAAGATGGTGTCGCGCCGCATGCACTCCATCGCGTTGGGGTTCGACTTGTAGTTCGTCCCCGGCACGACGCCGAAGTAACCCGTCTCCGGGTTGATGGCGTAGAGGCGACCGTCCGCGCCGGGCTTCATCCACGCAATGTCGTCGCCGACGGTCCAGACCTTCCAGCCCTCGAAGCGCGCGGGCGGCTTGAGCATGGCGAAGTTCGTCTTGCCACAGGAGCTGGGGAACGCGCCGGCCACGAAGGTCTTCGCGCCGTCGGGCGACTCGACGCCGAGGATGAGCATGTGTTCCGCGAGCCAGCCTTCGTCGCGACCCCACGCCGACGCGAGCCGCAGGGCCATGCACTTCTTGCCGAGCAGGACGTTGCCACCGTAGTTCGAGCCGACGGAAATGAGCGTGTTGTCGTTGGGGAAATGCGCGATGTAGCGGCGGTCCGGGTTCACATCGAGCATCGAGTGGATGCCGCGCGTGAAGGTCGCCGAGCCCCCCAGTTGCTCCCACGCGACACAACCCATCCGCGTCATGATGCCCATGCTCAAGACAACGTAAATCGAGTCCGTCAACTCCACGCCCACGCGCGCCAGCGGCGAGCCGGGCGGCCCCATGAGGAACGGCACGACGTAGAGCGTGCGCCCCTTCATCGCCCCGGCGAGGAGGGCGTGGAGCTTGGCATACATCGCGGCGGGCGCGGCCCAGTTGTTCGTCGGGCCGACCTCGTCCTGCGTGGGTGTGCAGATGAAGGTGCATTGCTCCACGCGCGCCACGTCGTTGGGATTCGAGCGATGGTAATGGCAACCGGGCCACTTCTCCTGGTTGAGCGGAGTGAGGATGCCGCGCGCAACGGCTTCGGCGGTGAGCGTTTGCCGTTCGGCTGCCGAGCCATCGCACCAATGGATGGCGTCGGGCTGGCAGAGGCGGGTGATTTCCTCGACCCAGCGGGTGACGTGAGGATTGGCCGGGATGCGGAGCGGGGGAGTGTTGGAGTTCATGGCGTGAAGGCTGCCGTGGTTTGAAGCCTGACGGAAACGTAGCGGAGGGCTCGACTGCGTCGAAACCAAATTCTGCGGTGCGCGCCCGAATTGCGGTGCTGACCCCACGCCCTTTCGCGGCGTGAACTTTCCCCTCGCCTCCGCGTCAGTAGCCGAATGCCTGAAACCACTGCGACCGCGGGAATTCCCCCGGTCACCCCGCCCACCAAGCTCACCGAGCGCCTCCTCTCCCTCGACGCCTATCGCGGCTTCATCATGGCGCTGCTCATCTGCAACGGCCTGGGCTTCGCCACCTTCAAGAGTGACCCGACGCTGGGCTGGCTCGCCGCGCAGGTGGACCACGTGAAGTGGGAAGGCTGCGTCTTCTGGGACCTCATCCAACCCGCGTTCATGTTCATGGTGGGCGTGGCGATGCCCTTCGCCTTCGCGAAGCGCCAGGCCGCCGGCGACTCGTGGAGCCTGCTGTTCCGCCACGCCTGCATGCGCGCGCTGAACCTTTGCCTTGTCGGCATGGCCCTCGACTGCATCACGGGGAACGCCTTCACCATCGGCTTCATGCGCGTGCTTCAGCAGATTGCCATCGGCTACCTCCTCGCGTTCTTCCTGCTCGGGCGCAGCTACTGGGCGCAGGGAATCACCGCCGCGCTCATCCTCGTGGGCTACACCACCGCGTGGGTGTTCTATCCCGGCAACGACCCCGCCGGCGCGTGGGTGATGGGGAACAAAAACCTCGGTTCCACCTTCGACCTCTGGCTCGTGGGCCGGAACTACAGCGGCTTCTACGTGGGGCTGAACGCGCTGCCCGCCACCGCCACCATCCTCTTCGGCGTGATGTGTGGACGGCTCGTCGGCAGCGAACTCCCCAAGCCGCGCGTGATGCAACTCCTCGCCGCCGCCGCCGTCGCGGGCTTCGTCCTCGGCGGTCTCCTCAGCGCGGGCGCGACGCCCCTCGTCCCGATGGTGAAACGCATCTGGACCGCGAGCTTCACGCTGTGGGCGGCAGGCTGGACCATCCTCTTCCTCCTCGCATTCTACTGGTTCATCGAGGTGCAAGGCTGGCGGCGCTGGCCGACTTTCCTCGTCGTGGTCGGGATGAACTCTATTTTCGCCTACAGCATGGCGCAGCTCTTCCGCGGCTCGTTCTTCGACCGAGGAATCGCCGTATTCACCAAGCCACTCGTCGCGCTCCTCCTCGACCGCCCGCACCTCGCCGAAGCCATTGCCAAGCCCGCGAACTACGCGTGGCCCGAGCCGCTGGGCCTGTGGGGCAACGTGCTGCAAGGCGCGCTCGTGCTCGCGGCGGAATGGGCCGTCCTCTGCTGGCTCTACCGCCGGAAGATTTTCTTCAAGCTGTGAACTCCGCTTCGGGCCTCGCGCTCGCCTCGTCCGCTACCAAGCACTGATCGTTGGCGCAGGGACGGCGAGCCGGGAAATGACTCTGCTTCCTGCCACTGTTTTCAGCCCGGGCCTGTGCGCGTATCAGTGTTCTTCCGTATTCTTCCGTATTGAGCGCGGCACCCGCGTTGCTACTCTCGATTCCGCTAATGCCGACGCTGTCGAAGCTACCATGAGCACGCGCAACCTCCTCCTCCTCGGTGCGGCTTTCGTTTCCCTCGCAGCGCTCTCGGTCGCCCGCGCGCAAGTCGCCCCGCCCCCGCCGCCGAGCATCACGAACTTCACGCTCAACGGCAGCCAGCGCGTGCTCCGCTGGACGCCGTTTCCCGCGGCGCAGTCCTTCAAGGTTTTCAGCACGACGAACCTCAGCCAGCCCTTCACCGAAGATGTCAGCGGCGCGGTCAATGGCTACTCGTGGACCGGCACGAACGCCAGCTCCGCGCGCTTTTTCCGCCTCGACACCACGCCCTTGGACTCGAACGCGCTCGTCACCGCCACGGTGCTCAACCGCCTCGCCTACGGCCCCACGCCCGCCCTTCTCGACCGCTTCAAGACCGAGTCCATCGCGAACTACATCGCCGAGCAGCTCGCGCCCGAGACGGTCACGGAGTCGGTGTCGAACCAGCACACGAACGTCGCCTTCTTCGAGAGCCGTTTCGCCGCGCCCACCACGTCCATTCCCCTCAGCGCTACCACCGGTCCCGGCTCGGCCCAAGCGAGCGACCTGCGCGCGTGGTTCAAACTGCGGGCTGTCGGTGCAGACCGACAGTTGCTCGAAGTGCTGCTCCAGTTCCTCGACAACCACTTCGTCACGCAGCACACGAAGACGATGGACTACTTCCAGTTCGCCTACGGTGACTTCACGCTGCGGAACCGCATCGCCACCGAGCTGGAGTATCGCGAGCTGACCCGCTGGCGCACCGCGTTGCTAAACCCCGCCGGCACCTTCCGGGACCTGCTCACGATCAGTTGCGAAAGCCCGGCGATGATTGTCTATCTCGACACCGTCAGCAGCCGGGGCGACGGCGGGCGCACGCCGAACGAGAACTTCTCCCGCGAAATCATGGAGCTCTTCAGCATGGGCGTGGACAACGGCTACGACCAAACCGACATCACGGACATGTCGCACGCGTGGGCGGGCTGGACCGTGGAGATGTTCCCAACCAGCGAGGTGTTCAACCCCTTCGCGACGAAGACGACCACGCTGCTGTCGCCCACCGGCGGCGGCAACTACACGAACCTCGTGGGCTCGTGGGCCTTCTACTACCGCACCGGCTACCATGGCGCGTCGCGCAGCATCTTCACGAACAAGTTCGTCCCCGCCCGCTTCGGCGCGCCGTGGACCACGCGCACCTACGCGAATGCCACGCCCGGTTCCTACCAGCTCACCTTCCCCGCGCGCACGGGCACGAACGCGATTCAGGACGGCTACGACATCATCGCGCACCTGGCCGACCTGCCGTTCACGCAGGAATACATGAGCGTGAAGCTCTGCCGGCTCTTCGTGCATGAGGACTTCGCGCACGGCTACGACTTCACCGCGCCCCAGCTCACGCCCGAAGCCGACCTCGTGCGCCAGTGCATGATGGCGTGGGAGACGAACTCACCGCGCGGGCAAGTGCGCAAGGTGCTCGATGTCATCTTCAAGTCGGACCTGTTCCGCTCGCACACCGCCGCGTTCGCAAAGGTGAAGACGCCGCTGGAATACACCGTGAGCGCCCTCCGCGCACTGCGAGTCAGCACCAATGGCACCGGCCTGCACGGCTCGTGGTCGGCGGACACGGATGGAACTTCGCTCGCCACGCCGCTCCAGCGCATGGGCGGCATGGTGCTCTTCGACCGCGCGGAGCCGGACGGCTATCCCGAGAGCGGGGCGGGGTGGATCAGTGCGGGCACGCTGGCCGAGCGCGTGCGCTGGACGCAGTCGCTCCTCATCGCCAGCGGCCAGACGGGCCACAACGGTTCGCAGAACGGCACCGGCAACGACGTGGGGAACTCCGTGACCTCGCCCGTGCGCCTGCTGTTCACGCGCCTGCCGTTGCTGGCGGACCAACAAGACGCCGCCAAAGTCGCCGACGTGTTCCTCGGCCTGCTATTCCCCGGCGAAGGCGCGGCGAACCTGAACCTCTACCGCACCGCCGCCATCAACTTCCTGAACACCGCCGACGACGGCGTGGCGGCTTCACCGTTCAGCGCACTCACGGTCAACACGACCACCGGCAACAACACTTACGACACCCGCGTCCGCAGCATGGTGGCGATGCTGATGACGATGCAACGGTTCCAAGAGCAATGAGTGCGAGCAGGATTACGATTAGGAGCAAGAGTCGCTGCCTCCCTCGCGACGGACTGAACACTGACTACTGAACACTGAACACGCCCCTCCCATGCCCTTTATAAACACCCTCACCCGCCGCGACTTCATCCAGCGCTCGCTCCTCGGCGGCGCGGGCCTGGGCCTCGCGGCGCTCGCCAACGTCCCCCCTTTCGCCGCTCGCGCGCTGGCGGAGGGCAGCATCGGCCTCAACGGCAAGAAGCTGCTCTTCGTCTTCCTACGCGGCGGCAACGACGGTCTGGGCTCGCTCGTCCCAGTGCAGGATTCCGCCTACAGCTCGGCCATTCGCAATCCGAGCATCAATGGTGGCACCCTCATCGCGAAGGACGGTGGCACCGACTACTCCGCCACGCCTGGCACGGCGGATTTCCCCACCAGCCCCGGGGCCACAGCCACCTTCAACTACGCCAACGCCATCCGCCTCGGCAACGGCTTCGCCGCCCTGCACCCGTCGCTGAAATTCCTCGCCCCAGTTTACAACGCTGGCGACCTCGCCCTCCTCCATCGCGTCGGCTACCCGAGGCAATCGCGCTCGCACTTCGACTCGCAGATTTACTGGGAGAACGGCCAGCCGCTCAACAGCGTCTCGAAGGAAGGCATCTTATACCGCACCGTCATTGAGTCTGGCCTCGCCAGCACCGCGCCGCTCACCGCCGTTAGCATTCAGTCCGCGCTGCCCGTGCTGCTGCGTGGCTCCGGCGCGGCGCTCACGAACCTCACCGACCCGCTGCGCTACGACCTCCTCGGCGTGCCGAACAGCGCCGCCACCGGCGACGTGAAGGCCACGAACGCCCTCCTCAGCGCCCAGTCCACGCCGTTTCCGGACAAGAAGAGCCGCAACTTCCTCAACCTCCAATACGACGGCTTACTCAAGACCCTCTCCATCTTCAGCAGCATCAACTTCACCGAGGTCGGTAACACCTACGTGGACGACGTGAACACGGACGGCGGGAGCACTCCTTACTACCTGTTCCCCACCTCGCAGGCGAAGAACGGCGGCTACGCAGCCAACGCCAACAGCACGGCGAAATACGTCGTGGACCAGTCCAGCGGCACGACCAGCTACTTCGCCGGACTCAAGGCCGCCGCGCTCATCCTGAACCACACCGACGCGCTCATTGCCGGCGGCGAGATGGGCGGCTTCGACACGCACGATAACCAAGGCGGCGCGACGGGCCTGCACGCGAACCTCCAGCAACGCATCGGCTGGACGCTTTACGGGCTGCGCAAGTATTTCCAAATTTACGGCAAGAACGGTTCCGCCCCCGCCGCCGGGGCGAAGTGTTCGTGGAACGATGTGGTCGTCGTGCTCTTCACCGAGTTCGGCCGCACGACTATTGAGAACACCTCGCGCGGCACCGACCACGCCGAAGCGGGCGTGATGTTCCTCGCCGGCGGCGGCGTGAAGGGCGTGGGCAAGAGCGGACGCGTAACCGGCGTCGTCGGCTGCCATCCTGGTGGCACCGGCGCGCATCCGAGCGACACAAACGCGCCGTGGATTCCCGGCCCGGCGAACCAAGCCGGCGGCGTGGACGGCTCGATGTTCGGCATCAGCGACCGTTACCTGAAACGCTCCGTGGACTACCGCTCCGTCCTCGGCAAAGTCATCCGCGACCACCTCGGTGCAACGCAGAATCAGCTCAACCGCATCATCCCTGGCTATGCGAACGAGGCTCAAGAGCACTTGCTCGCGGGCGGCACCGTGACGAGTCCCATCGAGTCCAGCGGCGTGAGCACACCCATCATCGGCGAACCGGATGTGTTGGTGTGAAGCCCGGAGACAAGATCGTGCCACCGACTGCTTTCCGACCGTGTCCCGCAGCCTTGGCAGAACGGCGCTTGCGGGCTACAGCTTTCCCATGTTTCAAAAGCTCCGGCCCCTCCTCGCGTTGCTCCTCACGCTCACCGGCTGCATTGAGTTCGAGCGGCAGACGGTGACTTACGAGCACGACGCGAAGGCCGACACACTCCGCATCCATCAAACCTACCACGGCATCTACGGCGCAGACGACGTGACGCAGTTGAGCGAGAAGGAGCGCGAGCAACTCGCGGACGTGATGAAGGGCCAGCGGACGTTTTTCTTCGCCAACTGGATTTTTGAGCTGAACCTCCAGCGGCTGAAGGAGACCGTCGTCGAATCCCGTGTCCCCGAAACCAATTCACTCAAAGAAGCACAACGACGCGCGACGACCAACATGCTGGCGTTGCTCGTGGCGAACGCGCGCATCGAGAACGGGAAGTTCTACCTCAACGAGCAGGGCCAGCCGTGTGGCACGCAGCGCGTCACCATCCGCAACGTGAGCAAACTGCTTGAGGCGGGCAACGCGACCATCCGTAAGAGCTTGGAAGTCGAGTTGAAGGACAACGACAACGCCGCCGAACGCGAGCTCATCAACGCCTCGCTCGCGCGGCCCGAACCGTTCCTCACGCTGACCGGCCAGCAGATTCGTGTCCGCGCTCCGCTGTCCAAGGCCGAGTTCGACAAAATTGGCGCGGATGACACGAACATGGGGCGCGTCATCGCCGAGTTTGTCCGAGCAGGCGGCGCAATGTCGCACGAGAAGGGGGAAATTCATCTGCGCTTCGGTCGCACGGACGCCCCTCGCGAAAGTCTGACCCTGCCGATGACCGGCAAGGTGAGCTACCGCCCCAACGCGCTGGCGCACATCCGCGACACCTACATTCTCGCGAAGGATTTCGACCCGAAGAAGGACCTGGAGGGGAGCAAGTTAGACCACTGACCGGCACTAACCTGCACTGATAAAGCCAGCTGGGCCGGCGAGGGCGAGAGCGTGCGGAGTCTCGTTGGTAACGCATCCATCGCACGCCGTATCACTGCAATGCGCCCTGAACCGGCCCATTATCCCGGCGTGCCTTGTGGACACGCACTCCACAGCGGCGGACAGGAGTGCCCGCGTCACGGGGCCTGAGTAACGGGCGCGGCCTTCCACCACGGCGGCAGGCTGCTGAAGAAGAACGTGTCCTGGCTCGTGCCGTTCGCCGTGCGGCCCGGCTCAACGGTGATTTCGTATAACTCCTGCGGCGCGCCCTCGAAGGCGAGCGAGCAGAAATGCTTCACGCCAAAGCCCAGGGCGACGCCCGCTTCCTCCCGGATGGACTTCAGCGGATAGCGGTTCCACTCGCGCACGAGACGCTGGAGCGCTGCCACCTTGCCGGGCCAATCGCTGCGCAGCGATTTCTCCCACGCCGGGTCGGGGATGCCGCCCATCTGATAGTGCTCGTATTGCGCAGTTCGTTCTCCGCCCTTCAATTCGGCGAGCACATGGAGCGAAAGAAGATCCTCCATGGACTTGCCTGAGTTCTCGATGGCGCAGGCATAGAAGAAGGAGCGCGCGGCCCGGTCCACGGTGTGTTGGAGATAGCCGATGTTCGTGAAATCCTTCATGCCATCCGGCCAGTCGGTGACGGCGATGCAGGTCTGCACCCGCTTCATCACGTCCGGCGGCACGGTGACGATGACTTCCTGATTGTTGGCAGAAGGCTTGGCCTCATGGCCCGACCGGCCCTGAAGGATGCTGCGAAGTTGGTCCGCCATGTCGCTGGCGAGCTTATGGCGGAGCACGAAAGAGCGGGTGATTGCGGCGGAATTGGAACTCGCAGGCGCTGCCACGGGACCGTCGGTTGGCGGCGAGCTCGGCAACCCTGGCGTGCGCTTCACTGTGGCCACGAGATGATACTTCCAGCCGTCGCGGTGCGGCACGGTGGCGAAGCCCATCACGTGACCTTCATCCAAGGCCCGCCAAACTTTCGCGCGCTGCTCGATGTCCTTCACCACGGCTCGCACCTCGGCCTCGGTGAACTCGTTCGGCAACGTCCAGCGAAGCACGCGGCCGTAGTTCACCCCTACCCAAGTTCTCATTTGCGAGTCGAGGTAGGTCCCGGGCCGAGGTTGCTTGTGCAAGCCCGGCGACGGCGTCACGTCTTGCCAGACTTCGAGGCCGATGGCGGCGTTCGTGTCGCGCTCGAAATGCAGGAGGATGTTCCGCGTGCCGGGCGGGTTCTCGACGCGGAGGACTTTGAATTCGATGTGCGGCGGGATTGTGTTCGCGGCGTTGCTGGCGGGCAGCACCTTCGCCAGTAGCGCATGCGCAGCGAGGCCGGCTTCGACGAATTGCAGGTTGGACGCAACGTTCAGGCCGGCGGGCAACGGCTCGCAGCGGACGCGGAGGAAGGCTTCCTTAGGCAGATTGCCGCGCGCGGTCGCGGTGCCGTGGGTGCGGAAGAGCGGGATGATTTGTTGCTCGCCGGGCTTCAGCACCGTCTGCGCGGGCGTGGCGAGCTGCCACCAGTCGAGCGCCTCGCCGTGCGGGACGTGGTGCGTGAAGTTCGTGCCGTGGTCGGTGAGCTGCGGGAGCGGGCGACCGCCGTTCGCGTTGGCGCTCACGGTCCAGAACCAGAGCTGGTTCGTGGTCTCCTTCGCGCCGCTGCGGCGGAGCGTCCAGTAGAGCGAGTCGTGGTAGCCGCCGTCTTGACCCGTGGCGACGAGTGCGGTGAGCGACGGGACGGGCTGCCACGAGTCATCAGCCTGCCGGATGAAGAACTCGAAGCTGGCGAGCTGCGAGGCGGGGAGTTGGAGGCGAAAACCGTTTTGGGTCTGCTGCACCTGGCCGGGCGGGTGTTGCTGAGGGGGGATGGGGTAGCTCGACTCCAGAACCATTTGTCCGGGCTTCGCCAAGCGCTCCAAACCGACCCCCGGCCCGAAATCACTGGCCAGCCTCTTGTATCCCACCAGCAGGACGGCGACGCCGAGCACGAGCAAAAGCAACGGGACAGCCACCAGCAGTGCCACCACCTTGCCTGCGGTCCCGCCCTTCCGCACCAGCACGACGAGCAGCACGATGCCCCCGATGACGACGCCCAAGACCACGACACCCACCAAGGCCGCCCGGACGGAGAAGTTCGGCTTGCCCGAGAATCCGTATTGCCCCGCCGTCGGCTGGCGCGTGGATTCGGGGCGCGGCACCGCACCGTCCACCTGCACGGTGAAGGATTTCCCCTGGAACTGGCACAGCTCGATGCTCGCGCCGCGCACGGTCTTCGCGCTCAAGTTTTTGTAACGCAGCAGTTCCGCCGAGAGGTCGCGGAAGTTGCCGGGGAATTCCTCGCGCGACTTCATGCCGCCCATTTCAGTGACCAGCAGCACGCGGTTGGTGCCGGCCTTGGTGAGTTCGAGCCGGACGGGGATGCGGTGGAGCTTCGACTTCGCGTCGAGTTTCAGCAGCGTGCTGGAGCGGCTGCTGCCGCGGCTGAACCGCACGGTGCCGGGCTGCGAGGCCTCCACTTCCCAATTCATGTTCACGCCGGATTCGTTGTAGGTGGTCATGGCATAGGCGGAGACCCAGTTCGGGTCGGCGGAGCCAACAGGCGGCGTGACGTTCAACGAGGCGCGATATTCCGCGCCGCCGGGCTGGTGGACTTCAAAGAGCGTGCCGGCGAACGTGCGCTGCGGGTCGGCGGGCAGGTGGCCGATGGGGCGGAGGTTCTCGAAGGCTTCCTTCGCGAGCGCCGCGTCCGGCAGCGCGAAGCCCAGCCGCCACGTTCGACGACTGCCGGCGGGGAGAATGCGCCACGGCTGGTTGCCAGTGTGTGGCGTGGGCTTGATGAACGTGCCGGCGAAGGGTGGGAAGAACGCGTCGGCCAGTGTGGTCTCGGTGGCGGCGGGGAGTTGCGGGCCGTCCAGCACGGCGCGCAGTTCGGCGGCACCGCGCCCGACCTCGGTGGTCACGTCCACGATGACGACGTTGTTGCTCACGCCCACGGGCGCGAGGTCGAAGCGGGTCACGCCGGAAGTGTCCTCAAAGTGGCTGCCGATTTTTTCCAACGCGGGGATTAAGAGCAGAAGAAGAAGAAGCCAGTTGGTGATTCCAGACGACGAGTCGGCACGCAGGGCCGCCATGCTCCAACCGAATCGGCGGCCCAGCCGCAGCGTGGCTAGGAAGCCGCAGCCAGCCGAGCCAACCATCAGCACCGCCAATGAGATTGACCCGATGGCAGCTCCAGCCGTGGGCGCCAACCCGGACAAAGCGCGGAAGAGCGGTTGCGTCGCTGTGAAGGCAATCAGCCCGAACGCTACCGATAGGAGCAGCGTTATCAGCACCAGCAGGCCGGGGTAACGAACCGGCGGCGGAACCGGTGCTTCTGGCCTTGCTGGGGTGAGACGGCTTCTTCGAGTTAGCCAAGGCAGCAACCACAGGATGCCGATGCCGGCGAGCGCGAGCAACCCCGCCGGCCAAAGCGCACGCAGCGTGGCGAGCGATGGAAAACGAAGCTGGTTGATGGCGTCAGTCGCGGCGGGGATTTGCTGCTGGGCGGCGGTGCCACGCATGACGGCCTGCGTCACTTCGTTGGTGAGCCGTCGCCGCTCGATGTCATTCGACCGCTTCTCCGCGTCGGTGCGGGCATTGATGGCGTTGACTTCAAACCGGCTTAACGCGGTGCGGGCTTGGAAGGCTTCGGCCTGGGCGGCGCTCCACTGTTGTTGCAGCTTGGGAATCTCGCCGGTCAGCGTGAGAAAGCGGGCGCTGTGGGCGCGGCTTTCCTCAAACAACAGGAGTCCGCCCAGCACGACGCCGGCCAGCAGCAGGCCCGCACCCATCCACCGGCTGACGATGCTGACCGGTGCCGGAGCCGGTGCGTCCGGCGAGGCTGCGAACGAGTTGTCATTCCGAGTGAGCCGAGACACCAGCCACGGGAGGCCGAAGGCGACCAAAGGGAAAAGCAAAGGCAGCGCGAGTATGACCCAGAGCGGATTGATGTTGAACGGGAAGGTCGTCGGAGCGCCGGGGGTCTGCCGCATCATCGCGATGAAAATCAAGCCCAGCACCAACAAGACCCCAAGCGCGAACAGCGGTCCTGCCAGCCGGAACGCCAGCATACCCGGTGAACTCGGTTGCACACCCAGCTTGTCCGCCGGCGTCGAGGCGGGCGCGTGGCCTGTGGCGGCGGTGACGGCGTCGCGGATGGCCGCGCACCACTCGGCAGTGAAGGCGTTCCGTGAGGAAGGCAGACCAATCCAGCCTTCCATCGGGGAGATGAGAACCTGTTTGCGCTGACCGCCTTCCTCGTAGGTCAGGCTGATGAGGTCGCAGCTTATTGGGGACATCGTGCGCGGATACTGGCCGAGGCTGACATCGTGGATGGCGGTGAGCGGGATGACGGAGTTCACGCCAGCGCGCGAGTAGGTGAGCTGGCGGTCGTCGAGGATGAGCTGCCCGCGCGTGCGGTAGGCGAAGAATTGTCCCTCGGCGGTGGCGAACTGCTCCGGGGTGAAGAGGAAGGTTTGGGCGGTCTTGAGCCGGGGCGGTGGCGGTGGAGAGGAGAGAGGTGAGCGGATAGAAGATAGCGGGGGCGGCGCTTGGCTCTTCTCTCTCCTCTCTTCTCTATCCGCTCGCTCAAAGGTCTCCACTTGAGTCCGCAAATCCGACGCCGTCTGGTAGCGCAGTTCCGGCTTCGACTCCAATGCGCGGAGGACAATCTCATCGAGGCGCACGTCAATCTGGACTTTGCGCGAGGGGGGCTGGAGCTGGGCGGCGGGGAGTTCGCCGGTGAGCAGTTCGTAGAGCACCACGCCGAGCGAGTAGATGTCCGCGCGATGGTCAGTGACGCGATGGGCCTTCTGTTCCGGGGCCATGTATTGCGGCGTGCCGGCGGCGGAGGCGGCAGAGAGATTGTCCGCTAGCGGTGCTTCGGACGCGCCAGCCCCCTCACCCCGGCCCTCTCCCCCGGTGGGGGCGAGGGAGAAGACTTCGCCGCCGGACGCGTCTCTGACTCCCTCTCCCTCACCGGGGGAGAGGGCCGGGGTGAGGGGGTTCGCGGCCAGCATCTTGGCGATGCCGAAGTCGGCGATTTTGATGCGGCCGGCTTTGTCGAGGAGGAGGTTCTCCGGCTTGATGTCGCGGTGGACGATGCCGTGGTCGTGCGCGTATTGGAGGGCTTCGCAGACGGGCGGGACGATGGCGAGGGCTTGCTCGGGGGTGAAGCGGCCGGCGCGCATGGCTTGGCGAAGATTCACGCCGTCCACGAACTCCATGAGCAGAAAATAAAACGGGGGATGGGGGACGGGGTCTAGCGTCTGGGGCGGAGTGGTGGTGCCGAAGTCGTGGATGGTGACGATGTTGGGGTGGCTGAGGCGGGCGAGGGCTTGGGCTTCGCGGGTGAAGCGTTCCGCAAAGCCCGTGTCGGTGACGCGCTCGGGGGCGAGGAGTTTCAGGGCGACGAGGCGGTTGAGCGCTTTCTGCCGGGCTTTGTAAACGACGCCCATGCCGCCGCGCCCGAGGCACTCGATGATTTCGAGTTGCGGGAAGTGCGGGGCCAGCTCGGCGGGGGTGAGCGGCGGTTGGGCGGCGGCGCTGGGTGCGCCGGTGAGGGCGGTGTCGTCGAGGAGGTTCAACGCGCCGAGGCAGCGCGGGCAGAGGCCCTCGGGCGCGCTGGCCGGGAGGACGGTCCCGCAGCGGGGGCAGTTGGCGTTAGGCGGAGTGCTCATTGCCGGTTGATTAAGGAGCGCCACGCCTTTGTTACAGGGAAACGGGAAAATCTTTGCCACAAAAAGGCGCAGAGGGCGCAAGAAGAGGGCAGGGGAATGGGGCTGACTTCATTCGCTTGCCACCGTTCGATTGGCACAATCAGACCCGGCTTTGCGCTTCCTTGCGCCTCTTTGTGGCAAAACCTTGGCTTCAATTCCCGCCCAGCACGCCCGCGAGGTGGCGCACTTCGTCGTCCACTTCGCCCGGCGCGGAGACGGTGTCAGCGACAGTGGCGCGGAAGAGTTCGCGGTAGCGCTTGCGGAGGCGGTGGACGGCCACGCGTGCTGCGCCCTCGTTGTTACCAAGCGCGGCGGCGAGGGCGGGGTAGGGGATTGCGCCGCGCTCGGCGGTGAGGGCGGACTTGAGGTGCTCGAACTCGGCGAGCTTGCCGGCGCTGGTGTATTCGGCGCGCAGTCGGGCGAGGGCTTGTTCGAGCAAGGTCATGGCCCACTGGCGTTCGTAAAGCCGGTCGGGCGACGTGCCGGTGGTCAGCTCGGTGGCGTAGCGTTGCTCGGCGAGGGCGACATCGAGCGAGGTGGGGCGTTCGCCGCCGCCGCGCTTGGCGGCGCGTTGGCGGTCCCATTCGTTGGCGAGGAAGCGCTTCAGGCAGACGCGGAGGAAGGTGCGGAAGCGGCCTTTCTCGCGGTCGGCGGCTTGGAGGTAATCCTTCGCCAGCAAGCGTGCGAAAAACTCCTGCGTGAGGTCCTGAGCGTCGTGCGGCGCGTGACCGGAGCTGCGCACGTAGGCATACAGCGGATACCAGTAAGCACGACAGAGCGTCTCCAGCGCGGCGGCGGACTCAGGCGACGACTTCTCTTGCGCCGCGAGCACGACGGACCAGCGCGTGGTCACGAAGAGCGACGGCGGGGCGGCGACGGTTGGCGTGGTGTCTGGCAAGCTCACCGGCATCCTTAAGGGAAACCGGGGAGTTGTTACAGGAAATCAGGCGGCCTTGGCCTTGCCATCCAGCACTTCCACGCGGGTAACGTGGTCAAAGTAACAAATTACAAAGTTCGGCCCGCCCAAGTCGTGGCCCGGGCCGCTGCCGAGCACGATGGCTTGGTTGGCGACCATGCCGAAGTCCGGGTGGGTGATGGTGTAGCTCCGTCCGTCGTCGAGGCACAGCCGAACGGGCCGCTGGATGGATTCGCGAATCAGCGCACGCAACTCGGTTTCTTGCATGGCGAGACCATCCGGGGACCGCCGGACCTTGTCAATCCGCCGGAGGCTTTACTTCAACACGCCGCACGCCTTCAGCGTCGCCTTGAGCACCTCGCGGTTCTTGGCGCTCATGCGGACGAGGGGGAGGCGGTAGTGTTCTTCGACGACGCCCAGCATCGCCAGCGCGGCCTTGACCGGGACGGGGTTGGTCTCGATGAAGAGGTCCTTGAAGAGTGGGTAATACTTCGCGTGCAGCTTGAGCGCGGCCGCTGGGTGGCCGGAGCGGAAGTGGTCCACCATGTGGCTGACTTCGCGCGGGATGAGGTTGCTGGCGACGCTGATGACGCCCTCGGCTCCGACGCTCATGAACGGCAGCGTGAGCGAGTCGTCGCCGCTGAGGATGTTGAAGTGCCGGTCCAAAGCCTGCCGGAGCTGGCTCACGCGGTCGCAGGAGCCGCCGGCTTCCTTGATGGCGACGATGTTGGGGCACTCGCCGGCGAGGCGCTTGACGGTGTCCACCCCGATTTCGACGCCGCAGCGGCCGGGGATGCTGTAGAGGATGAGTGGTAGCTCGGTTTCGTTGGCGATGGCCTTGAAGTGCTGGAAGAGGCCTTCCTGCGTGGGCTTGTTGTAGTAGGGCGCGACCTGGAGTGATCCGTCCGCGCCGACTTCCTCGGCGGCCTTGGTGAGGTAGATGGCCTCGCTGGTCGAGTTTGCGCCGGTGCCGGCGATGACCTTGCACTTGCCGGCGGCGAACTTCACCGACAGCTCAACGACGCGGATGTGTTCCTCGTAGTCGAGCGTGGGGGATTCGCCGGTGGTGCCGCAGGGGACGATGCCGTCCACGTCGCCCTTGATCTGGGCCTTGATGAGGCGTTCGAGGGCGGCTTCGTCGAGCTGGCCGCTCGACTTAAAGGGGGTGACGATGGCGGTGTAGGTTCCGGTGAACATGGCGTGGGTTTAACTGATCGAGCCGAGGAGCAAGTTGCGACCGGCGAGAAGGCTCCTCAAGTCCTGCAACGCCGAGACGGCCTGATCGTTGTCCTCATACTCGAACTCGTGGACCTCGTCGTGAACGGCCACGTAGAGCGTGGCGTCCTCGACGTAGCCACTGGCGACGAACGCGAGATTGAGCAGGCTGCCCTGCACTTCGATGAACAACGGGCCGGTCATAAACGGGCGCACACTCTGGGGAAACGTGGCGCTTTGGCTAGTCTGATTTTGTGGGACTGGGGGCCACATTTTTGGCCACAGATAAACACAAATGAAACACAGATTCTGCGAGCGGCTGCCTATCCGTGTTCATCTGTGGCGGGAAAACTTCAACCGACGAACAGAGGCTTCAGGTGTCGGTCGTAGAGGTTCTCTGTCACGTTCTTCGCGACGATGGCTTCGTTGGCCGTGAGCAGATCCGTGTAGCGGGTGCCGGCCTTGGCAGCGAGTTTGAAGGAGACGTGCAGGAGCTGGCGGATGTGGGCGTTGAAGTCGGGGTGGCCGGGTATGTGGCGGATGGCACTGGCGAGTTGCGGGCCGGTCCAGGTGTTTACCACATCGGCGGCTGGGAGCTTCGTGCGATCAATGTCGATGACGCTGGCGTAGGGGGCGCACAGCTCGTCCACATGAGCGAGGGCGTAGGCGTAGATTTCCTTCGCGAGCACGAGGCCGTCGCCACCGGCTTCGGAGAGGCCGATGAGTTCCTCCAACCAAGTCGTGCCCGCGGTCTTGAGGTGGACACCCGCGCCGGTGCGTTGGAGGGCGCGGCGGATGATGGGGTAGAGGCTGAACTTGTCGCTGCCGCTGTGGACGCTGAGTTTCAAGTTCTTGGGCAGTCCGTAGGCTTTTACGGCGTGGGCGATGACGGCGAGGTCGTCGTTGAACTCGCGCTCGAACTGCGCAAGGTCGCCGACGTAGTCCACGCCTTTGTTGAAACGGCCGGTGAACTTCGGCGCGATGGTTTGCGGGTAAACTCCGGCGTCGGCGAGGAGGGCAAGGATCACGAGTAGCTCCGGCGGCGTTTGTGGTGTGTCCGTCTCGTCCATGGAGACTTCAGCGATGAACTTCTTAGCACCTTTCGCGCGCTTGATGTGATTGGAGATTTGCCCGGCCTCCCAGGTGGCACTGAGGTATTTCCGCGCGATCGCAGCGACGGTCTCAGGCGTGGTTTGAAATGGCTCGGCAATCCCCGCGATGGTCACGGTGCCGATGAGCTCTGGGTGCTTGGCCAGAAACCGCTCGACGTAGCGCTCCTCGGGCGGCCTACCGATGCTGTCGGCGACATCAATGGTGAAGAAGTCGGAGCAGGGGAGGAACTTGTCCACGGTTTCGAGGCGGATGTGGTCGGCGTCCACGTGCCAGCCGCCGGTCCAGTTGAGTGCCTTCACGGCGGCCTGCGCGGCGTCGAACACGCTCTGCGGATGCGAGCCGATGAAGGTGTGCTCGCGGTTGGATTTGTTCCAAACGGGCACGACAGCGACGCCTTGGGCGGCGGCGAGCTGGAAGGCGTGGAGTTGGGCTTTGGCCTGGTGGGCGAAACGGTCGCCCACACCGATGGTGAATTTCTCGAGTGTCAACATGAGGGCGGAGAGTGTGTCAGCCACGGCGGGGGATGAAGTCCAAAATACCAAGCCCCGGCTGGTTTTTCCTCGCTCGCCCCGCTGAGCTTCGCCAGTGTCCCGACCCGAATCCGATGATTATCCACCAGTTGATTTACGGCTTCCTGAAGGCGCAGGGCGGCAGTCCGGCGTTTTACCAACTGCAAGCCCGCGATGCCATCGAGTGGATGCAGCGGCAGGGTGTGAACTTCGGGCCGACGACGACCGTGCTGGACCTCGGCTGCGGTTTCGGCGACGTGGGCGGCGAGGTGGCGAAGACGGGAGCGCAAGTCACCTTGTCGGACGATGAAAGTTACGTTCTCCCGGTGAATGCAGCCTTGCCCTTCCGCAAGTTCAACATCGACCGCGACGACTTCGCGATGCTCGGCCAATACGACTTGGTCATCTGCTCGAACGTGCTCGAGCACCTCCCGCGCCCCGACCGTCTGCTCGCCGCGCTCCCGCAGCTCATCAAGCCCGGCGGGCGCTGCTACTTGAGCTGGACGAACTGGCTCTCGCCCTGGGGCGGACATGAGTTCTCCCCGTTCCACTATCTCGGCGTGGAGCGCGGCGTGCGCGTGTGGGAACGCGTCACGGGCAAGAAGCGACTGCACACGCCGGGGCAAAATCTCTTCTACACCTCGATCGGGCAGACCATGCGGGCGTTGCGGGCGAACCCCGCGCTGCGCATCGAACACCTTGCGCCGCGCTACTACCCGGAGTTCGCCTTCCTCGTGCGCCTGCCGGTGGTGCGGGAGTTCCTGACGTGGAACTGCGCCATGCTGCTGGCCCGCAGCGACGAGCCTGCCCGCTGATTCCCGCGCTTGAATGAGCGGAGTAAGTCGCCTTAACTGCCCGCCCCGTGACCGATGGACATCAAACCTCCGTGCCCGCTGACGGCTCATGCCCCAAGCCGGAGTTGTGCGCGCTCGACTCGGTGCTCCCCGGCGTCTCCGTCCGCATTAAGCAGCTCAACGGCTCGGCGGAAATGACCAGCCGGCTGCGCGAGATGGGCTTCTGTGAGGAGCAGCGCATCAAGCTCCTGATGAACCACACGAACATCATCTGCCAGGTCTGCAACGCCCGCCTCGGCATCAGCTCACAGCTCGCCAAGACCATCATGGTCGAGCGCATCCCCGTGCCTGCCGCCAAGCCCAAGCCGACCTGACCCTTGCGCAAGCCACCGGAAACAATTCGCAAGCCGCCGCACGCGAATCGCCCGGCCACCGCCCAGTCTCTGCCCATGTAAAACGGTTCACCGCCGCCGCCATGCCCGACGACTCCCTCCAACCGCTCACGTCCCTCGCCCTCGGCGCCACCGCCAAGATCGCGGCTATCAACGTCCCGCCCGCCGACAAGTCTCGGCTGATGGAAATGGGCCTACTCGTTGGCACCCAAGTCGAGTTGGTGCGCTTCGCGCCGCTTGGCGACCCACTCGAAATCAAGGTGCGCGGCTACAACCTCACGCTGAGGAAGCACGAGGCGGAGTTGATTCTGGTGAAGGCCAAGTGAGCGCTATGCACTTCAAAGCGAGCGGAGAGGATAGAGAATTGAAGATAGAGGATAGACAGGATGAGCCTCGAACACGGCTCTATCTTCTATCCTCTCTCCGCTATCTTCTCTTTGCCCCCGCGTCCTTGCGCTAAACCCGATGCCCGATTCCCCACAACTCTTCGTCGCCCTTACGGGCAACCCGAACTGCGGCAAGACCACGCTCTTCAACGCGCTCACCGGCTTGCGCGCCAAGGTCGGCAACTACGCGGGCGTCACCGTCGAGCGCAAGGAGGGCGCGCTCAAGGGCGCGGAGGGCATCACCATTCTCGACCTGCCAGGCACATACAGCCTCAGCCCCAAGTCGCTTGATGAGGAGGTCTCGCGCGACATCCTGTTCCACCGGCTCGCGGACGTGCCCGCACCGGCGCTGGTTGTCGTGGTCGTGGACGCCTCGAACTTGGAGCGGAACCTCTACTACGCCACGCAGGTCATCGAGCTGGGCTACCCGACGATTCTCGGACTGAACATGACCGACGTGGCCGAACAGAACGGCCACACCGTGGACGCCGCCGCGCTCGCGAAGCAACTCGGCGTCCCCGTCCTCCCGCTCATCGCGAGCGAGGGCGAAGGCGTGGCCGCGCTGACGAAGGAAATCGCCACTGCCCTGAGTAGGAGACGAGGAGACGAGTCGCTAAGTCAGAAGTCAGAATCTTCGCTCTTCGGCGTGCAGGCTCCAGCCTTCGCCACCGAGCTTACTGCGGTCGCCGGCGCATTGGGGAAGGCCTTTCCGCAGCGCTGGACTTCGCCGCAGGCCGAAGCCCTCCTGCTCCTCTCCGACGACAAGGCGCTCGCGAGCAACACCGCCCATTACCCCACCGAGCTTTGCACCGCCGTCACTGCCGCCCGCGCCGGGCTCGAAGCCGCTGGCGTGGATTGGCGCACCGTGGCCATCGAAGCCCGCTACGCGCGCATCGCGGACATCATCGCCGCCAGTGTCACCGAGAAAGACGTCCCGCACGAGACCATCAGCGACAAACTCGACCGCGTCTTTACGCACAAGTTCTGGGGCCTCGCCATCTTCGTCGGGCTGATGGCGCTGATGTTTCAAGGCATCTTCACTTTCGCGAAGATCCCCATGGACTTTCTCACCGGCCTGCTGGACGGCTTCGGCGGCTGGGTCGGCGGCCTCATGGCACCCGGTGATTTCAACGACCTGCTCGTCAACGGCGTCATCAAGGGCGTCGGAGCGGTCGTCGTCTTCCTGCCGCAGATTCTGTTGCTCTTCTGCTTCATCAGCCTGCTGGAGGACACCGGCTACATGGCGCGCGCGGCCTTCCTCATGGACCGCCTGATGAGCAAGGTGGGCCTGCACGGCAAGAGCTTCATCCCGATGCTGAGTTCCTACGCCTGCGCCATCCCCGGCATCATGGCCACGCGCACCATCGAGACGCCGAAGGACCGGCTCGTGACCATCCTCGTTGCGCCGCTGATGAGCTGCTCCGCGCGGCTGCCGGTCTATGCCGTGCTCATCGCGGCGTGCGTGCCGGACCTCAAGCTCGGCGGCGTCATCGGTCTGCAAGGCCTAACCCTGCTCGCGATGTATTTGCTCGGCACCGTGATGGCGCTTGTGATGGCGTGGCTGTTCAAGAAGACGCTGCTCAAGGGCGAGACGCCGATGCTCATCATGGAACTGCCGCCCTACAAACGCCCCGTGGCCACGACCATCCTGCGCCATATGTGGGACCGCTCGAAGCTCTTCCTCCGCCGCGCCGGCACGGTGATTCTGGGAATTAACATCGTGCTATGGTTTCTGGCGACGTATCCGCGCAGTGAAGGGATTACCCATGAATTCCTCACCAGACGGAACCTGGCTATCAATGCCGCTTACCCAAACACCAGCTTCCATATCGCCGATGTCATGGACGGAAAAATGACGTTCACGGAGTTCTTCCGAATGAAGGCTACCAAGCTCGGTGACACCAACGCTCCGGCTCTTGTTGAGAAGTTGGAAGCCCTGGAGAAAGAGGAGCAGGGCGCAAAACTCCGCCACTCCTTCGCCGGCCGCCTCGGCCACTTGATTGAACCCGCCATCGCGCCGCTGGGCTTCGACTGGAAGATGGGCATCGGCATCGTCGCCAGCTTCGCCGCGCGCGAGGTTTTCGTGAGCACCATGTCCGTGGTTTATAACGTCGGCGACACCGATGCTGGCGATGACGCCGCCACCACCAGCCTTGCCAAGATCCTCAGCGAGGAGAAGCGGGAGGACGGCACGCAAGCCTACACCCCGCTCGTGGGCGTGACCTTGATGGTCTTCTACGTCTTCGCGCTGCAATGCGTCAGCACCATCGCCGTGGTCCGGCGCGAGACTAACTCGTGGAAGTGGCCGCTATTCCAACTTCTCTACATGACCGCGCTGGCGTGGGGGCTGGCCTTCCTCACTTATCAAGGCGGCAAGCTGCTGGGTTGGGGTTAATGAACGCGTGCTGTAGCGGCGGTCTGTGACCCCCGAGTGGCGGCCGCGCACAGCGCGGCCCTACCCACTTACGGCGCGGCTTCTTCCTGCTTCACCAGCTCCACGCCACGGCGCAGGCGGAAGGGGTCGCTCTTCACGAGCGCGGTCACGAGGGCGGAGAACTTGTGGCCGGCTTTGGCCGTCTGGGCGCAGATTTGGTTGAGCGCGCGGTTGTCGTAAAACTCGAGGCCGCGGCCGATGCCGTAGGTGAGGAGTTTCTCGGCAAGGTTGCGCACGACGAGCTCCTGCTTGCCCTTGAGGATGGCCTTCAACTCGGCGGGGCCTTGGAAAGATTTGCCGTCGGGCAACGTGCCGGACGGGTCAATGGCGCCTTCGTCGGTCTTGGCGCGAAAGCGGCCGACGGCGTCGTAGTTCTCGAAGGCGAAGCCGAGGGCGTCCATCTGCTGGTGGCAGTTGGCGCACGCGGGGTTTTCGCGGTGCTGCTCCATGCGCTGGCGCAAGGTGCCGGTGAGTTTCCCCTGCGCCTCCAGCTCAGGGACGTTGGGCGGGGGCGGGGGCGGCGGCGTGCCGAGGATTTGTTCGAGCACCCACTTGCCGCGCTTCACGGGCGAGGTGCGCGTGGGGTTGGAGGTGACGGTGAGAATGCTGGCTTGGGTAAGCAAGCCGCCGCGTTCCTTGCCGGGCAGGGCGACGCGGACAAACTCGGTGCGGGGGATGGCCTGGCCACCGGTCTCGGTTTTCTTCTGGTAGAGCACATTCCCGGCGGTGTCGGCGATGCCGTAGTGCTTGGCGAGAGGCTCGTTGAGGTAGGTGTAGTTGGCGTCAATGAGGTCGAGCACGCTGCGGTCTTCGCGGACAATCTCGCCGAAGAACAGCTCGGTCTCGCGCTGCATGGCGGTGCGCAGACCTTCGTTGAATCCGGGGAACAACTTGGCGTCCGGCGTGAAGGTTTGGAGGCGCTGAAGCTGGAGCCACTGGAGCGCGAAGTTCTTGGTGAGCGACTCGGCCTTGGGGTCTTTCAACATCCGGCGCACTTGGCTGTCAAGGGCGGGCGTGAGCTGGCTCTTGGCGGCGAGGTTGAGCAACTCGTCGTCGGGCATCGTGCTCCAAAGGAAGTAGCTCAGGCGCGAGGCAAGCTGAAAGTCGTCCAGCGCGTGCGCGCCGGGATAGCGCGGCAGCGGGTCTTGCTCGACGCGGAAGAGGAACTTCGGCGAGCAGAGGATGACCTTCACCAGTTGCTGAAGCCCGCCGTCCCACTTGCCCGTCGCGGTCTCGGCGGTATTGGCGACCTGCACGTAACGGTCCAGCTCCGCCGGGGTGGCAGGGCGGCGGAAGGCGCGGGTGACGAACCATTGGGCAAACTCGCGGGTGCGGGTGGCCTTGGGGGAGTTGACGAAGCGGGCGTTGGCGATTTGCTGGAACTCGGGCCGCGTGTCGGCGGGGCCTTCCGCTTGCAGCCACTCGACGAAGAGCGTGCGCGGGAGTTCGCCGGGTTCGGAGGGGTTGAGGAACTTGACGGCGAAGTCGTGGTTGCCGATGGGCAGGCGCAGTGTGACGGAGTGGGTCTGCGGCGACTTCTCCGAGCCGGTGACTTCGACCTCCTTCTGGTCCTTGCCATCCACCACCAGGGTCATGCGGACGGGGGCCGTATTCGTGGCGGCGAGGCCATAGACGCGGGCGTTGAACTTGAACTCGCCGGCGGTGGTGAAGCTGAAAACGGTGGAGAGCTTGCCGGCCTTGTCGAGCGGACGAAAGCGGGCGGTGAAGTTGCCGCCGGGCGAGAGATACTTGCTGGAGAGCGTGCGCTGCGGGGGCTTCTCGGGGTTCAGCGCGATGGCACGCTGGGCCACGCTCTCGGCGGCGGCGAGGTAGCGCTCCAGGTGGATGGGCGAGATGGTCAGCACATCACCGATGTTGTCGAAGCCGTGGCCGATGTCGTCGGCGGGGAAGTCCTCGGCGGCGTTGTAGTCTACGTTAAGTAGGTCGCGGACGGTGTTGTTGTATTCGGTGCGGTTGAGGCGGCGGAGCGTGACGCGACCGGGGTCGGGCTTGGTTTTTTTCTCGGCGGCGGTGAAGGCGTTCTCGATGGCGGCGTTGAAGGCAGTGAGTTCCTGCGGAGTGGGCTGGGGTTTCTTCTTCGGCGGCATCTCGCCGGAGTTGATTTGCTGGAGGACGCTCTTCCAGTGCTTGTGCTCCTTGAGGATGTTGGCGTCATCCTTGAACTTCGTGAGGTCGAGTTCGGCTTTGGTGGACTTACCGCCGTGGCACTCGATGCAGTGCTGTTTCAGGAAGGGTAGGGCGGTGCCCTTGAAGTCCGGAGCAGCGGCGGACGCGGCACATGCGAGGCTGAAAAATGCCGCCGCGACAAGAGCCGCGCGGTGGTTGAAGGAGGAAGGGCCAGCGAACATGGGGAAGCCGACTGGAGGTGGAAGGAGGCTATTCAGCACGCGACGGAACGGATGTTGAACCACCAAACTGCACTGACCGGCACTAATGGGAGGGGGTGACAGCGAACCGGGCTTCTCCGACGGTCCGCAGTGGGCTTCATCAGTGCAAGTTAGTGCCGGTTAGTGGTTTCGAGCCTGCCTTTCCGTTGGTTAGTGCAGCACCGTAACCACGCCTCACCCACCAAATACTGTGGCAAACCAGTTGCGGCACCACGACTAATTGGGGTAGAACCCGCGCATTCGTTTCGATGGCCACTTGGCTACCAATCCTTTCTGTGCTGGGCATTTACCTTGCCCGGTTGGTGGAGCTGCGGGCCAAACGGGACACCCTCCCGGGGCGGGTGCAGGAGACGCGGACGCTGCGGTGGTTCGTCCTGACCGGGACGCTCATGCTGGCAGGCGCGCTGGGGGAGTTCTGCTGGCGGCAACCCGAGTGGAACCCGACGATGTTCGTGCTCGGGTGGGTGTGTGGGTTGGCGTCCTTCGGGCTGCGTCGGAGTGCGATAGCCGCCCTCGGGAAGTTCTGGAGCCTGCACGTCGAGATTCGCGAATCGCACGAGTTCGTGCGCGACGGCCCGTTCCGGTGGATGCGACACCCGACTTACTGCTCGATGATTTTGGAGCTGCTCGCCGCCGCACTCATCCTGCAAGCGCCCGTCGCGCTGGCGGTCGTCGCGCTGCTCTTCGTCGCCGCGTTGGTCGAGCGCGTGCGGCTGGAGGAGACGGCGCTGGTGGAGAAGTTCGGCGAGGCTTACCGCGCGTATCAACGGAGCACTCCGGCGGTGATTCCGTGGAAGGGGCCGCAGGCGTGACCTCCGACCTCCCTCATCGCCGCGTCGTCATCACCGGCCTCGGCGTCATCGCGCCGAACGGCTGCGACCTCGCCACGTTCTGGAGCAGCGTCCGCACGGGCACGAGCGCGGCGGGACCGGTCACGCGCTTCGATGTGAGTGAGTTGCCGAACCAAATCGCGTGCGAGGTGCGCGACTTCAACGCCGGCCGCTACATGGACGCGAAGAAGGCCAAGCGCCTCGAACTCTCCATCCGCTACGGCCTCGCCGCTGCGCGCCTCGCCGCGACGGATGCGGGTGTGGACTTCACGAAGCTCGATGCCGACCGCGCGGGCATCATCGAGGGCACGACCGTCAGCGGCATGGAGAGTTCCTTCAAGGGCCAGACCACGTTCGAGGAGCAGGGGTTCAAGCACATGAGTCCCTTCACGCTCATCAACGCCTACAGCGGCGGCGGCAGCGGGGAAATCGCGCTCGACCTCGGCATCCAGGGCCACGCCATTTCCATCAGCACCGGCAGCGCCTCGGGCAACGACGCCATCGGCCACGCCTTCGACCTCATCCAGCGCGACGACGCGGACATCTTCCTCGCGGGCGGCGCGGAGGCTCCGCTGCTCGCGCCGCTCTGGGGCGCGTTCTGCCTCACCAAAGTGATGACCGCGCGGAACGACTCGCCCGCAACTGCGATGCGGCCGTTCGATGCGGCGCGCGACGGCTTCCTGCTGGGCGAAGGCGCGGCGTTCCTGGTGCTGGAGGAGCTGGCGCACGCGCTCGGACGTGGGGCGAAGATTTACGCGGAAGTCGCCGGGCACGGTCGCCACTGCGAGGCCTACCACTCCGTCTCGCCACACCCCGAGGGCATCGGTCTGCACCGCGCGATGGCGAAGGCCCTCCGCCGTGCGCGGATGGACGTGACGCAGATTGACTACATCAACGCCCACGCCACCGCGACCGAAGCGAACGACGTGGTCGAAACCAAGGCCATCCAGCAACTCTTCGGCGAGCACGCGCACCGCATCGCCGTCACCGGCACCAAGCCCGTGACCGGTCATCTGCTCGGCGCGGCGGGCGCGGTCGAGTCCGTCATCACGGCGCTGGCGATTCACCACCGCGAGATTCCCCCGACGGCCAGCCTCACCACGCCCGCCGAGGGCTGCGGTCTGGACTACGTCCAACACCGCGCGCGGCCTTACCCGATTCGCGCCGCGCTGAACGTCAACCTCGGCTTCGGCGGCAAGAACTCGTGCCTCGTGTTCAAGGAGTATCCACGCGCGTGAGATTCTCCGAACTCATCCCGCTCACCGCCGTCATCACGAACCTCGCTCTGACGCTCTTCGTGCTGACGCGCGGCCTGCGCTCCACGCTGAACCGCGTTTATCTCCTGTGGGGTCTCTCCATCACCGTCTGGAACCTCGGCACGTTCTTCCTCTTCAGCGTCACGGATGAAGCCGACGCCCGCTACTGGTCCACCGTCCTGCACTACGGCGTGGTGTTCCTGCCCATCAGCCTTTTCCACCTGAGTCTCCTCATCGCGCAAGTAAAGCCGCCGCGCTGGCTGCCCGTGCTCTACGGGTGGTTTGGCCTGCTCGCCTCGAGCAACGCCGGCGGCCTCTTCACTGCGGGCGTCCGCAAGCTCGGCTATGCCTACTACTCCGTCGCTGGGCCGGGCTTCTGGGCGTTTGTCGTGAGCTACGTCGTCGTCACCACCGCGACCGTCATCATCCTCTACCGCAAGCTCCCCACCGTCCAACGCCTCCACCGCGCGCGCGTCAAAGCCATGCTCTGGGCCAACGCCATCCTTATCGGCTTCGGCTGGAACGACATCTTCCCCATCCTCGGCTTCGACACCTACCCCGGCACCTCGCTCGCCATCTTTCCGTTCGGCAGTGCGGCGGCGGTCTGTTACGGACTCATCGTTGGCTACAGCGTGCTCCAGCACAGCCTGCTCGACATCCACGTCACGCTGGGCAAGGCCGCCGCGCACGCCGTGCGACTCCTCTTTTTGTTCCTCATCGGCGTCGTGCTGATGCTGTTGCTCACCGTCTTCCGCCCCGCCGAGTTCACGACCTTCACCTTCTTCGGCTCGCTCGGCGTGCTGCTGGTCAGCGGCCTGGTAGCCTCGATCTTTTTCCCGCGCCTCTTCGGCAAGAGCGACGAATCTCTGGAGCACCGCCTCCTCAGCGGCCGCTACGGCGACCACTTCGAGTATCAGGACAAACTCCGCTCCTTCCTCCAGGAACTGCCGTCCTACAACAACGCCGACCTCCTCCTCAACGACCTCGACGCGCTCCTCGTCAACACCCTCCGCGTCCGCACCTACCAAGTCATCCTGCTCGACGAGTCCACCCACGTCTTCACCGTCATCCGCAGTCATCCTGAGGCCGCGCCCGCGCCGCTCACCGAGTTGCGCGCCAACGCCCCCATCTTCCGCCTCTTCCAGGACACCGCCGCGACGCACCTCGCCTTCAACCTCGCCTACATCATGCCCGGCGAGACCCAGCTCGAACGCGAGGCCCGCGAGCTGTTGCGCCACTACGAGCCGGAGTTCTGCTTCCCCTTCTTCAGCGGCGACGACCCCTTCGGCCTGCTCCTCCTCGGCGAGAAAGCCAGCGGCGACGCCTACACCCCCAACGACCTCGCGCTCCTCACCCGCCTCGTCAAAAACCTCAGCCTCATCCTCAACCAAATCCGCCTCAAGAAACAGGTGCTGCTCGCCGAGGAACTTGAGTTGCTCGGCCGCATGTCGCGCGGCATGGCGCATGACTTGAACAACCTGCTCACGCCCGTTTCCACCTTCCTCCAAATCACCAGCGCCGACGCCAACGGCAATGCTGACGGCGCGAACGAGCTTCTCCCCACCTGCCTCCGCAACGTCGGCACCATCCAGGACTACGTGAAGGACGCGCTGTTCTTCTCCCAGAACCGCGTCGTCCAAATCACCTCCGCCCCGCTCGACCAGCTCATCCACAAAGTCGTGGCCCTCGCCGAGCCGAAAACCAAGCGCCGCCAAGTTCACATCGAACTCCCCGACTACCCGCCCACGCTAGTGGAGATGGACTTTGTCTTGATGCAACGTTGCCTCGGCAACCTCCTCTCCAACGCCCTCGACGCCTCGCCGCCCGCTTCCACCATCCGCATTGAACTGACCCGTCTCGGCGCCACCGAGGCCAGCCGCGAGTGGGTGCGCGTGAGCGTGATTGACCACGGCGAAGGCATCAGCCGCGAGAACCTGCAACGCCTCACCTCCGCCTACTTCACCACCAAAGACTCCGGCGACGAGAATCGCGGCTTCGGTCTGGGCCTGGCGATTTGCCGCAAGATTGTCCTCCAGCACGGCGGCACCTTGAACATCGCCAGCGAGGAACACAAAGGCACCACCGTTACCGTGGACCTCCCCGTCCGCCACGTCCCCGCCAGCCCGCTGCCCGCCGTCGCACTGGAGGAAGAAGCGTGAACGACCGCCGCTACACTCAGGGTTTCCCCCAAACCCCATTCAGCGCGCCCACCCGATACCGTCCCGCTCGCCCCCGCGTAGCTTCGCTCCATGAAAACCGCACCGAGATTCAACCGCTAGCTGCCTGACCGCCGCGTGAAAACCCTCCTCGTCATCGCCCGTTCGCCCAGCCTCGCCGAGGCCGTGCGCGCCGTGCTCGACGCCGGAGCCTACCGCGTCCTCCATCAACCCGACCTCACCGCCGCCGCTCCGCTCCTCCACCCCGCCACCGTGGACGCCGTCCTCCTCGACGCCGACCTCACCGATGTCCGCCCCATCCGCCTTCTCACGCAACTCCGCCGCGCCCTCCCCACTTGCCCCGTCCTCCTCTACGCCGCCGCCAGCCAGTGGGAATGGGAGGAAGAAGCCTATCTCCTCGGCGTGGACCACATCCTCACCAAGCCCGTCCGCCCCCGCCTCCTGACCGCCTTGCTCAAACGCAGCTTCCAGCCCGCGCCCACTCCCGTCAGCGCCCCCCCCGCCCCTGTGCCCGCGTCCGTGACCGCGCCCGCGCCCCAGCCCGACCACACTCTCCGCGCCCTCCGCGACTGCACCGGCCTCCTCACCCACAGCCTCCACACCGACGCCCTCCTCCGCGAGTTCCTCCAGCTCCTGCGCGAAATCCTCGGCGTCAACCGCGCCGCCCTCTTCCTTCGCCGTGCCGACGACTTCCAGCCGCCGCTCAGTTTGGCCGCGTCACCCAGCGGCGATTCCTTCCCCGCCACCTGCGCCCACGGCCTCGCCCCGCAACTCCTTCAGCACTTCGCCCTCAATCTCCAAACCGGCCTCGGCGCGCACCTCCAGCGCCACGCCCGCATCCTCCGCCGCGACTCCCCCGAAGCCACCCGCGACCCCGCCATCGCCCACGAGTTCGACCTCCTCGGCGCGCAAGTCGCCATCCCCATCTGCGACCGCGAGACCTTTCTGGGCATCGCCGTCTTCGACGCCCGCCTCACCGGCGAACCCTTCACCAGCGACGAACTCGCCCGCGTCTTCCACCTCCTCGAAGAACTCGCCCTCGCCCTCCGCAACACCTGGCTCCACGACGCCCTCGCCGGCCAGCACGGCCTGATGACCGACACCCTCGACCAACTCGGCAGCGCCGTCGTCGTCGTCGCCCGCGACCTCACCATCCTGCAAGCCAACCAAACCGCCCGCGCCCTCTTCCGCCGCGCGGGCCCGAACGACACCTTCGGCTTCACCGACCTCCCCCAAGCCCTCGGCAGCAAAGTCTTCGAGGCCTTGCAAACCGGTTCCGCCCCCGCCCCCACCCGCTGCAAACTCCCCGGCACCGGCGACGCCAACTTCCGCGTCGTCCTCAAACCCTTTCAACGCCGCACCGCCTCCGCCCCCGAAGCCGTCCTCCTCCTCCTCGACGACGTCACCGCCGCCGACCGCGCCCAGCAGACCGAAGTCGAAGCCGCCAACCTCCGCCTCGTCCGCAAGATGGCCGAACAACTCGCCCACGAAATCGGCAACTCCCTCGTCCCCATCTCCACCGGCCAGCAACTCCTCACCGCCGCCGCCGATGACCCCGAACTCCGCGCCGAAGCCACCGGCCTCATGGGCGACAGCGTCCGCCGCATCAGCCGCCTTGCCCGCCAAATGCAATTCCTCTCCCGCGACGGCCTACGCCGCGTGGAAAACGTCTCCCTCGGCAAACTGATTGAAGAAGCCTTCGCCGAAGCCCATGCCGGCAACCCGCGCGGCTCCGCCCGCCTCCAATACGAGAGCGGCGGCCAGGAACTCACCCTCCTCGCCGAACGTGCCGGCCTGAAACACGCCCTCGCCGAAGTCCTCCTCAACGCCCTCCAAGCCACGCCCGACGACCAGCCCGTCGCCGTCACCGCCACCGTGGAACTCCAGCCCGACGGCGCCCGCTGGGTGCGCCTCGACGTGCGCGACGCCGGCGGTGGCTTCAGTGCCGAGAGCGCCGCCCGTGCCACCGAACCCTTCTACACCCAGCGCACCGTCGGCCTCGGCCTCGGCCTCACCGTCACGCGCAAGATCATCGAACTCCACCGCGGCCGCCTCGACGTCCACCGCACCGCCCCCGGCACCGTGACCCTCCACCTCCCCGCCGGTAGCACCGACCCCGAGCAGATTGCGGAGTGAGGGGAGCAAGCGGTCTTGAGGGAGCTGAGAACAAGGGCGGTAGAGGTTGCGGCTGCGTTTGGACCGTGATGGCTTCAGCGCCAGTCTTCCGTGCGGAGGAGAGCGCTCGGCGGTGACCTGAAATTCCCATCGCCTTTCCCGAGCGCTGGTGACTCAATCGTCGGCGCAAACTCAACTCACCACATGAACATCCTGTCCCGTTTTTCCCCCGCAGTCTTACTGACGACGCTCACTCTCGGCATCCCCGAGCTCCACGCGGACGTGAAGCTTCCGCCGGTCTTCTCCAGCCACATGGTCTTGCAGCGGGAGGTGCCCGCGCCCGTCTGGGGCACCGCCGCGCCGGAGGAGGAAGTCACCGTGAGCATCGCCGGACAGACCAAGACGACCAAGGCGGACGCCAAGGGGCTTTGGCGCGTGAAGCTGGACCCGCTCAAGGTCGGCCCCGCGCTCTCGCTCACGGTCAAGGGCAAGAACACGCTCACGCTCACGAACGTCCTCGTGGGCGAAGTGTGGGTCGGATCCGGGCAGTCGAACATGGATGGGCGCGCGGGCGGTTATGCGAAGGCCGATGAGGGGCTGACGAAGATTCTCGCAGGCGGGCCTTACCCGAAGATTCGCCACATCAACGGCCGCAGCGGCGTCTGGCAGGAGGCCACGCCACAGACGATGCCGGGCTTCGGCGCGATTATGCTGCCGTTCGGGCTGCGCTTGCAGCAGGAGCTGGATGTGCCCATTGGCTTGATGCTCGGCGCGGTGGGCGGCACGCCGTCCGGCTACTGGCTGACCGAGGAGATGTTCAAGGCCGACGCGCCGTGCAAGGAATTGGTCGCGAAGGCCGCCGCTGCGTATCAGCCCGAGGTTGCCCAGAAGAAATATGAGGCCGAACTCGCCGCGTGGGAAAAGGCTGATGCCGCTGCGAAAGCCGAGAAGAAGAATCCGCCGCGCAAGCCCGCCCCGCCCGCCAAACCCGGCGAGACCAGCGGCGGCAAAATCGGCCACCTCTACGAGGCGAACATCCGGGGCTTCGTCGGCTACGCCATTCGCGGCGTGCTGTGGGACCAGGGCGAGAGCGGCACGGCCATCGCCGGGGTGGATCAATACACTTTGATGGGCGCGCTGATTCGTGGCTGGCGGAAGGACTGGGCGCAGGGCGAATTCCCCTTCCTCTACGTGCAGAAGCCCAGCGGTGGCGGCCCGGCGTGGGACCCGGAGAACGCGGTGACGAAGCAGGCGAACAAGTTCGCCCCGCTGCCTGCGGCCGTCCCCGCCGCGAACGATGGCTCGTATCGCGAGACGCACATTCGCATCCAAACCTATCCGCAGACCGCGATGGTCACGGCCACCGACCTCGGCTCCGGCGTGCATCCGACGAACAAGTCCGGCTACGCCGAGCGCGCGGCGCGCGTGGCGCTGGCGGTGGCTTACGGGAAGAAGGTCGAGTTCTACGGCCCGGTTTACGCGTCGCACGCGGTGGAGGTCGGGAAGGTGCGCGTGCGCTTCACCCACGTCGGGCAAGGGCTGGCCTTCAAGCACGGCGAGAAGCTCCAGGGCTTCGCCATCGCGGGCGAGGACAAGAAATTCCACTGGGCCACCGCGACGATTGACGGCGACGCGGTGGTGGTCAGCAGCGACCAGGTGGCCAAGCCCGTCGCGGTGCGCTACGCGTGGGCGTCGCAGCACCCGTGGGCGAATCTGTTCAACAAGGACGGCCTCCCGGCGCAGACGTTCCGCACGGATGACTGGAAGTAGGACGACGGCACCATAGCGCGCGAGGTCATGGGCGACCTCCTGCACGCCGCTGCCAAGGGCTACGAGATCTGGGCCGAGGCCATCGAGCCGCTACTGGTCAAGCTGTTGGGTGAAACGAAGTAAACGCCCGCCAACTCCCGTTCAAATTCCGGGCAACGGAAACTCCGGCCCGAAGCGCTTCGGATTGCGCGCCTTGAATTCCTTGATCACCCGGTCCAGTTGCTGGGTGACTTCATGCCAGGCGGCGTCGCGGTCCCGGTGTTGTTTGATCGGCTTGCCGCCCGGCTGGATGGCCTGGAGCTTGCCCAGCTCCAGTTTGTCGAAGCGGCACTTGCGCACCACGATGGGCACGATGGCGCACTCCACCGCGGCCGCCTCGACGTCCACCGCACCGCATCCGGCACCGTGACCCTCCACCTCCCCGCCGGCAGCGCCGACCCCGAGCAGATTGCGGAGTGAGTGGGGATAGCTGACCCGTTACGGCACACACAGTTGGGCGCGGGCAAACCCAGTTCAGTTGCTGAACAGCTTCTGCATCAGCACGAAGAGGGCGGCTCCGCAGGACGGAATCAGAATGCCGATGACGCTGGGGTCTTGGAGCCAGTTCACGTAGGCTCCCACCTTCAATTCTTGGAGTTCCTCAATGGTCAGGCGGACTTTATCTCCGTAGTTGCAGGACTGGAGTTTCCCGATGCACGGCTTGCCGGTGCTGTCGAAACTGGGTCCATTCACGGAGTCACTCACGCCGGAATACGCAGCTTGAACTTTGGTCAGTTCGTCAATCGCATTCTCGCGAGCCAGGCGCGCGGCTTGTCGGAGCGTAATCATAACGACGAGCGTGAGGATGGGACACAGGACGATGATGAAAACTAAGCTGCGAGACCACTCCCAATTATCGAATAACTTCGCACGTGCCAAGGCCATCAGCAGTAGCAGTGTGTGCTTAGTGTTTTATGGTGAAGCCGCCTGCCAAGGTTGTCCGACGTCCTATGCAAATGCCGGGTCTTTCCCCAGAGGCGGCGATGTGATACGTCTGCATGAGAGCGAATTCCAAAATGGCAGGCAAGGGAAATTGTGCTGGTGGGCCAATCCTAGTGTAAACCGCAGCCATGCCGAAATCACTGTTTTCGTGCACGCTCCTTTGCGCCTTTGCATCGCTGGCCTTCGCCGCGCGCTGGCTCCCTCTCCCTTCCTCCGAGGAAGGGAGAAGGCGCGCTACGGGGCATTCAGTTGCCATGCTACCGCAGCCTCACTCTCACACCTTCGCACTCTGACACTTCCTCACCTGTCTGACGGCCAATTGCCTGAGTGAGCGGGATTAGGAACTAGGAAAACGCTGAATGAACCGCAGGGGCACAGAGTTCACCGAGAAAGCCGATCGAATCTTCGCTCTGTGTCCTCTGTGCCTCGGTGGTTAAAGGCTTTGTTCAGCGTCGCCTTAGGATTACGAGGGGTAGGAATGGGGATGCGAGCAGGGATTGCTTGTCTTCCCACGGGCTCGTGCGGAATCCTCTCCGCCATGACTCCGAATCGCAGACAGTTTCTCGGCCAACTCAGCTTCGGCACCGCTGGACTGGGGCTGGTTTCTTTCGCACCCCGTTCCTTCGCCGCACCTGCGGGCGGCGGCGCGTCATTGCCGCGTAGCACGCCGGAGGCGGAGGGCGTGGTGAGTGCGGGGGTGCAGGCGTTTCTGGAGGGCATCGCGCGCGGGAAGCACGAGTTGCACAGCTTCATGCTCTCGCGGCACGGGCGCGTGGTCAGCGAGGGGTGGTGGGCGCCGTATGCGCCGGAGTTCAATCACACGCTGTATTCCATGAGCAAGAGCTTCACCTCCACGGCGGTCGGGCTGGCCGTGGCGGAGGGCAAGCTCACTGTGGACGACCGCGTGGTGAAGTTCTTCCCGAAGGAGCTGCCGGAGAAGGTGAGCGAGTTGCTCGGCGCGATGCGGGTGAAGGACTTGCTCGCGATGGCGACGGGCCAGGAGAAGGAGCCGACGCAGCCGATGGTGAAGGAGCAGAACTGGGTGAAGTTCTTCCTCGCCGCGCCGGTGGCGCACGCGCCGGGCACGGTCTTCATGTATAACAGCGGCGCTACCTACATGTGCTCGGCCATCGTGCAACAGGTGACGGGGCAGCGGATGCTGGACTATCTCCAGCCGCGGCTCTTCGCGCCGCTGGGCATCGTCGGGCCGACGTGGGAGCAGTGTCCGATGGGCCGCGACACGGGCGGCTGGGGTTTGAGCGTGCCGACGGAGGCGTTGGCGAAGTTCGGCCAGCTCTACTTGCAGAAGGGGAATTGGCACGGCAAGCAGCTCTTGCCGGCGAAGTGGGTGGAGGAGGCGACGTCGTTCAAGATTCAGCAGCCGCTCGCCGCCAAGCCGAGTCGGCCCAAGGAGAAGGATGATTGGAAGCAGGGTTACTGCTATCAGTTCTGGCGCAGTCAGAACAACGCCTACCGGGGCGACGGCGCGTTCGGGCAGTTCACGGTGGTGTTGCCGGAGCAGGACGCGGTGATCGCGATGACGGCGGAGGCTTCCAACATGCAGGGGATTCTCGACCTCGCGTGGGAGCATTTGTTGCCCGCGATGAAGGCGCAGGCCTTGCCGGCGGACCCGGCGGGGCAGGGGAAGTTGCAGACGACGCTCGCGTCACTCGCGCTGTCGAGGCCGGAGGGGAAGGGGACTTCACCGACGGCCGAGCGCTTGGCGGGGAAGAAGTTTCAGCTCGAAGCCAACGCGCTGGGGTTGCAGAGCGCGCAGTTCACGTTGGGGAAGGGGAACTGGGTCATCCACCTGCGGGACGCGCAAGATGGGCATCAGTTGGTCGGCGCGTGGAACCGGTGGAGCAGGGGAGAGACGACGTTGCCCGGCACGCCGCCGCGCCTCATCACCGGGGGAGCGTCCAAGCCCGGCACGGCGCACAAGACGACAGGCTGCGGCGCGTGGACGGATGACAACACGCTGGAGCTGATGGTCCGCTACTACGAGATGCCGCATCATGATTCGCTGACGTGCCGCTTCGAGGGCGACCGGGTGCAACTCACGTTCCTCAACAGCATCGCGAAGCAGCGCAACGGGAAGGACAGCCGGCCCGTGCTGCAAGGGCGGATGGGCTGAGGGTTGTGGAGTTTTCCAAAGGGTGCTTCTGCGGGTGGCCAACCGTGGACGGCTGTTGAGCAGACGAGGCCGTGAAGTAAGAGCCGCAGGTTGGCAGTTGGTCCCGGGCGGGGCGGGGGTTCGTGACCGTCGCCGTCCAAGGGGCGGGAGCCGGTCGAGCCAAGGGTCGGCAGTCAGTGGCGCAGGACAGATTCCAGCGCTCGCTGCCTAGGTGGCGGCAGGCGGGGCCAGGACGGCCTTGTGCTTGATGAGGAATTGTTCGAGCACGCCCTTGTTGGCGAGGGAAACGGAGGCGCGGGGCGCGGCTCCCCGGTAGTGCTTGTAGTGGACCAGCGTCTTGCCGATCAGGCCGATGCGGAGGTTGGAATCTCCCATCTCCCAGATTTGGCCAGTCTCGAAGATGATGGTGGGTGGGCGGGTCTTGGGGGCTTTTTGGGGCTTTTGCTGGGCTGGCATCAGAGGGCGAGAGTAGCAGCCGGCATGGGTCAGCCAAAGCAGATTCGTAACAATTCTCGGTCCACTCAGGGCGAATTCAGCAAGCGGGACAAGGGAATGATGGGGAAAAGAAATTGGGGCGGAGGAATGAGTTTCCGTGGGGGATTCCCCTGCACGCAGCCGTTGGGCGGAAGAATCGTTCCGGCTTACTTGAGCTTGAGCCGCTCCAGCACTTCCTGCGCGAGCACTTCGTAGGCGGCGGCACCGACGCTGTATTTGTCGTAGTGGATGATGGGCTGGCCGTGGCTGGGGGCTTCCGCGAGGCGGGTGGTGCGCGGGATGACGGTCTCGAAAACCTTCTCGCCGAAGTGCTCGCGCACTTCCCCGAGGACTTGCTGCGAGAGTCGCGTGCGGCCGTCGAACATCGTCATGACCACGCCGAGGAGTTCGAGGCGGGAGTTCACGCCGGAGTCGCGCACCTGGCCGAGCACCCGATGAATCATCGAGATGCCTTCGAGGGCGTAATACTCGCACTGGAGCGGCACCAGCAGGGCGTCGGCTGCGGCAAAGGCGTTGAGCGTGAGGATCCCCAGCGACGGCGCGCAATCAATGATGATGAGGTCGAAACGCTTGGCATCGCGCACGGGCTGGAGGGCGAGCGTGAGGCGTTGGAGGTGGTTCTCCAGCCGCGAGAGTTCGATTTCCGCGCCGCACAAGTCCACTTCGCTGGGGACGACTTCGAGGCGGGGGAAGGCCGTCGGTTTGATGCGGTGGGTCAAGGTGTCCTCGCCCAGCAGCGCGCGGTAGCAGCTCGCGCCCTCGGTCTTCTCGAGGCCGACGCCGCTGGTGGCGTTGGCTTGCGGGTCGATGTCCACGAGCAGGATGCGCTGGCCGAGGGCGGCGAGGCAGGCGGCGAGGTTGACGGCGGTGGTGGTCTTGCCCACGCCACCCTTCTGGTTCGCGACGGCGATGACTTTGGTCGGCACGCGGGGGATTTAAGGAGGGGGCAGGGGAGGACGCAAGGTTGCAAGTTGCTGCGGGTGGTCCGGCAGGTTGCGGCGTGGCCTTGGCGTGCGCGTTCAGCCGGGGTGTTTCCGTAGCTCACCGCGCGATTATCCGCAGAACTTTCACACTTCCTTTACAAGTCTGTGGCATGCTCGGCCTGTGAAATGAAACGCTTGTCGCTCCACCTCCGATCCACGCTCGCCGCCTTCGCGATGGTCTGGACCGCCGCTGTTGCCGCCGTGTCCGGTCAAGTCCCGGCGGCGGCGACCCTCGGCATCGTGCCCGCCGCCGGCACGAACATCGCCCGCGTCGGCATCTCCGACCCCGGAAACTTTGTCTGGGTGCTCCAAGGCTCCAGCGACTTCACGAACTGGACCGACATCGCGGCGCTGAAGTTGCACAACGGCTCCTTCTCACGCGTCCTCCCACGGGACGCCACGCCGCACCTGGTGCTGCGAGCGGTCTTCGAGCCCGCGCGCCAGACCATTCCGAGCGCGGTGACGAATGCCTTGCTCCTGCCCGCGTCGCCGTTCAACTACGCCGCACCTGTCCTCCCGGCGAAGTTTCTCCAGCAGCCCATCCTCGGGCAGGACAACACGCCCGCGACCAACCTGACCACCGACGCCGGGGCCGCGCTGGGCCGCGTGCTCTTCTATGACAAGCGCCTCTCCACGAACCAGACCATCGCGTGCTCCTCGTGCCATCAGCGCGAGCATGGCTTCTCCGACCCACGGCCCCTCAGCGCCGGCTTCGACGGCAGGTTGACGGGACGCAACTCGATGGGCCTGAGCAACGCCCGCTGGTATCAGCGCCTGAAGTTCTTCTGGGACGAACGCGCCGCCACGCTGGAGGACCAGGTCTTGATGCCCATTCAGAACGGCGTCGAGATGGGCATGACGTTGCAAACGCTCACCAATCGCCTCGCCGCCGAGCCGTTCTACACGAACCTCTTCACCCAGACCTTCGGCACACCAGCGGTCACTCCCGAGCGCATCTCCAAGGCCCTCGCGCAGTTCGTCCGCTCCATCGTCTCCACGCAGTCGAAATACGATGTTGGGGTGTCGCCCGGGGTCAACTTCAGCAACTTCACGGCGCAGGAAAACCTGGGGCGGCAAATCTTCTTCGGCCAGATCGGCAGCGCCACCTGCACCGCCTGCCACGGCTCGGACAACTTCGTCCCCGGCCCGAACATCAACAACAACGGCTTGGAGAATCCCTACGTGGACAAAGGCGTCGGCGCGCTCACCGGTCGGACGCAGGACGAAGGGCTTTTCAAAGTGCCGTCCTTGCGCAACATCGAGCTGACCGCGCCCTACATGCACGATGGGCGGTTCGCCACGCTCGAACAAGTGGTGGAGTTCTACGACTCCGGCGTGGTGGCGCACCCGAACCTCTCCCCGCCGCTGCGCGTGCCGCCCGGTAACGGTGCGGCCTCCGGCACCCCGCTGCGGCTCAACCTTACGCCGCAGCAAAAGGCCGCGCTCGTCGCCTTCATGAAAACGCTGACGGACCCGAGCTTGGCCACGGATGTGAAGTTCTCCGACCCGTTTAACTACGGGGAATAACGTGGGCGTTTAGTGGGCGAAGCCCCGGCCCTCCAACGGATATGGGCCAGCTCGGAGTCTGGTATGGCTGCGCTGCTTCGCTGCTGCGCGGCCTCGGCTTGCGGTTGGGGCGGGAGGCCGCCCACGTTCAGGGGGAAAGCGGCCCGGTGGGTCAGCCGCACGTTCTCCGTGCTTCGTCAGATCACCGTGCCGTGCGGGATGACGCCGTTCTTGGCAATGATGACGATGCCCTCGCGGATGACATAGTTGGGGCCGTCGAAGTTCTCGGGCTTGCCTGCGGGGGAGATGACGCAGTTGTCGCCGATACGCGCGTTCTTGTCCAAGATGGTGTTCTCGATACGACAGTGCTGGCCGACGCCCATGCGGGGTTTGCCGGCGTTGAGGTTCTCCATGAGGCTGGCCTGGGATTCGTAGTAGTCCGCGCCCATCATGATGACGCGGTGGAGGTTGGTGCCCATGCCCACGAAGCTGCGCAGGCCGATGACCGAGTGGCTGATGTGCGCGTGGCTGATGATGCAGCCATCGGCGACGAGCGCGTGGTCGATGCTCGCGCCGTTAATCTTGCTGCCCGGCAGGAAGCGCGGGCGGGTGTAGATGGGCGAACTCATGTCGAAGAAGTTGAACTTGGGCAACTCCTCGGCGGAGTCGAGGTTCGCCTCGAAGAAGCTCTTGATGGTTCCGATGTCCTCCCAGTAGCCCTGATAGATGTAGCTGAAGACGCGGTGGGTGGTGATGGCCCCGGGGATGATGTGCTTGCCGAAGTCGGTGAAGTCGTTGGCGAGTAGTTTCTCCAGCACGGCGCGGTTGAAGACGTAGATGCCCATCGAGGCAAGGTAGAAGTCTTCGTCGCCCTCGATTTCCAGCTCGTCGTAGGACGCGCGGGGGATTTTGAGCGAGTCAAGGACACCAGGGTCTTTGGGCTTCTCGACGAAGCGCGAGATGCGGCGGTCGTTGGCGGTTTGCAGGATGCCCAGCGATTGCGCGCTGTCCCGGGTGACGGGGATGGTGGCGATAGTGAGGTCCGCCTTCGTCTCCGCGTGTTGCGCGATGATGCGGCGGAAGTCCATCCGGTAGAGTTGGTCGCCGCTGAGGATGAGGCAGTATTCCCAGTCGTGGTTCAGGAGGTGAACCAAGTTCTTCCGGACGGCGTCGGCGGTGCCCTGATACCAGGACGTGCTGTGCATGGTCTGCTCGGCGGCGAGCAGCTCGACGAAGCCGCCGCTGAAGTGGTCGAACTTGTAGCTCTGGCTGATGTGGCGATGGAGGGAAGCCGTGTTGAACTGCGTGAGCAAATAAACCCGCCGGTAGCCGGAGTTGATGCAGTTCGAGATGGGGATGTCCACGATGCGGTATTTGCCCGCGAGTGGAACCGCCGGCTTACTCCGGTCCTGCGTGAGCGGCCAGAGCCGAGTGCCCTGCCCGCCGCCCATGACGACAGCGAGGACATTCGGGACGTGAGGAGCCATGCGACGTGGTGCAGCCATAAATTTAAATCCTGTCTTGCGGTTAAGTTCGGCCCTCCTCTAACCTTTTTTCCAGTAACAGAGCAAGCAAACAACCCAACTCCCCTCCAACTCACCCACTATGTGCGGCATCATCGGTTACATCGGGAAACAGCAAGCTACCCCCATTCTCATCGAAGGGTTGCGGCGGCTCGAATATCGTGGCTACGACTCCGCCGGCGTCGCCGTCCTCCAAAACCGCGAGCTCTCGATCCGCAAGAAGAAGGGCAAGATTGACGAGGGCTTGGCCAAACTCGTCCAAACTAATCCCATCTACGGCCAAGTCGGAATGGGCCACACCCGCTGGGCCACCCACGGCCCGCCCACCGACGAGAACTCCCACCCGCACCTCGACGAGTCCGGCAAAATCGCCATCGTCCACAACGGCGTCATCGAAAACTTCGACTCGCTTAAGCAACGCTTCATCAAGGAAGGACACACCTTCAAATCCGCCACAGACACCGAAGTCCTCGCGCACCTCATCGGCCACCACTACGCCCTGCTCGCCGAAGCCGGCCAAGCCGCTTGGAACGGCGAAGGCCTCCACCCCCTCACCCAAGCCGTGATGAACGCCCTGCGCGAAGTCATCGGCACCTACGGCATCGGCGTCATCTGCACCGACCACCCCGGCGTCATGGTTGGCGCGCGGCGCGGTTCTCCCCTCATCGTTGGCGTCGGCGACGGCGAACACTTCCTCGCCAGCGATGCCAGCGCCATCGTCAGCCACACCCGCACCGTCATCTACCTGAAGGACTACGACGTCGTCACCTTGTTCCCCGACAAGTTCAAGATGGACTCCCTCGGCAACGAAGTTGCCTCCTTCCAGTTGAGCAAAATCGAATTCGATGCCGACGCCGCCGAGCGCGGGAAGTATCCGCATTACATGCTCAAGGAAATCTTCGAGCAGCCCAAGACCGTCCAGAACGCCATCCGCGGCCGGCTGGACCCCGAAGACGGCACCGCCAAATTCGGCGGCCTCAACATGACCACTGCCGAACTCCGTGCCGTGGACCAAATCGTCATCACCGCCTGCGGCACCAGTTGGCACGCCGCCCTCGTCGGCGAGTATCTCATCGAGGAATTCGCTCACATCCCCGTCGAGGTGGAATACGCCTCCGAATTCCGCTACCGCAACGCCCCCATCGAGAAGAACACCCTCTGCCTCGTAATCACCCAGTCCGGCGAAACCGCCGACACCCTCGCCGGCCTGCGCGAATCCCGCCGCCGGGGCCACAAAGTCCTCTCCATCTGCAACGTCGTCGGCAGCACCATCGCCCGCGAAGCCGACGGCGGCATCTACCTCCACGCCGGCCCCGAGATTGGCGTCGCCTCAACGAAAGCCTTCGTCAGCCAAGTCAGCGTCCTGACCATGTTCGCCCTGATGATGGGCCGCATCCGCATGCTCTCCAACCGTCGGGGCGCCCAGATCATCAAAGCCCTCGAAGCCATCCCCGACCAAATCCAGCGCATCCTCGACCAGGACGACGAAATCAAACGCATCGCCCTCAAGTATGCCCACGCCGAAGACTTCTTCTTCCTCGGCCGCCAATACAACTTCCCCGTCGCCCTCGAAGGCGCGCTGAAGCTCAAGGAAATCTCTTACATCCACGCCGAAGGCTACCCCGCTGCCGAAATGAAGCACGGCCCCATCGCGATGATTGATGAGAAGACCCCCACCGTCATCATCGCCCCCACCGACGCCCTCTACGAAAAGACCTTCAGCAACCTTGAAGAAATCAAGGCCCGCAAAGGCCCCATCATCGCCATCGCCACCGAAGGCAACGACCGCATCAAAGACAAAGTCGAAGACGTCATCTACCTGCCCGCGACCTGGGAAGCCCTGAATCCGCTCCTCGCCGTCATCCCATTGCAACTCTTGAGCTACCACATCGCCGTCGCGCGCGGCTGCGACGTGGACAAGCCCCGCAACCTCGCCAAGAGCGTCACCGTGGAGTGAGCCCGCTGCCGAGGCAGAGCGCACACACAACACCTCTCCACAACCCGCTCACGGCCGGGGACAACGACCAACGCAGAACGGCGGCTCCACCCGGAGCCGCCGTTTGTGTTTTCAGACTCCAGTGCGGCGCTGTAGCCACTCCCGAAATACGAATTCCGAAATTGGGGCAAGGAACGCAAGAAGGCGCACTACGAACAGGGTTGCCGTGGCACGGCTTGGACTGTTTCGGTCCTGTCAGGTTCAGGGAACGGGGTTGAAGCGCGGTGCGGTCCCTTCCTGTTCCGCCTCATTCATTCCGAAGGAGGGGGACTGCGCGCTACTTCTTTACCTTCTTCAGCGCCGCCTTTGTGGCCGCCTGCAAGTCTTCCAAGTCGGGCTTCAAATCCTCTTTCGTCTCCCGGCCCATGCGGTCGATGAAGAGGATGCCGTTGAGGTGGTCGGCTTCGTGTTGCACACAGCGGGCAAGGAGGCCGCCGCACCGGAAGGCGATGAGTTCCCCCTTCTCGTTCGTCGCGGTCACGTCCACGGATTCGGGGCGTTCTACCTCGCCGTAGATTTTCGGGAAGCTGAGGCAGCCTTCCGAGCCGACCTCGAGTTCGCCGACGGCTTTCACCACGGGATTGAGCAGCACCAGCGGCATGATGGAGTTGGGGTCGGCGGGTTTGCCATTGAGGTGCAGCGTGGAGGGGCGGTCCTCGATCGGGCGGATGTCAATGACCGTGAGCTGGAGCGCGTGGCCGACCTGCTGCGCGGCGAGGCCGACGCCGTGGTGGGCTTCCATCGTCTCGAACATGTCGGCGATGAGCTGGTGGAGTGCGGGCGTGACTTCGGTGACGGGAGCGCCTTTTTTGCGGAGGATGGGATCGCCGTAGCGGTGGACGGGGAGTTTCATGGGAGAAAGCTAGGGGTTGGCCGCGAAAGGTCGCAGAGGACACAAAGAATATGGTAGGAAGGGGCGGAAGCCGACCCAACCAATGAGGCTGTTGAATGCAGAGCCATCTTCGTTTGCGCTCTCTGTGCTCTATTGTGGTTAATCAATTTTGACCCCGGCGATTTGCAGGATGCGGTCGAGGTCGTCGTCGTTGAAGAAGCGGATTTCCACCACCCCTTTGCCCTTGCGGTAGCGGAGGGCGACTTTGGTGCCGAAGCGTTCCTGCAACTTGCTTTCCAGGCTGGCGGTGTGCACGTCGCGGGGCGGGGCGGGCGCGTGGCCGCTCGCAGCCCGGGGCGGGGCTTGGGTGCTGGATTGCTGGAGACGGGTGACGAGCTCCTCGGTCTGGCGGACGTTCAGGCCTTCCTTGATGACGCGCTCGGCGGCCAGTTTTTGCTCCGCTGCGCCGGTGAGACCGAGGATGACCTTCGCGTGGCCGACGGAGAGCTGGCTGTGGCGGAGGTAGCCTTGCAGTTCCGGCGCGAGCTTGAGCAGGCGCAGCGCGTTGGCGACGACGGCGCGGCTCTTGCCAACCTTCGCGGCGGCGGTCTCCTGAGTGAGCTGGAACTGCTCGATGAGCTGCGCGTAACCGAGGGCTTCCTCGATGGGGTTGAGGTTCTCACGCTGGAGATTCTCGATGAGCGCGAGCTCCACCACGGTGCGGTCGTCGGCCTCGCGGACGAGGATGGGGACTTCCTTCAAGCCGACGAGCTGCGCGGCCCGCCAGCGGCGTTCTCCGGCGATGAGTTCAAAGCCGTCGCCGCTCGGACGAACGATGAGTGGCGAGAGAATGCCTTGGGCTTGGATGGAATCGGCCAGTTCGCGGAGGGCGTCCGCCGTGAAATCCTTGCGCGGCTGGAAGGTGCAGGGGCGCACGCGCGCGATGGCGACGGAGCGAATCAGCACGCCCGGCGCGGGCGGCGGAACCACCGGTGCGGCGGGCACTGGTGGACTGACAGGAGCGGACGGGGCAGGGGACGGCGCGGGCTTCGCAGCACCGGCTCCGCCTCCCAGCAACGCGCTCAAGCCGCGTCCCAAAGCAGGTTTCGACATGGCGCGAAGAGTGGAAAAGGGCGGCGAGGTTGTCGAGCGGGTTTCCGGCTGGGGTGGACCAAAATGGCTAGTTGCACGCACGGCGGCGTTGGTTACTGTCCTCCGAAAGCCAAACCAAGCACCGCTGACCAAATTGAGTCTGCCTATGAAAGCAACCTCGCCGTCTCGCCGCCCCGGTTCCGCCTGGGCCTTCACCCTGATCGAACTGCTCGTCGTGATCGCGATCATCGCAATCCTGGCGGGGATGCTCCTGCCCGCGCTGGCGAAGGCGAAGATGAAGGCCTATGGGGCGTCCTGCTTGAATAATCAAAAGCAGTTGGCGTTGGCGTTTGCCATCTACGCTGGCGACCATGACGACAAGATGGTCCCCAACGGGGCGGGCGGCGGCTATTGGCCAGGGCCGATCGACGCGATGGGTAACGTCATTCCGCCGCCGCCCAACTTCGCCGGCCTCACGAAGGACGTGGCGTTGGATTATGTCCAGCGCGGGTTTGCGGCCGGACTACTGTTCCCGTATGCCGGTAAGGCCCTCAAGATTTTCAACTGCCCCGGGGACAAGCGCACCGGCCTGCCGACGGGCACTGGCTGGGGCTGGGACAGTTACTCGAAGGCGAACGGGATGAATGGGGGCGCGTGGGGGAGCCAGACCGCCTTTCTGCGGATGGTTGAAGTCAACGAGCCGTCGGGGTCGCTGGTGTTTCTGGAGGAGTCCGATCCCCGCGGTTACAACTGGGGCACGTGGGTGATGAATTGCCAGCCGGATGCGGTGAGTTGGGTGGACCCTTTCGCGGTCTACCATGCGGCCGCCAGCAGTCTCGGTTTTGCGGACGGGCACGCGGAGATGCATCGCTGGCAGGATGCAGGCGTGATTGCGGCCGCCACGGCCTCGGGCAATGGCACTCCGTCCTTCGGCTGGGGGCTCGGTCCAAGTGGGACGAACAACGTGGACCTCGTCTGGATGCACCGGCATTACCGGCACCGGGGCTGGCTGCCGCAGTAATCATTGGCCCCGCCGGAGCGGGAGCACGGTGGGGCGTTGCGAGTGCGTTGCCGTGGAGGCGCTACTGGAAGCAGAGGGCGCTCGGCACGGCCAGCGTGCCGGGAGGTGGGTGATGGCTGCGGGTCACAGGCCCGCGCTGCGGGGCTATTTGGGCAGGGCGGGCCTCCATTTTCAACCCGCCCCGGTGACGCGCGTTGACGCAGCGAGGGCGTTGGGCTTTGATCCGGCCATGCAAATGTCCAGCCTCAAGGTTTTCTGCGATCTCAGCGAGACGGAGAGTTTCACCAAGGCCGCCCAGATCAACAGCGTCACCCAGTCCGCCGTCAGCCAGCAGATCAGCGCGCTGGAACGGCAGTTCAAGGCCATGCTTATCGAGCGGAGCAAGAAGAAGTTCCGCCTCACCCGCGAGGGCGAGATCCTCTACGACTACAGCAAGCGCATCTGCCAGACCTACGAGGAGTTGCAAAACAAGCTGGCGGATGAGCGGGACATCGTCTCGGGCACGATCCGGGTGGCGACGATTTACAGCATCGGGCTGCACGATCTGCCGCCCTACATGAAGAAGTTTCTCAAGGGCTTTCCCACGGTGAAGATCCATGTGGAGTATCGCCGCGCCAACCAGGTGTATGATGACGTGCTGGGCAATGCGGTGGACCTCGGGCTGGTGGCTTACCCGGCGAAGGACCCGCGGTTGGAGATCGTGCCCTTGCGCAAGGACCGCATGGTGATGGTCTGTCACCCGCAGCATCCTTTCGCCAAGCTGAAGGTGATCCCCATCGCCGCGCTGGCGGGGCAGAAGTTCATCAGCTTCGAGCCGGATATCCCGACGCGCAAAGCCATTGATCGCATCTTCAAGGACCACGGCATCACGGTGCAGACCGTCATGGAGTTCGACAACGTGGAGACGGTGAAGCGCGCGGTGGAGATTGATGCGGGCGTGTCCATCTTGCCGGAGACGACCATCGCGCAGGAGGTGTCCAAGGCGACGCTGGTGCAGGTGCCCTTCGAGGGGGAGGAGTTTCACCGGCCGTTGGCGGCGCTCATCAAGAAGAACAAGGTGCTCTCCCCCGCGATGAAGCAATTCCTCGCCCTCGTGAAAGAGGCGTAGGCGGGGCGCGCGTGCAGCGGTAAACCGCTTCGGTTTGCTCCCGCGTTACGCGAACTGTGTCTCTTTGGGCTTCGTCGCTGGGCATGGCCGCGACAAGCTCCCCGCTGATGAATTCTCGTCTCGATCAAGCCTTGGTAGCGCGCGGGCTGTGCGACAGCCGCGAGAAGGCAAAACGCGCCGTGATGGCGGGGCTGGTGCGGGTGAATGGGCAGGTCGCGCGCAAGGCTAGCGACATGGTGCGGGACCCGGACGCGCTGTCGTTGGACGCGACGGAAAAGTTCGTGAGCCGGGGCGGTCATAAGCTGGAGCACGCGCTGGCGCATTTCGCGGTCGAGGTGCGGGGACTGACGGCGGTGGATCTCGGCGCGAGCACGGGGGGCTTCACGGATTGTCTGTTGCAACACGGGGCTGCGCGGGTGTTCGCCGTGGACGTGGGCCAAGGGCAGCTCGCGTGGAAGCTGCGCAACGATACGCGGGTCGTGGTGGTGGAAAAAACGAATGCGCGAGAGGTGACCGGGGAGAAGCTTTCAGCTTTCAGCATTCAACCTTCAACTTTTCCGGTGCCGCTGGTGGTGGTGGATTGTTCGTTCATTTCGCTGCGGAAGATTCTACCGGCGGCAGTGGGGTTGCTCGCGGCAGCGGGGCGGATCGTGGCGTTGGTGAAGCCGCAGTTTGAGGCGGGGAAGGCGGAGGCGGACAAGGGCGAGGGCGTCATCACGGACCCGGTGGTTCACGCGCGGGTGTTGGCGGAACTCGAAACGTTCGTGGCGGCGGAGCTGTCGGGCATCGCGTGGCGGGGAGTGACGACGTCGCCGCTGTTGGGGCCGGCGGGGAACAAGGAGTTTCTGGTGTTGCTGGAGCGGGTTTGAGGGAGGCACGGTTCGCAGGCGATGACTTACGCGGAAGCGCTCAACTACCTGCAGGGACTCGCCGTCTTCGGCGCGCGGTTCGGCTTGGAGACGACGCAGCGGCTGGCGGCGGGGCTGGGGAATCCGCAGGAGCGGCTGCGGTTCATCCATGTCGCGGGGACGAACGGGAAGGGCTCCACGTGCGCGATGCTGGAGAGCATTTACCGCGCGGCGGGTTTGCGCGTGGGGCTGTTCACGTCACCGCACTTGGTGTCGTTTCGCGAGCGGATGCAGGTGGGGAGGGTGCTTATCGGCGAGGAGGCGGTGGCGCGGTTGGTGGGAGAAGTATTCAGTGGCGAGGGCGGCGGTGCGGACTCAGCGAGCACTCCGTCACTAATTACTAATTGCTCTCCCCACTTCCCCCCGACCTTCTTCGAGTTCGTGACGGTTATGGCGCTGCGCTACTTTGTGGAGCAGCGGTGTGACGTGGTGATTTGGGAGACGGGGCTGGGTGGGCGGCTGGACGCGACGAACATCGTCACGCCGCTGGCGAGCGTCATCACGAACATCGCGCTGGACCATCAGCAGTGGCTGGGCGACACGCTGGCGAAGATTGCCAACGAGAAGGCGGGCATCATCAAGCCGGGCGTGCCGGTGTTCACGGCGGCGGTTGCGCCGGAAGCGGTGGCCGTGATTCGGGCGGAGGCGCAGCGGAGTGGAGCACCGTTCACGCTCGTGTCGGGGGAATTGAACGCCGCGTCGGAGACCGGCGCTTCGGTGGCGGTGCCGTTGCGTGGGGCGCACCAGGGGCGGAACGCAGCGCTGGCGGTGTCCGTGGTGCAGGCGTTGCAGGCCACGCTGCCGGTGAGCGAGGCGGCGATGCGACGCGGGCTGGAGTCGGTGCGGTGGGCGGGGCGTTTGCAGGTGGAGCGGGTGGGAGGGCGGGAGTTTCTGTTGGACGGGGCGCACAACTTGGATGGGGTGCTGGCGCTGGTGGCGGCATTACGGAGCGAGTTCGGCGGTGGTCCGTTCGCACTCGTGCTGGGGATGCTGGGGGACAAGGACTGCGAACTCATGTGCGGCGCGCTGGCTCCGCTGGCCGGGCGCATCGCGGCGGTGCGGGTGGGCAGCAGCCGGTCGTTGGAGCCGGTGGTGCTGGCGGGGCTTTGTCAGCGGTCGAATCCGGCGGCGGTCGTCACCGCACATGAGTCGGTGGAGGCGGCGTTGGCGGCGCTGGCGGGGGAACGGCGGGTGGTGGTCGCGGGTTCGCTCTACCTCATTGGCGAGGCGCTGGAGCGGCTGGGGCTGGACGCGACGGCCGGGGAGCGGGGGTTGAATGAGTGGCAGGCGGGCGGGGGGAAGAGTTGAAAGTTGAAGGTTGAAAGTTGAATGGCGGGAAGGTGAGTCCGACTTGGGCAAAGAGACCGCGAGCGGTGCGGCTCGTGATGGCTGTCCTTGAACCGGTGGCGGCAAACGTCCTTTGTTACGGTAGAGGGCCACCTTGCCACCCGGACTGGGGCAACTGATGGAATGGGAGCGTGGGAGTTGCTGGTGCCTGCTGGATGGGACGCCCGGCTCTACGGCAAGTTGAGAACGCCTGCCGCTGCCGCCGATTTGCCGCCGATTGCCTCGGGAGGAGGCGGTCAGAAGCGGACGTTCAGGTTCAGGCCGCCCCCAAGGTCGAACTTCTGGTAGTCGGGAATGCTGGGGGCGTCGGAGTCCTTGATTTCGTAGGAGAGGAAGCCGCGCAGGCTGACGTTCTGGTGCAGCGTGACGTAGGCGGTGAGGCCGAAGCTGTGGAGGTAGTCGAAGCGCCCGGCTTGGCTGCCATAACGCGTGGTCAGCAGGCGGTAGTAGGGCTGCACGGCGAGCGTGGGGCCGAAGACATGCGTGTAGGCGGCGAGGAAGGAGTTGTCCAACCGGTCGTTGGTGTTGCGCGGCGCGGGCGGGGCGGAGGCGAGGGCGTCGGGTGTGTCGGTGACGTGGTAGTTCATCTGCCACGCGAAGGTGAGGGACTTGGTCTCGCTGAAGGAGACCGTGCGCGTGACGCCGACGCGTGGCACCCACTCGCTATAGAATTGGCGGTAGGTCGTGTAGGTCGGGAGGTGGTTGAGGAGGCGGGAGAACTCGACGCCCGCTTCGGCGGTCCAGTCCTGGCGGAAGGCCCACTTGGCTTCCGCGAAGACGGCTTGCAAGTCGAAGTCCACGTCGCCCTTGGTAGCGGGCGCGTCGCCGAGGCCGTAGTTGAACCACTGGTGGCGTAAGCCCACACGGGGGGCCACCGCGCCCCGGCTGGTCTGGATGGGCAGCGGGGCGTAGGTGATTTGGGCGGTGTTGACGAAGAGGCTGGTGCCGCTGGCGTCTTCGGCGAGGTTCTGGTTCGAGGTGTAGAAGAACTGGCTGTCGAACGCGACTTCGAAGAGCGTGCGCTGCTGCTTCACCGCCAGAATGGATTGGGGGCCGACGTCCTTGAGCTCGCCTTGGAAGAGTTCCGGCGCGTCCATGGCGGTGCCGCCGGGGCGGGTGGCGTCGCGTAGTTTTTGCTCCAGCTCTTGGTTGCGCTTGATGGCGTCGGCCTGGTCCAGCCGCGGGGTCTGGGCGGAGGCAATGACGGCGCTGGTGAGGCACACGACTCCGGCTAGGAGGGGAAGGGCGGGGCGGTTCATGCGAGGGAGAGGTGATGTGAGATGAAAATTACGGGCGGACGCCAAGGTTGATGTTGCCGCCGACGAAGAGCTGCGCGGGGTTGCCGCCGTAGTTCACATTGAGGATGAAGTTGACGTGGCCGGGCACCGAGGCCGCACCGGTGTTGGGGTTGGCGGCGAGCAGACCGGTCTGAGAGTAGAGATTTACGATGCTGCCGGCGGGGAAGTTGAGGTTCGCGAGGTTCACCGTGCGGGCGCTGAGGGAGATGTCGGCGACGTTGGCAAAGCTGGTGCCGTTGACCGTGAGCGTGTCGCCGGCGCTCAGGTTGGCCGCGATGGACGGGGCGCTGGAGACGCCGGTGATGGAGCCGCTAGCGACGGAGAGGTTGCGGACGGCCGTGGCGTTGAGAGTGGTGAAGCCGCGGGCCACGGGGTTGTTCAGGGAGGCGTCGCGGGCGGCGTTGAGCTGGATGGTGTTGGCTTGAAATTGAGCGCCGCTGGTCGTGGCGAGGTCGCGGCTGGCGGTGGCCTGCAACGTGCCGTTGTTGGCGGACACGGCGTAGAGAGCGGGGTTCACCGTTAGATCGAGGGGGGAATTCAGGTTCACCTGATCGGTCCCGTTGACAGTCACGGTGGCGGCGCTGGGGAAAGTGCCGTCGGTCAGGTTCACGACGCGGCCGGCGAGGTTGAGGGTGGCAAGGCTGGCGAAGGTGGTGGCGTTCGCGGCGAGCGTGTCGCCGGCGGTCAAGGTGGCGGAGGAGGACGGTGTGCCAGCGCCGGTGTAGGTGCCTTGGGCGAGGGTGAGGTTGTGGCCGGCGGTGGCGCTGAAGGTGGTGAAGCCGCTGGCGTTGACGGCGGTGAGGTTCACGGTGTGGCCGGAGGCTTGGATGGTGTCGGCAAAGAGGCTGGTGCCGGACGCGCTGAGGGTCTGACCAGCCGTGAGTTGCACGCGGCCGGAAGGGTCGGTCGCACTCAGGGAACCACCGACCAGGGTGAGGTCTTGGCCGGCGCTGAATTGGTTTGTGCCGCCTGCGATGGCGCTCAGACCCATGATGGTGGCGGAGCCGACGGTGTTGAGTTGAATGGCGTGGGCGGCGAATCGCGCGCCGGTATCGACGAAGATGTCGCGGTCTGCGTGAACTTGCAGCGTGCCGCCGGGACCGCTGGCCGTGTAGGCACCGCCGGAGATGCGGACGTCGAGTTCGGAGTTCAGGTTCAGGAGCGTGGTGGCGGTGGCGGTGGTGGCATGCAGGTCGGAGGAGGTGTTGGCCTGAAGGCTGATGATGTCGCCGCTGAACGTGGCCCCATCGGTCTGTAGCTCGTTGCCGTAGGCACTGACCAGGGCGGTGCCGGTCACGTTGTAAGTGCCGCCGGTGATGCGGACGACTGCGCCTTCGAGCGTCATGGCGGGGGTGGCGTTGATGCCGCCGCCGGTGAGGTCGAGGCCCTGTTCGGCGTTGAGGCGGACTTTGCCACCGAAGTTGGCGAAGCTGACGTTGTTCAGGCTCATCATGCCGCCGGTGACGAAGTGCAGTTCGCCGATGTGGAAGGCGCTAATGGAAGCCCCCGATGCAATGGAGAGGCCAAGCTTGCCAGCGAAGGTGACCCGCTGGAGCGCGGGTGAACGCATGCTCTGCAAGTTGGCGGAAAGTTGAAGCGCAGTGGTCTGGATGTGCAGGTATTCTTGGGCGCCGAGGGTGAAGTCTGTTTGGCTGAGGAAGGGCGTGAAGTCGAGTTGCGAGACGGTGGGGGCAACGGTGATGTTCCGACCGATGAACCCGCTGCGGTTCAGCGTGCCGAGCGCCGGGATGTCGAAGGACACGGGGTCGGCGAAGACGTGGGCGGGGTGGTCGGTCAGGTTGGGTGTGCGGATGACCACGTCGGTAGCCTTGGCGACGGCCAGGCGGTCCACGCGATTCTCGACGGCCTGCTCCAGCACGGTGACGAGCGTCTCTTCGGTGGCATCGTTACCTACGAGGAGGGGCGTGGGTTCCAGGATGCCCTTGGCCATCAGGGTGAGCTGACGTTCGATGGCGGCGAGGATGATCGGCTTGGAAGGCAAGTCCTGCTCGAAGCCCTGCACGAGCCGGGAGTTTTCCACCAGCTTGCTGAGGTTGATGTTTAACTGCGGGCCGAACCGCTGCGAGCCGGGCAGGACGAAGGTGACTTGGCCGGCGGTGAGGATGCGGAAGTTGCCGTTGGGCAAAGTGATTTGACCCTTGCCCTCAAGGACGATGGCCTTGAACCCACCGCCCGCCGTGGCAGTGACGACGATGGTGGTGCCCAGCACGGCGGCGGAAGCGCCCTTGGTGCGGATGGTGCCGCCGCCTTTGCCCTTGGGGGAATGGAAGAGGACGCTGCCTTGCTCGAGATTGATGGCGCGGCCGGCTTTCTCGAAGGAGAACACGGTGTTGGCCCCGACGCGCGTGATGGTCTTGTCGGACGCGACGAGTTCGGCGAGCGAGTCCGCGCCCGTGCGGATGAGGTCGGGGGATTTGAAGACATCGTCCACCTTGGCCGGGGCGGCGGTCTCGGTTTGGCGGGCGACGACTTTCACGTCTTTGATGACCTGGGAGAACTTGGACTCGGTTAGGTCCGCGCCTCGGAGCGGGGCCACCGTGAGCAGCATCAGTGAGAGGAGGGTGCAAATCTTCATGGTCAGAGTGTCAGTTGCGGGCCTAGACTGGCCACGACACTAATGCGCAGCGGAACACAGAGTCAATCACGCCAGTGGGTGCTGGCAGGCATCTGCGGGGTGCTCACGGCGGCCGTCTGGCTGGCCAATGAGGTAAATTTCCTGTGGGTCAAGAAACCGCTCCGGGACGCGGAGACTTACGCTCAGGAAGCCCTGTATCAGAACGGGCGGAACACTCGGGCGAACACCAACCTCGTGCTGATCGGTTTTGAGCGCCTCAGCTACACGAGCGGCCTCGGCGGCGGCCCGGATGGCGAGGTGGACCGCAAGTCCCGCGCGCTGGCCTTGCTGCGCGAGGACTACCCGTGGTCACGGGAGATGTGGGCCTTGCTTGTGGAGCGGCTGATGGCGGCCGGGGTCAAGGGGATCGTGTTCGATATCGTGTTCAAGAAGCAGATGGAGAGCGATGAACTGCTCGCCGCCGTGCTGAAGAAATACTCCGGCAAGGTTGCCATCAGCTTCATCTACGGGGATGCCGAGCAAGATTCCGGCGACGATCTCGCCTTCGAAGCGCCGAACCAAGTCCTCGTGCCCCTCCCGCACACCGATATGTTCTACGATCCCCGGATCGGCTTCGCCACCATCTGGCCCGGGGACGATAAGGTGGTGCGCCAAGCACGTTTCCGCATCTCCGAGTCCAGTTACAACCTCAAGTTCGATATCCCCAAGCTCCCGCACCCCGACGACCGCCAGCAATACTCCATCGCCGCCCGGGCCTTGCAGATGCTTGGGCGCGGCGACGCCATACCGGAGAATGAATACAGCCACCTCTTCCGCTACACCGGCCTGCCGCATCGCGGCTTCCCCTCCCACAAGCTCAACGAGGTTTTCACCGAGCACTACTGGCGCACGCGCTACCAGAGCGGCGCGTTCTTCAAGGACAAGTTCGTCCTCGTCGGCCCCATCGTCGAACTGCTCAAGGACTACCACCAGACCCCGATGGCCAAGGAACTCATGCCCGGTCCCGAGGTTCACTTGAACATCGTCAACGCCGCCCTCCACGGGGAATTCCTCCGCCCGATGACCAACTTCGCGGCGCGCGGCAGCATCCTCGCCGCCGGTCTGATTTCCGCGTTGCTTTGCTGGTTCATGCGCAACGCCTGGGTGCGCTTCCTCACCCAGCTCGGGCTGGCCGCCGCCTATGCCCTGTTGGCCCTCTGGCTCTTCAACGGACAGGGCCTCATCGTCTCCCTCGGCATCCCCGTCATCGTGCTGCTGCTCTGCGGCGTCGGCACCGTCGTTTATGACTTCCTCATGGAGCGCAAGGCCCGCGAGGAGTTGCGCAAGACGATGGACCTCTACTTCTCCCCGAAGGTCAGCGCCTACGTGCTCGCCAATCCCGGCTCCATGGAAGCGCGTTCCGCCGAGGTCACGCTGTTGCTCACCGACCTCCGCAACTCCACCCCGCTCGCCGAGAAACTCGGCCCCGGCGGGATGTTCAGCTTACTCAACCAAGTTTTCGAGGTGGAGACCAACGCCGTCATGGGCCAGGACGGCGCGCTAGAACACTTCCTCGGCGACCAGTTCCTCACCTACTGGGGCGCGCCTATCCCGCAGCCCGAGGGCGCGGACCAGGCGTTGCGCGCCGCGATGGAACTCATCAAGGGCATGGAGCAGGTCAAGGCTGCGCAATCCCCCGAGGTCAAGGCGCTCTTCGGCTATGGCGTCGCGCTGCACTGCGGCTCCGTGCTCTTCGGCAACAAGGGTTCTGCCAAACGCCTCGACTTCGGCCTCGTCGGCGACACCATCAACGAAGCCGCGCGCATGGAGGCGCTGACCAAGTATTACGGCGTCATCCTGCTGGTCTCGCGCGAATGCTTCGTCCAGCTCACCAGCCCCGGTCGCCACCGCCTGCTGGACCGCGTCATCGTCAAGGGCAAGAGCACGCCGGTGGAGCTGCTCGAAATCGAAAACCCCCGCACGCCACCCAACTACGCGGAACTCGTGCAGGCCTGGGATGGCGCATTCGCTGACTACACCGCCGGGAAGTTCGCCGCCGCGCGGCCGGTCTTCGCGCAGCTCGCCGAGCAGTTCCGCGACGGCCCCAGCAAGGTCCTGCTCCACCGCTGCGAAGAGCTGACCGCTCACCCGCCCGCGGACTGGCATGGCGTGTGGAAGATGGAGAACAAGTAGCGGCGCAGTTCAAGGCGGAGCCCAGCCCCCATGGTGGCGTGGGCCAACCCAGTCTTGTCGCGGCGGACTGGCGGACTGGACGCTTGTTGTCTTAGCGGCGGCAATGAATGGAAACGTCACGCGCGCATCCAACTGCCCGATTGAAATTTGCCCGACTAACTGCGTCGCCTGAGCGCCGCGGCCACTTCGGGACCGACAGCACAGCAACACATCGCAGCCCGCAAACACTATGAAAGAAACCACCAAGACCGCCCTCCGTGCCACCGTCGTCCTCGGCGTGGCCTTTGGCCTCTGCGTAACCGGCCTCATCGCCGCCGACGCCAAGAGCAACCCGATCAAGGACGCCATGGCCAAATACAACAAGGCCCCGAAAGGCACCGACCCCGTCTGCAAGAAAGCCAGCGAAGGCACGGCCACCAAGGAAGAGATCAAGGGCATGCTGGCCGCCTACACCGCCATGGCTGCCGCCAAGCCCTCGCAGGGCGACGAGACCAAGTGGAAGAAGCTGTGCGCTGATCTGGTGAGCGCCACCGCCGCGCTCGACAAGGGCGAGGCCGGTGCTGCGGAGAAGTTCAAAGCCGCTGTGAACTGCAAGGCCTGCCACACCGATTTCAAGCCCGCCGCCAAGAAGTAACCGTTCTCTCCCCCCCCGCGCCCGCCGGAGCCGTTCGCTCTGCGGGCGCGGGGCCGGGTTCGGAGTCCATCCGCGCCCCCGCTTGCCGGACTAATTCAAAACTCCCTCAGTTCCCCGCCGTTAAGAACTCCCGCACTGCCGCGATCACTTCGTCCTGCTGCGCCTGCGCCAGTTCGGGGAAGATGGGCAGGCTCAAGACCTCGCCTGCCAGCCGGGCAGACACCGGCAAGTCCGCGTCCGTCTGGCCCAGCGCCGCGAAGCATTCCTGTGCGTGCATCGGCAGCGGGTAGTAAACCTCCGTCCCGATGTGACGCGCGGTAAGCCAGGCGCGCAACGCGTCACGCCGGCCTGAGCCCGGCAGCCGCAGCGTGTATTGGTTCCAGATGTGGCTGTTGCCCGGTTGGGTGGCCGGAAGTAGCAGCTCCGTTCCCACGCCGGCCAGCGGGGTGAACTGCTCGGTGTAATGTGCCGCGTTTGCCGCCCGGCGCTCCGAGTAGGTCGCCAAGTGCGGCAGCTTCACCGCCAGCAGCGCGGCTTGCAGCGCGTCGATCCGGAAGTTCCCCCCGACGAACTTGTGGAAATACTTCGGGTGCGCGCCGTGATTGCGCAGCAGCGTGGCGCGCTCGGCCAGTGCGTCATCGTTGGTCGTGAGCAGTCCGGCATCGCCGAACGCACCGAGGTTCTTCGTGGGGAAGAAGCTGAACGCGCCGAAGTCGCCGAAGCCCCCGACGCACTTGCCGCCCTGCGTCGCGCCGAGGGCTTGGGCGGCGTCTTCGATGACTCTGATCCCGTGCTGGCGCGCCAGCGCGTCCACTGCCTCCATCTCCGCTGCTTGTCCGTAGAGATGCACGGGGAGAATCGCCTTGGTGCGCGGTGTGATGCGGCGCGCGGCGTCGGCCACGTCGAGATTGAAGGTGTCGGCGCGCACGTCGCAGAAGACCGGCTTGGCCCCGGTGCGCGCGACGCAACCAGCCGTCGCGAAGAACGTGAAGCTGGGGCAAATCACCTCGTCGCCCGGCCCGATGCCCAGCGCCATGAGCGTGAGCAGAATGGCGTCCGTGCCGGAAGAAACGCCCAGCGCGTGGCGCACGCCGAGATACTCTGCGCACTGTCGCTCGAAGCCCACCACCTCGGGGCCGAGGATGAACTGGCCGGAGGCAAGCACGCGCGCGAAGGCAGCTTGCAGGTCAGCGGCGAGGGCGTTGTTCTGGAGCTTGGTGTCAAAGAGGGGAACGGCCATAAAGCAAAAGCAGTTTCAGTCGCGGCGCGGGTTGACACCGGTTTTGACGAGGCTGCCGTGGGCAATTTCCGTTTCCACTGGGCGGCCTAGGAACTCCAGTAGCACGCGCACGCGGTCCTTCGCCGGCAAGAGCCGTTGCACGACGGCGGTGATGCCCATGAACGTGCCGTCCGCGATGACGACTTCATCCCCCGGCTGCACCGCGTCAGGGAACACCTTGAGGTCTGAATCATCCAGCGCCGTGCGCAGCTCGGCGATGATCTCCTCGGCCACCGGCGGGAAGTAGTCGCCGAAGTGGACGACGCCAGCGACGCCGTTGGCCGCCTGTATGAGGCGCAAGTCCCGCAGTTCGAAGCGCGCGAAAAGATAGTTCGGAAACATCGCCTCGGTGAACCACACCTTGCCGCGCCGGGTAGCGCGTTGGAAGCGCACGCGCGGGCAGAATACGTCCACCCCCGGCAACAGGCGGAGGCGCCCGGCGGCGATGTGCTCGTGTTTGAGTTGCGACCGCACGCAGAACCAGGCGGGCGCGGCTTCCGAACCGTCAATCATGGGCGGGCAACGTAGCTTGGTGCGTTTTCTCGTCACAAGCCTTTTGCTGGCGCGCCCGCTGGTTCACGCACGCTCGGTGGGTGCAAGCGGCTGCGGGTCACAGACCACCGCTCCGACGGCATGCGGGGCAAGTTGCGCCCGCCCGAGGGGCGGCCATGTTCCCCGTGGACTTCGCCAAGCAACTCCACTAAAACCGCAACATGCGCCTCGCTGTTTCCTGGTCTCCATTGGCTTGGGTCAATCCCCGGCTAACAATCATTCTCCCGGTATGACGCACCCTCCTGCGGACGAACGCGACGGCGGGCAGGCCAGGGCCGTGCCGACTTACTTCAAGTATCTGCTCGTCGCCTCGGCCCTGTTCATCGCCGGGGTTTCGGCGTTCTTCTCGGTTCAGGGGTTGGGCTTCTTGTTCGCCGGCTCGGCGGTCGCGGTGATGGTCATGGCGTCGAGTCTGGAAGTGGGGAAGCTCGTCGCCGCCTCCTTCCTGTCGCGCTACTGGGACGTGACGAACCGGGTGCTGAAATTCTATCTCGTCCTCGCGGTGCTGGCGCTCATTGCGATCACTTCGCTGGGCAACTACGGCTACCTCGCGCGGGCGTATGAGCGCACGCACACGCAGATCAATTTGTTCGAGAGCCAGATCGCCAGCATCGAGAAGGAGATCGTGGACACGCAGCGCCAGATTGACGGCGGGCGTGGGTCGCTCGCCAAAAGCAGTGAGGTGAATCGCGAGGACATCGGCAAGCTCCAGCAGCGGATTACGGCGGGCAACGAGTCGCTGAATCAGGCGCTGGGCCGCATCCAAGAGCGGCGCAAGACGGCGCAGGACCGGCGCGACCGGGACTTGCAGGTGCCCGCGCAACGGACGGCGGATCAAGGCGAGGTGCTGAAGAAGTCCATCGCCATTGAGGAGGCGGCGATCACGAGTCTCAATGAACGGTTGGCCGTGCTGGACAAGGCGGGCAGCCCGCGCTTCACGGTCGAGGAGGCGGCCATCACCAGCCTCAACGAACGCCTCGCCGCGCTGGACCGGGCACCGGCCCCGAAGTTCACCGTCGAGGAGGCGGCGATGGCCACGCTCAATGAGCGGCTGGCGGCGCTAGACAAGGCGGAGGGACCTAAGTTCGTCGCCGAGGAGTCGGCGATTGCCACGCTCAATGAACGCTTGGCCGTGCTGGACCGCGCGGTGGACGCTTACACGAAGCTGGGCGCGGGCGGGCTGTTCCAGTTCGACAAGATTAAGAAAGGCCAGGAGCTGCAAGCGCAGCAACGTCCGGCGCGCGAAGCCATTTCAGCGGAGCTCGCCACGCAGCGGGCGCGCATCGAGGAGTTGCGCCTCGAACACATCAAGCAGCAGGCCAAGGCGCGCGAGGTCATCACCGCAGACCTCGCCGCTCAACGCACGCACATCGAGCAGTTGCGCGCCGACTACGCGAGGCAGCAGGTCAAGGCGCGCGCGGACATCGCGACGGAACTCGCCACGGTGAGGGCGCACATCGAGCAGTTGCGCACGGAGCACGCGAAGCAGCAGGTCAAGGCGCGCGAGGCTGTCACGACGGAACTCGTGGAGCGGCGCGCGACCATTGATCAGTTGCGCGGCGGCTACGCGAAGCAGGTGGACGCGGCGGACCGCGAGGTCGTCGCGATGCGCGAGCGCTTCACGCAGGAGACGGCGCGGCTGGACGCTGAGGAACAGGAGACGCGCAAGACGGGCATGGCGGAGATCGCCGAGGTGGAGAAGCAGTTGAAGGCGATGCAGACGCAGGGCCTGGCGACGGTCTCGACGGGCGATTCGCAATCGGAGTCGCTGTATCAGCGCATCCGCACGCGCAACGAGGACATCCACCGGCTGCGCGGGCAAATCGCCGCAGTGGACATTGGGTCGTATCGCTTCGTGGCCCGCGCGTTCGATGCGACGGCGGATGGCGTGGTGAAGTGGTTGATGCTGGCGCTGGTGCTGGTCTTCGACCCGCTGGCCGTGTCGTTGGTGGTCGGGTTCAACGTGAGCTTGCTGACGGAGCGGTCGGGGCCACGTTCGCATTCGGCTGCGGGGACGGCGCTGGGTGAGAACGGCGAAGGCAGCGCGTCGGCTCCGGAGCCGCGTTCCAAGGCGATGGCCACGGGGCTGGGCTTGCTCCTGCTCCTCGCCACGCTGGGAGCGGTGGCGTTCGTTGGTGTCTGGGGCACGAATGCCTTCCGCGACAAGGCACGCGCCGGACACGGCAGCCTGATTCCCGGCGGGAGTTTCGCGGTGATGACGTTTCGGCCCGATGACTTGAGCCAGTCGGCGCAGGGGCAGACGTTCGCGGATTGGTTGGGCGCGTCCGGTGGCAAGGCGGTTTCCGACACGGTGGCGGAGCTGATGACGAACGGATTTGATTCCAAGGCGGACCTCTACGCGTTCGCCAAGTTCCCGTCGCAGGAGACGGCGGGGAAGAGCGACCGGCCCGTGATGTTGTGCGGGTTCGTGGCGCGCGTGACGGACCCGGTGGCGGTGGAGGCGGCGCTCTCGCGCATCGCGGACCAAGTGAGCAGCAGCCTGCGCACGTCGTCGAACGTCGCGCCTTCGCGCGCGCGCAGTCGGGCGATGATTCGGCACGAGACCGGGCGATACATGGATCCGGAGGGCGGTTACTTCACGTTCGGGCTGACGGGCGAGGCGGTCATCCTGTTGATTGAGTTCGAGGGCGACCCGCAAGCGCCTTGTGTCGAGAATGAGATTCGCCGTTGCCTCGCGCCGGTGGTTGCGTCCACCGCGAACACGGCGACGGAGGCGCGCGAACAACTGCCGCCGCGTGCGCGCAGTCGCGATGGGGCCATCTCGCTGTGGTTCGATGCGGGGCGTTTTTGCAAGCACCTGCCGAAGAACGCGGCGGCGCAGACGCGTTATCAGCAGTTGGAGAAGCATCTTGGGTTCGACCTGTTGCTGTCGGTCAGGCCGACTTTGAGCGGGCAGTTGAACCTCATTGCGGACTACGCTTATCAGGCCGAGCGCTTCAAGGACCGACAGCAGCCGACGCCGCTCCAACTGCTCTCGAAGCTCGGCGCGGCGGAACCGGCGGGCATCGGCGGGCGGCTGATGGACCGGTGCATGGACACGCTCGACTACGACTCGCTCATCGAGCGGCTGCGCGCGGCGTTGGGCGGGACGAACGGCACGAGCGCGCAGCAGGTGCTGATTGAGAAGACATTCACGTCGGAACGGGATGCGCGGTTTGTGTTGAGCGCTCGCTACGGCGAGCAAGCCGGGCCGCCGCTCCTCGCGGCGATGCAGACGCTTTTTCAGTGAGCCAGTCATCATGCGTCGGCACCTGACATTGCTCTTACTCGCGGGAGTTGTCGCGCTGTCGGCGTGTCGCTCCAAGCCGAAGAAGAAGGTTGCGGAGTTGCCAGCGGAACCGCCGGGGGTCGGGCATTCGGGAAAGGTTCGGCTCCGCTCGGTGGAGTCGGAGTCCGAAGCGGGGAAACCGTCGGCGGGACGAGCCAAGCCCAAAGCGGGCGTGCCCGAGACGGCTCCGGCAGCACCTGTGACGAAGATGGTGATTGAGCCGAAGCCGCCCATCGCTGCCAAACCGGACAGCGCGCCCGTCCCGACACCGGCGCCCAGTTCGCCCCCGAAGGTAAAAGCGGTGGAGGTGGCGAAGCCGGGCGGTGCGCTGGTGAACGCATCGCTCAACATCCCTGTAGCGAAGCCGCTGGTTCAGCCCAGCATTTCCTCGCCTCCCGCCGAAGCGGGGCAGGGGAGTCGTCCGCCCACCGAGAAACCCGCTCCTCCGGTTGCGAGCAAACCGAGCGTGGCCCCGCCACCGGACGAACCGTTGACGAAGCCGACGCGCACGGCGACGCCCGCTGTTGGCCGGGCGGTCGAACTTAGCCTTCCCACCAAGCCGCTGGTCCCCGCTCCGGCTACCGACCCGCTGCGCACGACGATTTCACCTGCCGCTGCGGCCCCAGCCAAGCCGTCGTCGGGCGGCCCGATGCTTGGGTTAGTGGGAGTCGAACCTCGTCCACGCGCTGGCGATTCTCGGCCGCTGGCCTTGCCCAGTGTGGGCGGCGGGAGCACCAACCGGGCGGAGGTTCCCCCCCTGGCATTGCAGGTCGGCGTGGGCACGAACCGTCCGCCGACTACGAACGATGCGTTGAGAGCGATTGGCGTGGACCCGCTGCTGCAAGGGACGGCTTGGCGCGAGCAACAACTGGCACGGCAAGCCGCCGAGCAGAAGGCACGCGAGGAGGAACAGCGGAAGCTCAAGGGCGCGCTGTATCGGTTCCTGTTCAAGGGCGGCACCAACTCCAACTAATTGGGGTGGCGCTGCGGCGGCCTCAAGCTGTGGGGCTGGGTGGTGGCACCTGAATTGAAACTGGCGTGCGGTTCATCGCGGAGAACGGAGGGGAAAGCGGGCGCGGGAGCCGCGCCGGGAGGGTTCCGGCGTGCGCCGTAAGCGGGGATGCGACTTCTTGGCAGGTTCGAGTTTAAAAATTATTGAACAGTTGCTGCGACTCTGCTTCACTCCGCGCCTGTCGTTAATGGAAATCACCGCCACCGAGACTGCCAGCAGCCGTCCAGTCAGCGTTACCCCGCTGACGGATGGTCCCTCGTTGGAGGCCGAGGCGGTGGACCTCTTTGTGGGGCTGGCGCAAGTGGTGGGGTTGCCCAAGTCGGTCGGGCAGATTTACGGGTTGCTCTATATCACCACGGTGCCGTTGAGCTTGGACGACATCGCGGAGCGGTTGGAGATGAGCAAGGGGTCGGTGAGCCAGGGCTTGAAATTCCTCCGCAGCACCGGCGCGGTGCGGGTGTGCGACGCGGATGACTCGCGGCGCGATCATTACGAGGCCGAGACGGGGCTGCGCACGCTGGCCACCGGGTTCTTGAAGGAGCAAATCGAGCCGCATCTCGAAAACGGGGAGCACCGGTTGGAGCGGCTCAAGCGCCTTGCGGACAAAGCTCCGGCGGCGGAGCGGGCGCATGTGGTGCAGCGGGTGAAGCAGTTGGAGAACTGGCACCGGCGGGCGGCGGGGCTGTTGCCCTTGTTGTTGCGGTTCTTCGGTAAGTGATTTTGGCCCGGTTCGCCGGGCAGGCAGTGGTTTCCGACTCCGTGTCGCGAAACAGACAATTGAAGGTAGCCAGTGGTCTGGCCGGAGTGCTCCGGCCCACGACCAAGGGCGGCAGCTTGGTTTGATTCGGAGATTTCACCCATGGCGGTAATTCTAGGACTCAACGCGATTCACGGCGACTCCGCCGCGTGCCTCGTGCGCGATGGCAAGCTCGTGGCGTGCGCGGAGGAAGAGCGCTTCCGCCGCATCAAACACTGGTCGGGCATGCCGTCGGAGGCTATCCGCTACTGCCTGCGGGAGGCGGGCTTGAAGCTGGCGGACGTGGAGCACGTCACGCTCAACCGCGACCCGAGCGTGAACAACTTCCGCCGCATTGCCTACGCGCTGCGCCGGCTGCCCAGCCCCAAGCTCATTCTCAATCGCGTCCGCAACATCCGGCGCGCGGCGTCGGTCGAGGACTCGTTGGCGGCGGCGTTTCCGGGCGAGCCCCTCCGGGCGAAGGTGCATCACGTGGAGCACCACCTGGCGCACCTCGCGTCGGCCTTCCACGTCGGGAACTTCGACGAGGCGGTGTGCCTCTCAGTGGACGGCTTTGGCGACTTCGCCAGCTCGGCGTGGGGCATGGGGCGGGGCGGGGACATCCAGATTGATGGGCGGGTCTATTTCCCGCACTCGCTGGGGCTGTTCTACACGGCCATCACCCAACTCATCGGCTTCCCGCACTACGGCGACGAATACAAGGTCATGGGCCTGGCACCCTACGGCCAGCGCACCTACGTGGACCAGATGCGGCAGATTGTCCGCGTGCAGAGCGATGGCACATTCCGGCTTGGCCTGGAGTTCTTCCGGCATCACCGCGAGAACGTCCATTACACATGGGACAACTGCTCGCCGGAGATTGGCACCGTCTTCAGCCCCGAGTTGGAAGAACTCCTCGGTCCCGCGCGTAAGGCCGGTGAGCCGCTGGAGCAGCGACACAAGGACTTGGCCCGCTCGGCGCAGGTCATGTATGAGGAAGCCCTCTTCGCCCTGCTCGCCGCGCTGCACAAGAAATACCAGTGTCCGAACCTGGCCCTCTCCGGCGGTTGCGCGATGAACTCCGTCGCCAACGGCAAGGTGTATCTGAACTCGCCGTTCAAGCGGATGTATCTCCCCGCCGCTGCGGGCGATGCCGGTGGGGCCATCGGCTCGGCGTTCGTCGTGGCCAACCAGTTGGGTGAGGTGAAGTCCCGCCCGCACATGGACCACGGCTACTGGGGCCCGAGTGCCAGCGACGCGGAGATCAAGGCGTTGCTCGACAAGCAAGTCGCCGCCATTCAAGCCGCCGGCTGCACGGTCGAACACTTCCGCGACGAAGCCGCGCTGTGCCAGCGCACCGCGCAAGCCATCACCGAAGGCCAAGTCATCGGCTGGTTCCAAGGCCGCATGGAGTGGGGCCCGCGCGCCTTGGGCAACCGCTCCATCCTCGGCGACCCGCGCCGCGCGGACATGAAGGACATTCTCAACCTGAAGATTAAGCGGCGCGAGAGCTTCCGCCCGTTCGCACCGAGCATCTTGCGCGAGTATGTGGCCGAGTGGTTCGAGCAGGAGGACGACGTGCCCTTCATGATGGAGGTTTTCCAAGTGCGGGCCGAGAAGCGCGCGCAAATCCCGGCCACCACTCATGTGGACGGTTCAGGGCGCCTGCAAACCGTGCATAAGGAAACGAACCCGCGCTACCACCGGCTCATCGAGAGCTACCGTGCGCTGACCGGCGTGCCGATTGTGCTGAACACTTCCTTCAACGAGAACGAGCCGGTGGTCTGCCGCCCCGAGGAGGCGCTGGACTGCTTCCTGCGCACGAAGATGGACGTGCTGGTGCTGGGCGACTGGATGGTCACGCGGAAAGGCTGACATGATGAAAGGCATTATCTTGGCGGGCGGCGCGGGTTCGCGACTCTACCCGTTGACCTTGGTGGCGAGCAAGCAGCTCCAACCGGTTTACGACAAACCGATGATTTACTACCCGCTGACCGTGCTCATCGCCAGCGGCATACGGGAGATTTGCCTCATCTCGACGCCGCACGACCTGCCGCGTTTCCGCCAACTGTTGGGCGACGGCAGTGCGTGGGGCATCAGCATTGATTACCGCGAGCAGGCCAAGCCGGAGGGCATCGCACAGGCATTCCTCATTGCGGAGAGTTTCATCGCTGGCCAGCCCGTGGTGCTCGTGCTGGGGGACAACATCTTCTCCGGCGGCGATGCGTTTCCCCGCGCCGTGGCCGAGTTCCACGGAGGCGCGACCATCTTCGCCTATCACGTGCATGACCCGCAGCGCTATGGGGTGGTGGAGTTTGATGCGGCGGGGCGGGCGATTTCGCTGGAGGAGAAACCCGCGCAGCCCAAGAGCAATTACGCGGTGCCGGGTGTGTATCTCTACGACGAACAGGTTGTGCCCATCACCCGGGCGATGCGGCCCTCCCCCCGGGGTGAGCTCGAGATCACCGACGTGAACAAAGAATATTTACGACGCGGACAACTCCGTGTGAGCCGCTTGCCCCGCGGCTTTGCTTGGCTGGATGCGGGCACCAGCACGAGTCTCCACGAGGCCTCCGCCTACGTGCAGACCATCGAACGCCGACAGGGCGTGAAGATCGGGTGCCCCGAGGAGGCCGCCATGCGCCGGGGGTTCCTCAGCTTGGACCAGTTGGAGGCGCATACGCGCACGTTGCCTACTTGCGAATACCGCGATTACCTCCTCGCGGTGGTGTCCGATACGCGGCGGTTGGGAGAAATGGCGTGAACCCGATGAACCTCCTAGTGACCGGCGGCGCGGGCTTCATCGGCTCGCACGTCTTGGACGTGGTGCTCGCCCAGCCCGAGGTGGCTCGGGTGGTGAACCTCGACTGCCTCACCTACGCCGGCCGCTTGGAGAACGTGATCGCCGCTGCGGCCAACCCGAAGTATCGCTTCGAGCACGTGGACCTGCGGGACAAGCCGTCCGTGGTCCGCGTCGTGCGCGAGCACGCCATCACCCATGTGCTGCATCTCGCCGCTGAGTCTCATGTGGACCGCTCCATCGAAGGCCCCGGCGACTTCATCCACTCCAACATCGTCGGCACTTTCAACCTCCTCGAAGCCTGCCGCGCGGTTTGGAGCAGTTATGAGTTGAGGGGGCGCTTCCTTCACGTCAGCACGGACGAGGTCTTCGGTAGCTTGGGTGCCACCGGGCACTTCACCGAGACCACGCCCTACGCGCCGAACTCGCCTTACTCCGCCAGCAAGGCCGCCAGCGACCTGCTCGTCCGCGCGTATCACCACACCTACGGCCTGGACACGGTCATCACAAACTGCTCGAACAACTACGGCCCGCGTCAGTTCCCGGAGAAGCTCATCCCGGTCGTCATCGGCAAGGCGGCGGCCCGCCAGCCCATCCCGGTCTATGGCGACGGTCTGAACGTCCGCGATTGGCTCTATGTGACCGACCACGCGGAGGCGCTTTGGCAGGCACTGCGGCGTGGGCGCACCGGTGAGACCTACTGCATCGGCGGGCACAACGAGTGGGCCAACCTCCGTATCGTGGAACTCATCTGCGACTTGGTGGACGAACTGGCTCCGCAGCTCGGCGGCAACTCCCGGCAGCTCATTACCTTCGTCAAGGACCGCCCCGGCCACGACCGCCGCTACGCTATTGACGCCAGCAAGGTCGAGCGGGAACTGGGCTGGCGACCGGTGCACACCTTCGAGACGGGCATCCGCGAGACAGTGAAGTGGTATCTTGGGCAGGCCCCCCGGCCCTTCGCTCAGTGAGCGCGTCCGCATGGCCGCCGCCCGCAACCACGACGCTCATGTCCCCCGCCGGATGCTGGTCTTCCGCATCGGCCAGTTGGGTGATACCGTTGTGGCCCTGCCCGCACTCTGGGTGTTGCGGCAACAGTTCCCGCAGGCGCACCTCACGCTGCTCTGCGACCGGCATCCCGGCAAACGGCACGTCTTGGCCTCCGACCTGTTGGCGGGGGCGGGAGTGCTGGACGGCTTCGAATCCTACGTCGTGGACGATTCATTCGCGGGTCGGCTGCTGCGGCCAGTGCGAATGCTGGCGTTGGTGGCGCGCTTGCGCCGGGGCGGATACGACACGCTGGCTTACCTGGCCCCGAGCACTCGCCGTCCGGCGGAAGTGGCCCGAGATCGGAAGGTATTTGCCGCTGCTGGAATCCGGCACTTTCTGGGCATGGCAGGGTTCGCGCCGTTGCCAAAGAAGGTCGCCGGCCGACCGCTCGGCTCCACGCCCGCTGAATCGGATTTGCTCCTCGCCCGTCTCGCCGCTGATGGCCTGCCCGTGCCCGGCCCGGGGCAAGGCTCGTTGGAGCTGGGGGTGGGGGCCGCGGAAGCCCAGCAAGTTAGCTCGTGGTTGCACGAGCAGCCGGTGGATGGGGGCCGGCGCTGGGTGGGGGTTGGGCCGGGATCCAAAATGCCAGCGAAGCGCTGGCCGGAGGAGCGCTTTCAAACCGTCATCAGCCACTTGATTGCCAGCCACGACATCTGGCCGGTGGTCTTTGGCGGCACGGAGGACCGGGCCGTCGGGGATCGCCTCATCGCGAGTGCTGGGCGGGGCTACAACGCAGCGGGGCAGCTTTCACTGCGCGGTTCGGTGGCGGCCCTGAAGCGGTGTGCGCTCTACTTGGGCAACGACACCGGCACGATGCATCTGGCCGCCGCCGCCCGGGTGCCGTGCGTGGCCGTCTTCTCCGCGCGCGAGTGGCCGGGGATGTGGTTCCCCTACGGGGTGGAGCAGCAGGTGCTGCGCACCCCCATTGAGTGCGAGGGATGCGCGCTGGTGGCGTGTGTGGAGCGCCGGAACGAATGCCTTGAGCGCATCGAACCGGAAGCGGTCCGCGCGGCTTGCCAACAGTGTCTGGACCAGCGCGCAGCCCGACAGGCAACAACATTATGAGCAGCAACATAGAGCAGGAGTTCTTGGTCTTTGGTGCCCCGCGCATCGGCGAGGAGGAGATAGCCGAGGTAGTGGCTTGCCTGCGCTCCGGCTGGATCGGCACCGGCCCGCGAGTGGCGCAGTTCGAGCGCGATTTCGCCGCGTTCAAGGGAGCGCCCCATGTGGCGGCAGTGAACTCCTGCACGGCGGCGCTGCACCTGAGCTTGCTCGCGGCGGGGCTGGAGCCGGGTGACGAGGTCATCACCACGCCGCTCACTTTTTGTGCGACGGTCAACGCCATCGTTCACGCTGGGGCGACGCCCGTGCTGGCGGATGTGGACCCACTGACGTTGAATCTCGATCCGGCGCGAGTGGCGGAGCGGATCACGCCCAAGACGCGGGCGCTGGTGCCGGTGCATTTCGCCGGGCGGGCGTGTGACATGGAGGCGTTGATGGCGCTGGCCGGGAAACACGGGCTGAAGGTCATTGAGGATTGCGCCCACGCCATCGAGACCGAGCGCGGCGGGGTGAAGGCCGGGATGTGGGGCGACTTTAGTTGCTTCAGTTTTTACGCAACGAAAAATCTAACCACCGGTGAAGGCGGCATGGTGGTGGCGAAGCGCGAGGAGGACATCGGCCGGGTGAAGCGGCTCGCCCTGCACGGCATGAGCAAGGACGCTTGGAAGCGCTTCAGCGACGAGGGCTACAAGCACTATTCTGTCGTGGAGACCGGCTTCAAATACAACATGATGGACCTACAAGCGGCGCTGGGGATCCACCAGTTGCGCAGTGTCTTGGCCAACTGGGAGCGGCGGGGAAAAATCTGGGCGCGCTATATGGAGGCCTTTGCCGATCTGCCCATCACGCTGCCGGCGCCGGTGGAGCCGGGCACGCGGCACGGGTTCCACCTGTTTACCCCACTCTTCGACGAGGCGCGGTGCGGCCTGAGCCGGGATGGTTTCCTCAATGCGATGACCAAGGCCAAGCTCGGCGTGGGGGTGCATTATCTGAGCGTGCCGGAGCATCCCGTGTATCAGGAGCAGTTCGGCTGGCGACCCGAGGATTATCCGCATGCGATGCGGATCGGCCGGCAGACGGCGAGTTTGCCCCTCTCGGCGAAGCTCACGGAGGAGAACACGGAACGGGTTGTCCGGACCGTGCGGCAAATCCTGGGCCGATGAGCGACTTGCAAGATCCCAAGGCGGCTGCGGCTCATGCCCGCGAGTTCTGGGCGAGCCGCTACCAGCAGTTCAACTTGTCTGAGTCCGGCTGGATGGGCGCGGGCGAGGGCTACAACGGGTATCTCTACGAGTGCAAGCGGCAGGCGCTGCGCCGGGCGTTGGCGGAAATCGACGTGCGCCCGGAGGCTTCGGTGGAAGTGCTGGACGCGGGCTGTGGGCAAGGATTCTTTGCGGGGGTGTGGGCACGGGAGTTTCCACACGCTTCCTACACCGGCGTGGACATCTGTGAAAAGGTGGTGGCGCATTTGCAGGGCCGCTATCCCCGGCAAGCCTTTTCCGCAGGCGACTTGGCGGAGTGGCGGCACCCGGCGGAGCGACGGTTCGATGTCATTCACAGCTTCGAGGTGTTGCATTTGCTCTTGAGCGATGCCGCCGTGGAGCGGGCGGTCATGAATCTCGCCGCGCACCTGAAGCCGGGCGGGCATCTGCTGCTCACGGCGGCGCTGCCCGCCGAGACGGTCGAGCCGAACGCCTACATCCGGCACCAAAGCCGGAAATTTTGGGCGGGAGTGGTCAGCCGGGCCGGGCTGGTGCAGCGGAGTGCGCGGCCCATGTATTACTGGCTGCCGGACGGCGGGCCGAAGAACCGGTATGTGAACCGGCTGCTGCGGCTGCCGGGCCCGGGGTTGATGTATGCGCTGGACCGCGTCGCGCATGCGCTCGGTTTGCCCCAGTGGTTTGGCAGCTGGGATTCGCGAACGCAGTTGATGGTTTTGGCAAGGAAGTAAACGTGGTTTGGCCTGGGTAACTATGAGCCGTTTGAATGTTCTCAAGGATCTCGCGGGGTTGTTTCTCGCCCGCACGCGCAACGCCGTTTCGGGGTTGCCGCCGCAGCAGCAACTGTCGGCTTGGAATTCGCTCCACGCGCAAAGCCACCAGCCTCGGTTGGCGCGCGAGAAGGCGATCCTCGAGACCTTCGATCTTTCGCTGTATCGCACCCTCAACACTCCGTATCTGCGGGGCCAGATCGTCTTCGAGTATGGCGCGCTCCTGAATCACGTCGCCGACTGGCAGGGACTGAAAGTGCTCGATATCGGTTCAGGTCGGAGCTCGTTGCCGCGCTGGATGGCCGGGCAGGGGGCGCAAGTCACGGCGTTTGAGTATCCGACGCAGGTGGAGAAACCGCCCACGGGTTGGCGACAGCGCATCAATGAGTGGGTCCAGCGTTCCGCGCCTGAACCGGGGGTGGCTTACGGCACGATGCTGGAGCTGCCGATGCCGGATCAGTCGTTTGATCTGGTCTGCTCGTTTTCGGTCATTGAGCACTTGGATACGAATCTTCCTGACCTGCACTACGTGCCCTATCCGGAGCAGAAGCGGCGGGCGGTGCAGACCTTGCAGGAGATGGCGCGGGTGGCGCGACCCGGGGGCCTGATCTACCTGACCTCCGAGTGTTGCCAGTATCGGCTGGTGCAGACGGACACTTGGTTGGATGCGTATTACTACAAGGCCGGACCGGACCGGGACCTGAAGGAGCCGAAGTTTTCGAGTGCCTGGCCGGTGGATGAGATCCCAGAAATCTTCCACCGCACGCTGGAGGCGGCGGGCTGCCAGTTGGTGGGGGCCAACGGGTTGGTGCCGGCGCAACTGGATGGCCGTTCCGAGGTGGCTAGCTTCCGAGGGCCACACTTCTCGGCCTTCTCGGTGCTGGCGCGGCGCAATCCTTGAGCGGAGTTCTCCCCTGTGAGTTTAACGCGTAAAACTGTCCGTAGCGCCGTTTGGTTGCTGGGATCGCGGGCGTGGACCCAGGTAATGAACCTGACCATCGGGGTGGCGTTGGCCCGGCTGCTGACGCCGGCGGATTACGGGCTGCTCGGCATGGTGATGGTGACGACGGGCTTGGTCGGGGTGCTCGCGGATTTAGGACTGTCGGCGGCCGTGGTGCAGAAGCAGGATTTGTCGCAGCGCGAGCTGTCGGGGATATTCTGGTTCGGCTTGGTGGTGGCGGGGTTAGTGGGTGGGGTGATTGCGGCGGTCAGCCCGTGGGCGGCGGCGCTCTACGGCCAGCCCAAAGTGGTGCCGTTGATGTGTGTTGTGGCGTTGTCTTTTCCGATCATGGCGTTGGGGGCGGTGCAGGGAGCGCTGGTGCAAAAGGCCATGCGGTTCAGGGCGGCGACGGTAGTCCATTTGGTGGCAACGCTGACTGCGGGATTGCTCGCACTGGCGGCGGCTTGGGCAGGGTGGCAAGTGTGGGCGCTGGTGGTGCAATCGTTGGTGACGGCGGCACTGGGGGTGGTGGGGGTGTGGCGCATCTGCGACTGGCGACCGGATTGGACCTTCGCGCGGCGCGACTTGGCTCGCATTTGGGACTTCAGCCTGAACTTGATGGGCTTCCAGCTTGTGAACTATTTCGCCCGTAAGGCCGACAGTTTCCTGATTGGCCGTTTCCTTGGGGCAGGGGCCTTGGGATTCTACACGCTGGCTTACACGTTGATGCTCTATCCCATCTCCAATTTCATCTCGGTAGCGCAGGGGGTGATGATGCCGGCCCTGGCGCAAGTGCAAAGCGAGCCGGCGCGGGCGGCGGGGGCGTATATTCGTGCCTGCGGCTATCTGGCTTTTCTGATCTTGCCGGCAATGGTCGGGCTGGCGCTGGTGGCCCCGGAGGCGGTGCTGTTGGTCTATGGGCCGCAGTGGGCGGAGACGGGGCAGGTGCTACAGATACTGGCGTGGGTGGGCACTTTTCAGCCATTTGTATCATTGGTCGGTGCGTTGTTCGTTGCCCGGGGGTTGACGCGGCTGTTCTTTTGGTGGGGTATGGGCGCTTCGGCGGTTACGGTGCTGGGGTTTGTGGTCGGCCTGAAGTGGGGGATTATCGGAGTGGCGAGCGCCTATCTGACCACGGAAGTGCTGCTCACAGTGTTCGGAATGCCGTGGCTCTATCGGCAGGTGGAGGTCGGGGTGAAGCCCTTACTCCAGGCGATGGCGGTGCCAGCGGCGGCGGCGGGCGGCATGGGGGTGACGGTATTTGTGCTCAAGGCGGGCTTGTTTACCGAGGGGATTTCAACTCCGCTGGTCGTCGTCACGGCTTGCGTGGTGACGGGTGTCGTGGTTTACGGCACGCTTCTGTGGCTGCTGAAGGGTTATTTCTGGTCGGAGTTCAAGGGCGAGTTCGGCCGGATTTTTGGCGCCCGGCTCGGGGCCGTAACGGCGGAGGTGTAAATTGATGAAAGCAGACTCGGCGCGGTTGCGTGTAGGCATCATCGGCTTTGGCGGCGCGGGCACGGCGCACGCGGGCTATTACGCCTGCGTGCCGGGCTGTGTCGTCACGAAGATTTTCAACCCCAAGCCCGAACGGTTGGAGGCGGCGCGTCAGCTCTTCCCGCAGGCGGAACGCTATTCGACGTTGGACGGCTTCTGGGCCGAATTGGACGCGGTTTCCATCTGCACGCCGGATGCGACGCACGCGGATTACATCGTGGCTGCACTGGAACACGGGCTGCACGTCTTGAGCGAGAAGCCGTTGACGGACTCGGAGGACGGCATCCGTAAGATCAAGCGCGCCACGGCGAAGTCCGACCGGGTGGTGGCCTGCCTCCACCAGATGCGCTTCGTGCCGCTGTTCCAGAAGGTGAAGCGCATCCTGGAGGCCAAGGAACTTGGCGCGGTGTCCTACCTCGAAGGCTACTATGTCCACAACCTCACGCAGCGCGCCTTTGTAAATGACGACTGGCGGCGACGCGACAATGCCACACCGCTGGTGTATTCCGGCTGCCATTTCGTGGATCTGTTGCGTTGGTTGGCGGCCGAGGAAGTGGTCGAGGTCTATGCGGCGGCGAACCACTTGGCGTTCCCGGAATACCCCGAATCCGATTTCAACCTCGTGACGCTCCGCTTCCAGTCCGGGGTGCTGGGGAAGGTCGTGGTGGCCTTCGGTGCGGCGGGCCCGCAGGACCACTCGCTGCGCATCTATGGAAACCGGTGCAGCATAGAGAACAATGTGATGTTCAACGCGGCCAAGGGGTGGGAGCGGGTGTTACACGAGCCCATCCTCGTGCAGAAATCGCTCACGCGGCACCCGCTCAAGGCTTCGCATCACAGCACGTTGAGTCAGTTGCGATCGAGCCTGCCCGCCTGGCTCCTGGGTAAAATCTTCCTCGCCACCCGCTGGCTGGCGCGGCGCCCGAACAGCGAATACGGTGCTCGCTACTATCCGGTGCGGCTCTACGAGCACGCTTTCGCGTGCGTGACGGCCATCGAGGATTTTGTCGGAGCCATCCGCGAGCAACGCGCCCCGCTCTGCACCGTGGATGAAGCGTCGAAGACCGTGCTGGCCTGCCTCGCCGGGGTGGAGTCCTACCGCACCAATAAGCCCGTGCGGGTTCGGCGATTGGACGAGGTCATGCAGGCTGTTTCCAAGTGAAGCCAGTCGTTGTCCATTTGGTAGAAACTTACCTCGGGCGAAGTGAAACCTTCATCCACAACTACGTCGCCAGCCATGTCGGCTGGGAGCCGGTCGTGCTCTGCAAGTTCACTGCGAACGCAGCCGAGTTCCCCGTTCCCCGCCAACTGGTCGTGCCCGCTCCGGTGACGAAGCGGGATTCAGCGTGGTGGCTGAACGAGGCTGTCGGGGTGGTCACGGGTCGCTCGCTTTGGCATCGGCAGGCAGAGGAGGTTTTGCGCGGTGAGCGGTCGCAGGTTATCCACGCTCATTTCGGTCAGCAGGGTTTTATGGCCCTGCCACTGAAGCGGGCGTTGGGCGTGCCGTTGATCACCACTTTTTACGGCTACGATATGTCGGTGCTTCCACACCTGCCCCGCTGGGCGACCCGGCTGGCGCGGCTCTTCCGGGAGGGCGATCGGTTCCTAGCGGAAGGCCCCTGTATGCGGCAGCGGCTCATTGAGCTGGGTGCCCCGGCGGAGAAAATCCGGATCCAGCGGATCGCCATCCACCCCGACCGTTATCCCGCGTGGCAGCCGAACCGCACGGGCGTGCCAGTGGTGCTGTTCGTGGGGCGGTTCACGGAGAAAAAGGGATTGCTGGATGCCCTTGCCGCCGTGCGCGAGGTCGTTCGGCGGGGCCAGTCCGTGCATTTCCGCATCGTGGGCGACGGCCCGCTTCGACCCTCAGTGGAGCAATTTGTGGCGGCGAACGGGATGGCCGGTTACGTGGAGTTCCTCGGGATGCAGCCGCATCCGGAGGTCATCCGTGAACTCACGGCGGCGAATGTCTTCATCCACCCCAGTCGCACGGCCAGCAACGGAGACACCGAAGGCGGTGCGCCCACCATCATCCTTGAAGCCCAGGCGGTGGGCGTGCCGATCGTGACGACGCGACATGCGGACATTCCCAACGTGGCCCCTCCGGGGCGGGGAGTGTTCCTCAGTCCCGAGGGTGAAGCGGGCCCACTGGCAGAGAATTTATGGCAGGCGCTACAGGGGGCCGTGGGTGCCGACCCCACGTTTGTGCGGGCGCAGCACGACGTGCGGCGGGAAGTGCTGCACTTGGAAGCGCACTATCAGGAGTTGCTCTCGGCATGAAACGCATCCGTGTTCTTAGCGTCTTTGGCACCCGGCCCGAGGCCATCAAGATGTGCCCGCTAGTGCTGGGGATGCGGGCGCGGCCCAAGCACTTCACGCCGATCACCTGTGTCACGGGGCAGCACCGCGAGATGCTGCGGCAGGTGCTCGAAACGTTTGGCATCACTCCGGACCATGACTTGGCGGTCATGCAACCCAACCAATCGCTCGCGGGATTGAGTGCGCGAATTTTGGAAGGCGTCAGCGCCGTCATCGAGCGGGAGCGCCCGGATGTGGTGCTGGTGCAAGGCGACACCACCAGCGCGCTGGCGGCGGGGCTGGCGGCGTTTTACCAGCGGGTGCCCGTGGCGCATGTCGAGGCCGGATTGCGGACAGGGGACTTCGCCAATCCGTTCCCTGAGGAGTTGAACCGCGCGCTGCTCGACCGGTTCGCCGATTTTTGCTTTGCCCCCACCGCTGACAATCGCCGCACTTTAAGGGCCGAGGGGGTGCCGGCTGGTCGGGTTTTTGTGACGGGGAACACGGGGATTGACGCCTTGCTGCTCGTGCGCGAGCGGGTGCGCGAGCGCGGGGCGGGAGCGTGGGACGCACACTGGGCGGGGGCCAGCGCGGCGGTCCACGAGGGCGCGCGTCCGCTGGTGCTCGTCACGGCGCACCGGCGGGAGAGCTTCGGGGCGCGGATGCGCTCGCTCTTTACCGCCATCGCCCGGCTGGCGCGGCGGCATCGGGACTGGGCGTTTGTGTATCCGGTGCATTTGAACCCGAACGTGCGTGGGCCAGCGGCGGACTTGCTGGCGGGGCATCCCAACATCCACCTCATCGAGCCTCTGCCTTACGAACCATTTGTGTTTCTCATGGACCGGGCTTCGCTGATCCTGACGGACTCGGGCGGGATTCAGGAGGAAGCCCCGTCGTTGGGCAAGCCGGTGGTGGTGATGCGGGAGACGACGGAGCGGCAGGAGGCCGTCCGGGCGCGCACGGTCACGCTGGCGGGCAACACGGGACGCGGGCTGGAGCAGGTGGTGGAGCGGCTGATGGCCAACGCGAGCAAGGTGCGTCGCCCCCGGCGTAATCCCTACGGCGATGGCCAGGCGACAGGGCGGATCTTGGACATTTTGGAACGGAAGTTGAGAGGCAGATGAATCTGTCGCGCAATGGTCGGCCCCTGCGGGTGTGCGTCTGCACTTCGCTGGCGGCGGCGGCTGAACCGCGGGCGCCGCGTCATGCCGCGACGCTGGCCGCGCTGCCGGAAGTCGGTTCGGTGGTGCTCGTGGACTGCGCGCCGGTGGGGGCTGACCGCCGCCCTGTGCAGGCCTTAATGGGGCAGGAGAAGCTGACATGGGTGACGCATGCGTTTGCCACCCGGACAGCGGCTCCAGTGCGGTTGGCGGCGCAACGACTCCGCCAGCAGATGGAGCGCTGGTGCTTCCAAGCCACCGGTCGGGTGGCTGCCGGCGCGCTTTCCACGCGGGCGTATGGATTGGAGCGGGCGTTGAGCCGGGCGGCGGCGGATGTTTACCTGGCTCACAACATTGAGACGCTCTTGCCGGCGGCGCGTGCGGCTCAGCGGCGCGGGGCGTTGCTGATGTTTGATTCGATGGAGTTCCATTCGGACATGGGGGACGGGCAGACGGCGGTGGAGCGGGCGTTGGTGCAGGCGGTGGAACGCGAGTGGTTGCCGCGGAGCGCGCTGGTCTTGGCGAGCAGTGATCAGGTTGCGGATGCGCTGGTGGCGGAGTATGGCATCGCGCGGCCGGTGGCGCTCTACAACACGCCGCCCCGGGTGGCCGCTTTACCGCCTCGGACGGTGGGCACGTTTGCGCTCTACTGGCGCAATGCCGTGGTGGGGCTGGGCCAACGCGGACTGGAGGATGCCTTGCTGGCGTTGCAAAAGTTGCCGGCGGAGATTGAGCTTCACTTGCAGGGCCGACTGCCGGAGGACGGCGGGCAGGCCCTGCGCGCGCGCATCGCAGAGCTGGGCTTGGGCGAACGCGTGGGGATCCACCCGCCGTATGCGCCGGAGGCGGCAGTGCCAGAGGCGGCCCGGCATACCGTGGGGTTGTGCTTGGAGCGGCGCGGGGTGCGCAACCACGATTTGACCGTTTCGAACAAACTGTTCGATTACCACATGGCGGGGCTGGCGGTGATCGTGAGCGACCTGCCGGGGCTGCGGAGTGTGGTGGAACGTTCGGGTGGTGGGATGTGGTTCGAGCCGGGGTCGGTTGAGGATTTGGCCGCGAAGATCCGGTTGCTTTACGAGGATGAGGCGCTGCTGAGACGACTGGCGGCGCAGGCTCGGGAGTTCGCATTGCGCGAGGGTAACCGGGAACGTGAGATGGAGAAGTTTACCGTCGCGTTTATGGATGCACTCGCGGGACAGAAACGGAACTGAACATCATGAGTATACTCAGACAGAGCTTGCAGCTTGCGAATCGGCTGTTGGGCTGCTTCAACTTACGGCTCGACACCTTGACCCTTGTGCGTAAAGAGCAGCAGCGGCTGGCTGAAGTAGCGCGACACGGGGGCTTCGATGAAGCTCCGTATTTTATTCCTCCGGGTTTCCTCAACTCGTCCCACCGATTCGTGCTGGATGAGTTACCAAAGCATCAAGCCCGGTTTACCTCGTTTCGGCGGGCGGATACGAACAGCGTCGGCTATCGGTTCGACAATGGGTTCTACTCTTCGCCGGATGCCGAGGTTCTTTACGCCATGGTGCGCGCTACCTCGCCCCGGCAGATTCTGGAAATCGGTTGCGGAAACAGCACCAAGCTAATCCGGCAGGCCATCCGGGATGGCGCGTTACCATGCAGGCACCTGGCGATTGACCCCCAGCCGAGACTGGAGATTTCAAAGCTTGTGGACGAAATGGTGTTCCAGCCTATCGAATACGCAAATGCGGTTCCCTATGTGCAAGCGCTCGAGGCGGGGGATATATTGTTCATTGATACGAGTCATGAAGCCGTGCCCGCAAACGATGTGGCCTATATCTATGGCCAACTCTTGGCAAAAATTCGCCCGGGGGTTGTGGTGCATATCCATGATATTTTCATCCCCTACGATTATCCCCGCTCGTGGGTGATAGACATGGGTCTGAGGTGGGGAGAGCAATACATCGTTCAAGCGATGTTGCTGGACGAGGCTGGTTGGGATGTGTTGTGGCCGGGACATTACCTGCAACGAACCCTGCCTGCCTTCGACGCCCACTTCCCGAACCGGGCGGGAGGGATGGCGCAAAGTCTCTGGCTGCGCAGATGTTCAGTCGGATCAGCAGCGGGGCGGAGCACGGCCTAGCGTCTTTAGGGGCTTTCAGGAAAGGAATCTTATGGAGACGCTTTTGAGAACAAGTATTCGCCTTGTGCCATGGCAGTGGCGCGGGGCCATCAAACGGATTCCATTGGTGGCCCCTTTGCAGCGCTGGCTACTCGCACGGTTCATGGAAGGCAAGCCGTTCGTGCATACCGTGGACGCCGGGCCGGCGCGCGGACTCCGATATCCCATCACGCTGCCGGCGGACAAAGGCATCTGGACGGGTGCCTACGAGCTGGAGCTGGCTCAGGCCATGGCCCAAGCGGTGCCGCGCGGCTCGGTGTGTCTGGACATCGGCGGCTGGCGGGGCTTCTTCGGCGGGGTGATGGCCCTAGCCGGAGCTGCGCGGGTAGTTATTTTCGAGCCGCTCCCGGCCAATGCGACGCAGATCCGGAAGATGATCGAACTTAATCCGGGCCTGCCCGTGGAGTTGATGGAGGCGGCGGTGAGTGAGACGGATGGCGAGATCGAGTTCTGCCTGATGCCGGAGACGAGCATGGGCAAGCTGGCCGCCAGTTCGTTTCAGGCGGGCGCGGTTGCCGGCGAGCGGATCAAGGTCCGCACGGTGGCCCTTGATCCGTTGGTGGCCGGTGGAATAATAGCCGCGCCAGCAGTGATCAAGATTGATGTCGAGGGTGCCGAGTTGTTGGTTTTGCGTGGTGCACGGCAGATTCTGGCCACGCATGGACCGAAGCTGTTCATGGAAATCCACTCGCGGACGCTGGGACGCGACTGTCGAGCCTTCCTCACGCAGTTGGGCTACGTCGTGCAGACGGTGGAGCCGGGCGACCCCGAGGTCTGTCACTTCATCGCCACCCGCAAAGTGGCCAGCCTATGAATACAGATGACCAGCAGGCGATTGCGACCCAACTCACCTCGCAGGCCCCGACTGCGACCGGCTTGGCGGGCTACCGTGGCCCATGAGCGTTTCAAGTTGAGTTCGTTCGCTGTCTCTTCGATCCGGGAACGGTTTCCAAGTTTCGTCCTAGCCAAGAAGCTCACAGTCTCGCCCTTCCGGCTGTGGCGTCGCTGGCGAGAGTGTGATCCTTCCCACCGGGGGGGGGCTGATGAAGCGGATTTAGGCCTGTGCCCCCGGCGGTCGTCCGATGCCCGGGTGCGTATTGAGTGGGGAGTTGTCGGCACGGTGGTGCGGATAATTCCTAGCGTAGGTGACCACGGAAAAGCTTGTAAGTAGCCGCATTTTAGCCATGCTCCGGTTCATCCTGACTCAGTTTTTCAACCCCAAGTCGGTAGCTGTCTGCCACTTTCGCGCGCAGGCGCGCTGCTCTTGTGCGTCGGTGCGGGTGCTGCTGCTACTGGTTGGATTTTTCCTCGTCCACCCTGCGATGGACCGGTTGAGGGCGGCGGACTTCAAACTCCTTTCAGCTGCGATCCAAAGCAGTGCCACCAGCCCCACCACTAGCCCCAGACCCCGGTTCACTCTGACCCAGACGCAGTTGACACCTGTGTCGGCTGGCTTGCCGACGGTGGGGCAACGCTTCGAACTACAGGCTCAAGCCGGGGCGGTAGCGTTCGTTCAAGAGGCCGGGCTGCCAAAATTACGGCTGCAGAACTTGGGGGCTGACTTGGAGTTGAACTGGGATGACCAGCCGCTACTGACGGGCTTGATTTTAGAAAGTTCGGCCGCTGCAGCGCCAGGTGGTTGGCAGGCCGAAGCGGTCGAGGTGACGGCGACAGGACGGCGACTGGTCGTGCGCCAGTCCGCTCAAAGCTCGGGGACTCGGTTCTTCAGACTGCGTAAGCCATGAGCCTGCTGCCGACATCCCAGCGGTGGGCGGGACTCGTGTGTGCCGTCATCTTGGCGCTTGCCACGGGTGGGGCAGTGGCCCAGTCGGTGGCCATTTCCTTCCAAGGACAGTTGGCGGATGGTAACGCACCCGCGACAGGTCGCTACGATTTGGTGTTCCGCCTCTTCAACGCCGCCACCGGCGGCGCGGAGGCTGCCGCTGCCGTCACGGTGTTGGACTTGGGCGTGACCAATGGGCACTTCTCAGTCCCGCTCGACTTTGGGTTGGCGGCCTACGTTGGCGGGGCACCGCGGTGGGTGCAGGTGGAAGTTCGCACGGCTGGCGCGAATGAGGGATACAGCGCGCTTCTCCCCCGCACCGCACTCACGCCAGTGCCTTTCGCACTCTATGCGCTGACCGCAGGCCAAGTATCGAGCACCAACCTCCCAGCTAACCTCGTCTATGCAGCCGAGTTGCTGGCGACGAACAGCGCGTTGCTGAGCGCGTTCGCGGCGGACCTGTTGACGACGAGCAACGGGGTGTCTGGGCGGTTGCTGGCGACGAACACGGCGTTGGTGAACGCGTTGACGGCGGAAGGGCTGCTGCGGACGAACGGGCTGGCGGCGGTGGGCACGGATGTGGCGGCGATGACGAACGGGCTCTCCGCCCGCTTGCTGGCGACGAACAGCGCGTTGCTGACGGCGCTGGCGAGCGACCTGTTGAGCACGAGCAATGGGCTCTCGGGCCGGCTGGTGGGGACGAATGCGGCGTTGGCGGCGAGCCTGGCGGCGTTGCAAGCGCAGTGGCTGACGGGGAGCAACGTGGTGAGCGGGTCGAACTATTTCAGCGGGCCGTTGGTGGCGACGAACGCGACGGTGACGGGGAGTTTCACGGGCAATGGCGCGGGGCTGACGAACGTGGCGGCGGCCAATGTGGCGGGGACGCTGGGGAGCGGGCAGTTGCCGGCGAGCGTGGTTTACAGCGCGCAACTGCTGGCGACGAACAGCGCGTTGCTGAGCGCGTTCGCGGCGGACCTGTTGACGACGAGCAACGGGGTGTCTGGGCGGCTGCTGGCGACGAACCTGGCGTTGGTGAACGCGTTGACGGCGGAAGGGCTGCTGCGGACGAACGGGCTGGCGGCGGTGGGCACGGACGTGGCGGCGGTGACGAACGGGCTGTCCGCCCGGCTGCTGGCGACGAACAGCGCGTTGTTGACGGCACTGGCGAGCGACCTGTTGAGCACGAGCAACGGGCTCTCGGGCCGGCTGGTGGGGACGAATGCGGCGTTGGCGGCGAGCCTGGCGGCGTTGCAAGCGCAGTGGCTGACGGGGAGCAACGTGGTGAGCGGGTCGAACTATTTCAGCGGGCCGTTGGTGGCGACGAACGCGACGGTGACGGGGAGTTTCACGGGCAATG
>JBDKJY010000018.1:0-119216 GCA_039796295.1 Verrucomicrobiota bacterium
AACTCGTCATCAACGCCCGCGTGGCGAGCCGGCTCGCGTTTGGACAATCCCTGCGCCTCGTCCTGCCCGGAAAGGGACCGCCGCCGCCCACCGGCCGATCCGGCGTGCCGGAGGCGCGGTGATGCCAACCCTCGGTCGGCCGCGGTCGGCGAAGTAATGCATGTAGTTGTCGTTCACTGCGACCGAAGCCGCAGACCCTAGCAGTTCATTGAAAACGTCGCTGCCGGATTGAGCGGCACGGAACGGCGTCAGTCTGAGACTGCATGTGTGGCCAAGTGAATCCCCAGTCCGACCTGTGGAGCCTGGCGAGCCGCGTGCCCCAGCACCACCCGCTGCGCCGCGTCAAAGCCCGCGTGGACGAAGTCCTGCACAGCCTCTCCCCGCTCTTCGACGAGAGGTATGCCCAGTTGGGCCGCCCCTCCATCCCGCCCGAACGCCGGCTCAAGGCCAAGGTTTTGCAAGCTCTCTACACCATCCGCTCCGAAGCCCTGTTGGTCGAATCCCTCGATTACAACCTCCTCTTCCGCTGGTTCCTCGACCTCAACCTGCTCGACCCCATCTGGGACAACTCCACCTTCAGCCAAAACCAGAACCGGTTGCTCCAGCACCGCACCGCCGAACTGTTCTTCGCCCGTGCTTGGTCGCGTTGGCCCGTGAACACGGCTGGGTCAGCGACGCCCACTTCACGGTGGACGGCACGCTCATCGAGGCGTGGGCCAGCCGCAAGCGCTTCCAATCCAAGACCGGCGCCCAGGCCCCGCGCGACGGTGCCCCCGGCAACTCCAGCGTGGACTTCCACGGCGAGCGGCGGAGCAACCCGACGCACGAAAGCACCACGGACGCTGAGGCCCGGCTGCTGCGCAAAGGCAAAGAAGCCAGGCTCTGCTTCGGGCTGCACGCGCTGAGGGAGAACCGCCACGGCCTGTGCGTGCAGGCGCAAGTGACTTCGGCCACCGGCGTGACGGAACCCGCCGTCCCGACCGAACTGCTCGCCCGGCAGGTGGACCAAGCCGAGCATCCGCCGCAGACCGTGGGCGCCGACAAGGGCTATCATAACGCGGAGCTGGTGAGCTTCTGCCGGGAACACGGCATCGCCCCGCACGTCGCGCAAATCAAGGACCGCAAGGTCAAAGGCCTGGATGGTCGCACCACGCGGACACTGGGCTATCAAACCAGCCAGAAAGTGCGCAAACGGATCGAAGAAATCTGTGGCTGGTGCAAGGAGATGGGCGGGCTGCGGCGCACGCGCAAACGCGGCGTGGACCGCGTGGGCTTGAGCGCCATCCTGATCCTGAGCAGCTACAACTTGGTGCGGATGGCCAAGCTGCTGGGCAGTCCGCGACGAACGACGATGTTGGCGACCGCGTAAGCGGGCCGCCGGAACCTGCGGTGTGTCTGGAAACGGTGAAAACCGAGTCCGACACCCCGCCCCAGGAGCATGGCGAGTCACAAAACGGCGGTCGCAACTGTGGAAATCACCCGTTTTTCAAAAACCTGTTAGTGGAGCCAGCGGGGCGGGGTCTAACTTGGCGTCTTCGTAGAGCGCAAGGGCGAGATTCGTCGAGACCGACAAGTGGAGCCGGAGCCATCCGTCGACCAGCCTTCCTGGGCGCTTCAACTTGTCGCGGAACAGAGCTGGGGCTTTGAGGTCAGCCACGACAAACGAGAACGACTTCGTCGAGGTGGGAATCGGCTCGCCGGGCGCATAAGCAGAAAAGCCAGGTTCGTCGTTGTCTGCAAAGTCGCGCACTTGTGCGGCGCTTGTTCTCAGCGCGGTTGGGATTTGCAGCCATGGCGTTGGAAACTGCGGGAGCAATTTAAGCACCTCCACGAACCAAGAAGCCGAAAGCCTCTGCGGGATGCGCTCGCAGAAAAGGGCCCAGACCAGCTCGCAGTGCGCTTTTTGAGCAGGAAACTTTTTGTTAGCCAGCACCGTTCTGATTTTCGTCCGCTCGTCGCTACAGATGAGTTCCACGCCACCAGCATGTTTCTGGACTTCCCATTGCGGAATTTCACTTTTAAGAAAGGCTTGCCAATCCGCACGAATCCAATCGACCGAACGTGCGCATTCGTAGACGAGAGCGAGGGACACCTCGTTTGGGGGTATGGCTCTAAAGTCCTATTCATCTGGGGTGAGCGTCGGCTTAGTCGGCTTGGTCTTGGGCAGCATGGCTGAGTGGAAATCTACTGAGGAACGCCAAGCTGGCGATAATTCACGGTGCCGGGGCAGGATGCACTTGAACTGCGGTTACCAGTCCGCCTTGCGCTTTGGGCACATTCTGGGATCAGTGGCGGGGCCGAATCGGTGCAACTCGCTGAATCGCAAGCTCCATTGGAATGGAGCGGGTGAAGGGAATCGAAACCGCTCGAATCAGTCCGCCATTTTCGTAAAAAAATGGCCAAAACCAACATATTCAGGACGATAACGAGGTTTTTGAAAAACGCCAGACCGAAGTTGGATACAGTATTCCCGAAGCGAACTTGTCAGGAATTGTCGGGAAAATTCCGGCATGGAATTGACCGGTGATGAGCCGACGCAAGTGCGGTGCGGATTTTGTTCTCATCCTGTCTACAATCGCCCTGCTGGCGGCTGCGTCTGATTTTCTGGATTGTGCCCATGCCCACGTTTCGCGAAAGGAGCAGCGCACAATTTCACTGAAAGTGGCAGTTTAAGCAGACGCTGAAACTGCATGAGACAGTGAAAGGTCACGCCGCAACTTGAGGCCATGAGGCGCGGCATGGCGACTGTCACAAGAAGGTTTCTCCACTTTCTTAGCCTGACCATTTTTACTCAGCAAATTGAGTAATTTGTTGGACGGTAACAACGAAGCTAGCGGCGAGGCCAGAACCGACAGGCGTGCCGCTCCGAAGCTCACAAGCAGAACCACGGCAGCGCCGTCACCTTTTCATGCAACTGCATCGGACGCGGGCAGCGGCACACGATGAACGCGTGCTTGGCCTGCTTCGGGTGCTCCGCCATGAAGGTCAGCAGGTGCCGGGCGTCCTGCACACAGGGCTTCTCGCTCCACTTCACCTCGATGGGCGTCAGTGTGCCGTCCCGCTCGACGATGAAGTCCACCTCAGAACCATCCTTCGTGCGGAAATGATACAGCTTGCCCTCGCCAAGGTATTGCAACCGTTTCCACAGCTCGATGCCCACCCACTGCTCAAAGAACGGCCCCGGATTTGCCTTCACCACATCCGGTGCCGGGGTCAATCCGGCAGCGGCGTGCCGGACACCCAGATCGAAGAACAGGAACTTGGGCGTCGAGAGCAGGGCCTTGCGCGGACTCCGGGAAAAGGCCTCCACTCGAAATCCCACGAACATGTCCTCCAGCAACTGGTAGTGGCTTTTCACCGTGGGCTGCGACACCCCGCTCTCCTGCGAGATGGCGGCGAAGTTCACCATCTGCCCTGACTCCGCCGCCGCCAGGTGCATGAAGCGCACGAACGCTCCCCAGTCCTTCACCAGCGCCTCACGCCGCACCTCTTCCTCCAGATGGACGAACGCAAACGACCGCAGCAGTTCCGCCCGGTCGGCCTTCGGCGCGGCCACCACGCCCGGCAATTCTCCAAAGGTCAGCCGCGTCAGCAGGTCCGTGGCTGGGAAGGCGCGCTCGTGCTGCTCGCCTCTGTTCCAAGCAAATGGCAGCGGCGACACCGCATGGTGAACCGTCGGCTCATCCGCCGGGTGCTCCGTCAGCGTCAGTGGCAGCATCCGGTGATAGAAGCTGCGGCCCGGCAGCAGATTCGCTCCCATGCGACGGAGCTTGCGGGCCGAGCTGCCACAGAGCACGAACCGCCAGCGGCTCTTGTCCCGGTCATACAGGTGCTGCACCGCGTCGAAGATCGAGGGCACGGATTGCGCCTCATCCACAAACACGAACTGGCCCTTCTTGGTTGCGGGCAGAGCACGGCATTCTTTGGCAAAGGCCCCGGCGTCCGCCAGATGCCGCGTCCGTTCCTGCGGGTCGGCCAGATCCATGACCAGCGTGTCCGACGGCAGCAAGGCCCGCAACAAGGTGGACTTGCCCGTCTGCCGCGCCCCGAAGATGAGGTGGACATACGGTCGCGCCAGCTTCGTCTCCAGCGTCCCAGCATACCATCGGTCGAACATACGGCACTTTATATTAAGGCGAGGAATCTAAAGTCAAGGAAAGTATCGACAATTTGAACTGCCGACGGCTTCCGTCGCTGAGTGCCGATATGCCCGCCAGTGCTCGCAAGGAGATTGAGCCGCCCAGCACGCCTGCCCCTAAGTGAAGCAATGAAACTGCTTCCGGCAGTTGTGGCGGCCCGGCAGGAGCCTTGAGCGAATAAGTGTGCTTGGTCCCCTGTTCCGATTTCTTGCCGAGACCGAGTTCCAGATAGACGACCTGGTCGCGTTCGTAGAAGCGGGCGTTCGCCGGGTCTTTGACGCTGGCGAGCTCCGGTCAGGAACGAGAACGAGTAAGGCTCTGGTTCAGTGACCATCAGCGATCCCTCCAGTTCCGGTCGGTGTTTGTTGAGCAGTTTTCAGCGGCCCCACCCACAGCGGCTGTCCTCGCGTCGATTTACAGACGTTGAACCAGAACGGTCCGATGCCCGCAGAGTTGTGGTAGCCGCAGCCCATTCGCTTCCCTGAGTGTTGTCGGTGGAGATTGTGCTGGCTGTGGGACGGGAGGGCAAGGATTCCCCTTTCTGAAATGTAGCGACGTTCACCGTCTCCTCCCTCCTCGCAATCGCTGTTCGTTCGACTCATCGAGTGCCAGCTTTGACTTGGCTGCTTTAGCCTTTTTTGCACTCGGCAGTTGAGGAGCCACCAACTGAGCGACCCTCCACCCGCCCCGCTCGAACAAAAAGCCAGGAAGCGTCAGGAGATCAGCATAAACGAACATCGCGTAATCAGCCTGGCGCGCGTGCTCCGATAATCGATAGTTCTTGAGGTTCGACTTGGGAACGAACGGGAAGAAGCGTATCGAGCGCTGGTGCTGGCGATTCACTGTCCAGATAAACTGGACAATCAATGGTGGAACCAAAAACCCGGACTTCAACACCTTGCTCATGATGCCCCAGCCAGCCCCAAACACGGTGTTTTTCGGCTTGGAATGAGCCGTCTTCACTTGGGCACGAAAAACACAACCGGTGCACTGAACATCGTAGAGCGGGTAGTTGCGAGGCAAGCCTTGGAGGGGCTTTCCGCAGTTTGGACACGGCACATTATCGACGATGTATTCTTCGCCGGCGTCTCCTCGCGACTTGGTTTTGCTCATAAAGCTCAATGATGTTTAAGCGGAATCTTTAGCGCCTCCACAATCCCAATCATCCCACGAGTATCAAGCCCGCAATAGTCGTCGAGCTGGCTGAAGATGCGGCTTCGTTCCCCAGCAGCCATCTCCCCGAACACAGCCGCCAAATACGTCCTGCTGGCCGTTCCCCCATCCTGAATGGCCAGTTGCTCGTAACCGCCCCCTGTCATCACCGGCAGCACGGACTTGATGCTGGCGCTACCCCGTTGTTGAGGATCGTAGAAGTCGAACGCCCGGAAAGGATCGAGCAAATCAACGATACGCGACTCCACCTTCTTCCACCAACTTTGAAACTGCGGCATCAGCTCAACGCCTTCACGCAGCCGGGATTTCTCGAAGGACGCGTTGAAAACGACCACGGAGCCGGTTGAAGGCAAGTCCCTCCTCAACTGCTCCATGAAGGAAGGACGGGGATCGCTGCGGTTCGGGTGCAGGAACTTGAAATGCCGTGGAACTGCCCCTTCAGCGTCAACAACGTGGAGCGAGAACTGAAACGGGATCTGCTGGTAGGGGCTGGAGTTGTCGAACAACGGGATGGCGGGGTTGATTGTTTCGAAATCCAGGAACGACAACGGATACTGGAGCCTGGCCAAGAACGAGCGGATGGCCTGCCGGTCGAGGTGGGGTTTGCCGCTCTGGAGGACGGAGCGCTGGATGGTTTGGCGGTCCGTCAGCTTCGTTGTGGCGGGGATGTCGGCCAGCCTGATGATGCCCTGTTTGATCAAAGCGAACCCCTTCTGCTTGCCGCTGTAGAGATCCATGACGCTGTGGTCCGGCAGAAAGCCCCAGCATTTCCCAGTCAGCGGGCACTCGTAAGGATCAGCGCACTGCTTCCCAATCGCCACAGCCGGGAACTGCTTTCCACCGATCACCGCCAACATCTCCGCTACTTTCCTTGGGACATCAGCGCAGAGTTCAACCACTTCATCGGTCAGGTCGGTGGTGGCTAGCAGCTTCTCCGGCTCAATCGCTCCCTGCCGCACGTAATCGCTGTTGAGGTGCATCAACATCGTCTTGCGAATCTTCAGCCCAGCCGTTTCATAGACGTGGCGCTGGAAGGCGAGGTCGTGGGAGTTGATGTCCTTTGGCTTGGTCGAACTCTTCACCTCCACCACGTCCCACTGGTTTCGCCCGACCGGAACCAAGATGTCGGCTCGGGCGTAGCAGGTGGGGGTCATGAACGCTGCTTCGAAAAGAGGTTTTCTGTTGGGGAGCTGCTGTTGAGTTCTCGTCGCCACCTCCTTCAACTCCACCACGCCTTCACCCACTTCAACGCCGTCTGGATACAACCGCTTCGCCCACGCCCCTACTTCATGGCCTTGATCGAAGATGGCCTGTTGTGCTTCATCGGCAACGGGCAGCTCTTCCTTGGCGTTGTAGCGGTGCCAGAGCAGCTTCGGGCACTGCAACCCCATCAGGTAGGTGGATTTTGAGAGCGAGGCCATCGTATCAGCCGATGAGTGCCAATGCGGCTTTCAGCACCGCCAAGTCCCGCTTTCGACCGATCAGCTTGGACGTTTGCTGGATTCGCTTGGCCGCCTCCTCAGCAGTCACCCACGCAACACTCTGGGTTTCGTCTTCATCAAATCCGACCTCTCGTTCCACGCTCATCAGGAAGTAGACGCATTTGCTTGTGCCACCCTGAAACTCCCCGGGAATCCTCCGCACAATCTTGGCCTCCACTCCGCCTTCTTCCCGAACTTCCCTCAAAGCTGCCTGCTGTTCGGATTCTCCCTGTTCAGCCTTCCCTTTCGGAAACGTCCAAACGTAGGCGTCGTAGTGGTTCTTCGGCTCCCTCAACAGCAATCGACCATCCGCCCTGAACACCACCCCTCCGTAAGCGACCCCTTTGACCGCAGGCTTCTCGGCTGGGGCATCAGCAGCCTTCTCCGTTTCGATCTCCCTCAACACCGACCAAACTTTGCTGTAGGTGCCTGCCCGCTTCTTGCCCATTTTAACCGCCACCTCATCCTTGAAGTTGTGGTAGTCGATGGATTCACCGATCGACGCCATGCCCTTCGCGAACGCCTGCTGGCTGATCGTGGCGCGGAAGGGGTAGTCGGTCCCTGCCTTGGAAATCGTTGCTGACAACTCGGTCATGAATTGTTGCCTGAGCCGGTCGAGGTCCGCTGAAGAACGGGCGCGAACGGTCAGGTGTTTCTCGCCGTCCTTCCTGACGACGCTGAAGAAGCCTATGGTTGTGAAGAGCCACATTGGGTGTCAGGGGTGAGGGTAGCGGTTGCGGGTGGAAGGGAAAGGAATTCTGCGATCAAAGTCCGAACTGCCAGCGCTCCTTGGCTGGAACAACTTTCGTCAACCGCGCAGCCTGCCGCTCGAGTAGAGATTTCTGCTCATCCAAATCTTCGGCGGTGCCGTGGTTGGAGGAAGTGGGTGAGCTGCCGGTCGCCCTTTCTGAACACTCTTGTTCGATCAGAGCGCAAAGCTCAGTCGCCATCTGCCATCCTCGAGCAGCATGGATTTTGACCAGTCGTTGCCAGGCCTGGGGCGCAAACGGCCAGCAGTCAGCTCCTCGTGCGCACGCATACTCAGCAGCTCCCCAATCCCGGTTTTGAGCCCAGTAGCACCCAATCGCTTCGAGCAGACAGCTTTGCTCAAATTCATCCTCAACCTGCCTGAACTTGCGGATGCTGGCCCTGTAGAGCGGTTCGGCCTCCTCCATCCGGCGCAGGTTCAACAGCGTCCACATCGAGAACAGAAGTTCCTCAGCGGTAGCCGGACGGCGGGGCAGAAACCGTGCTGCATCGTTCCAACGGTTCAGCGAAACGTAGAGGTTGAACATCGCCTTTGCCGACTTCCGCTGATCGCGTCGGCCGAGAGCAGCAAAGACCGACTCCACTCTTCCCACCTGACCTCCCAACCGCTCTTCACAGATCAGCAGGGCATTGACGGCGGAGTCGAAGGCGATGGCGTTGATGTTGTCGCTGCGCAGAATCCGGCCGGCAAGACGAAGCGCTTCCCTCTCCATGCCGAGGTGCAGGCAGCCTTCCAGTTCCTCCCGTTGCAAAGTCAGGTCGATGTTCATGGCCGACATCCTTGCGCCGGCCCTGGGACAACCGCTGTCCTACGGGAGTGGAATTGGCCTGGCGGTTTGTAGTCCTAGCGATGACGCGGGGGGGGCGGGCGGAAAATGCCGCTCAGACGCAAACCTCCTCCATGCCGATGGCTTTGAAAACATTCGTCAACCATTTCCGATCTGGTGTCTTGTCAGACTTGCTGACGCAGATGAAGTCCTTGTCCGACCGTTTGTTCAGGTCAACTGCGTTGTTCAGCAACAGGAGGAGCTTGTCTTTAATCTCGTTCTTCTTCTCAGGGTTGCCGCAGTAGAACCAAACATCGAGGTCGAAACCCCTGTCGTCCTGTTCGTATCCAAACCAAGCAGCTGGACCGCCTGCTTTGGGGGCGACTGTTTGGGTCAGTTTCATTTGGTTGGCTGTTCTTTTCCCAGCATTCTGGACTGACCTTAGCTCCATGCCGAAGTGCCAGGTTGATCCATCAGAATTGCACTCCATGTCGCGATGCTTCCTGTGCAGGCCAAAGGTCGCACAAGTATCCTCGAATACGCGGTATGCTTTCGCGGCGACAGACACGTTACTCGATAGCTGAAGCGATTCGGTTTCTTTCATCATAAATGGTCCTATTCCTAGCGTTGCCAATAGCCGGTGAAGATCGTCAGCGAGTGAGGACTCGGGGAAACCTTCGGCCAGATCGCTCCAGAAGAGTTGCGAGCCTTTCCAGTTCGGATGCTGGCCATGGTGAGCCAAGGAGGTGAATGGTTCGTCGTGCCCCAGCACCCAATAGCGGATGGCCTTTGTCCTTTGAAATTCAGCACAAATCAGCGAGCCATAGCCTTCCCCGGCCTGCCAAAATTCGGCCTTTGATGGATCTTGATGGGGAGCCAGCCCTGCGCCGAGCTTGACCTCGATGACGTGAACGGCAGTCCCAGTCGATTGATGCTCTTCGATTACGAGATCCAGAAACTTGCCTTTCACGGGATACTCAATTTTGACTTCGAAACCGCCTTCTACCAGTGGGCTTACTGCCTCGACTCGATTGAGAACCGAAAGCAAATGGTGTCCGAAAGCACTTTTGTCATGCTGTGCGACGAATCCGATAGCCGCCGTCAAGAAGCGCTCGCGCTCCTGACGTTCTTCGCTGCTTGCACCATCTGTGGTGCTCGCCAATGTCGAACGAGAGCGCAGATACTGGCCTCGTTTGAACAAGCTCAAGAGTGATGGGTTCATGCAGTTATCGCCCTTTCCATCCCCGCAACTTCTGCTCGTTCAACCCCTTCATCGTCAGCATCACCCGGGCAACCTCGATGACCTCTGGCGTCGGCGGTTTTGGCGACAGAAGGTCCACGAAGCGCCCTTGGAACTGGTCCATCGGCAATCCTTCCCATTCGGTGAGACCAAAGAATCCTCCGGCGTCCGTCCTGATGATTTTGAAGACCTTTCGTTGAGTTGTTCCAGCAGCTTCGCCCATCACCATGACTACTTCGTGCCGGTCCATCGCTTCGGAGGGGCGTTCATCCGGGTCCAACTTCTCACCCTCAGCAGCCATCTTCATCCACGACTCCAGAATCATCACTGCGGCTGGGACTTGGTAGGCGATGCAGACCAGGCGGGCGGTGTCGGCAAAGTCGTCCTTGGAACGGTCGTCTTGCAGAGAGGCCGGCGTGAAAAAAAGCGGCCCCTTCTTCGTGACGGCCAGCAACGTGGGTGGAATTTGTCGTCCGGAGCGCAAGCTGAACCCTGCAAAGTCCTCCGCCATCACCATCAGTTCAGCGAGGTTCTGCGGGTTCGATGGTGGACGCGGCTTCACGGGGCAATTCTGTCCATCGCTGATTCAACCTCAAGCCTGTTGGCGGCGAGGAAGTCGACCAGTAACTCCAGCCCACCAATGCACCTGTGAACGGCAGTCGAGCAGCGAGACGCGTATCGGGCTCGCGAGTGGGCTGGCGTCCGTGAGCAGGAGTGATGGCCAGCGGGATCGTTTCGTTGATCCTGCGTCAGCGTGGCGTTAGGCCGTGACGCTGGAATGGCAACTTTGACCTTCCGCTTAGAAGAGCTTTGCAAGCTCTGGCGGCAGGGGTGATTCAAACTGGAGATCCTTGCCCGTGATCGGGTGGCGGAATTTCAGCAACCACGCGTGCAGGCCAAGCCGCTTGGCGGGGTCCGTGCGAGCGAAGTATTTCTCGTCGCCGATGATGGGGCAGCCAATCTCCGCAAGCTGCACGCGGATCTGGTGACGGCGACCCGTGCCGAGCCGCAGTTCCACCAACGCCATGCGCGCGTTGCGCTTGAGCACTTCGTAATGCGTGATGGCATGGCGGGTAAGGTTGCTGGCCGGCACGGAATACACCTTGTGGGGGGAGGCCTCATCCAAGTCGGATTCGAGCATTCCGCTATCCGCCTTGGGTCCGCCTTCGACGATGGCAAGATAGCGTTTCTCACCCTGATCCCAGTTCGCTTGCAGCAGCTCTTTCACCTCGCCTGTGCGCGCGAAGACCATCAGCCCGGAGGTCTCGCGGTCCAGCCGATGAACAATGAAGATGCGCGCACGGCTGCGCTCATTGCCACCCCGCACGTAGTCGGTGAGGCAGATGTAGGCGGTCTTTTCGCGCTCGGCTTCGCTGGCCACCGCCAGCAGGTTCTTCGGCTTGTCGATGACGATGAGATGCTCGTCCTCAAAGTGAATCTTCATCGCCGCCGGCAGGCGGTTGCAGGTGCGCAGGTTCTTTTCAGAGCGCATGGAAACCACATCGCCGGGTCGCAGCGGATGATCGAACTGCGTGGTCGCCCGGCCATTGACCAGGATGGCCTCAAACTTGAGGCTTTGGCGCACCTTGCTCTTTTTAACCTCCGGCAGGCTGGCAAACAGAAAGGCGAGCAGTTCGGTCGGCTGCTGGACGGTGATGGGTCGAAACATGGGCGTGAAAACGGCGCTGGGCTACTTCATGGTCGCTGCACTCAGACTGCGCAAAGTCTCGAGCTTCTGCGTATCGACCGTGGTTCAGCCGTTGCTTCTTCGGTCGCACCGTCAGCCCTTCCCGTGAGGCTTCGACTTGGCGGTGGGAAGCGCGGACAGCTTGATGCGCTGATATGCGCCGCGCTTCTGATCCTCCGGGTGCGGTTCGATGGCCAGCACGGTGATGTCCCCCTTGTCCGGCCCGTAAGCCCAAAACAGTCGTCCGGCTGCCGGGGTGTTGTTTTCCAGATACGACTGGAAAATCTTCAACCCGTATTTGCGGGTCAGGTCGTCAATCTCGTGGGAGGCGAGGCTGTTGTGGCGCGGATTCTCCTGCAAGTAGCCGAGAGCCTTGACGAGCTTCTTGAAAAACTTCTCCTCGTCCTTGTCCAGTTTGCCCTGTTGCTTTCGCGTGGTGAGGTCCAGCCACAGCGATTCCATCTCCGGCTGCCCCATGCGGATCAGGAACGCCATAAAAACTCCTAGCCCTCGATGAAGCGGGCCAAGTCAATCGGTGCGGAGGCTTTGCCCTTCTTCAGTTGGGCCAGCGAATTCTCCAGCATCTTCAATGTCCGCGCCGGTATTGCGTCCGGCGATACCAGCACGCGTGGCTGTAGCACGTAGCTTCCGTTGGAGAGCGCCTGGACGTGGAAATACTTCGCTGTCGCCCCGCGCAGGCTGATGCGGTTCTTGGCGTCAGCGGCGATGTCGTAGTGTTGAACGATGGAAATACCTTCCGTCGCTTTGGAGCGCTTCAGTGTTGCCGTAGGCATGGCGACAATCTGGTGGGAATTCCCACGGGTGTCAATCCGTGACTGGCCGATGCTTTGGTTGGAACACATCTGCAACGCCCGCTTCCCTGGTCCAAGCACAACCGCCCCCGACACTCATCCCAGCGCCTTCCCGCTCGCCTCGCCACGACTCGATTTAAGCCCTCGCCGTTGATCCGATTTCCGCGTTTCGGGCAGTCCAAAACCGCCTTTTTCGGTCAACTTTCAACACCGCTGGACGTTGATGACACCCCTGAACGGTTGAGAGGAAAAAATCGGCTGAAAGTGAGCGCGGTGTTGAGCTGTCCGCAGAGGCAAAGCGCCTAGAATCGAATCGTGGAGCGTCGTCGAGGAGAGGCGGATTTTTGACCGCCATGACCAGGTATCAGCCGGAGGTTTTCGCCCAGGAAGTGAGCGCGGCAACGAACCGAAAGTTTCTGCGGCTCGGTTAAAAGCGAGGTCGAGCTGCTTGTTGAGACGACGAATTTGGAGGATTTCTGACACCCGTAAACAGCAAGAAACACCCCCGAACTTCCTTGAATCCGCTAGCACTTTTGCTAGCACTTTTGCTGTTTTGAGCCGAGTGAACACCGACAAAACCATTGATTTTACAGGTCATTTTGCGTGTGATAGCGACGAAACGCCTGTATTTAGGCTTGTTTGTGAGTCAGGCATCAAGAAAGTGCTTATTCTAAAGGGGATTATTGAAGTGGAGCGGGTGAAGGGAATCGAACCCTCGTCTCAGGCTTGGGAAGCCCACATTCTACCATTGAACCACACCCGCGCCGAGCTGACGCCAAGTTGGTAACAGACCAGTTCCCTCGTCGGCAACACCGGAGTTACATTTTGGCGGGCGTCCGGACGCCGGGCGATCTCTGTTTCTTGCGGGGTTGGTGGTGGCGGATTGACTCGCGGCTAATTGTTACCAGGACGGGGTGAAGGCCCCGAAGTCTCCTCTCCATGGCCAGCGGGTCGGCGGTGGTTTGGTGCGGCGGTTGCGCCGGCAGGGTTAAATTCAGCCCGAACTCCGAAACAGCCCTGTGGCCGCCGCCCGTGGCGCAGGCTGCAAGCCTGCGCTACGGTGCTGGGCACCTCGACCTCGGAGTTGGAGGTTAATCCCGAATTCCGAAGTTGGCCGCACAGAACGCAAAAAAGCGCAATTAAGACAGGGGGATTCCAGCACCGGGCTTCGCACTATTCCACCCTTCAACTACTTGGCCGCAAGGGCTTCTCTTTGCGTCGCTTTGCGTTCTTTGCGGTGAATCCATTTCGGAGTTCGGTTTAATAGTTCGGAGGTGGCGCGCATTCGTGAACGAACGCTTTCGACTCTGAATTTATAACTCCAAACCGGAATTGGGAGCCTGGCTAGCGGCGCAGCAGGCGGTTCATTTTCCGCGCCCAATGGAGGGGGCGGGAGATGTAGTTGCTCTCTTCGACCAGTTCGCCGCCGAGGCTGTCCTTGAACTCGTTCACTTCGATCAGCTCGGGGTCCTGCGTGTCTTTGGCGTAGCCGCCGAGGTCGTAGTTCGTGAGGCCGCGGTCCTTGAAGTTGAGCATGTTCAGGTAGTGCAGCGCGCGGTTGGCCCGGCCGATGAGGTTGCGGCGCTCGCCGTCGTCCGTGCTGCGGAAGAGGGAGGCGGAGTAGAGGTGGTTGGCGCGGTGGAGGGACTCGTCCACGAGGAAGGCGTGCATGACGAGGGGGGAGCTGTCCACGCTCATCTTGGTGGCGAGCATCTTCGGCCAGTAGGCGCGGAAGGTGCGCTCGTCCAGCGGCGGACGGCCCTTGCCTCGGGCGAACTCGTTGTAGAGTTCACGCACTTCGTCGGGGTTTTCGATGGTCGCGAAGCGCAGGCCGCCTTCGGAGAGGGCGCGCTTGATCTTGTGCTTCGTGTTCTTGCCCATCAGGTCGAAGATCTCGTCCTCGGTGCCGAGGAGGCTGATGAACTTGGTGTGCTTGGGCTCGCGCACGAAGCCGCGCACGGGCTTGGTGGACTTGGCTTGGTAGTAGATGGCAAAGCCCCGGGCGTCGGCGGGGTCGGGCTGGTCGGCGAACCAAGTGTGGGTGGCTTGGCCGAACGGGAGGCGTTGGAGGGGGAAGGTGAAGCGGAGCATCGGGTCAGAAGGGAGGGGAGTTAGGATCAGGATTAAGCGCCGGGGGAAATCGGAGCGCTTGGCTCGTGCTCGTCATCTTTATACTGATCTTGCACCGCGTGTTCACCACTTGCCTTGCCGGTAGGCGCCGCGCAGCCAGTTCACGCAGCCGCCGACGGTCATCAGGTTCAGGAACACGAAGCCGGCGGGGACGGAGAAGGGTTTCCAGCGGAGCGCGGGCAGCGCCAGGCCGAGGAGTGCCAAGGCATAGAAAGTGACGTGCGCGAGGAAGATGGGCCGGTAGAGCGGCTGGTCCGCCAGCGCGGCGTTGCTGGCGAACATTGTGACCATGAACACGGGCGCGACGATGCGGGAATATTTGTGGGAAAGCAATTGCCACCACAGGCCGGTGCGCCATGGGAGGAGCCAGCCGGGATGGTGCGCGAGCATTTGGAAGTTGCCGGCGAGGGTGCGGAGTTTGCGGCGCTTTTCCTTCGCCGGGTCGGTGGTCTGGGGGTCGTAGGCGGGGGCGGTGGGATCGAAGGAGACGCGCTTGCCGTGGTTCACGGCGATCTGCATCGGGATGACCACGTCGTCGAGCAGGGTGTCCTCGGGGATGGGCTGGAAGAGGTCGCGGCGGAGGGCGTAGACCGCGCCGGTCGCGCCGATGGTGGAGCTGAACCGGCCTTCGCTGGCGCGGATGAACTTCTCGAGTTTCCAATACAGGTCCACGCCGCCGCCCACGCCGGTGGCCGCGGGGTCAATCTCCAGCGCGCCGCTCACCGCCCCGAGGGCGGGGTCGGCGAAGTTGGCGACGAGTTCGGGGATGGTGTGGGGGGCGAAGCGCTGCCGGGCGTCGCAGAGGACGACGAGCTCGCCGAGAGCGGCGGGAATGGCGGCGTTGAGGCAAGCGGCTTTGCCCGAGCGTTCGGTGCGGTCCAAGACGCGCACGCGGGGGTCCGTGAGCGCGCGGAGCTTGGCTACCGTGCCATCGGTGGAGCCGTCGGTGACGACGAGGACTTCGAGTTGGCTGGCGGGGTAGTTAGCGGCGAGGAGATTCTCGACGCGGGGGAGGATGCGGGCTTCCTCGTTGAAGGCGACGAGGACGACGGTGACGGTGGGCGGGTGCGCGGGCGGGGATTTGGTGGCCGAGTGACCGGCGAATTTCGCCAGCAGCCCGATGAGGATCGGGTAGCCGATGAAGGTGTAGAACAGCGCAGCGAGGCTGAACCAGAAGAGGAGTTGACACCCGTCAGCGCGGCTCATGCGAAGCGAAGGTCAGAGGCTGATGGCGTAGTCGCGGATGTAAAGCGCGAGCCGGAAGCTAGCGTAAATGCCGATGGTGTCATACCAGCGGAACTTCGGCCAGGGCATGAACAGGCCGGCCCCGGCCAGTTCCGGGGCCACGCCGCCTTCGTCCTTGATCGGGGGGACGTAGCCAGTGGAGCGCGCGGGTTCCTGCAGGGCGGTGGCCACGCCGGTCTGGGCGGCGAGGAACTGACGGGGTCGGCCCGGGGCACCGCGGACAACCTTGCGTTGCAGGAGGTAGTCCTGGGCGCTGGCGGCACCGGGCAACTCCATGCCGGTGCCCGCAGGGGCCAGTTTGCTTTCCTTGATACCAATGACGCCGCCCCACGCCTCGCGGTTGGCCTCATCCGCCTCCGGCGCATAGGTGGGCGAACGGTCCATGAGGATGCGATGGAACGCGCTGATCATGGCCACGCTGACGAAGAAGATGGCGCGAAACGCAAACTCGATCATCCAGCCCGACACGGCGTAGGTGAGAATGGAACAGAAGAGGATGCGGCGCACCCGCTCTTCATTTTCGTCCGCCGTGCGCGCCCGCATGAGGGAGTGAAAGCAGGTGTAAAGGATGCCGGAGAAGATCAGCAGCCCCCACCAGCCCAGTTCACCTTGGACGCGGTTGTAGGAGGAGTGCGCGGACTTGGCTTGCAGCTCGCCGGACTTGCGAAGGTAAGCCGCGTAAAATTGTCCGTAGCCCACCCCATACTGGGTGTTCTCGAAGGCCCATTTGCCGAACTCGAACGCCAGGATGCGACCCAGCACCGCTTCGTCGCCACGCGCGCTGCCCTGGCCGAACTTGACCTCGCCGAAGCGGGGCAGCAACGGCACCGCGCTGATGGACAGGAAGACCAAGATTGGCAACAGGACGAACTGCACCCACTTGGGCCGACCAAACGCAAGCGTGGCGACGATGGCCCCCGCGCCCGAGATGAACGCGCCCTTGGACTCCGTAAAGAACGTGCAGAGCAGCGGTAGGAACATCAGCGGCAGCCCGATCTCCTTCACGAAGATGGGCCGTTGCCAGAACATGAAGAAGTAGAGATACGGCACCGCCACCATCACGGAGTGGCCCAGCGCGTTGGGATTGCTGAAGAGCGAGGTGTTCAGCGTGAGTCGCCCCAGCGAGCCAGCCGTCGTCCCCTGCGAGCCCAGCGGGTCAAAGCCGACCAAGCTCAACAGCGCCATGATCGCGATGAACATGATGGCCCCGCACACCCACGCCAGATACGTGTAGATGCGCCGCACGCTGTTCAGCGTGAGCGACACCAGATAGTAGAAACCGATGAACGGATAAAGCTGGCCCCAGAGATCCCCGAACGCGCCCGGCGACCAGAACAGCATGTAGAGGAAATAGGCCGTCATCATCCAGTCCATGGGGGTGCGGATGAGCTGCTTCAACGAAACGCCGGTCTCCCGGAGGAACAACCCCACGCCCGTCAGCGCCAGCGAACTGAGCGCCGGGCGCAAACTAGCCAACACGTCCATAAACTCCTGCGGTCGCACATAGAGCGCGATAACGAAGAGGACGATGCCGACAAAATCCATAGGACAGCGGCGACGATGGCAAGAAACGGGCCTTGAGACAAAAACTTTGTTGAAACGACTGGGCGTGCAAGGGGCCGCGAGGGATAAAAGAGTCGCCCAGCCCGCCCCCACCCACTAAGCTGCGCCCGTGACCATCGCATACGTCTTCAAGCTCGACGACGGCCAGTGTTTCAATTTCGAGGTGGACACCGAACGCACCTACCAGGCGCGGTTCGACAAAGTGGAACACCCCTTCTGGACTCAGTTGGACTTCCAGAAATGCACGCTCTGCCCGCTGTCCAGCGAGCAGTTTCGCCATTGCCCAGCCGCGCTGGACGCGAAAAAGATCACCGAGACCTTTCGCGCCATGCTGTCCTACGTGGAGGTCACGCTGGAGGTCCGCACGCCGGAGCGCACCTACGTGAAGCGCACCGACGCGCAGACGGGGCTCCGCGCGCTCTTCGGCCTCGTGATGGCGACCAGCGGCTGTCCGATCCTCTCGCGGCTCAAGGGCATGGCCCGCACGCACCTGCCGTTCTCGACGATGGAGGAAACCATCTTCCGCACCGTCGGCGCGTATCTCATCCAGCAGTTCCTGGTCCATAAGAACGGCGGCGAGCCGGACTGGGAGCTGCGCGGGTTAAACCTGCTCTACGAACAACTTCAGGAAGTGAACCGCTGCTTCAAGGGCCGCATTGACGCCGCTTCGGAGCAAGATGCGAACATGAACGCGCTGGGCTCGCTGATCTACTTGGCGATGGGCGTATCCTTCTCGCTGGAAGCGCAGTTGGCGGAAATCCAGCACCTCACCATCTCGGCGGCGCCGGTGCCGTAGCGCCCGTCGGGGCGAGGCGGGGGACTACGCCGTTCACGCGTGGGGCGCGCGGATGCGGAACCCGCTCACTTCGTGTCCGTCTGAATCTCGATCCACAGGTCGCCGATCTGGAGCTTGTTGCCGCCGGTCAGGGTGTGCGTGGTCTTCGAGAGCTTGTTCTCCATCTGCACCCGACCGTCGCGGAAGGTCACGATGGCGGTGATGGGCGGGAAACCTTTGTGCTTGGGCAGGTAGAGGTGCGCTTCCGGCGAACTGCCGAGGATGACCGGGGCCGCGCCGAGGTTGATGACGGTGCGCTCGTTCTCGTGCCAGTGGACGATGAGCGCAGCCTCGCGGGCCAGCCGTTCCACGAGCGCGACCACGAGGCCGATGGTGAGGCCGAGAATCGCCGCGCCGACGAGGCGACCCGAGACTTCCCCGGACTTCGCCAGCGCAAGGAGGAAGGCCGCCGCGCCCAAGCCGCCGCCGATTAAACCCGCGAAGCCCGCACGGAACTTCGGCAGGTTCGGGATGAAGAACGCGAGGCCGAAGCCCAGCAGCGCGCCGAGCAGGGACCAGCCCGCGACCTGCCCGGTCTTGAAGATCATCGGCAGCACGCGCTCGGCCTCGGTTTCACTGAGTTGCGCGGCGAGGCTGTTCGCCCCGAGCGCGAAGAGATGCTGGCTCACCGCGCCGGAGATAAGGCCGGCCAGCACGCCCCCGCCGAGCACGAGCGCGGCCTCCTTCAAGTTGAACAGCGCGCGGCGCAGGAGAAAGTTTTGCGCCGCCACGAGCAGCGCGGCCATGCCCACGGCGAGCAACGCGGTCCACAGACCGATGACGAGCGTGGTCTTGAGCGCGGGGGGCTGGCGCTGGTTGAGCTTGGCGAGGTCGGCGGGCGGCGCGGCCTTCGTCAGGTCGAAGGTATGCACTAGGTTGGTCTGGCCGTGGCGGATGACGCCGCGGAATTCCTGCGTCTTGCCGCCCTGCTTGATAGCGACGGTGTAAGGCGTGTCGTTCACCAGCGCACGGAGCGAGTAGTGATTGACCCAGACCTGGTAACGGCCTTCCGGGCTGCCGTTGGTGGGCCAGTAGATGTTCTCGACCGGCTGGGCGGAGAAGGGCGGGCGGGCGTTCATGTCCACGTCCAGCTCGCCGGCGGAGGCGGAGCGTTTGTGACCGTAGAAGATGCGTTCGCCACTGGGGTCCGCGCAGTGGAGGTCGAGGTCGTTGAAGTTGTCCCACATCAGCGAAATCTGCACATCGCCGGTCTTGGCCTCCTCGCGTTGCAGGCGCTTCTGCAGCTCGTTGCTGAAGACCAGCACGGGCGCGGCGGGCTGGCTTTTGGCTTCCTCACCGGCTTTGACCTTGGGCGGCTTGATGACTTGGAGCAACGGCTCGCCCACCGCCCAGCCCAGCACGCAACCAAGCGCGCCGAGCAAGCCGAAGAGAATCGGCTTCGGTATCAAATGAACGAGTTTCCGCACGAGACGCGCGGAGTGAAGCACGGGGGCGCGGCGGGGTGCAAATCTGGTTTTGGGTAGGCAGCGCCCAGTCAGGGCGTATCCACCCAGCGGTGGCAAGGAAAGGGCGGGCAAAGGAAGTGGGCGGAGGGAAAAATTTTGGTTCCCCGCTGTTTTCAGTGGAATGGAAGTCACCCCCTCAGGCCTCGGCTTCATCCCGGAGGGATGCGAGAACTTAGCCGGGGGTAGAGCGCGAGCGCCACCCCCGGTTAGGGACCCCAAAGTGGCAGCACCCTGGAGGGGTGCGGGAACCGGTGGCCCAACGCGTGCTTTCCGCGACCCTTTCAGGGTCGGATCGGAGGGGCGAGCGTCCGGGGGTAGCGTCGCTGACGCTCCTCACCCCCCGGCTAAGTTCCAGCATCCCTCTGGGATGCCCACCTCCAAACCCGCCCCCAGCCCCATCCATTTTCCACCGAAAACAGCGGAGAACCCGCGCAAGCGCATGAAAGACCTGCTGCCACGCTGGTTAAGTGCGCTGGTGAATTCGCACTGGTGCTCCGTTTGGAATGAGCCAAGAAGGGCACAAGGCGGAAGCCAATTGATACCGGCACCAGCCTTGGATCGCCTTCATGTCCTTCGCGCCCTTGCGCCCTTCGTGGTTCAAATTGAGCCGCTCCCTTTGCGTAGGCGCGTGGGGCTGGCGACGGCCGCCGCAGAAAAGCAGGGTCACGCCGGACGTGCGCCGCGCGCCGGTTTCTACTTTGACCCCGTCGTCCTACCGGGGCTACGCCTCCACCGCCACCACGAGATTTCCCATGATGTAGTCCTTCCGCTCGGGCGTGTTCTTGCCCATGTAGAAGGTCAGGATGCTCGCGGCGTCGGGTTTGGAGGCGTGTTCCACCTGGCTCATCTTCATGCCCTTGCCGATGAATTGTTTGAACTCGTTGGGCGAAATCTCGCCGAGGCCCTTGAAGCGCGTGATCTCGCAGCTCTTGCCCAGCTTCGCGGACGCCGTGTCGCGCTCGGCCTCGCTGTAGCAGTAGATGGTCTCGTGCTTGTTGCGGACGCGGAAGAGCGGGGTCTCCAGCACGTAGAGGTGACCGTCGTGGACCACCTGCTCGAAGAACTTCATGAAGTAGGTGATCATCAGGTTGCGGATGTGCATCCCGTCCACGTCGGCGTCGGTGGCGAGGATGACCTTCTCGTAACGCAGCCGGTCGAGCGTGTCCTCGATGTCGAGGGATCGCATCAGGTTGTAGAGCTCGTCGTTCTTGTAAACGATGTCGCGCTTGAGGTCCCAGACGTTGAGGGGCTTGCCCTTGAGGGTGAAGACGGCCTGGGTGTTCACGTCGCGGCAGCTCGTGATGGAGCCGGCGGCGGACTGGCCTTCGCAGATGAAGACCATTGAGCCACGGCCTTTATCCTTCTTCCGATCGAAGTGGATTTTGCAGTCCTTGAGTTGCGGGATGCGCAGGGTCACGGACTTGGCGCGCTCGCGGGCGAGCTTCTTCACGTCCTGCAACTCTTTGCGCAGGAGCTTCGTATCCTCGACCTTCGCCATGATTTGCTCGGCGACGGCTTTGTTGCGGTTGAAGAAGTGGAGCAGCTCCTCGCGCACCTTGGTGACCAGCTCGGTGCGGATTTCCGTGTTGCCCAGCTTGTTCTTGGTCTGTGACTCGAAGAGCGGGTCCTGCATGCGGATGGCCACCGCGCCGACCATACACTCGCGCACGTCGTCGCCGTCGTAGCCCTTCTTGGTGTATTCGTTCACGGCCTTGAGCAGGCCTTCGCGGAAGGCGCTCAGGTGCGTGCCGCCGTCGCTGGTGTATTGGCCGTTGACGAAGGAGAAGAAGCTCTCGCCGTAGCGGCTGTTGGTGTGGGTGAAGCAGAACTCCAGCGTCTTGCTGGTGAAGTGCAGCGGCGGGTAGATCGGCTCGGCGTTGTCGCCGCCGAGGTCTTCCATCACGAGGTCGAGCAGGCCGTGGCGGGAGACGAACTCGGTGCCGTTGTAGATGAGCCGCAGGCCCGAGTTCAGGTAGCTGTAGTGGCGCAGGCGCTTCTCGATGAACTCGGCCTTGAACTCGCTCTCCTTGAAGATGACCGGATCCGGCTCGAACTCGATGAACGTGCCGTTCGGCTCGGGGGTCTTGCCTTTGTTCTCCTGCTTGAGTTTGCCCTGCTTGAACGTCGCCTCCGCGAAGTCGCCATCGCGATGGCTGCGGACGGTGAACACCTTGGAGAGCGCGTTGACGGCCTTGGTGCCGACGCCGTTGAGACCGACGCTGAACTGGAAGACGTCGCTGTTGTATTTCGCGCCGGTGTTAATCTGCGAGACGCAGTCCACGATTTTGCCGAGCGGGATGCCGCGGCCAAAGTCGCGGACACGGACACGGTTGCCCTCGACCTTGATTTCCACCTGCTTGCCGAAGCCCATGATGAACTCGTCAATCGCGTTATCAATGACCTCCTTGAGCAGGATGTAACAGCCGTCGTCGTAGTGCGCGCCGCTGCCGATGCGCCCGATATACATGCCGGTGCGCAGGCGGATGTGGTCGATGCTGGAGAGCGTCTTGACCTTACTCTCGTCGTAGGTGTGCTTCGTCTTGTCGTCGGCCATAGGGGTGGGGTGGAAGAGGCGATTTATCAGGAGAGCAGGAGGGCAGGAGAAACACGGTGGCAGGTGAGCAACTTGGCTTCCTCTCCTGCCTTCCTGCGCTCCTGATAAACCCCTTCCTCCTGCATTCGTGGGGTTAAATCGTCTGGCTCAGGAAGCCACCGTCGACCCGGATGTCCGTGCCGGTGACGAAGCTGCTGGCCTGGTGGCTCGCGAGGAAGAGGCACGCGCCGATCAGCTCGTGCGACTCGCCGAAGCGGTTCATCGGCGTGTGGCCCCAGATGGACTTCGTGCGCGCGGTGGGCGAGCCGTCCTCGTTGAAGAGCAGTTTGCGGTTCTGCTCGGCGGGGAAGAAGCCGGGCGTAAGGGTGTTCACGCGCACGCCCTTCGGGGCCCACTCCCGCGCGAGGAACTGCGAGAGGCTCAACACGGCGGCCTTCGCCGCCGAGTAGGTCACGACGCGCGAGAGCGGCAGGTGCGCGGAGACGCTGGCGATGTTGATGATGCTGCCCCTGCCCCGCTTGCACATGGCGGGGCCGAACTCCTGGCAGGGTAAGAGCACGCCGCCCGCGAGATTGAGATCGAAGTTCGCCTGCCAGTCGGCGAGCTGAATTTGCTCGAACGGGCGCTCGGCGGTGACGGTGACTTGCGGGGCGTTGCCACCAGCGGCGTTTACGAGAATGGTGGGCGCGCCGAGCTGGGCTTCGATCTGCTCATGCGCCTCGGCGAGCGAGCAGCGGGCGATGGCGTCGCAGTTAAAGAACGCCGCCGTGCCACCTGCGGCCTGGATGGCTTGCACGCGCGCGTTGCCACGTTCGGCATTCCGACCGAGGACCGCGACCTTCGCACCGGCGGCAGCGAGACCGTCGGCCAAGGCCCCGCCCAGCACGCCCGTTGCGCCAATGACGACGGCCACTTCACCCGGCAAAGCAAACATGTTCATAAGGCGCGGACGATGGCCGAATCAGCGCGGAGGGTGAAGGGAAAATGTCGGCCAAGTCGCGGGGCGCGGGCCCCAGCCAGCGCGCTTCCACGAGCGGATTTTTCTTTGAGTCAACGCGCTCACCCCGGCGTTGTCCTTGCCGCCAGCGGCGAACCTTTGGCCGGTGCCCGGCAACACCAGATTCGGATTTGCCTCCGCTCAACAAGTTCGTTAAAACCTGCAACCGTATATGCCTAACGTGCCCTTTGAAGACCCGAACGATCAGGAACGCACCGGCATGGGGGCTTGGTTCCTCATATTCCTCGGTGCCGTCGCGTTCATCGGCGTGTTTATCTTCTTCGCGACCCGCTGGTGACGCCAGGTGGGAGCGCCTCAAGCCCAAGTTGACGGGCGGTTATGACCGCCTCGTAGCACGGGCTTTCCTCAATTCTTCCGCTGCGGCGCGCGGCTGAAGACAAACGGCTTCCCGCCCATCATCTGGTCCGACGTGATGGTCGGGCAGACGTATTTCTCCAGGTGCTCGATGAACAGCTCCGTGCCGCGGAAGTGGTCCACGAAGGGCCAGCGCGCGGGGTTATACATCGAGTCGGTGAAGTCGCGCATGAGGACGACTCGCTTGCCGTTCTTGGCCATCTGCCGCAGGCCGAAGGGCCGACCCGCCACGCACATGTTCACGTGGACGCCCATGAGGATGACGTTCGTGATGCCGCGCTGCTCCAGCAGGTTCCAAATCTCCACGCCGGAATCGCTGATGGCGTCGTGGTCGTAAATCTTTAGCACGTCAATCTGCCGCGTCCACGGCGCACGCGGGTTCAGGCCCTTGGCCTTGAGTTCTTCCGCCCAAGCCGCGTGCTCCGCCGGCTCGTCGTCCTCGCCACCATCCGTCTGGTCGATGGGATACTTGCCCTGTTCCTCGGCGGGAATCTGTTTGCACCAGGAGCCGATGTCGGCGGGCAGGTTCGCGGCTTTCGGCGCGGCCTTGGCGCGTTCGCGCGCGGGGTGAGACTCGTAAAACTTCATGCAACTGCTCGGCGCGTGGATGATGAAGACACCCTGAGCGCGGGCCTTCTCCAGCAAGCTGTTCATGCGCGGGGCAAGCTCGCCTTCGCGGGTGACGGCATTCTTGCAGTGATGCAGGTCCCACATGTCGCAGACGATGATGGCGGTCTGCTGCGGCTGCCAAGCCTCCGCAGTGGTCGTGACGCGGAACTCGCCGCTGGCGGGCTGGGGCTCGACCCGCTTTTGCAGGGTGAACTGGAGGGCGGGCGCGGCGGCAGCGGACCCGGTTGCGATGCAGGCGGCACTCAACAGGCACGCCCAACGGGGCAGAACGAAGCTCAGGCTGATCATGGCGGAAGAATAGCGCGCGGCGCAGGAAGGTGAAGGATTATCCCGGCGGGCGGGTGCATCAGAGCGGCTTGGCTTGCCGACTGGCCGGCGGCCGCCGAATTTTCTCCTGCTCTTAATCCTGCGCTTGATCTTAATCTCCGGTTCGCCCGTGGAACGCGGCGCAGGATTAAGATTAGGATTACGAGTAAGTGCCTGAGCGATGAACCAGCAAACCGTCCTCATCGTGGATGACGAGAAGCCGACGCGCGACGGATTGCGCGCGGCGCTCGAAGACCGTTACGACGTGTATGTCGCCGAGGACGCCGCCACGGCGATGAACCTCCTGGAGCACGACCACTTCGCCGTGCTGCTCACCGACCTGCGCCTGCCCAAGGAGGACGGTCTCAAACTCATCGCCCGCGCCAAGTCCCTGCCCAAGCCGCCCGTCTGCATACTCATGACCGCCTACGGCTCCGAGGACGTGGCGGTCGAGGCGATGAAGCGCGGCGCGGACGACTACATCGCCAAGGGCAAGATGCAGATTGACGAGCTGGAACTGCGCATCGCCCGCGCGCTCAAGGGGCAGAAGCTCGAGGAGGAAAACCAAAACCTCCACCAGCGGTTGGAGCGCAAGTTCGGCGTCGAGCATCTCATCGGCGAGTCGGCCGTGATGCAGGAGATTCAGGAGACGATTCAAACCGTCGCGCCCAGCCGCGCCACGGTGCTCATTACCGGCGAGAGCGGCACGGGCAAGGAAATCGTCGCCAAGACCATTCACCAACTCAGCCCGCGCGCGAAAGCCCCACTCATCACCGTCCATGCGGCGGGGTTGCCGCCGACGCTGCTGGAGAGCGAGCTGTTCGGGCACGAGAAGGGCGCGTTCACGGGCGCGCACGAGCGGCGGCTCGGGCGCATCGAGCAGGCGCAGGGTGGTTCGCTGTTCTTCGATGAGGTTGGCGAGATCGACGCCACGGTGCAGGTGAAGCTCCTGCGCTTCCTCGGCGAACGCACCTTCGAGCGCGTCGGCTCCAGCAAGACGCTGATGTCCGACGTGCGGCTCATCGCGGCGACGAACAAGCACCTTGCGTCGCTCGTGCAGTCCGGCGCGTTCCGCGAAGACCTCTTCTTCCGGCTCAAGGTCGTCGAGATCCACCTGCCGCCGTTGCGTGAACGCACGGGCGACATTCCGCTCCTCGCCCAGCATTTCCTCCTCGACTCCGCTGCGGAGAACGGCAAGGCCGTGACCACCATCGCGCCGGACGCGCTGGAGTTGCTCATGGCCTACAAGTGGCCCGGCAACGTCCGCGAGCTGCGCACGGCCATCGAGCACGCGGTCGTCTTCGCGCGGGGCAAGGATGTGACCGCCCGCGACCTGCCGCAGAACATCCGCCTCGGCCAGAGCAGCCTGCCGACGCCCGTTTCCGCTATGACCACCAGCGACTTGAATGTGCATGAGGTCGAGAAGGAACTGCTCGTCCGCGCGCTCAAGGAAGTGGACGGCAACCGCACTGCCGCCGCGAAGAAGCTCGGCGTGAGCCGCCGCACGCTGCACCGCAAGCTGCACGAATTTCAGTTGGAGGGATTTTGAGGAGCGGGGACAGGTGGCTGGGGAAAGAGGACAAGGAGGCGAGTTTCTCGCACCGCGTCCGAAACAGCCCCCGCTGCTTCGCCCTCGCACGCCTCAGGCCTTGCCCGGCCTTTCTTGTATGGTCGCGCGGGGCTGACCAGTGCCAATGTCTCGCTGCGCCCGCATTGAACATCACGCGCCCCTTGCCACCCGCCACCTGCCACCTGTCACCTCCCCACTAGCATGCCCACGCTTCAGGAAATGATTCACTCCTTCGAGGAAGGCGCGGGCGCGCGGGCGTTAAAGCGCGTCGGTTTCATCGTCGCCTTCGCTGTGCTGGCGCTGGCGTATGACCTGCGGGCCTGGCGCAACTTCTCGAACCCCGACGCCATGGACGCCGCGCAGGTCGCGCGCAACCTCGCCGAGGGTCACGGCTTCACCACCCAGTTCATCCGCCCGGCCAGCCTCTACCTCGTCGGGCAGAAGACCGGCACAGCCTCGCTGACCAACGCGCATCCCGACCTCGCCCACGCGCCCGCCTACCCCGCCTTGCTCGCCGGCGCGATGCGCACGCTGCCCTTCGACTTCAAGTTCGCGGCGGATGAACAATTCCGCACCTGGCAGCCGGAACACGCCATCGCGGCGGTGAACCAAGCCCTCTTCCTCCTCGCCGTCCTGCTCGCGTGGCGGCTCGCGCGCAACCTCTTCGACCCGGTCGTCGCGTGGCTCTCTGCGGGCGTCATCGTCGGCGCGGACTTGCTGTGGCGCTTCAGCATCTCGGGCCTTTCCACCATGCTCGCGCTCGCGCTGCTCATGCTCGTGGCGAACCTCCTGGTCGCCGCCGAGCGCGGCTCGCGCACCGATGACTGGGGCGCGGCGCGGCTCTACTTCACCGCACTGCTCGCGGGTGCGCTCGTGGGCGCGCTCGGGCTCACGCGCTACGCGCTCGGCTGCCTCGTGCTGCCGGTGATGCTCTTCTTCAACCTCTTCTTCGCCCCGCGCAGTTTGAGCCTCGGCTTCGCGGCGCTACTGGGCTGCGCGGCCGTCATGGCTCCGTGGCTGATGCGCAACCACGAGTTGAGCGGCCGACTCTTCGGCGTCGCCAGCCTCGCGGTGCATCAGACCACCGACCGTTTCCCCAGCGACCGCGTCGAGCGCCTGCTGGACCCGGAGAACAAGTTCACCCACGAAGACCTGCGGCAAGTGAGCCTCGACGAATACTGGGCCAAGCTCGGCGACAACCTGCCCGGCATCCTGCAAAACGACCTGCCGCGCCTCGGCGGAAGCTGGGTCGCCGCGTTCTTCCTCGCCGGCCTGCTCGTGCCCTTCCGCAACCCGGCGCTCGGGCGGCTGCGCGTCTTCGTGTTGCTCTCGCTGGGCGTGCTCGTGGTCCTCCAAGCTCTCGCGAAGACCCACGTCGCCGCGCTCGCGCCGGATGTGAACTCCGAGAACCTGCTCGTCGTGCTCGCGCCGCTGGTGTTCATCTTCGGCACCGGCTTGTTCGTGCTGCTCATGGACCAGCTCGAACTCCCGCCTTTCGGCGCGCGCGGCACCGTCATCGGCCTGTTCCTGCTAGTCGCGTGCGCGCCGATGCTCTTCGCGCTCGGCAGCACACCGCGCTCACCGATGGCCTACCCGCCCTACCATCCGCAAGTCATCCACGAGCGCGCGAGCTGGCTGGGCGACCGCGAACTGATGATGAGCGACCTGCCGTGGGCCGTGGCGTGGTATGGCCGGCGCGACTGCGTCTGGCTGCCGAGCAATGTCGGCGAAGGCTTCGCCACCGTGCATCGCGTGCGCCCCGTCGCCGCGCTCTACCTCACGTCGCTGACGCTCGACCAAAAGCTCGTCTCCGAACTCCTCCAAGGCGACGACCCCGCGTGGGGCGACTTCGCGGCAAACGCCGTGGTTCGCCGCGAAATCCCCGACGGCTTCCCACTGAAGTTCGCCTTCACCGAAGGCTTCCCCTACCAACTCTTCCTCGCCGACCGCGAGCGCTGGCGGCCGGCGGCGAAGTAGAACAGCCCGGCCGGCAATTGCGGCCCCGCCCCGCGTTCCCAGCCCGGGAACCGTCGTCGATCACAAGCACCGGAGCGCTGACGCTGCCCAGCCGCTTCCCGAGCAAGTCTTGACATCCGCACCATCCGAAGGAGCCAGCCTGCTCCCTCTCCTCCATCCGATGGCGAAGAGGGTCGGGGAGGACATCAGTATCTCCCAGCGACCCTGCAAGAACGTGAGCTGTGCCCTTGCGTTGTATCCCTCCCCAAAACCGCTCGGCAAACGTGCTGGGCCGTGACATCGTCCGCGCTCAGTCACGCTTGCCCACGCCCATGACCACGGCCACCGCCAGCCTCAACGCCACCCCGACGGAAACGGCGGTTCGCTCCGCCGCCATCCCGTGGCACCTCGCCATCGCGGTGTGCGGCGCGTGCTGTATTCCGCTGGGCGCGCTCTGGGACATTTCGTGGCACATGAGCATCGGGCGGGACACGTTTTGGACGCCGGCGCACATCGTCATTTACCTGGGTGGGGTGGTGCCGGGGTTGACGTGCGGGTGGCTGGCGGTGCGGGCGACGTTCCTCGGCGCGGCGGCGGAGCGCGCGGCGGCGGTGCGGTTTTGGGGCGCGCGCGCGCCGTTGGGCGCGTGGATTTCCATCTGGGGCTGTTTCGCGATGCTCACGGCCGCGCCGTTCGATGACTGGTGGCACAACACTTACGGGCTGGATGTGCAAATCCTCAGTCCCCCGCATGCGTTGCTGGCCGTCGGGATGTTCGGCGTGGTGCTGGGCGTTTTGTTGCTGGTGTTGTCGTGGAAGAACCGCGTGGGCGAGGCGCACCGCGGGGCAGTCGCGAAGTTGTTCGTGTTCATGGTTGGCATCATGACGGCGACGAACTCGATCATCGTGATCGAATACAGTTTCCCGAACTCGCAGCACGCGCTGACGTTTTACCTGATCGTGTGCGGGCATTACCCGGCACTGCTGGTGATGGCGGCGCGGGCGGGTGACTTGCACTGGGGCGCGACGTGCGCGGCGGGGGTTTACATGCTGTTTTATGCGCTGCTGATCTGGGTGCTGCCGCTGTTCCCCGCGCAGCCAATGCTCGCGCCGATCTACAATCCGGTAACGCACATGGTGCCGCCGGTGTTCCCGCTGTGGCTCGTGGTGCCGGCGGTGGTGATGGATGGGCTGATGGGCTGGGCGCGCCGGCGCGCCGTGTCGGCAACTCGGTGGTGGCACGAGTGGCTGCTGGCGGTGGCGCTGGGCGCGGCGTTCCTCGGGCTGATGCTGGTGGTGCAGTGGCACTTCTCGGCCTTTATGCTGAGTCCGGCGTCGGACAACTGGTTCTTCGCCGGCCACCGGCACTGGCCTTACACGTCGAAACTCGGTCCGTGGCAGAATGATTTCTGGCGACTGGACCGCGACCCGGTGACCCCGCTCGGGCTCGCGGGCGCGCTCGTGATCGCCTGTGGCGCGTGTCGCGTGGGACTGATGTTCGGCAACTGGATGCTCAAGGTGAGGAGATGAAGGCGGAGGAGCAATCAGCGGTCAGCGGTCAGCGGTCAGCCTCGCGAGAGTGTTTGTTGCGCGTCGAAAGTATCCCCTTTGTGCTCTTTGTGCCCTCTTGTGGCAAAAAGTGTTTTCTCTTTCTCCTCTTCCTTTACTGGCTCGCTTTGCCCGTCGCGGCGCACATCGGGAGTCCGAACGTCATCTTCGAGGGCAAGGCGGGGCCGCATCCGGTGCGCGTGGTGGTGCGGCCACCGGAGGTGGTGCCGGGACTCGCGGAGATTTCCGTGCGCGCGCTGGCGCCGGGCGTGACGAGGGTGTCGGTGTTGCCCGCGCATTGGACCGCTGGGAAACGCGGGGCTCCACCACCCGACATCGCCCAGCCGGTGCGCGGCGAGCCGAACCTCTACACTGCCACGCTCTGGCTCATGACGCCGGGCGCTTACACGGTGCACGTGAGTGTCGAGGGAGCCGGCGGCGCGGGCGAGGTGGTGGTGCCGGTCAACAACTTCGCGCTGGTGCGGAAGCAAATGACGCCCGCGTTCGCCGTGGTCCTCGTCGGCCTCGGCCTCTTTCTTTTCCTCACCGCGGTGAAACTCATCGGCGCGGCGTGGGGCGAAGCCGTGTTGCGACCGGAGGAAGCCATCGCCCGGCCCGTGCGGATGCGCGCGACCTGGGCGATGGTTGCAAGCGGACTGCTCTTCAGCAGCATGGTCGTGGGCGGGAAGGTTTGGTGGGATTCAGTGGATGGGCATTACCGCAACAACCGGCTCTACCGCCCGCTGCCAGCGACGACCGAAGTCTTCACCACGAACGCCCAACCGGTGCTGCGCCTGCGCGTGGACACCCGCGGCAACGGCCAGCGCTACTGGACGCCGCTCACGCCGGACCACGGCAAGCTCATGCACCTCTTCCTGATTCGCGACGAGGAGCCGGACACTTTCGCGCACCTGCATCCCATGCAGCGGGACGCGACGACTTTTGAAACCACGTTGCCGCCGCTGCCGCCGGGGCGTTACTCGGTCATTGCGGAGGTAGCGCATGAAACAGGTTTCACGCAGACGCTCACGGCGAAGGCGGACTTGCCCGAGCCGCCGGAGAACGCCGCGAACTACACGCGTCGCGCTGGCTCGAACGACCCGCTGTGCGGCGTGCCCTTGCGCCGCGCGCCCGGCGACACTTCAACCACCGCCTTCGACCCCGACGACTCGTGGCACTTCGGCGACCCGCTCCCCGCGAGCACGCCGAACTCGTGCCGGCTCCCCGGCGGCTACGTGATGGAGTGGGAGCGGACCAGCGCGTTGCAGACGCAGCGCGAGGCGTCGCTGCGCTTCAAGTTGTTCAAACCCGATGGCTCCCCTGCCCCGCTGGAGACGTATATCGGCATGCCCGGTCACGCGGCCGTGCGGCGCGCGGACGGGGGCGTGTTCGCGCACCTGCATCCGGCGGGAACCATTTCGATGGGTGCACAGGAAGCTTTCGCGCGGCGCGAGGCGAGCCGAGAAAAGCAGCCTTCCCTCCCCGCCGCGACGGCGATACACGCCACCTCGTTGACCAACGTGGTGTCGTTCCCCTACGAGTTTCCCAGCGCCGGTCGCTACCGCCTCTGGGTGCAGATGAAAAGCGAAGGCCGCGTGCTCACTGGCGTCTTCGATGCCGAAGTGGCGGAGGCGAGGTAGGGCGGCCAGTCCTCAGCGCGCCGCAGAGTCTGCCTACAGCCGCGCCCAACCAAGCTCACGGCTTCGCCCCGCGCTCGCGCGTCATCGGCACGAAGCGCACGGGGAGCACAGCGCGTTGCTTCACTTCGCCGCCGCGCTTCTCCAGAAGGTAAAGCTCCTGCACGCCGCCCTCCGGCCCGACAGGGATGATCATGCGCCCACCTTCCTTGAGCTGCTCGACGAGCGGCTTCGGCACGGCATCCGGCGCGCAGGTGACAATGATGGCATCGAAGGGCGCGTGCTCCGGCCAGCCTTGATAGCCGTCGCCGACCTTCACGAAGACGTTGGTGTAGCCGAGCCGCCGTAGGTCCGTCTCGGCGCGCTTGGCCAGCGGCTCGACGATTTCGATGGTGAAGACTTCCTGCACCAAGCCGGAGAGAACTGCCGCCTGGTAGCCAGAGCCGGTGCCGATTTCCAAAACTTTGTCAGTCGAAAGCGGCTGCAAATGCTCCGTCATAAACGCGACGATGAACGGCTGCGAGATGGTCTGTCCGTGGCCGATGGGGAGCGGTCGGTCGTCGTAGGCCCCCAAGCGAAACTCCTCCGACACGAACTCGTGGCGCGGCACGGTGCGCATCGCAGCGAGGACGCGTGCGTCCTGGATGCCGCGGCCGGGGCCGGTGAGTTGGTCGTGCAGCATACGTTCGCGGGCGAGGGTGAAGTCGCGGTCTTTCTCCGGCGCGCAGCCGACACCCAGCCAGAGGCATGCGGCGAGCAAGGCTGGCATTGGGCGGCGGCGCATCGTCAGTGGCACCATAGCACAGGCGGGGGAAGCAACGCAGCCCTTGGCAACCAGTCCCCGACTTTCAGCCACAGATGAGCACAGATGAAACACAGATGTCCCCAAGTAGGGAGTCATGCTCCGTTTCGACTGCCTTCCCCGCTCGTAACCTGTGTTTCATCTGGGTTCATCTGCGGCGAAGAGCCCCGTCGCTCCAGCCAGAATGGTGGCCTACACCAGCTTCTTCAGCCGCGCGTCCAGTGCGAGTTTCTTCACCAGCTCCTTAATCTTCTGCGACTCGCTCTTGTGCGCGACGAGCGTGGCGTCGTCGGTCTGGACGATGATGCTGTCGCGCACGCCGACGAGGCAGATGGGGGTGCGCAGCTTCTTGCTGCGGGCGTCGTAGATGATGTTCCGCGCCGCATCCACGTGAAGAAAGTCGCCCACAGCGGAGTTGCCCTCGGCGTCGGGTTTCACGTGGTGCGCAAGCGCGTTCCACGAGCCGAGGTCGTCCCAGGCGAAGGAGCCGTCGGCCACGACGACATTCTGCGCCTTCTCCATGAGCGCGTAGTCAATCGACACCTTTTTGATGGCCGGGTATTCCTTCGCCAGCACCTTGGCGAGCTTGGCGGGGGATTTGGCGGCATCGAACCAACGGTGACACGCGGCGGCCATCTCGGGCTGATGCGCTTCGAGGCCGTTCGTCACGGTGATGAAGCTCCAGATGAACATCCCGGCGTTCCAGCGATACTGGCCGCTGTTCACGTATTCCACGGCGGTGTCGTAGTTGGGTTTCTCCACGAAGCGCTCGGCCTTGAACATCGCGGTCTTGTAGGGCTTCGCGCCGGCAGGCGACGGCAACTGGTTGCCGGTGCGGATGTAGCCGTAGCCGGTAGCCGGCTCGGTCGGCTTGATGCCGATGGTCACGATGGCCTGCCCGCGCGCCGCTAGGTCGAAGCAATCACCGAGCACCGTCTGAAACTTCTTCTCCTCCGGGATGACGTGGTCCGCCGGAAGCACGGCCATGACGCCCGTGGTGGAACGCGCACCGACGATGGCCGCGCCCAGCGTGACCGCCGCGCAGGTGTCGCGCCCGACCGGTTCGGCGACGACGTTCTCCTTAGGCAGCTTGGGCAACTGTTTCCGCACTGCGGCTGCCTGCACCGCGTTGGTGATGACGAAGATGTTTTCCATCGGCACCAGCGGCGTGACGCGCGCCACGGCCTGCTGGAGGAACGAGGTGTCGCCGAGGAGCTTGATGAGCTGCTTGGGCGTCTGCTCGCGGCTGACGGGCCAGAAGCGCTCGCCGCGCCCCCCGGCCATGATGATGACGAAACGGTCCTTGGGATTGATGCTGGAGGATTTCTTCATTGATGTGCGACGACTGTAGCCAACCGGGCAAAGCCGTCAAATTCTGCCGTCATTGCACGCTCAAATGCCCCAGCGCGAGCAGACCGTAGAAGGTGTATTCCGCGTCGAGGTGGTCGTCGGCCCAGTGGCCGTGGAAGCCGCCTTCCGCCGACCAGAGCGTGTCCACGAAGTCGAGACAACGCTCGCGTTGGGCGGCGGTCAGGCGGCGGTCGAGGCTCGCCAGCGCGTGGAGCGCGGTGGCGGTGGAGAGCAGGTCGGGCATCGGCGCGCCGGGCACAGCGGTGAAGCCGCCTTGCGGATGCAGCCGGGCGAGGAGCCAGTCGCCCACGGCGGGATTCAGCGGGAGATGCAGGTGGCGCAACAGTGTAACCGCGCCGGCGGTGGGATTGGTCGAGCCAAGCGGCAGGCCGGGCGTGTTGTTCCAAGCGTGGTCGGCCGTTTCGAGATGCTTGAGGCTTTGCACGATGCGCAGCGGCTTGGGCGGCAGTTTGCCGAGGTCTTGATACGCTCCGAGTGCGAGGAAGGAGCCGTAGGCGGTTCCGTGGGCTTTCTTCGTGTCGCTGTCATAGCCACCGTCGGGCTTGCGGAAGGCTTCGAGTCGGGCGAGCAACGCCTCCGGCAAGCCGTCGGGCAGCCGCTTCTTCCCGAGCGAAGCCCAGCAGCGCGCGAGCGACGTGAGGTGAACCAAGTCCAGCCCTTCGCCTTCGCCGAAAGTCCGCAACCACGCCTCCAGCTTCGCGTCGGGGATGGCCACCTCCAGCGCTTCGCAGCCGTTCAGCGTGAAGACGGTGTAGTAGAGGTCCGGCCGGTCCGAGCGGTCGCGCCCCGCACCCGTCTCAGTCCACTGGCGGCGGTAGAAATCGCGCACCAGCCCGGCGGAATCGCCGAGCATCTGCGCGCCGAGGCGGGCGACTTGGAGGAGTTCGAGGCGGACACTCACGGGCGGGAGCATCCGAGGAAGCACGCGTCGAGTCAGGCAGATTTCTCCACGACCGAAGCTTGATGCGCTTCCAGTGGTGACGCACCATGCACGCACTCGACCATGAAACGCATCCTTCCGCTCCTGCTGCTTGCCCTCGCGCTCACCGCCCGTGCCGCCGACGAGTTCAAGATTACTCCCTACCACGAAGTCCAGCCCGGCGTGCCGCAAGGCAAGCTCATCAAGATGCCCGAGTGGCGGAGCAGCATCTTCACGAACACCGTGCGTGATTGGTGGGTTTACGTGCCCGCGCAATACACCGCCGCCAAGCCCGCGTGCGTGATGGTCTTCCAGGACGGCCACGACTACGTGAACCTCAAGGGCAACTGGCGCGTGCCCATCGTCTTCGACAACCTTATCGCCAAGGGCGAAATGCCCGTGACCATCGCCATCCTCCTCAACCCGGGCCACGAAATCGGCAAGCCGCCCGGCAAAAGCCCGTGGCAGGTGAGCAACCGCAGCTTCGAGTATGATTCCCTCGGCGACCGCTACGCGCGCTTCCTGCTGGAAGAGATTTTACCTGAGGTCAGTAAACAGTATTCCCTCACCACGAACCCCGAAGGCCGCGCCATTTGCGGCGCCAGCAGCGGCGGCATCTGCTCGTGGACCGTCTGCTGGGAGCGGCCTAACGAGTTCCGCAAGGCCCTCACCACCATCGGCAGCTACACGAACATCCGGGGCGGTCACGTCTATCCCGCGCTCGTCCGCAAGACCGAGCGCAAGCCCATCCGCGTCTCCGTGCAGAGCGGCGTGGACGACGTGAAGAACGAGTTCGGCGACTGGCCGTTGTGCAACCAGCAGATGGCCGCCGCGCTGAAGTTCGCTGGCTACGATGTGCGCTTCGACTTCGGCGAGGGCGCGCACAACAGCAAGCACGGCGGCAGCATCTTCCCCGAAGTGCTCAAGTGGCTGTGGCGGGATTATCCGAAGTGAAGTCAGTTGCGGTTTGATTCCGTTCAAGGAACTCCGCGCCGCACCTGCCTTAGTGCGCGTCCGGCTTCGCCGCTGCTGGCTCGGCTGAAGGCAACTCGCCCGTGCCAGGCGGCAGGAACTTTTTCCACGGCACTTCCCAGATGCGCACCGGCATGGCGAAGCCCTTCGGCGTCACGGGCTCCAGCTCCACGCAGAGCGCGCCCAGCTCCAGATCGTATTTCTCCAATTCCCGGAAGGTCGCCTCGCCGATGATGATGCGGCTGTGCCCGGAGACGCCTTCGAGGCGGCTGGCGAGGTTTACCTCCCGACCGAAGACGGTGTAGTTAATGATGTGCGCCTCGGAACCCATCATGCCAACGATGGCGGTGCCACTGTTGATGCCCGTGCCCAAGGCGAGGATGGGCAAGGGGTGGAGTAGCTCCTGCCCGGCGGCAACGCGCCGGAGGTTCTCGCCCTCGCGCTGTCGGTTTTTCGCTACTCGATCGAGGTTCAGGAGGTGCATGGCGATCTGAGCGTCCATCGCCGCGCGGACGCAGGCGACGGCGTGCTGGGGGTTCGGCGTGGGCGCGCCCCAGAAGGCCATCACGCAATCGCCGATGTATTTGTCCAGCGTGCCGTTGTGTTTCTTGATCTGGTCGGCAATGGCGGAGAGGTAGAGGTTGACGGTGTTGAGCGTGTCCTTGGCGGTCTCATCGAAGTGCGCCTCTGCCGCCGCGCCGGTGAGCTGGTGGTTGCGCACATAGGTCTCGGCGCGGGTTTGATTCACGTCGGTGAGCTTGGTGAAGCCGCGCACGTCGGAGAAGAAGACGGTGATGTGCTCGCGCGTGCCCTCCAGCTTGATCACATCCCGCTGGAGAAGCTGGCTGACGACGTTCGGGGAGACGAGCTTGGCAAAGACGCCCGTGACGCGGCGTTTCTCGCGCTGTTCGAAGACGATGTTGTAGGTAAGCAGCGCAACGTGGTTCCCCAGCAGCGCCCCGAGCAGTGGTAGGGCCATGGGAATCCAGTAGCGAAACTCGACGAACAAGGAGCGCGCGAGCAAGCCGTAGGCAACGACGATGACGATCACCACCAATGTCGGCCAAGGCGCGCGGAGCCTCCAAGTCAGCCCCGCCGCCAGCGTGCCCATGAGCACCACGGCCAGCAGATCCAACCAGAGCGGACTGCGCGTGATGTAGCGGTCCATGATGACGGAGTTGGCGACGTTCCAGTGCTTGCCGACGAGGTAGGCATCACCCTGGATGGGCGTGGCCCCGCGATCCGTGAGGTCGTTGCCGGTGGCGGTGGAGCCGACGATGAGGATCTTGTCCTTCCACCGCTCGTCTTCGTCCTTGGGCTTACCCAGTCGCCGCATCCGTTCCTTGGCCAGCACGCCCGTGAAGTTCTCCCGCGTCAGGCGTGCGTCATCGTGCTTGATGCTCCAATCCACGTAGAAGAACCCGCCTTTGTCCACCGGGATGGTGCGGTCCACGCCATTGGTGCCGGGGAGGAAGATCACCCCCCGGGCGGGGTCCACCTTGGCGCGATCAAGGTCCAGACCCAGTTGCGCGGCCGCCATCACGATGCCCATGTGCCAGACGGTCACTTCGCGGAAGGCCTTGCCGAGCATGACTCCGGGCGGCGCACCACGCTCGTTCGGCAGCCGTGACTTGAATACCCCCACGTCGTAGGTGTTATCCGCCTGCAACGGGATTTCCATCCCCTTCCCTTCGCTCGGCATGAGCGTGACGCTCTGCCCGGGGCGAACGATGGTTTTACTCAGGTCGAAGTCGTGCTGCTCCGCCAGCCGTTCCATGGTCGAATGCAGGGCATAAAAGGTCCGAAACGCATGGGCGCGGCGCAGGACGCCGTCGGGATCCTTGTCCGTCGAGATGTCGCCCAAACGCTGCACACTGTCCCGGAACAGGCGGTGGGGAAGCAAATCCCTGCTGGTGGCGATCGCCGCGTTGTTCGCCGAGCGCAATTGGTCGGCCAGGAACTCGTCGGAGGCGACCGGGACGGGGTTGGTGCCGACCAGCACTGGGGCATGGTCCACCCGCAAACCGCTGAACAACACGTCGAAGGCGATCAGGCGCGCGCCCTCCGCCTTCAATTCATTGACGAGCCGACCATAGACTTGGCGCGGCCAGTAAAGCCCGAATTGGTAATCCAAGGCACCGCCCATCCCGTCCTCGAGTCTGCGGATGTCCTCGTCTTCGATGTAAACGAAACCCAGATTCGTTGCGCAGGGGGGGTGCCGTTTCAGCGCTTCCGTCTGCCGCCAGTCGTAGGTTATCCCTTCCAACCGCTCCAGCCCGTCGCCGACCGTGCTCCAGTGCCGGAGGGATTGGAGGAAGCCGACAAACGCGATGACGCCTAGGGCAATGGCGTAAGGGATCAGCTTGGCCTTCGAGGGTGTCACGCGTGGAAGCAGCTAAACAAAAAACCCAGAGCAACACAAGGTCGCTCTGGGTGAGAGTGGCGGCAGATGGCCGCTACTTGGTGATGGGTGATACGAAGGTCTTGGCTTCGGTGACCGGCACGGCGGGGCCAGGCGCTGAAGGAGCGCCAGGGGGAGCGGGAGGAGGAGTGTTCACCCCGCCTGCGATAATTTGGGTTGGGCTTCCACCCTGGGTGCGGGCTTGAATGGCAGGAGCAATCAGCGGAGCCGCTCCAGTTGCCGCAGAATTCGCCAAGGCGGTGTTGCCCGTGGACTGGTTGGCCGCCTGCTGGGCCGCCTGCTGGGCCTGCTGGGCGGTTCCGCCACCAGCGATGGTCCCCACTGCCGCAGCATTGGCCGCCGCAGTGGTCTGCACGGCTTCACTCGTGGCAGCAAGGTTGGCAGCAGCGGCCCGGGCGGCAGCCTGGATCGCTGGCGGAGCGCTATTGGCGGCCTCTTGGACAGCCGTAACCAGTGCAGCCATGACTGCCCGCGATGCGTCAGCCGCCGCTTGGGCGGCACCGCCGGCTCCGGCCGCCGCTGCTGCTTCCGCAGCGATCGCAGTGGTGAACTGCTTTACGACCGCAGATACGGTATTCGCCGCTTGGGTATTCGCCGTGAGGGACGTGGCAGCGACAGCTAGGCCGGTTGTCTGCACCGTCGTGGCTTTCTGCACCCCCGCCGCACCGGTTGTGTATACCGTTCCGCCAATGACCAACTGTAACTGGCCGTTGACCGTGGTGAATTGAACCGTGCCGATAAGACAAAGCACCCGAGAGGTGGACACCTGCAAAACCGTGCCGCGGATACCAGCGACGCCCGCCGGGGTCTTGATCTCGTATTTGGAGGCCTTGGAAAGCTTGTTGATGACGTTGGCGACGGTCTGGCCTTTCTTTACCTCCAGCTGGGTGTTGACGATGGTCTCTCCCGCCTTGGTGTATTCCAGTTTGTTGAGCGCCAGCGTGCTGTCCGCCTCGACGCGCAACGCGTTGCCGTTCACGCCCATGTCCAAGTCCACATAGGACGCGGCTCCAGTGTTAATGGTGGCTCCCGCCATGAGGATGTCGCCTTCCTTGAGCGGCCCGCCGCCCCGGGCGTCGGTGTAGTTCGCCGTGCCGACGACTTTCTTGACCTGCGCCGCCCCAGGCGTTGCGGCCTGCGCGGTGGCGGTGAACAACCACGCGGCAGCCAGCAAGAGGCTACCGAAGGAGAGGATTGGACTGCGGCCGAAGTGTTTCATAAAACCAGTGGCAAATACGTTGTTTACTCAGTTCCCACGCTCGCGCAACCGTATCGGCCACCCCTCCAAAGTCAATCCAAGATTTCCTGTAGCGAGCGCAGAAAGGACGGGTTAACCGCGGGTTTTCCACCGTGGCAGTCCCGGTCAGACTGTGCCCCGATGGGCTAGGGCGAAGCCGGCGCCTGACGGCTTTGCTCCGGGCGAACCGCAAGGAATTGAGATGCACGCCAGGAACGCCTCCGGCATGCTGCCCGGACCTAGCACCACGATGAAATCTAACAGCGTCACCCCCACCTCCGTCACCCGCCGAGACACCTTGAAATCTGCCGGCGCCCTCGGCGCAATGGCGCTCGCCGGAGCCGGCACGCTCGCCGCCGCCGAACCGCCGAAGCGTCCCCTGCGCATCGGCGTAGTCTCGGCGGCCATCAAGGGCAAGCCGCAGCCGCGCAACGGCCATATCTGGCACTTCGCCCAGGGGCTGCACCCGGTCTGCGATCTCGACGCGCTCAAAAAGCATTATCCGTATGGGCACAAGCTGTTCAGCACGGTGTTGCGCAATCCGAAGTTCAACTTTGACCAGCTCCCCTTCCCCGACACACGCATCACGCACTACTATGACGCGGACCCGCAGGTGGCCGTGCCCTTCACCGAAGTCTTCCCCGGGGTGCAGGTCGCCCGCTCGCTCGACGAGCTGGTGAAGGAGGTGGATGCCGTCTGGATGGGGGATGCGTCGGGGCTGGGCGAAGATCACTTTGACCTCGTCGCGCCAGGGCTGGCCAAGGGGTTGCCGACCTTCTGCGACAAGCCCATCGGCGGCGACGTGGCGGGCACGCGGAAGATTCTGGAGTTCGCCCGAAAACATAACGCACCGCTGATGTCCACCAGTTGCTGGCGCTATGAGTTTGGCATGGAGGCCGCGCTGCGGATGCGCGACTCCGGCGTGTTTGGCCAGTTGGAACACGTCTCGGCCCGACTCTTCAGCCGCTCCAGCTTGGCGGGCTGGATGATCTACGGACAACACCCGGTTTGGGCGGTGGTGACTCTGATGGGCGCGGGGGTCGAGGCCGTGAGCCTCTACGAATACAAGGACACGATCCACGGCTTGATCACCTATCCTGACCGGTATCCGTGCCACGTCTGGTTCGGCCAGCCTTACGAGCGGTTCGAATACGACCGCACGGATCTCTACTTCAAGAAGAAGCTCCACACGTTCACCCCGTCCATCGAGGGCAGCTTCGATTACGGCTATCACTACCAGATGTTCCGCCTCATCGCGAGCTTCCGCGAGATGGTGATCACCCGCAAGGAACCGGTGCCGCACCAAGAGATCATCGAGGTCACCGCCATCATCTACGCAGCGGCGAAATCTCTGAAGGAGCAGAGCCGGCTGGTGAAACTCGCCGAGGTGATGGGGTGAGGGTGCGCGACGAAGCCTTCACTCGCCCAGCAAGTGCAAGACGAGCTGCCGGCGGTGTGGTGCGGTGCGGTGTTCCCAAACGTAGATGCCCTGCCAGGTGCCGAGGGCAAGTTCGCCACGCACGATGGGGAGGCTCAAGTTCACCGAGGTCAGCGCGGTGCGGATGTGCGCAGGCATGTCGTCGTCACCCTCGCAGTTGTGCTGGAAGAGCGGGTCGCCGTCCGGCGCCAGACGGGCGAAAAACCGCTCCAGGTCGCGGCGCACTTCGGGGTCGGCGTTTTCCTGAATGAGCAGCGAGGCGGAAGTGTGGCGCAGGTGCAAGGTGGCGAGACCGGTTTGCAGGCGGGCCTGGCGCACGCGGGTGGCGACTTCGTCGGTGACTTCGGTGAAGCCTCGGCCACGAGTGAGGATGATGAGTTCGTGGGTGCTTTGGCGGAGCATGGGGAAGGGATTTTAGCCGCGAAAAAATACAGAGGGCGCAAAGGGAATCAGCGGGACAAGAACTTGGAACCTGCGAACCTCCGCTGTTTCTTTGCGCCCTTTCGCGGCCATTCGGCTCCTCCGCCACTCAGTTCCGCGCGAGCAACTTCTCCAACTCGTCGCTCTTGGGATGGCCGACGGTGACCGCCTTCTGGTAATGCCAACGGGCCAGCTCGCGCGTGGGCGGCACCTGGGTGGCGTAATAGACCGCGAGGTTGTAGTGCGCGACCGCGTAGCCGGGGGCGATCTGGATGGCCTTGCGGAAGGCGGCTTCGGCAGGTTCGCGCTGCCCCTTCATGCTCAGGACCAGGCCGAGGTAGTTCTGCGTCTGTGCGTTGTCCGGGTCGAGCTTCGCGGCGCGGCTCAGCGCGTCGAAGGCATCGTCAGCCTTCTGCTGGCGGAACTTGAGCAGGCCAAGGAGGGCCAGGGAGAAGGCATCGTCTCCGTCGAGCGCGAGCGCGCGTTTCAAATGCGCCTCGGCCTCGGGGAGCTTGTTCAGCTCCATCTGGGCCGCGCCGAGATTGGCGAGCGTATAGACGTTGCCTGGGTCGAGCGTGAGGACTTCGAGGTATTTCTTCTCCGCTTCATCGAAGCGCTGGGCGGCGTAGGCGCGCTGGGCTTCGAGGGCTACGTTCACAGCACCGGGCGGCAGGTCGGCAGAGCTTTTCTTTGCCGACTTGGCGACCGGCGCGGGGACCGCGACCGGAGCGGAGGAGCCTTTCAACAAGGCGAGCTCCTCCGCGGAGTAGGGTGTTTTTCGGGCCTCCAGTGCCGCCACCCTCGCTTGGGCGACACCGAGTTCCTGTTCTAACTTTTCGGCCGCGTTGCTGGACACCTTCTTCTTCTCGTTCAACTGCTTTTGCAGTTCGAGAAGCTGCTTCTGTAAATCCTCACGCTCCTTTTCCATTTGCTTGAGCTTGGCCCCGTCGGCTGTGCCCTTCTGAACCTGGACTTCAAACGCTTTCACGGAGGCTTCCAGTTCCTTGTTCTTCTTCTCCAGTTCCTTGAACTGGTCGGTCGTGATGCCGGTGGCGTTGTTCGGGTCCGTGAGGATGATTTCCATTTTCTTGTTGGCCTTGGCCAGGTCGGTGGCGCGCTGCTGCTCGGCCTTGAGTTCGGCCTTGGCGGTGGCGAGCTGGCGGGCCAGCTCCTCGGATTTGTTGCCGACGGTGAGCTTGGTCAGCTCGTCCACCTTGGTTTTGAGCGCGGAGTTTTCCTTCTTGAGCACGGGCACCTCGGCCTTGTCCTTAAGCACAGCGACCTGCTTCTGAAACTCGTTCCGTTCCTTTTCGGCGCTCGCAGTGCGCTTGGTGAGGTCTTCCACTTCAATCTGCTTGAGGTCGGCGGCCTTTTGCAGGTCGCGGGCCTTCTGCTGGGCCTTCACCAACTCGGCGGGGTCCACGTCCTTAGGCCGGGCGGCGAGGGCTTCCTTAAGCTTCTCCTGCGCGGCGGTGGCCTCCGTGCGTGCCCGGATTAAGTCGTTGTTCAGCTCGCGGATTTGCTTCTCCAAGCCCGTGAGCTTCTCCGACCCGGCCTCGTCGCCGGTCTGGCTGACGGGGACGAAGGGCTTCGGTGCCACGGTGCCGGGGAACTGCACGCTCAACTTCTTAATCCAGTCCTCGATATAGGCTAGGCGGAACGCGACGAGCTTCGGCTCCCACGTCTTGTAGGCGGCTTGGATCTTCTTCAGCTCCTCCAGCGCGTTCAGGTATTTCTCCAAGGCCTGCTTACCCTGACCGGCTTCGCGGAGCGAATCGCCCTGCAAGACCGTGTTGAAAACTTTGACATACTGTTCATCCGCCGCCGCGGCCTGAGCGCTGGGGGCGGCCAGCGCGAGACAAGCCGCAAGCAAGAGCAAGGAAACGTGCTTCATTCGCCGGGAGCTTAGGAAGAGGGTCGGGCACTTTGCAATCCGATTTCCGCTGCTTCACGCCGGGCGCGAGTGACAGCAGCGCTGACGGACCGGCAGCCGGGTGGAGCAGTGCCATTGGGGCAGGACCTGCGGTGGCATGGCAGGTCGCTCGCCCCGCGCTGGCTCCATTCCCCCTGCCTCATAAAACCTTGTCCCCCTCCGCTCCGCCCCGGACACTCCGGCCCATGCTGCGCCTCGTCTTCATGGGCACGCCGGACATCGCCTGTCCCACGCTCCAAGCCCTCGCCACCGCGCCGGATTGCCGGGTCGTCGGCGTCGTCGTGCAGCCCGACAAACCCAAAGGCCGCGACCTCAAACTCCAGCCCCCACCCGTCAAGGAACTCGCCCTGCGCCTCGGCCTGCCCGTGCTCCAGCCCGAGCGCGCCCGGAACGAAACCTCCCTCCAACAGCTCCGCGACCTGCGCCCCGACCTCGTCGCCGTGCTCGCCTACGGCCAAATTCTGCCGCAAGCCTTGCTCGACATCCCCACCCACGGCTGCCTGAACATCCACACCTCCCTCCTCCCGCGCTGGCGCGGTGCGGCCCCCATCCAGTGGGCCATCCTCGAAGGCGACGCCGAGACCGGCGTGACCGTCATGCGCATGGACGTCGGCCTCGACACCGGCGGCATCGTCGCCACGCGCGCCACGCCCATCGACCCCGACGACAACGCTCAAACCCTCCACGACCGGCTCGCCATCCTCGGCGCAGAACTGCTCATCCAAACCATCCCCCGCTACGTCAGCGGCGAACTTCCGCCGCACCCGCAACCCGCCGAAGGCGTGACCTACGCCCGCAAACTCACGAAGGACGACGGCCGCCTCGACTGGTCGCAACCCGCCAGCGTTCTGCACAACCGTCTCCGCGCCTTCACGCCCTGGCCCGGCACCTTCACCTTCCTCCCCACGCAGCCCAAGCCGCTCTTGTTGAAAGTCTGGCGGGCCGAGCTGCTCCGTGCCGGTGACTTGCAGTCGCCGTCCACCACGCCCGGCCAAGTCCTCGCCGCCGACAAGTCCGGCCTCGTCATCGCCTGCCGTGAAGGCGCGCTGCGCCTGCTCGAAGTGCAAAAGGAAGGCAGCCGCCGCATGACCGCCGCCGAGTTCCTCGCCGGCCACCCACTCGCCCTCGGCACCCAATTAGGCTGAAGCCCGCTGGCGTGCGGTGGCCTACTTCTTCTTCGCCTTGGCCTTCGGTTCGGTCGCTGGTGCGACGGCCTTTGGCGCGGTGCTCGCATGCTGCTCCAGCAATGCCCGCGCTTCCTCGGTTGTGACTTTCGTTGTCAGCGGCCAGCCCAGCGTGTCGCCGTTGGGCTTGAAGCCATTGCCGTCCACGTCGGCCCAGATGGGGTTGTGGTAAGCGATGGGTTTGAGCTTCGCCTGCGCGCTGGTGCCGTAGCCGGTCTTCAAATCAAAGTTCTCCCCCGCCGCCACGACGATGAGGTGCGCGTCCTCGGCGAGCGGCACGTCCAGCGTGCGGTCGAACTTCACCACGCCGTTCGCAAACCACTCCGGGTGCATCGCGCGCGTGAAGTTCAGCTTCGGCTCGGCGCGCCCGTTCACGAGCACTTGCACGCGGTCGATGTCGATCCAGTCGGTGCATTGCACGCGCACCTTGAGCTTCACGCCGCCGGTCGCGCGCACGGTGCCACCAGGTTGCGTGCCGTCGTCGGTCTGGACTTGGAGGAACGGCCCGGTGGTGAGGTAGCTGCGGCCTTCCTTCGCGTGACGGGCGTTCTCGCGCCAATCAATCTTCGCCGGCTCGTCGCTCGCGCTGGGCATATACATCCGCCAGCCGCCGGTGCCGTTGCCGTAAACCGAGTGCGCGTCGCATACTGCCACGCCGACGTAGCGATGGCCTTTGTTGAGAAGCTGAAGCCAGATGAACTCGCGCTGGTAACGCACCGCGTCGCGCCCTGTCTTGGTATCCTTCGCGATGCTAAACGGCGCGCCGCTCAAGATGCTGCTCGGGCTGTAGTTCTCCACCTCGACGCCATCAATCAACAGCGGCAGCCCGAGGAAGCCGCCGTCCGCGCGCCCGTCGCCATCGCGGTCGGTGAAGTTGGCGACCATGTCGGGGTGGTTGATTTGAATCCACCGCGCCGGCTCGGGCTTTTGGAAGTCGCGGAGCGTCGCCGCCGTGATGCGCGGGTCGGTGCTCCACACGGGCGCGCCGCCGTCCTGCGCGAACGGCACGGGGTCGAAGGGGAACGAGTTGAAATGCGCGCCGCTGCCGGTCAGCTCGACGCCGGAGACGGTTTGCAAGTGGTTCGTCAGCCCGAGGCGAACGATGTGCGGCCGCCAGTCGTAGAAGCGGTTGTGCTCCGTGGTGGGCACGAACTCGACGCCCTCGGCAGCGAGGTTGATGAGGCGGTCGTCGGTGCCGCAGGTGTTGTCGCCGCTGGGCGTGGAGTGGTTGTGATAATCAGCGCTCACCCAGCCGCGCGTGTCCACGAGGCGCTTCAAAACACCTTTCACCATCGCGGTCTGGCCGGCGGTGAGCTTCACCTGCTGGCGCAAGTGACCGAACTCGATTCCGCGCGTGACGATGACTTCGTAATCGCCGGGCGGCAGCGGCTGGCGGAACTGGCCGTTGGCCGAGTGATGCTGGTCCACGCAACCGGCGGCACGGTTCTGCGGGCCGAGGTTGGGAACCTTCGTGCCGTTGACGCCGATGAACTGGGCTTTGCAAGGAAGCGGCTTGCCGTCTTCGCCGCGAATGTCGAAGGCGATGCCGGATTGAGCCTTCAGGACCGTGCTGAACTTCTCGCTTTGGCCCGCTGCGACAGAAATCTTGGCCGCCGCGCTGTCGCGACCGAGGTCGGCGATTTCCAGCTCCTGCTCGCCGGTCGGCAACCACAAGCTGACTTCGCCCGCCGCGTTCGGATACGCCGCGAGCCGGTTGGTCGAAGTGGTGTTCGCGAGCGAAGCCACGGTGACACGCGCGGTGGCAATGCCTTTGCCCGCTGCGTCCTTCACTGTGCCATTCACCATCGCGCCCGCTTCTCCGCGAAACTCTTTCACCAACCCAACCGCCTGCAACGGCGAGGTGCCCACCGCGACGAACCGCGCGAAGGAAATTTCCTGACCGGGCTTGAGTTCGAGTTCCGTCGGCGGCGCTTTCATCCCGTCGCGCTCCACCCAAGCCCGCGCGTAACCCGCCTTGTCCGCCGGGTCCACGGCGTCGGCCCACGCGATGTCGCCGGTCGTGCCCATGCTGGTGAACGTCACCCAGCGGTCGTCCACCGTGCCCTTGCGCGTGTCCGTGCCGGCGTTGCGATACGTGGTGACGACGAGCACGCCCTGCCAGCCGTCGCGCAGGCGATACTCGTGGCGCTTGTAGAGGCCGCCGTTGTTCGGCGAGGTCACGACCGTCTCAATGACCGCCTCGCCGTCCTTGCCGTCCTTGGCCACGCGGACCCAGGAGACCGGCCCCTGCTGGCCGCTGGGCGAGAACGCGGTGAGTTGGTCGTTGTGCGCGCCGCGCAGCGTGAGGTCGTAGAGGCAGCCGGGGGAAATGCCGTTGGTGCCGTAGAACGTGCTCATGTTCGCGCGGCGCAGCGGGAGGTTTGCGGAGATGACGGCCTCGACCTTGTCATTGCGCAGCACGAAGTCGCCGATGATGCCGTCGGCCTCCTTGCCGCGCGGGAGTTGGTCCTTGTTGTCCGGGCCGATTTCAAACGCCTCCGGCGCAGCGAAGAGCGGGAGCGCGAGGGCGGTGGCGAACACGGTGAGCAGGCGGGCGACGTTGAACATGGCGGGCATAGTGCGAGGCGCTGATGCGCGAGGCAACCCGGTGATTCGTGACGTTCGCATTACAGCCCGCCAACCGCTTTCCGCCGCAGTGTGGCCGCCCTGCGCGCGCGTTCTAGTGCTTGCGGTTGGCGGCTGAATGCTGCGGTTGCCGGGTATGTCTGGTGTTGGTCATGAATCGATTTTGCAGACTGCTGGCAGGCCTCGGAGCCGTTGGCGCGGGGGCTGCGGCCCTCGCCGCCGACACGAACACGCCGGTGGTTTCCCAGTTGCTGCCGGAGGTCAACGTCACCGCGCGCCGCATCTCCTCGCCGCCGCTGCGGCTGCCTTACCTCGTGGACACCATCGAGGCCGAGGAGCTGGCCGAGCGCCTGCCACGCACGTTGCCCGACGCGTTGCGCGACACGCCGGGAGTCATGGTGCAGAAGACGGGCAACGGCCAAGGCTCGCCCTTCATCCGTGGCTTCACCGGCTTCCGCACGCTGCTGCTCGTGGACGGCATCCGGCTCAACAACTCCGTCTTCCGCGATGGGCCGAACCAGTATTGGAACACGGTGGACCCGCTCACCATCGCGCGGCTCGAGGTGGTGAAAGGCCCGTCCGCCGTGCTTTACGGCAGCGACGCCATCGGCGGGACAGTGAACGCGCTGACGGTCGGGCCGACGGAGTTCGCGGACGGTTTTAGTTGGGAACGGCGGGCGTTATACCGCGTGTCCTCGGCGGAGAGTTCGCACACGGCACGGGCGGAAGTGAGCGGACACTTCGACCGCGACGTCGGCTTCTTCCTCGGCGGCTCGTGGAAAGACTACGGCGATGTGCGCGGCGGGCAGGAGGTCCGGCGACAGAAGGCGACGGGCTATCTGGACCGCGACCTCGACGGAAAGCTGGAGTGGCGCGTGACGCCTGACGCGCGCGTGGTCGTGGCGCACCAGACCGTGGACCAGGACGACGCGTGGCGGACGCATCGCACGACGCAGGGCTACGCGTGGCGGGGCACGACGGTAGGCACGGACCAGGCGCTGAGTTACGACCAGAACCGCCACCTGACCTACGTGCAGTATCACGCGGAGCAGTTAACCGGCTTCGCGCAAGAGGCGCACGCGAGCGTGTCGCATCACTTGCAGCGCGAGACGGAGTTTCGCCGCCTGGCCAACTCAACTTCCACCGAGCAAGGCTTCGAGGTGACGACGCTGGGGTTGAACGGTTATCTCGTCAGCGAAACGCCGGTGGGCCGGTGGGTTTATGGCGTGGAGTATTACCACGACTGGGTGGGGAGCTTCCGGCGGAACTTCAACGCCGCCGGCGCGTTGACCGGCACGCCGGCGCAAGGCCCGGTGGCGGATGACGCGACGTATCACCTCGCCGGTCTGTTCGCGGAGGACACGATTCCTTTCTTCAACGAGCGGCTGGAGTTGTCGCTGGGCGGGCGCTTCACCTACGCGGCGGCGGATGCGGCGCGGGTGGTCAACCCGATCGGCGGCGCGACGATCGGGGTGAGTGACGCGTGGCACGCCTTCACCGGCAGCGCGCGGGTCATCTGGCATGTGGATGAGCACGACCGCTGGCACGCGTTCGCCGGGGCTTCGCAGGGGTTTCGTGCGCCGAACTTGTCCGACCTCACGCGCTTCGACATCGCGCAGTCCGGCGAGCTGGAGACGCCGCAGCCGAACTTGCGGCCGGAGCATTTCCTCACGCTGGAGAGCGGCGTGAAGGTGCTGCACGAGCGCTTCGCAGCGCAGGCGAGTTACTTCCACACGCTGGTCAGCGACCTCATCGTGCGCACGCCGACGGGGGCGGTCATCGGCGGGCTGGCCGAGGTGACGAAGCTGAACTCCGGCTCCGGGCACATCCACGGGATCGAGTTCGACGGCAGTGTGCGCTTGCACCCGCAGTGGACGCTGCGGGCGAACGTGACGTGGATGGAGGGCTGGCTGGACGTGTTCCCCGCCACGGGCGGCGCGGCGAAGCAACGCGAGCCGGCCTCGAAGCTGATGCCGGCGACGACGCAGTTCGCGCTCAAGTATGAGGCCCCGGCGCAGCGCTGGTGGGCGGAGGCGGGCGCGACGGTGGCGGCGGAGCAGGACCGGCTGTCCTCCGCCGATGCGCGCGACACGCAACGCATTCCGCCGGGTGGCACGCCGGGCTTCGCGGTCTATCACTTCCGCGCGGGCTGGCGGCCGGTTAAGGGCTTCACCCTAACCGGGGCGATTGAGAACCTCACGGACGAGGACTACCGCATCCACGGCTCCGGGCTGAATGAGGCGGGGCGGAATTTCACCCTCGCGGCGGACTGGCGGTTTTAGGCGGTCGCTTGGAGCTGGACGCAAGGTTGATCTCAGGATTTTGAGCAGGAGGGGGCACCTCAGCCGCGCCTCCTCCTAATCTGGATCTCAATCCTGCTTTCCTTGGGCTCCCCTCAATCCACCGTGTCCATCTGCGCGCCGGGGTTGGGCTCGGAGGATGCCATCCGGCGACGGCTGCCGGTCATGCGCGCCTCGTGGACGGGATTGGGCCGGAGCATTCGCTTCTGACGCTCGCGGTCGCCCGCGCCGCGCACCACGGGGATGGGCTCGCCGGTGTTGACGTCGATACCGGTCACATACATCGCCGCAGAGCCGGTCATGGGGAGCGGGATGAAGTCCTGCACTTGCTGGAGGTTCCACTTCTCTTCTTTCAAGAACTTCTCGACCGCGCCCATTTCCTTCTCGGTGCAGCCGGGGAAGCTGGAGATGAAATACGGCACGAGATACTGCTCCTTACCGGCCTCTTCGCTGAGTTGGAAGAACTTCTCCATGAACGCCGGGAAGTCGCCGGCGGGCTTGCGCATCCGGCGCAGCGTGGCCGGGTCCATGTGTTCGGGCGCGACCTTCATGTGGCCGGAGACGTGGTGCTGGACGAGCTCCTTGGTGTATTCGGGCGTGCGCAGCGCCACGTCCATGCGGATGCCGGATTGCACGAAGACGTGCTTCACGCCGGGCTGCGCCCGCGAGCCGCGCAGGAGGTCGAGGCCGGCCTTTTCATCAATACCAAAGACCGGACAGATGGTCGGCCAAAGGCAGCTCGGGCGATGACATTTCTTGCACTCGGGCGCGTGGCCGTTCTTCGCGCCGTAGAGATTCGCCGTGGGCCCGCCGAGGTCGGAGACCGTGCCGCGAAAGGTGTCGGACTCGGTGAGTTTACGGATTTCCTTCATCACCGATTCCTGGCTGCGGCTGGAGAGGAACTTGCCTTGATGGAAGCCGAGGCCGCAGAAGGTGCAGCCGCCCGCACAGCCGCGCGAGACGATGATGGAGTCCTTGATGGTGGCGAAGCCCGGCACCGGCTCGGTGTAGCTCGGGTGCGACGCGCGGGCGAACGGCAGCTCGTAAAGCGCATCAAGGTCCGGGCCGTCCACCGGGAACGCCGGGGCCTCCTGGAGGACCGCGCGGTTGCCGTGCATCTGCACCAGGCGCTTGCCGCTGTAGGGCGTCTGCTGCGCCTCGACGGTTTTGGTCAGCCGCATCAAGTGCTTCTTGTCCGCCTGCAATTCCTCCCATGACGGCAGGATGATGCAGTCGCTGAAATCCGCCGCCGCCGTGGCCTTGCCGCCGAGGAAGAGCGCCGTGCCGCGGATGCCGCCGAAGTCCTGCCGGCCCGCACGCAACCGCTTCACGATCTCGCGCACCGGGACTTCGCCCATGCCGTAAACGAGCACATCGGCCTTCGCGTCGGCCATGATGGAGGGCTTGAGTTTGTCTTCCCAATAATCGTAGTGCGCCACGCGCCGCATGGAGGCCTCCATGCCGCCGAGCACCACGGGCACGCCGGGGAACGCGCGCCGCGCCATTTGCGTGTAAACGACCGCCGCGTGGTTCGGGCGTTTGCCCGGCACGCCGCCCGCGCTGTAAACGTCTTCCTTCCGCTTGTGCCGCGCGGCGGTGTAGTTGGACAGCATCGAGTCGAGGTTGCCCGCTGTGACGCCGACGAAGAGCTTCGGCGCGCCCATGCCTTGGATGGACTCGATCTGCGTCCAGTCCGGCTGCGCAATGATGCCCACGCGCAAGCCCTCCGCCTCCAGCACTCGCCCGATCATCGCCGCGCCGAAGGACGGGTGGTCCACATAGGCGTCACCGGTGATGAGCAACACGTCGAGTTCGTCCCAGCCACGCGCGTCCATCTCGGGGCGTGACATCGGGAGGAACGCGGCGGCGTCCGGCGTAGGTTTTTTCGAGGCTGTGGCCATATCAGTCAAGGATGGTGCGGCAGGGGCGGTGGTTAAGTAAATGGAAGACTGGGGAGGCACTTGCAGAACCTCCGAATATGCGTTCCCAGCAGCGCAACATTCGGGAGAAACGGCCATAAAATTGCGCCTGTAGATGCCCGCTCAATGGTTTTGCCCGGCCTCACCGCGCTCTGCCCACCGCGTCGAGGGAGAACACAGAGTTCAAGCCCGCCAAACAAAGCGCCCCGCGGCCGTCAGTGCCACCAGCCCGGACAGCAGTGGCACACATCACCTTCACCACCCCACGCACCCGCACCCAGCGCCCGCCATAGGCGCTTCTTCAACCGGCCGTTGACCCGCTCCGCCGCGCTGCGTTCCTTGAATCCGCCTGCACTCCGCAAGTCCCCAGGCCGACGGCGGTTTGACAGCGCGCGCGGAGTGTGGGAAGCATCCGCCCAGCAGCCGAATCGCGGCCTCCTTCCCGAGGCCGCGAGCGGGGGACCCAAAGTCCGGAGAACCGGACCGGGGCGAACGGTGAGGTCACCGGGGCCACTTTCCAGGCCCAGCCCGTCAGCTAACCTCGCAGGCATGGGGAAGGGCGAATCCTCTGGGAGCGCGTGTGCGCCACCCACGTTCACCCCGTTGGCAACTAAACCGTCCCTCGCGGGCGGGCGGCGGGCGTTCACCCGCTCCGCCGAGCAGAACTGTGTGCGCGTATGAAAACTGACCCGAAGTGCCCCGAGTGCGGAGCGGCCTCGCTCTACCGAACCACGACGCCTTCCGGCGGCGGTCACGGCCCCATCCTCCTGCCGCAGTTGGGCAGTTTCTGGCAGGCGGCAGGGTTCGAGGTGGTCGCCTGTGTAGCGTGCGGGTTCACCCGTTTTTTTGCGGACGCCAAAGCCCGGGCGAAGCTGCCCAAGGCGGACCGTTGGGCTCGGATTTAATTCGTCGCCTTCCGTCACCACGCCCAAACTCCCCCCGCCTCATGCAAAGCAACGACTCGGCCCGTCCCGCGCTCCCCGCCATCACCCTTGCCGCCCTCGGCGTCGTCTTCGGCGACATCGGCACCAGCCCGCTCTACGCGATGAAGGAGTGCTTCAATCCGGCCAACCCGGCGCACACCGTCAAGCCCACGCCGGAGAACGTCTTTGGCGTGCTCTCGCTCATCTTCTGGTCGCTCGTCCTCATCGTAAGCGTGAAGTATCTCGTCTTCGTCATGCGCGCCAACAACAAGGGCGAGGGCGGCATCCTGGCGCTGATGGCGATGGCCTTTCCCGACCGCGAGCAACCCCAACGGTCGCGCGCCGTCCTGATGGGCTGCGGCGTGTTCGGCGCGGCGCTGCTTTACGGCGATGGGATGATCACGCCGGCCATCTCGGTGTTGAGCGCGGTCGAGGGCCTGAGTGTGGCGACGACGGCGTTCGACCACTTCATTCTGCCCATCACGGTGGCCATCCTCGTCGGCTTGTTCAGCATCCAGCGGCTCGGCACCGGACGCGTCGGCGCGCTCTTCGGGCCGGTGATGGTGGTGTGGTTCATCGTGCTTACGGTGCTGGGCATCAAGGGAATCATCGCCAAGCCCGCCGTGCTCGGGGCCATCAACCCCTGGCACGGGCTGCACTTCCTGATGACCGCCGGGCACCAGGGCTTTGTCGTCATCGGCTCCGTGTTCCTCGTCGTGACCGGAGGCGAGGCGCTGTATGCGGACATGGGGCACTTCGGCATCCGACCGATTCGCCTCGCGTGGTTCGGGCTGGTGCTGCCGGCACTGTTCATCAACTACCTCGGCCAGGGCGCGCTCCTGCTCACGAACCCCGCCGCCGCCGAGAACCCGTTCTACCTCCTCGCGCCGAAGTGGGCACTCTACCCACTGGTCGCCCTCTCCACGGCGGCGACCGTCATCGCCTCGCAGGCGCTCATCTCCGGGGCGTATTCGCTCACGATGCAGGCCATCCAGCTCGGCTATCTGCCCCGGATGAACATCCGCCACACCAGCCGGGATGAACGCGGCCAGATTTACATGCCGCACGTCAACTGGGCGCTCATGCTCTCGAGCATCGGCCTGGTGCTGGGCTTCCGCTCCTCGACGAACCTCGCCGCCGCCTACGGCATCGCGGTCACGCTCACCATGCTCGTCACCACGATGTTGTTCTACTTCGCCGCGCGTCACCTCTGGGGCTGGTCGAGCGCCAAGGCCATCGCCGTCTGCTGCATCTTCATCGGCCTGGAGGCTGCCTTCTGCGCCTCGAACCTGCTCAAGGTCGCGCACGGCGGATGGTTCCCGCTCGTGGCGGGCGCGGGCATCTTCGCCATCATGGCGACCTGGAAGACCGGTCGCCGCCTCGTCTGGGAGCGCATGAAGAACGCCACCCTGCCGCGCGACCTCTTCTTCGCCGACATCGAGACCAACCCGCCCGCCCGCGTGCCGGGCACCGCCGTCTTCATGGCGGGCAACCCCAATGGCACGCCCGTCGCCCTGCTCCACAATCTCAAGCACAACAAAGTTCTCCACACCCGCAACATCCTCCTGACCATCGTCACCGACGAAGTGCCGCACGTCCCCGAGACTGACCGCGTGCAAGTGGAGCAACTGCCCTGCGGTTTCCAACGCGTCGTGGGCCACTACGGCTTCATGGAAGAGCCCGACGTGCTCAAGCTCCTGCAAACCTGCGCGCTCACCGGCGGGCCGTTGGAAATCCCGAAGACGACGTTCTTCCTCAGCCGCGAGACCGTCCTCGATACCGGCAAGTCCCGCCTCGCGCGCTGGCGCAAGTGGCTCTTCGCCGTGCTCTCGCGTAACGCCCAGACCGCCACGTCCTTCTTCGGCCTGCCCGCCAACCGCGTCGTCGAGCTGGGGATGCAGGTGGAGATTTGAACCGAACCTTGAAATAGATTAGCCACAAAGAACGCCGAGCGACGCAACGAGCTGGCATTGTGGGAAAGCCGAGGGTTTCCCGCTGTTTTTTGCGCAGGCAACGGCTGCGCAGGTGCGGCCACCGACTCCAACCTTACCCCTGAACCAGTGGCGGCAAGCGCCCTCGCCTGCCGTAGCGCCGAGCGTCCCGTCCGGTGGGGGCAATACGCCCGCCATCCCCAGCTCCCAGCTCCTATCTCTCAGCCTCCACTTTCAGTTTCACCTCGCACTGCGTGGACATCTTGAGTGTGTGTTCGCCGGTGAGCGGTTGCGGGGTGCCGCGCGGGAGTTCGCGACCGTCGAGTTGCGTGATGTTCTGCACGCCAGCCAACGCGGTGACGAACCACTGGCCGTCGCGTTGTGTGAGCGACGCGTGCCGTCGTGACACCGTGCCGATGCCGGAGAAGACCTGACAACCCACCGTGCCCTCGCGCCCGATGAAGTCACCGTCGCGGCACTCGAAGTTCTGCGCGCCGACAGAGAGCAGCAGGCCGGGTAAGGCTGGCGCTGTGGACGCGCTCGCGGGTTGCGCCGGAGTTGGGTTCGCTGCGGGAGCGCCGCCGCTGGGCCGCACCGCGCTCAAGTCATTCCCGCAGCCTGCGCCGCCGCAGAGCAGGGCAAAGAACTCGTTCATCGTGCCGCAGAGCGGACAGACTTTCTGCGCCTTCGCTGCGACTGCTGGGGCTACTGCTGGGGCTGGTGCGGACTCCGCCTTCACCTCCGGCTTGATTGTTTCCGTCGCGACCGCGACGACATCGAAGATGGGCTGGCCACAGCGAGCGCAGAAGGCGTCGTGCTCGCCGTTGGCCTGCCCGCAACCGCAGTGCTTCACGCGCTGGCTCATGGGCGAATCGGAACGGAGCGCGGGTCTATGACCCGCAGCGCGTGGCGACAAACCAAACCGTAGGTGGATTCGAGCGTGCTCATCCTTCGCGGGCTGCTGCGGGTCGGAGCCCCGCGCTCCGGGGGCGCTCGCTGACTCACGAGCGCAGCCGGGGTTGCACGCCCAGAGTGCCGCGCAACGCGGCGAGGTATTCGGGCGAGTTGGTGCGGCGGAGTTCGGCCCACGCGAAGTCGAGGCGCTCGCGGATGTTGAGCTGGGTGGTCACGCCGCGCGTGTTGCCGCGCGTGAGGAAGGCTTCGAGGTTCTTCACGCGACGCTGCCAGCGCTTGGTGTCCGCGGTTTGCTTCGCGCCCAGCCGCTCCGCATACCAGTCGCTGGCGAGCAGCGCTTCGCGGGTGAAGAGGGCGCGGACTTCTGGATGGCTCAGGTCACGGCCCTCGTGCTGGCCGTCGCGCATGATGTGCAGCAGCGCCCGCAACGGCGGGCAGGCAAGTTCCACCCCACCGTCGGCGAAGTAGTGCTCCGCCACGCGCCGCGCGGTGGTCACGATGTTGTCCACGCCGTCGGCGAACGTCGCGGAGTCCTGCAACTCGGGCCGCAGCATCTCGTCGGTGAAGACACTGTGCGGGTAGTTGAAGACGCGCCCGAAGTAGTGGCGAACGAAACGTCCCGTGATGCGCCAGCCAAGGCGGCTCGCGAGCACGCGCTGGCCGTTGAAGTCGAAGTCTTCGCAGCGCTCCAGATAGCCCTCGCGCTTCATGAACTCCGGATCGCGCTCCTCGGGTCCCATGCGACACCACAGCTCCGGCACGAGCAGGCTGATGTCGTGGTCCACGCGCACCTTCGGGCCGACATGGCCGGCGCAAGTCACGAAGACATCGCCACCGGTGAGGATGTAGCTCACGAGCGCGGCATTGAGGTCAATGATGGGATGCAGCGCATTGAACGGCCCTTTCGTCAGCGCGCCCTCGGAGCCAGCGCCGGTCGTGGACGGCGACTTGCCGGTCATGCTGGAGATGAATTCGATGAACAGCTCCGGTAGTTCGAGATGGTGAATCGGGTTGAAGACGCACAGTGGCCGCACGCCCGGCTCGGGCGGGTTATTGCGGCGACCGGGCAGCACGGCGTTGACGGGGCGGTGCAACGGCGCGCTCGTCGGCAGCTTGCGGAAAAGCCGCGTGGCCATCTCGGCGAGGTGAACTTCGCGCGGGTGGACGAGGTCCTGGCGGTTCTGCAGGTAGCGCGGGTTCTTCGTCATCTTGCCGTCCACGAGGCGCGGCTGCGCGGAGCTGACGAAGAACTTCGGACGGCCCGCTTCCCGGGCGGCGGCGCGGATGAGGTCGGCCATCGGCGGTGTGAACTTCACGAAGTTGATGCTGTCCTCCAGTTCGCGCTGCGCGTCGGCGCGCGTGAGCGGCTGGTAGTTGGAGAAGAAGTTCCCGGACTGTGCAAAGTCGTGCTCGGCCTGCTGGTCGTAGCCGCGATGAATGGCGTCGTCAGGCCGCTGGAACAGCCGGAACTCGCAGTTCTGAACGAACTTCAGCGAGCGGCCTGCGTCCACGGCGAACGAAGCGCGCGTGAGGAAGGTGGTCGCGCCGCCGAGTAGGGCAGCCGTCCCGGCTGTCTCGGCAGGCGGGACGCCCGCCCCACTACCGGCGGACGTCGCCGGCACCACCACGCTCGCGCTGATGTCGTCCTCCCGTTGGAGCTTCACCGCCGGGTGGAAATCCTTGCGCAGGCTGAACACGCGCCACGCGCCGTCGGGGTCGAAACCGATGCGCAGGTAAGTCGTCGTCAGCTTGCGGTTGTCGCACTTAAGTTCGTTGCCCGGCACGCCGTTGACCACGTCCACGCTGAAGTGCTCGCGCCACGCCTTGCCCCACTCGGGCTTGTGGAAACGCTTCACCACGAAGACCAGCTCCTTCACATACTGCGGGATGCTTTCGAGCCACTCGTTGAAGTCGTCCGCGTAATCCTTCGGCGAGGGCGTGAGCAGCTTGATGACGGAGCCGAGCGAGCGCTCGCGCGAGAGCAGCGGGCGCGTGTCCTTGCCATTGCGCTCCGGGTCGCGGAAGCGCGGTGAGTAATCGCGCGCGAGCAACTTGGCCACCTTGTCGAAGTCCTTCTTGAAGTCGGCGACGAACACGGGCCCTTGCAGAATCGCGTCGGAGAGCGACTTGGAAATCTCCGACTTGCCGCCGCCGGAGACGGTGCTGGGCTTGTGGCAGAAGGTGCCTTCGCCGCGCGTGCCCACGAGCCGCCAGATGCGGTTGGCGGGCTTCTCCATCTGGATGCGATAGCCGCTGGGCCGCACGTAAGTGTGCCCGGCGAGCAGCTTGAGCCGCTGCGGTCCGTGGTCGTCCGTCCACGTCACGGCCTGCGTGCGGAGGTCAAAGCTCGCGTCCTCCGGCACATAGAGAATGTCGGAGAACTTGCGGTCCACCGCGTAGCCCTCGGGCTTGAGTTCCATCATATCGGCGAAGAGCGCCGCCGCGTCCTCGAACGAATGCCCGCGCTGTTGCACGTGGATGCCACCGGCGAATTCCTCGCCCAAGTCGTAGCTCGGGAAGACCAGCGCGCCGCCGGAATGCTCCTCCTCGCAGAGGCCGAAGAGATTCGCGGCGAAGCTGATTTGGGTCTTCACCTCCTTCTTGCAGTAACCGAAGTAGTTGTCCGCGATGAGCGTGACGATGACGCCGGACTCGTCGCGCGCGGTGAGCTTGAACGCGGAACCGTCGTTGTAGAGTTCGGCTTCATCGCGCCAGCACATGCCGTCGCGGCGCTGGCGTTCGGTGGCCTGGTCAAAGTGCGGCAGCCCGGCGTCCTTCTTCGTCACCGTGATGAGGTGCGGCGCGAGGATGACGCAGCCCGTGTGCCCGGTCCAATGCTCCACGTCCAGCGCCGCGTCGTTCACCGGCAGGTAGGGATCGCCCGCGTTGCCGAAGATGCTTTCGACGAAGTCCAGGTTGCTCACCAGATTGCCCGGCACAAAGAAGCGGATCTCCATCGTCTGCTCCGCGCAGAAGCCCGGCACGGCGGGACACACCAGCGGCCGCAGCAGCAGCGACACGAAGCACTCCGCCGGGTCCGACTGCGACGCGGTGAAGGGCAGGCGCAGCAAGGTTTGCGGCGGCTTCAGCGCGGCGGCGAGGAGCTTGGCGAAGGTGCGGACGGGCACGGCCTTCTTATCGTCGGGAATCGGCAGGCCGCACTCTGCGACGTGGAAGACGCCGGCGGTGGTGCGCTTATCCTTGGCCGGGTTGTGCAGCACGCCCTGCCGCACGCGATACGAGCTGACGATGTCGGAGTGAAACTCATCGCGGTCCGGCGGCAGCGACAGCGCGCGCGCGACACCGTGGCGGTCGAGCACGAAAGTCTGGTGCGGCAGCCGCACGGACACGCCGGTCTCGTGGAGGTATTCGTCGAGGAACTGCTGGATGCGCCAGTCCGCCGGGGCCTGGTAATCCGCGAGCAGCCGCTCCGTCTCGCGATGCCGCGCGAGCAACGACTCGGTGAGGTCGCGGAACTCCGCCGCGTCCGCCGTGGCGTGGGTGGGGCAGCCCAGCGCGGCGAGCTTAAGGTTGATGTAGGTGACGAGCTTGGGGTCGGTCAGCGGTGAAGCGTGGCCTCCGAGTCCGATGGTCCTGAGCAAATCAGCCTTCATGTGGGCGGACAGTAGGGAAGCCGTGCGCGGCAGGGCAAATGACAAATTCGTTACGTCGGCAGCAATGAAACTCATCGGTGGCACGCGGCCGTCCCACCCGCAGCGAACTGCGTCCCCCCCCAAACGCGATCGGAGAGAGAACCCACGGCCCGGCAACCGCCGCGCCCTCAGCACCTGAGCCCGGTAGGGCTGCGCGGCTGCGCGGTCTCGGCTGGCTTGGATGTAGGAAGGCCGACCAGCAGGTCGGCCCTACCGGGGTTCATCGCTTCGCGGCGACCGGACGGGGCTGCGGACGGGGCGTCCGCGCTCCCGCACCTTGCTCGCCGCCTATTTCTTCTTCTCCTTGTCCTGCTCGCTCTTGGACGGCGGCGCGCTTGGCGCCGAGGAAGGCTGCGGCGGCGGGGTGATGAAGACGGTGGGACGCGCAGCGACCGGCGCCGCCGGTTGCACTGTCTGGCGCTGCGGCGGCGGGGTGTAGGTGGGCAAGACCGTCGCCGTCCGGGGCGGCGGGGCCGGGGCCGTGTAGGCGGGCGTCGGTATGCTGGGGTTGGTTGTTGGCTTCCTGGCTTCGGAGCGCGTGGGTGGCTGATAGGCGGTGGCGGGTGGCGGTGAGGTCGGCAATGGCGTGAAGCTCGAGACCGGTTGCGGCGGAGTGAGGTTCTGCGGCGCGCTGGTCACGGGCTGGGGCGAGGTCAGCGGGCGGAAGAGCGAGTTGTTGTTCGCCGGGGTCGGGGTGATGACGGTGGGCACTGGCTGCGAACGCTCCTCGGTGCGTTTGGCGGTGCTGCCGCCAGGGGTGAGCCCGAAGACTTTCACGGCCTGTTTGGACTTGGTCTCGGAGGTGGCCGGCGGCGGTGCTGGCGTGGTGGCGATGACCGGCGTAGGCGGCGGCGAGGTGGTGACGGCGTTGTTGATGACGACGGTGTTCTGATTGGCGCGGGCCGGCGGTTCCGTGGTGTATCCGGTGAGCACGGGAACGCCGGTGCTCGTGGTGTCGTAAACGGGGCGACCCTTGATTTTCTGGCCGTCGAGCGCGCCAGCCGGCACCAGCTCGGTGCGCGATTCGCCCTTGCTGTTCGTGAGCGTCACCGGCTTCACGGGGGCGTTCGGGTTCAGCGCCGGGCGGTAGATGACAAGGTCGTTACCGGACTTCTCCAGCTTGTCGAGGCGCTGCAAGGATTGCTCCTGCGGCCCAGCTTCGCGCACGGCGACTTTCCGAATCTCCGTCCGCGTGAGGGTGGCGATGCGGTCAGCGGAGACGCCGTTGTTCACGACCACGTTGTTGTTGACCTGGATGTTGTTGATGACGGTGGTCTGGTTATAGACGTTCTGCACCACGGTCGGGTGGAGCGCGTAGTAGTGCGGGTTGCGATCGCAGAAGCGGTTGAAGGGCACAAAGGTGAAGTGGTGGCGCGGCAGGCCGAAGTCGAAGCCAATCGCCACGCGTGTGCCGCCAAAGAAAATCCCCTGGCCAGCCACGAACACCGCGCTGGGCGGCAACGGTGCCCAGCCGCAATGCACGTCCGACGAACGCCACACCACCCACGCTGGGCCCCAGGTCGTGTCGGGCACCCAGAGCCAGCCGCTGCGCGCGTGCTGCATCCAGCGGCCGTAGTGGAACGGTGCCCAGCCCCAGGCGTAGTCGGATTGCCAATACCAGCCGCTGTCCGTGTGCAGCCAGCGGCCCCGGTCGGCGTAGGGCCGCCAAGTCGGCGTGGCGATGACGACGCTGGGTTGCCAGCACCAGCCGACGTCGGCGACTTGCATCCAAGTGCCGTAGGGCTGGAGCTGTTGGTAGAAGACGTTCACCTGCGGCGGGAGAGTGGCGGACGCAGGCTGCGCGACGGGAGCTGGGGCGGGCGTGACGACAACTTCAGGCGCGGGTGCGGGAGCCGGGGTGACGGCTGCGGGCGGCGCGATGGTCGCGGGCGCGGCTGGCTGAACGGCGGGAGGGTTCGCGTTGGCCGTGATGATGGTGACGTTCGGCTGGGGCGGGGCAGCGGGGGCGGGGGCGGGCTGACTGGCGCGCAACGCGGCGTCTTGGTCCCGCGTCCGGGCGGTCTGCTGAATCAGCGCAGTGATGACGCGCGGGGAGAGGCCAATGTCTTTCAAGTAGATGAGTTCGTCCGCGCTGGGGCTGACCGCGTTCGTGGACCGCTCGACGAAGGCTTTCACCACCGACTCGTCGAGGCCGGACAGGTGAAGGCGCGCGACCTCGGCGATGGGCGGGGAGACGTTCGCGCCAGTGGGGTCGGGCCGGGAGACAATCGCCGGCTCGCTCACAGGCGGCGGGGCGACGGTCACCGGGACGGGGTGCGCGGCCTGACGGGTTTGGTCCAAACAGCCAGCGAGGAACGCCGCGCTGGCGGCCACGGTGAGTGTGATGAGGGAACGGGCGAGGGGAGTTTTCATTGTTAGAAGGCCGCCCCGGACACGAGGTCCGACGCGGCGCTGAAGTTCAGTTGTTCGGACCTGTCACAGAGGCCGACTGCCACAGGGCGGTCGGCGGGCTAATGGACATAGTAAGTGTGCGTATTATTCGAGACGAGGTGCCGGCGGCTTGCCGCCTACCCGCGATTTGTGTCTGCTACGGCCATGTTCAGCCCGCACATCCTCGCCGTCCTCACTCCGCTCCTGACGGTCGTTGGCCTCGTCACCCAGTCCGCTTCCGGCCAAGTCGCCCTGCCCAACGCTCTGCCCATCCCGCTCGTGCAGGCGCTGCCGCAGCCTTACGAACAAGTCTCCTTCCAGCGCGATGGCATCGAGCTGGCGCGGTTGCACTTCGGGCCGGGGCTGAACCGTCCGTTCGTTTTCCCGCTGCTCGGGCCATCTGGCCGCTCGGTCACGCGCATGGGCCATCCGCACGACCCGGTCAGCCACAGCCATCACAACTCCATTTGGGTTTCCCACAACGACGTGAACGGCTGGAGCTTCTGGGCCGACCGGGGCACGAACCAAGGCCGCATCGTCGGCCAGCGGCTGGAGAAGCTCGAAGACGGTGACACGGCAGCCGGCGCGACGATTTTCAATCACTGGGTGGACCAGCACGGCAAAGTGCTGCTGGAGGAGCGCCGGCGCGTGAGCCTGGAACTCCTGCCGAACCAAGAGTCGCTCCTCGTGCTGGACCTGCGTTTCGAGGCGAAGGGCGCGCCGGTGACGTTCGGCAAAACCCCGTTCGGCCTCGTCGGCGTGCGGCTGGCCAAGACCATTGGCATCGCGGATGGCGGCGGGACCATCCGCAACTCCGAGGGCAACGTGGATGAGCAGGGCGACAACGGCTGCTTCTGGAAACGCGCCCGCTGGTGCGACTACTCCGGGCCGATGCTCCCCGGCAAGCCCGAGGGCGCAACCCTCCTCGACCACCCGGCGAACCCAAACCACCCGACCTTCTTTCACGTCCGCAGCGACGGCTGGATGGGCACCGCCTTCACGCACGACGCGTCGCGCGTGGTCGAGCCGGGCAAGCCGTTGCAACTGCGCTACGCCGTCTATGTCCACGCCGGCGTGCCCGCGCGCGAGACTTTACAACGGCAGTGGGAAGCCTTCGCAAAGACGCCGTTCCCGGACCTGAGCGGGAAGCGGAAGTAGCGGCAGCGATAGCTTGCGGATTCCGACCCCGCTCACCATGGTCCGCATGTGCAAGTCTGCGAACCATCAAGTCAGCAGCGCAAACCGGCCGGCGAAAGTCGCCCGGCGGTGCTCATCTTTCTACAGCGCTGGATTATCAGCACCCTCGCCGTCCTTGTCGCGACCCACTTGGTCACCGGCATCAGCTACGACACAGTCCCCGGCCTGTTCGTCGCGTCGCTGCTGTTTGGCATCCTTATCACCTTCCTGCGCCCGCTGCTGTTTGTGCTCACGCTGCCGCTGGTCGTTGTCACGCTCGGGTTGTTCGTCCTCGTTATCAACGCCTCGCTGCTCTACCTCGTCGGCTGGCTGGTGAAGGGCTTCCACGTGGATGGCTTCTGGCCGGCCTTCTGGGGCGCGCTGGTCATCAGCCTCGTCTCACTGGTGCTCAACACGCTGACTGGCTCAGGCGAAAGCCGCGTCAGGGTGCGGCGGCCAGCCGCCGGCAACAAACCGACCGGCGGCGATGGTGCCGGCGGGCCGGTGATTGACGTGTAAGCACCGCGCTTACGCCGTCAGCAGCAGCCGCTCAATCTCCTCGTAGGTCCGCACGAGGTGCTGCGCGTGCGTGAGCTTCTCCGCTGCCAATGTGTTCGTAATGGCAATCGCTGTCATCCCCGCCGCCCGCGCCGCCGTGACTCCCGCCGCCGAGTCTTCAATCACACAGCACGACTTCGGATCGACCCCGAGCAACTCCGCCGCGCGCAGGAAAATGTCCGGCGCGGGCTTGCCCAGCTTCACATCCTGCACGCTAACCACCACGGGGAAGAACTGCCGCAGCGCCTTCATCGCCAGCACTTCATCAATCACCGGATGCACCGAGCCGGACGCGACCGCGAGCCGATAGCGCGGCGCGAGCTTGGCCACCAGGTCCGGCAGGCCGTCGAAGATGGGCTGGTCGCGCCGGAGGATTTCGATGACGTGGTTCTGCTTCCACGCGGTGAGTTCATCGAGCGACCACTTCGGATTGTGCCGGGCGATGAAGTCCAGCCACACCGCGCGGTCGGACCGACCGATGTATTGCTCGAAGTGAACGCCGTGCGTCTGGCCGTAGCCCATCTGCGCGAACACGTCGAGGAACGCCCGCTCATGGCGCGGCTCGCTGTCCACGATGACGCCGTCCATGTCGAAGATGACGGCGGAGAATTTTGGGTCTGGCATCTGGGGGATGGGGGATCGGAGCAGGGTTTAGATCAGGAGGGGAAAAGACGCCGAGCCAGTCGCCTGCTCGTGCTCCTGCTCCCTTGCAGTTCAGTGAAACACCGACTCCTTCGGCCGCTCGACGAGGTGGATCAGGTTCCCCTCCGCATCCGCGAAGAACAGCACGCGCCCGCCGCCGCCCGCTGGCTTGGGCTGCTCGGTGAAGACCACGCCGCGACGAACGAGTTCCGCCTGCGCGGGCTCAATGGCCTCCACGCGCAAGGCCAGGTGCCGCCAGCCCGCGACGCCGTTGTTCGCCGTCTCCTTGGCCGAGCCGGTCGCACCGTAAATCTCCAGCATCAGCCCGCTGCCGAGTTCGAGGAAGAAGGCGGGCGGCGTCTGGCCGTTGTCGAACCGCAGCTTCGCGCCCAGCACGCGCACATACCAATCCTTGAGGGCGACGGTGTCGCGGGCCGGCACGCCGAGATGCTCGACGGAGAATTTGAGTTCACTCATGCGCCGGGGATTTCGGGCGAGCCGAGCCGAATGCGCAACCGTAAAACCGCCGTTCGCCGTCCGTGGCCGAATGGTCCAGGCCGCGCACCGTCGGGGCGAGGCTTCCCCCGATCACTGAGAGGCTCATGGCAAAGGGTTAGTTCCCATCCACCTTCCCGCACCGCCGCTTGCATCCCTGCTCTCCGCCTTGAACGGGGTAGAATCCACGGGGTGCCGAGGCAGGCGCGGAGCGCACTCCGGGCCAGCTTCGCTGTCCGCGCACAGGTTCAACTTCGGCGTTCGGGTTCAGAGCTCCCCCGCCAGCACGCGCACAGCGGCGGCGCGGATGCGGCCGTCGTTCGCGGCGAGCAGGCGGGCTTGCAGGTCGTTCGCCGGCAGGTTCAGGGCTTGGTGAATCCACAGTGCGGCGAGGAGTTGCTTCTCCTCTTTGAGCGTCGCGGTCCACGTCTTCAGCTCGGGAGCGACGGCGGCAGCGCCTTTCTCCACGAGCAGGCGGGTGGCTTGGGAGGAGTTGAAGTGATTGGGCGAAAGCAATTCGGTCAGCAGCGCGGCGGTGCTGGCTTTGGTTAACGCAGGGTTCTTCAAACCAGCTTTCCCCTTCACGCTCACCCGCCAGATGCGGCCGTGCTCGCGGTCGCGGCGCGGGTCGCGGAAGTCCACCTCGCCGTGGTTGATGATGGGGTTGCTCCAGTCGGCGATGTAGAGCGCGCCGTCGGGCCCGAGCTTCACGTCAATCGGGCGGAAGGTGTTGTTCGAGGTGCGACAGATGTCGGTCTCTTGCTTGGTGATATAGGCCGCGCCCTGCTCGGTGACGCTGAACGAAGTCACGCGGTTCGCGCGGAAGTCGCACGTCACCACGCGGCCCTGCCAGTCGGCGGGGAAGTGCTGGCTGCGGATGATTTCGAGGCTGGCGAACTTCGGGTAGCCGCCGGGGCTGACGCTCGGGAGGATGCGCCGGGCGCGTGCGTAGGTCTGATACATCGCGCCGGGCAGGCCCCAGTTGATGCCGCCGCCGCCCGCGCCGTCGGTCACGAAGCTCTGGCCGAACTCGTCGAACTGGTGGCCCCACGCGTTGACCCAGCCCTTGAAGATGACTTCCAATTTCTGCGACGCCGGCTCGAAGCGGAAGATGCCGCCGCTGCGCAGCCGCACGACGCCGTGGGGCGTCTCGACCTCGCTGCGGGTGTAGATGGACTGGCTCATCCAGAGGCGGCCGTCCGGGCCCCAGCGGAGGGTGTGCAAGTTGTGGTGCGTGTCCTCGGTGCCGAAGCTGGAAAGGACGACGCGGCGCACGTCGGCCTTGCCGTCGCCATCGGTGTCCTTCAAGTGCAGCAGCTCGGTGCTCTGCGCCACATACACGCCGCCGTCGCCGGGCGCGAGGCCGGTGGGGATGAGCATGTTGTCGGCGAAGACGGTGGCCTTGTCCGCCTTGCCCGCGCCCTTGGTGTCTTCGAGCACGACGATTTTGTCGTGCGCGGCCTGGCCGGGTTCGATTTGCGGATAGACCTCGCTGCTGGCGACCCAGAGGCGGCCCTGCGGGTCGAAGTTGATTTGGATGGGCTTGGCGAGGTGCGGGTTCTCGGCCCAGAGCGTGACTTCGAGGCCGTCGGCCACGGTGAACTCAGGCGTGGGCTGCGGCGTGTGTTTGGCGGCGGCGGCCTTGCCGAGGAGCGCGGCGGGCTGGAGCTCGGGGCCGGGCTTGAAGCTGGCGTCGTTCAAGTGCTTGCACAGCTCGCGAATCTTCTTCTCTTCGGCGGCGATGAGCGGATCGAACTGCGGCATCTCGACGGCGTTCTTGCCCTGCTCGCGTTTCCGGAAGCCGAAGATGTAAGCCATGTTCGCCGGGCGGGAGCGGTGGAAGTAGAACTCGTTCTTGCGGAGGATGACTTGGCGGAGGGTTTCGCTCTGAGGTGCTCTCCAGATAAGCATGTTCGTGCTCCACGGTTGTTGCTCGATCATCTTAACTTGAATCGCGATAGCCGCGCGTCCGTAGCCTTCGTAGTTCAGGTGAATGCCATTGTCCGTGTGTAACGGTCCGGGGCTGTTTCTGAGAACATTAGGCGGCGGGATTTCAAGTCGCAGGCTGACGAAGAACGACTTTCTTTCATCCGCTATGTTAGAAATGGCCTTCGAGTATGCTTGAAGTTGCTCATCGTGCTTCAAAGCATCCGGCATCGGCGGCGGAAGCTGAACGTGCTTGATGGGTGAAAGCAGCACCAACCGGCACCCCGGTGAAATCTTCTCAATCGCATCCAGCAGCCGGTTGTAATCCTCCTTGAACTTCGGCAGCCCCGCTTCGCCCGCGAAGGACGCCGCCATGCCGTAGCCGATGAAGGCCACCGTCGGCTTGGTCTCCTCGATTTGTTTCTGGAGCAGCTTCCAGCCCTCGCCCGCCGGCTCGTTACCCGCTTGGCCGAGCGAAAGCCCGAGGCGCGACTCGCCATCCGGCAGGTCCGCGCTCCAGCCGAGGTTGCGGAAGGTGACGTTGCGGTCTGGGAAGCGCGTGGTGAGCATCAACTCGATCCGCCCGTAATGCTGCTCGCGCTCGATGAGCGTGTCGCCCAGGAAGATGACGCGGTCGCCGTCTATCAACTCGAAGGGCGCGGCGGCGCGGACGGAGGTGGCAGCGGCGCAGGCGAGCGCCAGCAGGGAGAAGAACCATCGGGTCATAATGGCGAAGAGCCTGCCAAAGGAGCGCGGGAAGGGAAGCGGGAAATTGCCGCCCGCCCCGGAGGCGGGTGCACTGGGGCACTGCCCCAAATGGTCGCGGAGCGCGGGACTGTGTCCCGCAGCACGGCCAGACTACCAGCCGCGTTGGCCAGTTCGAACACGGCTAGCAAGTGCCACGCGCTGCGGGTCACAGACCCGCGCTCCCGCCGCAGTCCGGTTTCTGGGCTTCCCCAAAGGCCATCTGGCGTGCCCGGATGGCTCCTTGACCTTCCCGCAGACCCGTCCGCCGTCGGCGGATGGCTTGGCGGGAGGCAAAAAATGGCATCCGACGTGCCCGGATGACTTTTTTGGCTCCGTGCAAGGTCGTCCTGACACGCCGGATGGGTTTTTTGGCTTCCACGAACCGCATCCGGGCACGCCGGATGACATTTTTGGCTTCCCAACAACCCATTCGGACACGCCGACCGGGAGTTTTTGCGACCGAAAATGGCACTTGGCTGGGGCGGAATGGCACTTTCCGACCGGAAAACCCCATTCCGGCATAGCAGAATGGCATTTTCAGCCCGGCAGGGCGGCATCCGCCCTACCGGATGGCCCCCGACAGCTCCGAAGCTCCACTTCCGGTCAAGCCGATGGCACTCGTCGGTCCCGCAGACCCCCATCCGGGCGAGCAAATGCCCTACTTCAGGACCGAAGACCCCCATCCGGTCGGGAAAATGCCCCCTTTCGGGACCGCAGACCCCCATCCGGTCGGCCAAAACCGGGTCTTCGGGACCGCAGCCCCCTATCCAGACGAGCCGAAAGCCAGTTTCAGGACCGTTTGACCGCTTCTGCCTGCCGGAAGCCTGCCGATGGGACGAAATGTCTCACTTTCCCGGAACCGGGCTTACTCCGGCAGCCAGGCTTGCACCATGCGGATATCTTGGAAGTCCGCTCCCGCGCAGGGGCCGGGGATGCCCAGTTTCACGTTGTTGCCGCTGAACTTGACGGACTGGCCACGACCATCGACGAACGAGAACGACGTCGGTCCACCGTGGCGGGTGGCAGGCATCTCGCCATTCCCCGCGGTGCTGCTGCTGGAGGTGACCCAGGAATACCAGCCGTCCACGCCGGTGGGGCTGACGTTGCCGCCGTAGTTGGTCGCGTGGATGCCGAAGTGGGAATTGTCCATCGTTTGCTGGTCGATGAACACGAAGCAGTCGGACGGGCGCAGCACGTCTTCGATCCGGCCTTTGCAGCCGCTGGCCGCGCCGATGCCGGGCAAGCCGAGATACCATTGCATCGCGTAGCTGCGCAGGTATTCCACGTTGGAAGCGTTCCGCTTTTTGAAACTCGGGCACTTGTAAATCGCGCTGCTGGAGTTGAAGCGGTAGAGCAGGCCGTTGCGGATGTTCGAGTCGTCAATCTCCGTGTTGGCCTGGCCGTCCACCCAGTTGTTGCCCACGGTGCCGCCGGCGTTGGGCACCAGTCGGCCATCGGCTTCATCGGTGTAGAGCAGCCAAGCGAGCTGGAGCTGGCGGATGTTGTTCACGCACTTAGTGGCATCGGCCTTCGCCTTGGCCTTGCTCAACGCGGGCAGGAGCATCCCCGCCAGGATGGCGATGATGGCGATGACGACGAGCAGTTCGATGAGGGTGAAGGCGAGCGGGTCGCGGTGGCGGAGGCGGTTTGGACGCATGAACAGTGGCGACATGTTGGCGGCGAACCTCCCCAGTGGCTTGGGGCCTGTCAAGCGTGCGGGTGCCAACCCGGCTTGGGGGGCAGCGGGCGGTAGCCGACGGTCGTTCTTCACTTCGGAGTGGGATTGACGGATGCTCCGCGCACTTCCTCGGGCGAGCGCCCGGCAGGTCACAAATGAAAGTTCTCTTCTTACACGCGCATCACGACGACTACGAGTTCACCGCCGCCGGGACGTTCGAACTGTGGCGACGCACGCTGGGCGCAGACTTCACGGCCAAGGTCATCGTCTGCACCGACGGCCAGGCGGGGCACCACTTCCGCCCGCGCGCGGAGACGGGTGCGCTGCGGCTCCGCGAACAGGCGGCGGCGGCGGCGATTGGTGGTTTTCAGTTTGAGCCGCTGCGCTTGCCGAACGGCGAGATTCCGCGCGAGGCTTGTTTGCGGGTGACGACGGACTTGCTGGCGGCGTTGTGGAAGGCGATTCGCGACTTCGAGCCGGATTACCTCTTCTGCCCGCCGGTGGCGAGCGACCCGCGCGCGGGCATCCACGTGGATCACGTAGCCGTGGCGACGGCGGTGCGCGAGGTGGCCTACATGATCAACGTGCCGCACGCCTTCACCCCCGAGTATCCGGCGGACGAGACGAAGTCCCAGCCGGTGAAAGTGCCGGTCATCCTGAACACCTACGACACCTACCAGTTCGGCGAGAACGCACACGACCTCGCGGTGGATGTGGAGGCAGCGTGGGAAGCCGTCTGCGACATGACGTGGTGCCATCAGTCGCAGATCGTCGAGTGGATCCCGTGGGTGGGCCGGCACCAGATGGCCGCGCCGCAGAACCGCACCGAGTGGGAGGCGGTCCTGCGCGCGCGCTTCCTGCGGCAGAACCGCGAGCTGGGCTTCCGGTCGCAGCACGCCTTCGAGATGTTCACCGTCACCGCCTGGGGCGCGGTGCCCACGGCGGAACAGCTGCTCAAGGACTTCCCGCCCGTCACGCCGAAGTTCTCCCATGTAAAGCAGCTCCGGCAACGGCTCGCGCGCTGGGGCGGGGAGGTGAAGCCAACTGGCGCGCCCGCGCAGCGGCAGGAGCGTGCGCGGCGGCCTCGCCCTCGGTCAGCGGCGTAGATTTAGTTCGCCTCACGGCCCGACTTTGACGCACACTGCCAAGCTCTATGTCGTTTAGCGCACTCAATCTCGACCCCAACATCCTCCGCGCCATCGCGGAGGCCGGCTATACCGAGCCGACCCCCATCCAGTCCCAAGCCATCCCACACATCCTCGCGGGGCACGACATGATCGGCATCGCCCAGACGGGCACAGGTAAGACCGCCGCGTTCACGTTGCCGCTGCTCACCAAGCTCGCAGCTGCCGGGCCGAGCCGCAACACGCGCGTGCTGGTGCTCGCCCCGACGCGCGAGCTGGTGGTGCAGATCGAGGAGAACGTCCGCGCCTACGCCAAGCACATGCCGGTGCGCATGGCGACGGTCTTCGGCGGCGTCGGCGAGAACTCGCAAATCAAGGCGCTCCAGTCCGGCCTCGACATCATCGTCGCCACGCCGGGGCGGCTGATGGATTTGATGGGCCGGCGTTACGCAGACTTCTCCCGGCTACAATTCCTCGTGCTCGACGAAGCTGACCGCATGCTGGACATGGGCTTTCTCCCGTCCATCCGCACGATTGTCCGCTCGCTCCCGAAGCAGCGCCAGACGCTGCTCTTCTCCGCCACGCTGTCGCGCGAGATTGAGGGGTTGACGCATGAGTTCCAACACGCACCGAAGCTGGTGCAGATCGGCCGCCGCTCGAACCCCGCCGAGACGGTCACGCAGTGGGCTTATGAAGTGCCGCGCTCGCGCAAGGTCCCGCTGCTCGTCCACCTCCTCAGCGAGCCGAACATGAACATGGTGCTCATCTTCGTGCGCATGAAGCACTCCGCCGACCGCCTCGCGCGCCAGCTCGAAACGCACGGCATCACCTGCGCGACGCTGCACTCGAACCGCTCCCAGAATCAACGCCTCCGCGCGCTCCGTGATTTCAAGTCCGGCGTCGTGCGCGTGCTGGTGGCCACGGACATCGCGGCGCGGGGCATTGACGTGGACGGCATTTCGCACGTCGTGAACTTCGACTTCCCGATGCACAACGAGGATTACGTCCACCGCATCGGCCGCACGGGCCGCGCGCAGGCGATTGGCGACGCCATCAGTTTCGTGACGCCGGAGGACCACGGTGAACTGCGGTCGCTGGAGCGCTTCATCGGCCGCGGCTTGGTGCGCAAGCACGCCGAGGGATTTGATTACACGGACCGACCTGAGCCTCGGATCGCGGGCGATTCGGGCCAGCAACGCGGCCAGCAGCGGCAACAATCGCGCGGCGGCGGTCAGGGCGGCGGCGGTGGTGGCCGACAAGGTGGCCGAGGTGGACAGGGGGGACACCGCAAGTCGCAAAGTTCGCAAGGTTCGCAAGGCGGCGGGCAGGCTCCGAGCGGGAATCGTGCTGGCGGGAACATTCCTCCCATCCTGCGGCCCAGCAGCCGGCCGCCCGGGCGCAGTTGGGGCCGCTGAACCGGCGGGGCGAGCCTCCCGGCTGAAGGCGACGCCTGTGCCCGGGCTGCACGGCTGCAACTGGCGCACCTCTTTCAACGCGGAGACGCAGAGAACGCAAAGGTGCGCGGAGCCGAGCCACCAAGAGGCGAACGCGGCTGGTCCCGTCCTACTCTATGTTCCTCCGCGTCCTCTGCGTCGCTGCGTTAAAGGGAACGCCACCTTCAACCCCATCGCTCCGGCCAAGAAACCCACTGCGCTCGCGCCTCCTACGCCGGCAGATGGGGTTCGACGGGAGTCTCGCCCTACCGGGAATATCGCTCGCTGGCGGCTCGCCCAGCCGCCAACCCGCGCCCACTCCACGCCAATACCCGTCCGGCCTTGCGCCTTGCTTTCGCGTCCATCTCCGGCAGACAGTTTCGCCACGCGCACTTCATCCGGCGGCGAACTGTCGCGATGAACGCAGAACACACTACACCTTGAGACTATGGAACTGACACGCACGGCCTACGGCACTTGGAGCGGCGGACGTTATATGCACTTCGGCGAAGCCCTCAGCGAGGAGCGCTACCTCGCCTGCATCCGCCACGCCTACGCGAAGGGTTTCCGCACCTTCATGACGGCGGACGTTTACAGCAACGGCGAGGCGGACACGATGCTGGGTCGCGCCTTGCAGGGCATCCCGCGCGACAGCTACTGCCTCATCGGCATAATCGGCCACGACATTTACCCCGGCAAACGCGACGGCGCGAAGGGCTTCCTGCGCTTCACCGACGCACGCCTCCGCAAGCCCGACCAGTTCAGCAGCTACCTCCGCATGGCCGCCGAGAAGTCGCTGGAGCGCATCGGCACCGACCGCTTCGATGCCCTGCTCCTGCACAATCCCGACTCGGTGGGCTACAGCAGCGACGCCGCGTGGAAGGGCATGGCCGCCCTCAAGGAAGCCAAGCTCACCAGCCGCCTCGGCATCGCGCCCGGCCCGGCGAACGGCTTCTCGCTCGACATCATCCAGTGCTTCGAGCGCTTCAGCGGGCTGGTGGACGAAGCCATGATTATCCTCGGCCCGATGGAGCCGTGGCCCGGCGGCTACGTCCTGCCTGCCGCGCAGCAGAACGGCGTGGACCTCATCGCGCGCGTGGTGGACTACGGCGGTCTCTTCCACGACGACGTGAAGCCCGGCCACCAGTTCGGCCACGGCGACCACCGCACGTTCCGCCCCGCTGGCTGGGTCGAGGCGGGCAACGCGAAGATTGAGCAGATGCGCCCGCTCGCAGAGAAATACGGCGTGACCATGCTTCAGCTCGCCTGCCTCTGGACTCTCAGCCAGACCGCCGTGAAGAGCGTCATCCCCACCTTCATCCAGGAAGTCGGCCCAAACACGAAGCTCATCGAGGCAAAGATTGACGAACTGGCGGCGCTGCCCGACCTCACGCTCACGCCCGAGGATTGCGAGACCATCCGCCGCATCGGCGACAACAAGGGCTGCATGAACCTCAAGGGTGGCCATCCCGAATTCACCGGCGAAGCCCAGCCCGACCAATGGCCGCTGACGCCCGACCTCGAAGCCGTGGCACAGCGCTGGGGTGTGGACCCGAAACGCGACCTCACCTACGCCCACGCGGCGTAGCGTGGAATGGTAGGGTGAGACTCCGTCGAACCCCATATCGAGCGCAGCGAGATTCTTGGCCGGACGCGGCAACCGAGATGCTCGCTTCGCTCGCGCCTCCTTCGTCGGCAAATGGGGTTCGACGGAGTCTCAGCCTACCAGGCCAAGGCGCGTCGCTGAATTCAGCCCCGCGACGGCCAGTCTCCTAACCGTGTCCATCGCCCGTCTGCCACTGCGTTTGCCCGTCGTCAGCCGTCTCCTCGCCGCGATCTTGCTGGCAGGCAATTCCCTTTCCGCTGCGCCCAAGCCGGCTGCGACCGGCCCGCTCACCTTCGAGAAAGACATCCGCCCCATCCTCAAGGCGAATTGCTTCCACTGCCACGGCGAGGACGGGAAGACCAAGGGTGGCCTCGACGCGCGCCTCCGCCACTTGCTCGCGAAGGGCGGCGAGCACGGCACGGCCATCATCCCCGGCAAGCCGGAGAAGAGTCCGCTCTTCACACTCGTGCGCGACGGCGAGATGCCCAAGTCGGAGAAGAAGCTTTCCCCGGCGCAGGTCGAAGTCATCCGCCAGTGGATTGCCGGCGGCGCAAAGGTCGCGCGCGCGGAGCCAGCCAAGCCCGGCGCGGCGGATGAGTTCACGCCGGAGGAGCGGGAGCATTGGGCGTTTCAAGCGGTGCGGAGGCCGGCAGTTCCAGTGATTAGTAAGGAAGTAATTAGTAATCAGTCCAGCGACCCACGGGGCAAGTCCTCCCCACTAAACACTCCCTCACTAATTACTAATTACTCTCCCATCGACGCCTTCCTCCTCCAGAAACTCGCCGCCGCCAAACTCACCTTCTCCCCGCCCGCCGACCGCGCCACGCTCATCCGCCGCGCGAGCTTCGACCTGCTGGGCTTGCCGCCGTCGCCGGAAGACGTGGATGCGTTTGTAAAGGGCACTTCCCCGGACGCTTACGAGAAGCTGCTCGACCGCCTCCTCGCCTCGCCGCACTACGGCGAGCGCTGGGGCCGGCACTGGCTGGACATCGCGGGCTACGCGGACTCCGACGGCTACACGGACGCGGACACGGAGCGCAAGTGGGCGTGGCAGTATCGCGACTACGTCATCCGCTCACTCAACGCCGACAAGCCGTTCAATCAGTTCATCGTCGAGCAACTCGCAGGCGACGAACTGGTGAAGCCGCCGCACAAGAATCTTTCCCCCGCCGACGTGGACAAACTCGCTGCCACCGGCTTCCTCCGCATGGCTCCCGACGGCACGGCCAACGCGGGCGTCGAGCCAAAGGTCGCGCGCAACGCCGTCGTCGCGGACACCATCAAGGTCGTCTCCAGCTCGCTGCTCGGCGTCACCGTCGGTTGCGCGCAATGCCACAACCACAAACACGACCCGATTCCGCAGGCGGATTACTACCGGCTGCGCGCCGTCTTCGAGCCGGGCTTCGACCTGCGCACCTGGCGCACGCCCAACGCGCGCCTCGTCTCGCTCATGTCCGACGAGGACCGCGCGAAGGCCGCCGAGATTGAGAAGGATGCGAAGGGCGTCGAGATCGCGCGGCTCAAGAAGCAGGAGGAGTTCATCGCCGAGGTGCTGGAGAAGGAGTTGCTGAAGCGGCCCGAGGACTTGCGCGCCCCGCTCCGCACGGCCTTCCAGACCGTCGCCACCAACCGCGCGCCCGCGCAGGTGAAGCTGCTGAAAGAACATCCGACCGTGATGCAACTCAGCCCCGGCTCGCTCTATCTCTACGAACAGAAGAAGGCGGACGAGCTGAAGAAGATGACCGACGAGGCGGCGAAGATTCGCGAGCGCAAGCCGGCGGAGCAGTTCCTCCCCGTGTTCAACGAGGTCGTCTCGACAGCCCCGAAGACCGAGCCAGCCCCGACCTTCCTCTTCCATCGCGGCGACCCCGACCAGCCGAAGCAGCAGCTCAAGCCCGGTGACCTGACCATCCTCGCGTCGCTGCGGCCCGTGGACTTGCCGGAGAAGGACGCCGCGCTGCCCACGAGCGGACGCCGCCTCGCCTACGCCCGCGCGCTCACGGACGGCACGCACCCGCTCACGGCGCGCGTGCTGGTGAACCGCGTTTGGATGCACCACTTCGGGCGCGGCATCGTGGCGTCGCCGGCAGACTTCGGCACGCTGGGCGAGCGCCCGACGCATCCCGAATTGCTCGACTGGCTGGCGAGCGAGTTCGTGGCGCAGGGGTGGAGTCTGAAGAAGCTGCACCGGCTGGTGATGACGAGCGCGGCTTACCGGCAGGCATCGGGGACGAGTAATCAGTCGGGGGGCGGCAATTCGCCGGCTTCCGGCAAACGACTGATTACTGACCCACTAATCACTAATTACTCTCGGTCCGCCGCCCTCGACCCCGACAATAAACTCCTCTCCCGCTTCCCTCTCCGCCGTCTCGACGCCGAGCAGCTCCGCGATGGCGTGCTCGCCGTCAGCGGCAAGCTGAACCCGAAGCCCGGCGGCGCGCCCGTGCCCATCATGCACGACGAGTCCGGGCAAATCGTCGTGGGCGTGAACACCGACGACACGGCGGGCCGGCCCAGCGGGAAGTTCGTGGCGCTCGGCGGCGAGGAGTTCCGCCGCAGCCTTTACGTGCAGATGCGCCGCAGCAAACCGCTCGGTTTCATGGAAACCTTCGACTCGCCACGCATGGAGCCCAACTGCGAGCTGCGCAACGCCAGCACCGTCGCCCCGCAGTCGCTGATGCTGATGAACGGCGAGTTCACGCTCGCGCAAGCCAAGTTCTTCGCCGAACGCGTGGCCAAGGAAGCCGGCGACTCGACGGATGAATCCAAGGTGTCGCGCGCTTGGCTGCTCGCCTTCAGCCGCCGCCCGAGCCCCACGGAGATGACCGACACCCTCGCCTTCCTCGCCAAGCAACGCGCGCACTTCACGGCGAACGCGCCGAAGGAAGCGAAGGTCACCAAGGGCAAGGAACCTCCGCCGACGGGTGCCGAAGAGCACGCGCTCACGGGTCTGTGTCAGGCTTTGCTGACCGCGAACCGGTTTCTTTACGTGGAGTGAGTGGCCCGCGAAACACGCGAAAACACGCGAAATGAAAAGCGAATCGGCGAACCTCATTTTCAAAGACGAGTGCTATGCGGCCATGGGCGCATGCTTTGCGGTTTACAAGGACAAGGGCTGCGGATTTTTGGAGCCGGTTTATCACGAGTGCATGGAGATTGAGCTCGGCCACCTGGGCATTCCCGCTGTCTCCAAGCCGAAGCTCTCGCTGGAATATCGCGGCCAGAGGTTGAAACAAGGCTACGAGCCGGACTTCGTTTGCTGGTCGAAAATCATTCTCGAACTCAAGGCCGTCTCCCATTTGACCGACGAGCATCGTGCGCAAGTGCTGAACTATCTCAACGCCACCGGGTTTCAACTCGGCCTGCTGGTCAACTTCGGCCACTACCCGCTGTTGGAATGGGAGCGAATCGCCAACACCCGCCCCGCCGTCCAACCACTCGAAATCGTGGACCTCAAAAACTTTCGCGTCATTTCGCGTGTTTCGCGGGCCAACCCATGAACACCCATACCGCCTGCAATTCCCGCCGCCACTTCCTAGCGCAGTCCGGCTTCGGCCTCGGCTCCGTCGCGCTGGCGTGGTTGCTCAAGCAGGACAACCTGCTCGCCAACGCCCCGCGCCCTGACCTCGACCCGAAGTCCTTCGACCTGCTGCCGCGGCGCCCGCACTTCGAGCCGCGCGCGAAGGCGATGATTTCCATGTTCATGCAGGGCGGGCCGAGCCACATGGATTTGTTCGACCCCAAGCCCGCGCTCGACAAGCTGGACGGCCAGAAGTTCCCCGGCGAAATCAAGTTCGACAACGCCGCGCAGGCCAGCCCCAAGGTCCTCGCCAGCCCGTGGAAATTCCAGAAACACGGCCAGTGCGGCATGGACGTGAGCGAACTGCTGCCGCACTTCGCGGGCATCGTGGACGACGTGTGCCTGCTGCGCGGGATGCACACGGGCGTGAACAACCACGGCCAGTCCATCTACGCGTTGCAGAACGGTCGCGTGCTCGGCGGCCGCCCCACGCTCGGGAGCTGGCTGACTTACGCGCTCGGCTCGGAGACGAGCAACCTCCCCGCGTTCGTGGCGCTCACGGACCCGCGCGGCCTGCCCGTGCTGGGCGTGGCGAACTGGGAGAACGGCTGGCTGCCCTCGCTCTTCCAAGGCACCGCCGTCCGCTCGAAGGAACCCCGCATCCCGAACCTCGACCCGCCGCCGCACCTGCGCGGCCCGGCGCAGGAGAACTACCTTTCGTTCCTCGACAAGCTGAACCGCGAGCATCTCCGCGAGCATCCGGGCGAGACGGATTTGCAGGCGCGCATCGCGAGCTACGAGCTGGCCGCGAAGATGCAGACCGCCGCGAAGGAGGCCATGGACATCACCGGCGAGAGCGCGGCGACGAAGGCGCTCTACGGCATTGATGTGCCGGCGACGGCGGAGTTCGGCACGCGCTGCCTCATCGCGCGGCGGCTGGTGGAGCGCGGCGTGCGCTTCGTGCAGCTCTACACGGGCAACCAGACTTGGGACCATCACGGCAGCATTCGCACTGGTCTGCCCGCCGCGTGCAAGTATGTGGACAAAGGTTCAGCAGGACTCGTCACGGACCTTAAGGCGCGCGGGCTGCTCGACTCAACGGTCGTCCACTGGGGCGGCGAGATGGGCCGCCTGCCGGTCATCCAGAACGACACCGGCCCGGCCAAGGTGGGCCGCGACCACAACACCTACGGCTTCTCGATGTGGGTCGCCGGCGGCGGCTTCAAGCACGGTTTGGCCTACGGCGAGACCGATGAGTTCGGCCACCACGCGGTGAAGGACATCGTGAACCACTACGACTACCACGCGACGCTCCTGCACCTCTTCGGTCTCGACTACAAGCAAGTCGTCTTCAAGCGCAACGGCCAGGAGATGTCCCTCGTGGATGGCCAGAACGCGCGGCTGGTGGGCGAGATTCTGCGCGGGTAGCGGAGCGCGGCATTCATGCCGCAGAAATGCCCGTTAGCCCAAGCTCGCTTCAGAACGCCCATACCTTTTCCCCCCGTCCACGCTCCTGCGGCGTGAACGCCGCGCTCCAACCAAAGCCGCTCGGTCACTGCGGCTTCTCGATCAACAGCACGGGGCGCAGGATGCCGCCCAGGGAGAGGTCGGTGATGCGGGTATGGTCCACGCGGAGGGAGAGGACGTTTTCACCAGGCCGCACGGCGGCGGTCACGTCCACCTCGAAGGGCGTGCGGGATTTGCTCAGGCCGTCGCGGGCGGGCGTGGCGGGAGGCGTGGCGGCGACGACGGGGGCGGCTGGGGCGGCGGGAACTGGCACGGGAGTCGCAGCCTTGGCCGGGGCTTTCTTCGCGGGCTTCGCTTCTACGACGGGCAGAACCACGGGGATTTTCTGGCCATTCACATAGACCTCGCTGGCTCCGTCCACCTCGGCGAAGAAGAGGGCGAGGTTGGCGTGCTTCGGCGGCACGGTGAAGCGCGTGCGATACCACAGCACGGTGTTCTGGTCGTGGCCTTGGGCGTCGAGGGTGGTGTTGTGGGTGGCGACGAGGGGCCACGCGGCGGCGGCGAAGTCGGTGCGGTGGAAGCCGCGCTCGTTACCCGTGTCCGGCGCGTCGAAGCTGAAACGCCAGCGGTCGGGGAGGACTTGCAGCACGCGGTTCGGGGCGGCGGTGGCGGCGGCTCCTTGGCGGATGGCTTTGCTGAGGAAGCGTTCGAGATAGGCGGTGGAGTATTCGGGATTCACCCAGCCTTTGCCGACGGCGGCTTTCAGGCGAGCGATCGTCTCGTCGTAGTCGCGGAGGGCGCTGGCGAAATCGCCGCGATTCATGGCGTCGCTCATGGTGCGGTAGGCGCGGGCGCTGCGCAGGCCTTCGGCGTGCATGGCGACGCGTTGGGCGAGGACCGCGTCGTCCTTCGCGGCGGCGGCGGCTTTCGCCAACTGCGCCTCGCTCTGCTGGAGGAACTCCGGGGTGTAAATCTGCGCGAGGCCGAAGAAGGAGCCGGCGTGCGTGGTGAGGCGCTGTTGCGCGGCATCAATGCTCATCCAGTAGGCCTTCATGTGTGGCGCTGCCTTCGGGCCGTAGAACTTCACCCAGTAGTCCTCCATGAGGGCGGTGGCGTCCGCGTGCGGGTCGTAGGCGAGGCGGAGGCTGAGGTAGATTTGCGGGCCGTAGATGTGCCAGTTGGAGAGCACCTCGATGGTCATGTAGGTCAGGCCCTTGTCGGCGAGGTAGGGAAATTCCTTCTGGCAGGCGCTGAACTTGAACATCGGGAGCGTGCCGTCCGCGAGGTTATACATGTAGTTGTAGTAACCGATGCGCTTGGCCACGGCGGCCCAGCCATCAGTCATGCTCACCTGCTGTTCGCGCGACGTGCAACCGGGGTGGCCTACGGGGTGCAGGCGGCAGTAGCGGATGGGCGCGATCATGGCGCAGAGGTTCGGGGCGAGCGGGCGTTTCACGGTGGGCGGCTGGGTGTAGTCCGCGTAGCAGTAGAAGCTCAGGACGGCCTCGGGATGCGTCTGGCCCACGCGCCGCGCGACGGCGTCGAAGAAGTCCACGTAGCGGTTCGACATCGCGGGCGTGCCGCTGGAAGGCTCAATGGCCTTAGGGTCGTCCTGCGCGACGCACGCCGGGCACTTGCAGTAACCACGCCCGTCCGTGGGCGAGAGCGAGGGATGCCGCGTGCCGCGTTCGATGGCGGCGACGACATTCGAGGCGAAGTGCGCGCGCAGGCCGGGGTTCGAGGTGCAAATCCAGTCGCTGGCCTTGCGCTCGCCGTTCGCGCCCATCGCGAAGTAATCCGGGTACTCCGCGAAGAGTGCCGGCGAGACATAGCTGCCCCACGAGTGCGCGTGGCCGAACGGCTCGCCGCCCGCGCCGTTCCAAGCTTTCCAGAGCCGGGCGTTCCACGACGGGCCTTTGGGATTGCGCCAGAGCAGGCCGGGCTTCTCGGTGAGGTTCAAGGCTCCGACCGATAGCGTGGGCGTGCGGGGAAATACTTCTCCCAACGGCCCGTCCATGAGGTAGCGGCAGCCCAGCGCTTCGAGGAAACGACAGACGGCCTTCAACGTCGCGGCCTCGCTCTGGCCGGCGATGAGGATGCGCTGGCCGTCGGCCACGATGCGCACGCCCTCGCGGCTGGGGCTGACGATGTCGTCGAGCTTGAGGCCGGCGGCGAGCGCGGCCTGGCCGACGTAGATGGCGGGCGCGCCAGCGGGAGCTTGGTCCGCGATGGGCAGGTCGGCGTCGGTGATTTTCTTGACCCACTCGGCCAGCGCGCGCGCGGCGAACGCCTCGTCGGACTCGGGCGCGGGTTTGCGCTTCGGGGCCTTGCCCTTCGCCGACGCGGGTTCAGGCGCAGGCGGCGGCGTGGCGACCACGATGGTCGCGAGCGGTTTGCCATTGCGGACCAAATCCAGCGCGTGGCTGGCGGAGGGCGCGGCCAAGACAACGAAGAGGAGGAACGAGAGCGTAAATTTCATGGCAGCGGACAACTCGACGCCCGGCCCCAGCGAGGAGTTCAGGGAAACCAGCCAGCCAGCGGGCGGCGGAGGGGGCTTTCCCGTAGTGGGCACTCCCTGGAAGGGGCTTGTCAGGCTTCGACACGGAGGCGCATCGTCGCGGCAGAATTTCCATGAAGGCGCTTTTCACTTTAGTCTTGGCCGCTGGCTTCGGGCTGTCGGGGATAACCCTGCGCGCGGCAGAGCCGTCCTTGGCTGGCCAAATTGCCGCCGAGGTAGAGCGGCTGCGGCAGGAGCTGGAACCGGAGTTTCGGGGTCAGGGGCCAGAGGAGTTGGAAAAGGCGGCGCAGGCGCGGGCACGCGGAGTCATCGCGCGGCGGCTGTTTGCCGAGGGCGTCAACGGCGGGGACACGAACAAGCTAAACGAGGCGGTGACGCTGGACGCGGCGGTGGGCAAAGTGGCCTATTTTCAAAGTGCGGCCATCAAGGGCTTGCCGCCCATTTACGAGGCGGTGGAGAAGGGAAATCCAGCGGTCGTGGCGTGGCTGCTGGAGCGCAAGTCGCCGGTGGAATTTACGGTCGGGACGATTCTGGAAGACCGTGATTACCGCCAGTATCGCCGGCACCTCTGGCAGCAACCGCTCCAGATCGCGGCGAGGAACTTGCGCTTGGACCTCATGCGCTTGCTCCTCCAAGCTGGGGCCAGCCCGACGCCCGTAACTTCCCCGTCAGATGCACCATCGCCGGCCGTTTTGATTTTGGAGCCGTTCGACACTTACCGCAGGCTTCCGACCAACGCAGCCGTCCGAATTGAAGCCATCCTGCTGTTGCAGCAATATGGCGCGGACCTGCTCGTGGGCCAGTATGCCAACCAGCGACGCAGCCCGATGGGATATGCATTGGGATCCGGCCAGGCCGAACTGCTCGACGGACTGCTCACCAACTCCCGTCCGCTCACCATCCATGATGCGCGTGGCAACACCCCACTCCACTATGCCGCCGCCTTGGGTCGCACCAATGCAGTGGCCGCCCTGTTAGTCGCGGGGGCCTCCGTCGGAGCCCCGAATACCCAAGGTGCCACGCCACTGCAAGTGGGGGAATTTGGGCTGGACCCGACATGGGAGGCCGGTGGCGTGAGTGATCGTCCCAACCTCAAAATCACCTCGGCAGCTCAAAGGAACCGAGTCGTGGAGCAGTTGCTCGCCGCCGGGGCGGTCTGGGATCCCTTCTCGCACATTCGACTTGGCCGCACGAACGAACTGGCGGCGTTGCTCAAGGAGCGCCCGGCCTTGATCCATGACCAGTTTGGGGACGCGGGGACGCCGCTGCATTTCGCGGTCCAATACGGGCAGCGGGGAGCCCTTCAATTGCTGCTTCAGCACCAGGCCCCCGTGAATGCAGTCGACCGCGCGAGCCGCACACCCCTTCACAACGCCGTCGCTCGCGACCAACTGCCTGCCGCCATGCTGCTGCTCAGGGCAGGGGCTTCAGCTTCGGTGCCGGACGCGGACGGGAACACCCCGCTGCATCTCACAGCCGCGCACAGTGGTGGCTCGGCGACGGAAATTCTGCTCGACGCCAAGGCTGATCCCAACCAGACGAACCGGCTGGGCCAGACCGCGCTCGATCTTGCGGCCCAGCGAAATCTGGCCTGGATGGTCCTGCGCCTCACCCAAGCCGGTGCGGAAGTCCGCGCGGTGCCCAACGGACGGACCAGCCTGTTGCACTCGGCGGCGGAAAGTGGCGACCTCGACCTGCTCCAACTGGCGCTGGCGCGGAAACTGCCGGTGGATGCGCGCGATGCCCAAGGCCGCACGCCGTTCCGGTGTGCGCTGGAGCAAGGGCGATTGGAAGTCGCCCACCTGCTCCTGGCCGCTGGCGCGGACATCAACGCCCGCGATACAAATGGAGCGACCGCGCTGCATTGGTGTGTCCGGCATGGCATCGATGCCCTGCCAAACCCGCTCCCACAGCCAGTTTTTTTTCAGGCGAACACGAACGTTGCGGTGGGCCCAACTCCCCAAATCGGAGCGCAGTTGGCCGGACTGAGTCCTATACTGTTCTTGCTGGAGCGCCGGGCAGATGTGACGGCTAACAATTTCACGGGCGGCACCCCGCTCCATGAATTGCTCGAATCGGCCCACTACCGCCAGAGCAGGCCTTCCAGCACTGTTGCGAGGAACATCGCCCAAGCGATGGACTTGCTTATGCGCTACGGAGCTAAGCTGGAAGCTGCTGATACCAATGGGGCCACGCCGCTGCATCGGGCGGCACAACGCGGAAACCTCGACCACGCGGACATCCTGATCGCTCGCGGAGCCGACTTGGAGGCTCGGGACCGGCTGGGACGCACGCCGGTGATGCTGGCGGCGCAGGCGAACTTGAAAGCAGCCTCCAACCACCTCCTCGCCGCCGGGGCGGACCCGTTGGCACGAGATGCGGACGGCAACACGTTGCTCCATCACCTCTGCGCCACGTTGCCCGGCACCGCCACCTTGCTTACGAACTTGGTGAATCACTCGAAGTTTCCTGAACTCGCCCGGCTCACAAACCGCTTCGGCTCGCCGCCGCTGCACTTTGCCCTGCTCAACGCCACGGTGCTGAATCCCCCCCCAGCCGGTCCACCCACCACCAACCAGCCCCCGCCGCAAGTCGCCCTGCTCGAACAACTGCTCGGCACGGGGCCGGTGCTGGACTTCACCGACACCAACGGTCAGACCTACGCTCATGTGCTGGCGCTGCACACGACCAGCCCGGCCTATAAGCACATCGAGTCGGCCTTGACCCGCATCATCCCCACCCGCCGGGAGCTGCTGGATCGTCAAGACCGAGATGGCAACACGGCGCTGCACCTGGCCACCGCGCGCAGTCACCTCCCACTGGTCGAGCTGCTGCTGACGCGCGGTGCCAACGTCAATCTCACCAACCACGCGGGCGAAACGCCGCTGGTGTCGGGCCTCCTGCGGTATCTGGGGAACTCGTTCCCGCATCAGAATGTGGTTCAAGGGCGCAGCTCCCAGTTCGATCCACTGGGCGACCTGCTGGTGAAACACGGGGCGCGGCTGGATATGCCGAGCAAGGACGGCCACACCCCGCTGAAACTATTGATGACCGATGGCTACCGCCGGGGCATCCCGGCTTCGCTCCGGCCCAAGGGTGCGGAACGCGATCCGCTTCAGGCGCTGGACGCACAGGACGCAGCCTCGTTGCGGGCGTGGCTCCGCGCGGACCCCAAGCTGCTGCACTTCCGCCGGCACCAGCACGAGAACTTCCCCACGCTGGAACAGGAAGCCACGCAGCGGCCCACGAAGGAAATCGGAGCGGTCCTCCGCGAGGCGGGCGCGGCCTTGACTCCGTTTGCCGCGGTGGCCTTTGGCTGGTCGGACGTGGTGCGCTCGGTCCTCAGCACCAATGCTGACTTTGCGAAGTCCGAGCAGCGCAACCGACCGGCCTTGCACTGGGCCGCTGGCTCCGGCGACTTGGACACCCTGCGCGCCGTGCTGGACGCCGGAGCCGACCCGCAGGCCACGGACGCCGCAGGCCTGACGGCGCTACACGCTGCTCACTCCCAGCCCGCCCCGGCGGTGGTGGAACTTCTGCAAACCCTCGGGACTCACGCGACGGTGTTCGACCACCTGGCCAGCGGGGATCTCGCCGCGTTGGCCGAACTGCTCGCCCGCGACCGGGCGTTCGCCGTTGCCGAAACGCGCCAAGGCCAGCCCGCGCTCGCGGTCGCCGTCGCAGCCGGCAAAGTCGAGCTGGCTGCGGCCCTCCTCGGGGCCGGGGCCGATCCCGATCAGGACCGCAAACCGAAGCCCCCAGCCGTTGCCCCGGTCCCCGCTGCCACGCCCGCAGTGGCTGCGGCTCCCGGCGTGGTGACGGTGGTCAGGGTGGGCGGCTTCTTCACGCCCTTCGGATCGGAACCCCCGTTACAGACAGCGGTGGCCGCCGGGAATCTTCCCATGACCCAACTCCTGCTCAAACACGGGGCGGCCACGGACCGCGTCTCCTCGTCCGGCTTCACCGTGCTGCATCAGGCGGTGGCCAACGCCAACGTGCCGCTGGTGCAATTGCTCCTGGCCCAGGGCGCGGCGGTCAACGCCCAGCACCTGCCCGTCGGCGTGGTGAATCCCAACGCTCCGCTCGCCGGAGACACGCCCTTGCACCTCGCCGCCCGCACCGGCCGCACCAACGTCATGGAGGTGCTGCTCCGCGCCGGGGCCAAGACGGAGCTGACCAACGCCCTCGGCCAGACGCCGCTCGGGGCCGTGCTCTTTCCGCCGCTCAATGCGCCCGACCAGGCCGGGCTGGGGGAGGCCGTGAGGCCCCGGCATTTTATGGTCCGCATGGGAGGCTTTGAGCCCGGTCCACCGAAGTTTCCCGCCGCGCGCCCGACCGCTGACTTCCTCCGCGAGAAGGGAGCCAAGCGCGCCTACCCGCCCAGCAAAGGCAGTTGGCGCGAGGCCCTCGACCCGCAGAAAGTCCAGCACCCGGTGGCCCCGCAACCGCTCAAGGACATGGCGCTGTAACCGTAAAAAGGTGTCCGGACGACCGACGACCACCGTGGCTGCGACGGCCCAATTGCAGTGTTCCGGTTTAACGCAGAGGCTGCGGAGGAGGCAGGGTTTGGCCCAGCCTTTACCTTCACCTCGGTGGGTTGCGGACGTAGGCGTCCGCGCTCCTTGGCGCGGCTACTTCCCGGCCTTCGCCGCGAGCACGTCGGCGAGGACGGGCGGGTAGGTCGAGGTCGAGCGAGGTGGTGGCGTGGGCGCCTCCAGCGTGGCGAAGTAGAGGAACTGGAACCGGTCGTCGAAAGCCGGGGCGGTGAAAGCCGGGGCCGGGAGCAGGCAGACGAGCAGGGCGGATTCACACAGCGGTGGCAAGGGAAGGGCGGGCAAAGGAAGTGGGGCGGAGGGAGAATTTTTCATGGGGAATTCCCCTGCCCTCGATTGCTTTGCCCTTCACGCAGACGTCGGGTGGACGCATCCCGAGTCCGCCGGGCCGGGAAAAGAAGTTGCTGCTCCGCAGGCGCGGAAGCGCCTGAACGACCTGCAGCCCCGCTGGGTGAAGGGCCACCGGAGCCAATTCATCAGTGCCAGTTAGTGCAGGTCAGTGGTTTCTCTCCTCCGGGTCCATCCGTGGCGGTCCGATTTCCATTTCGGAATTCGGGATAGCCTCGTCCATCCCAGCTGGGTTTCTCCCCAAGGCTTCGCCCAAGGCCACTGCCGGGTCAGCTTTCACCCACTCCACCGGCAGCGTTCCCCCACAAAAAGGCAAAGGGTTGAAGCGGACCGCCGCTTCAACCCTTTCAACCTTCAACCTTCAACTTTCAACCCGCCCGTCACTTCCCCTTCCACGCGCGGACGAAGTCAATGCACTGCTTGATGTCGGGCACGGAGTTGTCCCAGTTGAACTCGTATTCGATGGAGAGGTTGCCGGTGAACTTCTGGCGCTTCAGCTCGGCGAGCACGCCGGCCATGTCCGTGACGCCGGTGCCGAAGATGGTGTCGTGCTGGCCGGCTCCGAGCGCGGCGCGTTCCTTCAGGTGGACGCTCATGATGCGGCCCTCAAGAATCTTCAGGCAGTCAATCGCCTTCAGCCCGGAGGTCTGCCAGTGGCCGAGGTCCGCACAAGCACCGATGCGCGGGTCGCGCTTCGCCACCTGGTCGCGGATGAAGGCGGGATCCCAAACCTTGTAACTCGGGTCAATCACCTGATTGCCCTGGGCGTCGCGCTCTTTCTTGAACCGCTTGGCGTGCTGGTGGATGCCCACGCGGATGTCGAACTCTTTCACGAGCTTCTCGATGAGATCCAAGTTGTCCACGGACTCGGTGGTGACGCCGTAGAGGCCCATCTTCTTGGCGAACTCGAAGACCTTGCGCGCGCCGGCTTCGTCCTTCGGGATGCCGACGACGCCGTAGTTCACGGCGCGGACATTGTGCTTGGCGAGCTTCTCCTTCACGCGGGCGATGACCTCGTCGGTGGCGTCGTGGCTCCACTTGATGTTGCGCTCTTCCTTCGTGAGGACTTGGCCGGGGTAAAACTCGATGACCTTGCCGCCCGCCTCGGCGGTCTTCTCGATGGCCTCGAAGACGGAGAAGCGGTTGAAGCTGTAGGCCTGGCAGCCGATGGCGAAGCCGTTGATGCGGGCGTCGTCAGGGATGGGCGCAGCGGACGCGGGGAGCGCGGCCAGCACAGCGGCGGTGGCGAGGAGGAGGAGGGAACGATGCAGTTTCATGTGTGTGGTTTCAGACCGGCTTGGCCGGTCACGGATTCGCGGCGATTACGGCGGGGCGGGCGCGGCGGGTCAAGCCGCCATCTTGGCACCTTGCGCTGAACCGAAGACCCGGTGGAGAGCAGGATCAGGATGAAGATTACGAGCCGAGCCCTTCCCCTTGCTCGCAATCTCAATCCAGCTCCTGGCCTGCTACGCGGCCTCGGCCCCAATAGTGCCCACGCTCTCCGAAAACTCCATTTGCCAACCTCCTCGTGTGCGGTTAATCCAATCCCCGTCGGACGGAGCCTCTGGGTTCACACTATGTTTCGAGATATCGGCGGACTAGCTTTGCTGTTTTGGCGGACGCTTCAGGCGTTGCCGCTGACCTTTCGCCATCGGCGCAAGGTCCTGGAGCAATTCTATGAGGTCGGCATGGGCAGCCTGCTCATGGTCTGCATCCTCTCGTTCTTCATCGGTGGCGTGCTCGCGCTAGAGGTCGGCCCGGTGATGGTCGAACGCGGGCTATCGAACTTCCTCGGCGGCATCGTTGGCCTTAGCCTCTGCCGCGAACTCGCCCCCTCGCTCATGGCCGTGCTCATCGCCGGGCGCATCGGCTCGGCGATGGCGGCGGAAATCGGTTCCATGGCGGTGTATCAGGAGATTGATGCGCTGCGGACCATGAACATCAACCCGATCCATTACCTCGTGCTGCCGCGCATCATCGCCATCGCGGTTGGGCTGCCCATGCTCCTGATCTTCGCCGACCTCGTCGGCTGGATGGGCGGCGCGCTGGTCTGCTCGTCGAACCAGCAAATCGCCGTCGGGATGCAGTCCTTCTTCGCGAACCTCCGCGACACCGTCGAGACCAAGGATGTGCTCCACGGCCTGATTAAGTCCTTCGTCTTCGCCCTCATCATCGGCACCGTGTCCTGCCACCAAGGGCTGGCCACCATCGGCGGCCCGCGCGGCATTGGGCGCACTGTGACCAAGGCCGTGGTTAACTCCATTGTGCTCATCCTCATCCTCGACTACTTCCTCACGCACCTGCTGGTGCAGTTCGACCTATGAGCGCCGCCCCGAACCATGACGGCGTGCGCGTCGAAGCGCGCGGGCTGCACAAGAGCTTCGGCGACCACGAAGTCCTGCGCGGCGTGAGCTTCACTGTCGAGCCGGGCGAAATCTTCGTGCTCATGGGCCCCAGCGGCAGCGGCAAGAGCGTCCTGCTCAAGCACATCATCGGCCTCGAAGAACCCGACGCCGGCGAGCTGCTCATCGAAGGGCAGGACATCCACACCGAGGGCCTGCGCGACCGCTACCGCATGGCGATGGTTTTCCAATCCGGCGCGTTGCTGAACTCCCTCACCGTCGGCGAGAATGTCGGCCTCTACCTCCGCGAACACCGGCTCAAGCCCGAGGCCGACATCCAGCGCATCGTCGCGGAGAAGCTCGACCTCGTCGGCCTCAAGGGCACGGAGCACAAAATCCCCGGCGAGCTGTCCGGCGGCATGAAGAAGCGCGTCGCCATCGCCCGCGCGCTCGTCAGTGAGCCGCAGCTTGTGCTCTACGACGAGCCGACCAGCGAGCTGGACCCGCTCATCGCCATCACCATCGGCCAGGAGATCCTGGCCCTGCGCGACCGCACGCACGCCACCAGCCTAGTCGTCACGCACGACCGCGACCTCGCCTTCGGCATCGCCGACCGCATCGCGATGATCGCGGACGGCGAGATTCTGGCGCTGGGCCGGCCCGACGAAGTGCGCGCCTGCCCGCACCCGCTCGTGCAGCGGTTCCTCACCGCCGACTTCAAACCCAAACCGAAATGAGCCACGCAGAGGTTGCAGCCACAAAGAGGCACAGAAGGCACAAGGAGAATTCCCCTTTTCCCTTCTTGCGCCTTCTGTGCCTCTTTGTGGCAAACCCTTCAAGTGGCAGCAGTGGCGTAACTGGAAAGACCTGACCTATGAAACAAACCTCGCTCGAAACCAAACTCGGCATGTTCGTCGCCCTCGTGGTGGTCGCCGCCGTGGTCCTGCTGGAAATGGCCGGCGGCACGGACTTCTTCAAGAAGGGCTACCGGCTCCACGGCCTCTTCAACACCGCGCAGGAGCTCAAGATCGGCGACGCCGTCAAGATGGCCGGCGTGCCCATCGGCAAGGTCGAGAAGATCGGCTTCGAGTCGGGCCGGGTGAAGGTGACAATGAAGCTCGACCAGGCCGCCGACGTGAAGACTGACGCCAAGGCCACCATCCGGTTCGCCGGCCTCATGGGCCAGAACTTCGTCTCCATCAACCTCGGCACCACCACCTCGCCTGACTTCAAGGACGGCGACGTGATCCAGACCGCCGAGCAGCCCGACCTCTCCGCGATGATGCAGAAGCTCGACAACGCCGCCGCCGGCATCGAGAACCTCGCCAAGAGCTTCAGCGGTGACCAGATCCAGAACGTCCTTGGACCGTTGACCAGCTTCCTCAAAGACAACAACCCCAAGCTCACCGCCATCTTCGGCAACCTCCAGTCCATCTCCGACCGCATCGCCAAGGGCGAGGGCACCATCGGTAAGCTCATCAGCGACGACGCCCTCTACCAGTCCACGCTCAAGACCGTGGACACCCTGAACAAGACCGCCACCGACGCCCAAGGCTTGCTGGCCGATGCCAAAGGCGCCATCCGCCAAGTGGAAGGCACCTTCACCAACGTCAACGGCGCGATCGGCGACGTGAAGGGCTTCATGACCGACGCCCGCAGCGCGGTCACCAACGTGCAGACCATGTTCGGCGACGCCCGCCTCGCCATTGGCGATGCCCGTCGGGCCTTGACCAACGCCAACGACACCGTGCTCGTCGCCAAGCAGACGCTGACCGACGTGCGCTCCGACTTGCAGGCCGGCAAAGGCTCCCTCGGCAAGCTGCTCAAGGACGAGGCGCTCTACAACGAGACCACCTTGGCCATGAGCAACCTCCGGGAGATCATGCAGAAGATTAACCGCGGCCAAGGCAGCGTCGGCAAATTCGTGAACGACGACAGCCTCTTCAAGAACGCCAAGATGACCCTCCAGAAGCTCGACAAGGCCACCGAAGGCTTGGAAGACCAAGGCCCCCTGAGCGTGCTGGGCATCGCGGTGAACAGCCTGTTCTAGGGACAAGGCCTCGGGAGCTTTGTAGATTCGGTGGAATAGCTGCCTCGCAATCCCCGTTACTCGACTTCGGGAGTTCGGGCTGAACCGCTTGGAACCAGGGGCGAACCAGTCAGCGCTACGGCAACGGCGCCGCTCGACTTCGGAGTTCGGGACGAAAAAACGGCCCCGCGTCGCCGCGAGGCCGGTTCGTGAGAATGCTGTCTGCCTCGCTCAGGAGAGCGGCAGGCTGCCGTAGGTCAGCGCCTTGATTTCCTTGCCGGCACCGTCAGTGACCTTGCGCGTCTTCGGGTCGAAGTTGCACATGACGCCGAGGCGGTCGGACATCTCAGCCAGCGAGATGACGGTCTGCACCTTGAGCGCGAGGTCCACGCCCGCGTTGGGCTGCTTGTTGGCGCGGATGCTGTCGAACCAGTTCTTGTGGTGCGCCGAGAGCGTCTCGCCGGGGAACGCGGGGCTGGTGTAGGCGTCAATTTCCTCGGTGAAGGGCCGGCCCGGGGTCAGTTCGACCTTGTTGCCGGCCATCGTGAGCGTGGCCTTGTGGCCGCGAATCATCTCCTGCGTGCCGACCTCGTTCACCGTGCTGCTGGTGATGTGCATCACGTAGCCGCTGGGGAACTCGGCGATGAGCTGGATGATTTCCGGCACGTCGCGCGGGGGCGTGCCGGGCGTCTTTTCGTCCGTGTTGAACTTCTTGCTGCCGACCGCCGCGACGCGCAGCGGGAACTCGGGGTTGCCGGTGGCGAGCATGTAGGGATGCAGCTTGTGCGGGAAGAGGTCGCCCAGCAGGCCGGCGCAGTAGGGGTAGTATTTGCGCCAGCGGAAGTAGTGGTCGGCGCTGAAGGGAATCTGCTTCTTCACCGGGCCCATCCACTGCTTCCAATCGGTGTCGGTCTCGGAGCTCCACGGCTGGATGGCGTAGTTCCATTCGCCCTTGGGGCTGTTGCGCATGTAGGAGCCTTGTGACATGACGATGGGGCCAATCTTGCCAGCCTTGATGAGCCGCGCGGCTTCGTGCCACTTCATGTCCGAGCAGCCCTGCGAGCCAACTTGGAGAATCTTCTTCGTGCTCTGGACGGCGTCGTAAATCTCGAACGCCTCGCCGAGGTAGCGGGTCATCGGTTTCTCGACATAGACGTGCTTGCCGGCCTTGAGGGCGTCCACGGAAACCTTCGTGTGCCAGTGATCCACGGTGGCGCAGACGATGGCATCAATGTCCTTCCGCTCGAGCAGCTTCCGGTAGTCGCCGTAGGTCTCGACCTTCGCTTCGGCGTTGCCGTCAAGAATCTTGGCCTTCGCGAAGTCCTGCCGATACTTCGACACGTCGCAGACCGCGATGGACTGGGTGTTGTTGTCGCCGTGCTTGGGCTTCATCTGGCTGACGTGCGCCATGCCCTGGCCGCCGACGCCGATGTGGCCGATGGAGATGCGGCTGTTCGCGCCGATGACGTTGGCGGACGGCGCTTGGTTCTGGCCGTAAACCGGCGTCTTAACGATGCCTGTGGCAGCAACCGCAGCCGTGGCGGCGGTGGCGGACTTGAGGAACTCACGACGCGACGCGCCGGAGCCAATGGAGTTGTTTTCAGTGCTCATAAATGTGTGTGTTGACGAGGCGCGAAGCTAACGAACGGAGTTGAAGGGTCAAGATGCGTTTTGGCGGGAGTGGCTATTTCTTGCGCTGTGTGGCGTTCTTTTCCGTGAGTTGGCGTTCCATACGCAATAACGCGTTCTCCAGCCTAAGCACGAGCTTTTCGCGCTCATGCTGTTCAGCCTCCTTGTTGTGTCGCACTTCGACAGAAAGTTGTCGGACCATCTCGTTGGTTTCAGCGAGCTGTTCTTTAAGCGACGCCACCGTTTCCCGGGTTTCCTCCACATCCCGGAGCAGAAAAAACATCTGCCGGACCGCATCAACGATGTGACTGAGCATGGCGAAGTATGGCTCGAATCTCGTCCTGACTCCGGCGGATGGCCTGGTCAGCACGGTGAATCCGCTGGTCGGTCGCTTTCATCCGCTTCCGAATGAGTGCCATCTCGGCGAAATACTTTTCGATGGTAGCCACCCACCCAGCCTCGCGCTTGGTCAGCCCGTTTGCAGTGGTCTTCGTCGTCATGGCGAGAGGTTAGTGGCGCAACGTTTCCTGACAACCGGCATTTCGTAAACGCGCCTCAAACCAGTTCCTTCATCACCTCATGCTTGTAGTCCACCAGCGGGTGCGGGCGACCGGACAAGTCGGTAAACATCGTATCATGCGGGTCGAGGCCGAGGTGATGGTAGAGACTCGCGAAGACCTCGCCGAAGTGGACGCCGCGCTCGGCGATTTCTCCGCCCAGCCGGTCCGTCGCGCCGATGATTTGCCCGGTGCGGAAACCGCCACCCGCCAACAGCCCACAGCCCACTTGCGGCCAGTGGTCCCGGCCCGCTTCCTTATTGATAATGGGCGTGCGTCCGAACTCACCCCACGCCACCACGGCGACATCTTTGTCCATGCCCCGGTCGTGCAAGTCCTGCACGAGCGCGGCCATGCCCTGGTCGAAGTAGGGCAGATGCGTGTTCTTCGCTTCGTTGAAGTTGTCCGAGTGAAAGTCCCAGCGCCCAAAGTTCAGCGTTACCACGCGCGCACCGGCCTCGACGAGCCGGCGAGCCATGAGGAAGTGCTCCATGTTCCGGGGCGCACCGTCGCCGTAGTTGCCGGTGAAGCCCTTACCGTAAAGCTCCCGCGTCTTCGTGCTCTCCGACGAGAGGTCGAGCGCCTCGGCGAGCTTGCTGGAAGTCAGCATCCCGAGCGCGCGTTGCTGGAAGGCGTCAAGGCCGGCCACCACGCCGCTGTTGTCCACGTCCCGGCGGAAGTGGTCGAAGGACGCGAGCAGCGCCTTGCGGTCATTGAGCCGGGCGGGAGAAATCTCGTTCAACGTGAGGTCGCTCATCCCTTCGCCGGCGGGACGGAACGCCGCCATCGGCACGCCGAGACAACCGGGCAACCCCGGCGAACCATACGGCGGATGCCCCGCCTTGGGCGCGAGGCCGACGAACGGCGGCACCGCCTTGTCCACCGGCCCCTGAAACTTCGACACCACGGAGCCAATCGCCGGCCAGCCGCCGGGCGGTTGCACGCGCTTGTGCCGGCCCGTGTAGCAGATGAAGGAATCATGGTCCCCGTCGGGCGAGCCATACATGGAGCGGATGGGCACCAGCTTGTCCATGATGCGAGCCAAGCGCGGCAGGTGCTCGCAAATCTCGATGCCGGGAACGTTCGTCTTGATGGGGCGGAACGGCCCACGCACCTCGCTCGGCGCGTTCATCTTTAAGTCGAACATGTCCTGATGCGGCGGCGCGCCGACCAGGTAAATCATGATGACCGCCTTGTGCGACTTGCCGAGGCCCGCCAGCGCCTCCGCCTCCAGCAACTGCGGCAGCGCCAGCCCGCCCATGCCCAGCGCGCCGACACGCAAGAAGTCCCGCCGCGAAACGCCGTCGCACAACTTACCGGAGGAGGAGCCAAAGATGTTCAACATAGGACTCCAGAGCCGACGGGGCGGTTGGGGTGTCGCTTCAAAACTAAAACCCTGTAGCGGTGGTCAGTGACCGCCGTGCCCTGAACCACCGGTGCCCGAACCCAGCGCTCGCAGAGCGCCGTTACAGGTGCGGGCTTACGCTCGACGCTCTTTGATGCTCGCCAGAATATCCGCTACCACCTGCGCCGTCGGCTTCGCGCCTTGCGGGCCGCCGGTGTGGAGGCGGACGGAGACTTGGCCAGCTTCGAGGCCACGGGGGGCCGATGAAGCGCTTGTGCGTGCCCAGCGGCGTCTTGTCCGTGTTGGCGCGGTCGCGGTAGGTCAGGCCGAAGTGCTTGCGGACGGCCACCAGCGGGCATGGCAAAGTCCCCCAACGCCCGGCTCGAACTACCGCGGGGCTGAGGGATGGAAGACCGTTGGGATTTTTGTTACCGCGTTTTTCTCTGCGGCACTGCTGGCCATGAAACGAAGCGCGGCTGACCCTGTGGACGCAGCCGCGCTCCGCAACGCGCGTTACTTGCAGAAGATGTTGAGCCCCTTGCCGGTTTCCAGGAAGGTTTTCAGGCTGGAAAGCACGCGCGGCCAACCGCCGGCAACTTTCTTAGCCATCTTCGAACCTGCCTTGAAACTTCCGTGAGTGACCGTGAGGCAGGTCATGTCTTCCATCGCCTCGATCTCAAACGTGACGCGCGATTTGTCCGCGAGTTTGTCGGGATCTGCCCAGGACAGCACGAGGCGTTTGGGCGGCGTGGATTCCAAAACTTTACCGGTGACCCAGACTTCGTTCTCCGGATTGTGATGTTCCCATTTCGAGCCATGTTTCCAATCGGACACATTCGTCATGTTCCCCCAATACTGGCGGGTGAACTCGGGTTTGGTGATGGCCGCCCACACTTCTTTCGGCGTGGTGCGGATATAGGTTATGTAAACTAACTTTGGTTTTTGCATGGTGTCATTCTTTCTTGTTTTTGTTTTGTTCGAGACCCTTTTTCAATTCGCCCAACGCCTGAAGGTGATGGCGTTCGTATTTGCCAATCCAGCGCTCGGAGATCTCGTGAATCGGCACTGGATTGAGGTAATGCAGCTTCTCGCGCCCGCGCCAGACAACCGTGACCAAGTCCGCCGCTTCGAGCAGCAGGAGGTGTTTGGTGACCGCTTGCCGCGTCATGTCGAGGTGTTCGCCCAACTCGCCCAACGTCTGTCCGTTGTTCGCGTGCAACTGGTCGAGCAACTTTCGGCGGCTTTCGTCCGCCAAGGCTTTGAACACTGCATCCATCTCGCGCGAGATTAGGCAACCATATGGTTGCCTGTCAATCAGCAAACTAAAACAGTCGGGTCTTTGGTTTTGGATTACGCCCTTCGCTCTTTGATGCTCTGCAAGATCTCCGCCACCACCTGCGCCGTGGGCTTCGCGCCTTGGGGGCCGCCGGTGTGGAGGCGCACGGAGACGTTGCCGGCTTCGAGGTCGCGGGGGCCGAGGACGAGCATGGTGTGGACGCGGCGGTGCTCGGCGTTGGCGATTTTTGCCTTGATGGGTTCGTTGGTGAAGTCGCCGTCCACGCGGACGAAGTTCTGGCGCAGCTCGTGCACCAGCGCCTTGCCGGCGGCGAGGAGCGGGGCGTCGTCGCCGAGGGTGATGACGCGGACTTGGTCGGGCGCGAGCCAGAGCGGGAAGTTCCCGGCGTAGTGCTCGATGAGGAAGCCGATGAAGCGCTCGTGCGTGCCCAGCGGGGCGCGGTGGATGCACAGCGGCGTTTTGTCCGTGTTGTCGCGGTCGCGGTAGGTGAGGCCGAACTTGGCGGGCACAGCGAAGTCCACCTGGTTCGTCGCGATGGTGAACTCGCGGCCGATGGCGCTCCACACCTGCACGTCAATCTTCGGGCCGTAGAAGGCGGCTTCGTTCGGCACTTCCACGAAGTTGATGCCGCTCTCGACCAACACGCGGCGCACCATGTCCTCGGTCTGTTTCCACAGCTCGGGTTCGTTGACGTATTTCTTGCCGAGGCCTTCGGGCGAGGAGGTGCTGAAACGCATCTGGTATTTGCCCAGGCCAAAGATCGTGAAGTATTTGAGATACATCTCGTTCACGGCGCGGAACTCGTCGGCGAACTGCTCGGGGGTGCAGTAGATGTGCGCGTCGTTCATGTTCATCGAGCGGACGCGCATGAGGCCGAAGAGTTCGCCGGACTGCTCGTAGCGGTAGCAGGTGCCGTATTCGGCGAGCCGGAGCGGGAGGTCGCGGTAACTGCGCGGTTCCGCCGCAAAGATGCGGTGGTGGTGCGGGCAGTTCATGGCTTTGAGGTAATACAAAGTTGGCTGCGGAATGTTTGAAAGACGCGCCCCATTCCCAAGCCAGTTGCTCCACAGCGCCTTTATGTGTTCCGGGGCGGAACCATCGTCAACGTCCTGCGCCACGAGCTGCTCAGAGTTATGAAGTTTGAACTCCGGGTTCTGGCGCTTGGGTGATTCGCTCCGAGCGTAGGCGTTCAGCGAGTCCAGCAGTGAATCGCGGTTTTTGAGCAGTTGAGCGCGTTGGTCGCGGTCCTCATCAATCTCCATCGGTGGGAACATGCTCTCCGCGTAGTAAGGCAGGTGCCCCGAGGTTTTATACATCCGTTCGCGCGCCAGATGCGGCGTCTTCACGCGCACGTAGCCGGCTTGAAACTCCGTTTCCTTCGCCAGCTTCTCCAACTCTTCGAGGATGGCCCCGCCCTTGGGCAGCCACAGCGGCAGACCCGGCCCAGTGAAGTCCGCGTCGAACGCAAAGAGGTTCATCTCCGCGCCAATCTTGCGGTGGTCGCGGCGCTTGGCCTCCTCCTGGAGCTTGAGCCATTCCTCGAGTGCGGTCTTGTTCTTGAAGGCCGTGCCGTAGATGCGCTGAAGCTGCGGGCCTTTCTCGTCGCCCTTGTAGTAGGCGGCGGCCACGGTGGTGAGCTTGAAGGCGCCGATGTTGCCGGTGCGCATGACGTGCGGCCCGGCGCAGAGGTCAATGAAGTCGCCGTTCTTGAAGTAGGAAATCGGCTCGCCCTCAGGAATGTTCTTGAGCAGGTCGAGCTTGAACTTGCTGGCGTTGCCGGGCCGCTCGCCAAGGCCGCCGAGGCGTCCGCTCTGCGCGTCGGCGATGGCCTGCTCGCGCGTGACGGTGAGCTTCTCGAAGACGTTGTTGGCCTTAATCTCCTTCTTCATCTCCTCCTCGAGCGTGGCGAAGTCCTCGGGGGAGATGCGGTGGGAGCATTCGAGGTCGTAGTAGAAGCCGTTCTCGACCGGCGGCCCGTAGGCGAACTGGGCGTCCGGCCACAGGCGCAGGATGGCGGTGGCCAGGACATGGGCGCACGAGTGCCGGATGCGCTCCAGCTCGGTCATCTTGGCGCGGTCGTCGAGCGTCTTGCGCTCGGGGTTCGGGGCGGCGGCGGCGGCGGTGGGGACTACGGGCTGGTTTGGGTCTTGGTTGTCCATTTGGGAGAGTGTTCAGTTTTCAGTGTTCAGTAATCAGTGGGGACAGCGTTGAGTCGGGGGCGACTGAACACTGGATACTGAACACTGAATACTGTTTCGCTTCGCATAAACAAAAACGCCTCGACCAAACAGTGCGAGGCGTCGGCGTCCACGGGTTGAGCGTGGACGCTAAATCGTAGTCGTCGAGTTCCGGCGGAACATGGGCGGGACGGTAGGAAGGGCGGTGGGGTTTGGCAACCTTGTTCCCCGGCAGCTTGAGGCCAGAGCGTCGCTCCAGCCGGTGCGCCACCGCTTTGCGCGTCCACCCGGTGAGGGGCAGGTGGAGTCCACGGAGTGTCGAACGCCTCGTCTAACTCGCCGCCCCGGAAACCATTAATTCGCGTCAACTCGGTAAGCCGGCAGCGGCCAATCGCCGATTGCCTTTAACCGGGATTCGCCTATACATCCGCCGCCGTAACGCCACCAGGCGGCCGGTCCGACTCCGGGTGAACTGAACGCGCCGTGGGTTACGGTGTCAAAGCCACCGACGGTCACTTGCAACTGAACAACTGAACAAGTCATGAAAACCTTCCTCCAGATGGGCAAGCGGTTCTGCCTCTTCATCGCGGTGAACCTGCTGGTGATGGTCACGCTCTACATTGTCCTGAGCGTGGTGCTACATTTCTTCCCGCAACTGGTGGGCCGCCGGGGCACCGGCAACTGGCTCGCCTACCTCGCGGTCTTCAGCCTCATCTTCGGCATGGGCGGCGCGTTCATCTCGCTGGCCATCTCGCGGATGATGGCCAAGTGGATGATGGGCGTGCAGGTGATTGACCCGAACACCAACGACCCCGAGGCGCGCGAGTTGGTCCGCATGGTCCACGGCTACGCGCAGCGCGCCGGGCTGCCGAAAATGCCCGAGGTGGGCATCTACGATTCACCGGAGGTCAACGCCTTCGCCACCGGCCCGAGCAAATCCCGCTCGCTCGTAGCCGTCTCCACCGGGCTGCTGCATCACATGAACCGGACCGAGACGGAAGGCGTCGTCGCGCACGAGATCGCGCACATCGCCAACGGCGACATGGTCACGATGACCCTCGTGCAAGGCATCATTAACGCCTTCGTCATGTTCCTCTCGCGCGTGCTGGCCTTCCTCGCGGCGCAGGCCCTCGGCGGCAACCGCAGCGACGATAACCGTCAGAGTGTGGGCAACGCCCTCATTGAGATGGTGCTCGGCATCGTCTTCCAAATCCTCTTCACCCTGCTCGGGACCATCGTGGTCGCGTGGTTCTCGCGGAAGCGCGAGTTCCGCGCCGACGCCGGCGGGATGCTGCTCGCGGGCAAGGCCCAGATGATCGGCGCGCTGCGAGGCTTGCAGCGCATCTATGACCCGCACCACGCCGGCGAAGGCGCCAGTGGCGGTATGCAGTCGTTGCAAATCTCCGGCAAGTCAGGCGGCTTCCTTGCGCTCTTCTCCACCCACCCGCCGCTGGAGGAGCGCATCGCTTACCTGGAAAACCTGGGGCGTTGAACGGCCCGCGCTGGGCGGGTGGAATTCTGCTTGCCGCGCGCCTCGCCCCTGACGAACTCTCCGCGTCGAACATGGCTGCGCCAAACCCCACAGCGAAGCAGGCGAAGCCCTCCGCGCCTCGCCCCACTTCGCGCAAACCCGCGCGCAAGCCCGCGCCCGCCCAGCCCCCGGCCCCGGTCCCGACCGCCGTGTCATCGGGCAGCGTCAACGTCCCCCGCGCGGAGCTACCGACGCCCGCCGAAACCACGGAGCGCATCCGCACCCCCTACGACGGCGAGAGCGCCATCCGGCTCTACCTGCGCGAGATAGGCCAGGTTCCGTTGCTCACCGTTCAGGAGGAAATTGATTTGGCCGCCCGCATCCAAAAGGGCGACAAGGCCGCGCGCGAGTTGATGATCAAGGCCAACCTCCGGCTCGTCGTGAAGATCGCCCACGACTACGACTGGCTCGGGATGCCCCTGCTCGACCTCATCAACGAAGGCAACATCGGCCTGATGAAAGCCGTCGAGCGCTTTGACCCCAAGAAGGGCGGCAAGCTCTCCACCTACGGCGCGTGGTGGATCAAGCAATCCATCAAGCGCGCTCTGGGCAACCAGGGCAAAACCATCCGCCTGCCCATCCATCTGGTGGACAAGATTTCCAAGATGCGGCGCGTGGCGATGATGCTCCAGGAAGCCTTCGGCCGTGAGCCAACCGACGAAGAGGTCGCCGAAGAGTTGGGCATGACGGCGGCCCAGGTGGCCCAGTTGCGCACCGCCGCAATCCGCCCCGCCTCGCTCGACGCACCCGTCGGCGACGAAGGAGATTCCCACCTCTTCGGCGAAGTCATTGAGGACGAGAAGGCTGAGACGCCCTACGAGCAGTTGGAGGAAAAGACCGTCACCGCCATGCTGCGCGACATGGTCAAGACCCTGCCGCCCCGCGAGGCGACCATCCTCACCTTCCGCTTCGGTCTTGATGGCGGGAACGAACGCACGCTAGAAGAAGTCGGCCAGAAGTTCGGCGTCACCCGCGAGCGCGTCCGGCAGATTCAGAACATCGCGCTCCGCAAGATGCGCCGCATGATCGAGCGGCGCGAGGCGCAGACCACTTAACTTACCATGAGCAATTCAGTCACCCCAGCCGACCTCGCCGCCGCCATCCGCAACGTCCCGGACTTCCCCAAGCCCGGCATCCAATTCAAAGACATCACGCCCGTGCTCGCCGACGGCCGGCTCTTCGCCGGAACCATCGACCTGCTTTGCGCCGACTACAAACCCGGCGACGTGGACGCGGTGGTAGGCATCGATGCACGCGGGTTCATCTTCGCGGCTGCGGTGGCGCTGCGGCTGGGCGCGGGCTTCGTGCCGGTGCGCAAGAAGGGCAAGCTCCCCTACGCCACGCATGAGCAGAGCTACGACCTCGAATACGGCTCCAACACCGTCGCCATCCATGTGGACGCCGTGCGCCCCGGCGCGCGCGTGCTCCTCGTGGATGACTTGCTCGCGACCGGCGGCACGGCCTCGGCGGCGGTGCAACTGCTAGAGAAAGTCGGCGCGAAGATCCTTGAGGTTCACTTCCTCATCGAACTCGAATTCCTCGAAGGCCGGAAGAAGCTCAAGGGCTACCCCATCAAGTCGCTCGTGACTTACTGAGCCGGGCGTTTCGCCTCGTCCTTCCGCAGTTTGCGCTCCCGGCGCTGCACTTCCGAGCGCAGCAGTTCTTCAGCGGACCAGCCTTTCGTTTGCGCGTAGGCGGCTGCGCCAAAGAGGATTTCGCCCACCTGCTTGCGGGTCCACTGGGTGGGCACTGGCGGCACCTCGAGCAGCTTGGCCTTGCGCGCCTTCTTCACGAGCTTCTCAGCGCGGGCGAGGGCGGGAAGGTGCTTCGGGATGCCGTCGAGGGCGGAGGGGCGCGCGTGCTTGGTGCCGTGCTTCTCGGAGTGTTTGATCTGCTCCCAGTTGGCCCAAACCTCGTCCACGTTCTTCACCTTCACATCGCCGAAGACATGCGGATGCCGGCGGATGAGTTTGTCGGTGATGCGCCGGGCGACTTGATCGAAGTCAAACGCGCCGCGCTCGTTGGCGAGCTGGCAGTGGAAAACGACTTGTAGCAGGAGGTCGCCGAGCTCCTCCGCCATCTCCTGGTCGTCGCCGGCCTCAATGGCGTCCATCAACTCATAGACCTCCTCGACGGCGTGGGTGCGGAGGCTCATGTGGTCCTGCTCGCGGTCCCACGGGCAGCCCTCGGGCGAGCGGAGCTTGGCCATGACGGTGAGGAGGGCGGGGAGGGCGGGTTTCACGGGAAAGCTGAGAGTTGAAAGTTGAAAGTTAAATGGGGGCACGGAAGCGCTTGGCGGTCCGTTTTTAATCCGTGTTCCATCCGTGGCTAAAGAATGACTAGGTCATCCCGGTGAATCACTTCCTCCCTCGGGTGCTGACGGTCGGCGATCTGCACGGAGTGGAAGCGCGTGATGCCCCGGGCGAACTCGGTGCCGTCCTCGTCGCAGAGGCGCACAACCTCGTCCTTCGCGAAGTCGCCTTCGCAGCGCGTGATGCCGGGCGGGAGCAGGCTGCGGCCTTTCTCGCGCAAGGCCTTCTTCGCGCCGTCGTCCACGAAGAGCGTGCCCTTGGGATGATGGAAGAAGGCAATCCAACGCTTGCGGCCCGGCAGCTTGTCGAGCTGCGGGATGAAGAGCGTGCCTTCCTCCGCGCCACTGAGAATCTCCGCGAGCACCGTGGGCTTGCGCCCGCTGGCGATGACGAGCGGGATGCCGGAGCGCGTGACAATCTTCGCCGCCTGAATCTTCGTCGCCATGCCGCCCACGGCGGTCGCGCTCAACGTGCCGCCCGCCATGCCTTCCACCGTGTCGTCAATACGCTCGACCGTCGGCAGCACGCGCGCGGCGGGCGTGCCGAAGCCTTCGATGACGCCGTCCACAGTGGTGAGGATGACGAGCAAGTCCGCTGGCAAGAGCGACGCGACGAGGGCGGAGAGCTTGTCGTTGTCGCCGAACTTCAGCTCGGTGAAGGAGACGGCGTCGTTCTCGTTGATGATGGGGATGACGCCCCGGTCCAGGAGGGCGACGAGGGTGTTGCGGGCGTTGAGGTGGCGCTCGTGGTGCTCGAGGTCGTCATGGGTGAGGAGCACTTGCGCGACGTGCAGGCCGAACCGGGCGAAGAGGTTTTCGTAGGTCGTCATCAGGCGCGACTGGCCGATGGCGGCGCAGGCTTGCAGCTCGGCGAGGGCCTTGGGCCGCGCCTCAAACCCGAGCACGCCCATGCCAGCGCCGACCGCCCCGGAGGTTACGAGGACCACCTCGCGTCCCGCCCGTTGCTGGGCGGCGACTTGCGCGACAAGCTGGGCCATCTGCGCGAGGTCCGGCTGCTTGTGGCTGTCGGTCAGGACGCCGGTGCCGAGCTTGACGACGACGCGTGAGATGTCTTTGAGAACGGCGGAACGCACGGCGGTTTCGTAGCAGAAGGATGGGGGCGGGGAGAAGTTCAAACTCGGGTCGGTGGCCGTGTGAACCCAACCGGAAGTAAGCAGTGTTCAGTGTTCAGTCGGTGCGGAGCATCGCCTACAACTGAATACTGAACACTGAACACTGCTTACTTCCCCCTCACTTCACCCAGCCCGCCACCTGGCACCCGCGCATCAGCACATAAGCCACCGTCGCCGTGGCGGGCAGCGTCAGCACCCACGCCCAAACGATACGCTCAACCACGCTCCACTTGATCGCATTGAAGCGCTTGGCCGCGCCCACGCCCATGATGCTCGTCGTGATCGCGTGCGTGGTGGAGACCGGCATCCCGAGCAGCGCCGCCCCGGCGAGCACGCTGGCGGCGGTGGTCTCAGCGGCGAAGCCGTGGATGGGCTGGAGCTTCACCAGCTTGTGGCCCAGCGTGCGGATGATGCGCCAACCACCCGCCGCCGTGCCGGCCGCCATCGTCAGCGCGCAGGTAAGCTTGATCCACAGGGGGATTTGGTCCTTGTTCGGACCGAGAGTCTCGATCTTCAGGAAGTCCAGCCAGGCAGGCGCTGTGGCCAGATCGCCCGACGCCGTGCCCGCCAGCAACGCCAGCGCGATGATGCCCATCGTCTTCTGCGCGTCGTTCTGCCCGTGGCTCCAGCCCATGTAGGCGGCACTGAAAATCTGTAGTTTGCCGAAGGTCAGGTTCACCGTGCGCGGTCGCCATTTAAGGACCAGCAGGTAAAGCGCGCTCATCACCAGGAAGCCGACCACCAACCCGATGATCGGCGAAGCCACCATCGGGACGACCACTTTGGGCAGCAGGCCATCGGCCTTCCAGAGTGGCGCGCCCGCCTTCTCCTTGAACCAGATGATGGCCGACCAATTTTCGTGCGCAGACGCGAACGCCGCGCCCACCAGCCCGCCCACCATCGCGTGCGTGGAGCTGGACGGCAGCGCAAACCACCACGTCAGCAGGTTCCAGAAAATCCCCCCCAGCAGCGCGCAGATGATCATGTGCGTGGTGACCTTGACCACCGTCGAGTCCACCAGCCCGCTCGTGATCGTCTTGGCCACCGCCACGCCCATCATGGCCCCGATCAGGTTCGTGAACGTCGCCAGCACGATGGCCTGCCGGGGCGAAAGCACCTTGGTGGAAACCACCGTGGCGATGGAGTTAGCCGTGTCGTGGAAGCCGTTGATGTATTCGAAGATCAACGCCACCAGCACGACGGTCAGGATCAGTTCCATCGCGCGTCAGGAGTTCTTCAGAACGATATGGGTCACGACGTTGCCGGCGTCGCGGCAGCGGTCAATGACGCGTTCGAGCAACTCGTAGAGGTCTTTGAGGAGAACCGTTTTGTGCGGCGGGTGCTTGCCTTGATACACGTCGCGCAAGAGGTCCAGCACCGCTTTGTCCGCATCGCCTTCGAGCTGTTGCAGCCGCCCGTTGAGCGACTTGATCTGGTTCAAGTCCGGACGGCGCAGCCCGCGCACCATGGTCACCAGCGTCTCGACGGCCAGCTCGATGAGCGCCGTCTGGCGGGAGAAGTCCACGCCCTGCACCTGTTCGGGCGCGAGGTTGAGCCGCTCGCCGAACTTCTCGACGGTCTTGGGGATCTTGTAGAGCGCGTTGGAGAGCGCCTCGATGTCCTCGCGCTCGATGGAGGTGACGAACGTGGTGGTGAGCGCCTCGCTGATCTCCTGGGTGATTTTCTTGTCGGTGCTGCGGGCGGCGGCGAACTCCTCCAGGCTGCCGGGCTGGCCAGCGGCCTTGCTGAGTTTGACCATGGCCTGGACGCTGTGCCGCGCCTCCTCGGCGCTGGCTTCGAGCAGGGCGAAGAAGCGGTCTTCCTTACCAAAGAGTCGGGCGAGTGAGAACATACGCGGTTGTTGTCACAAAACCGTCACACGAACGCACGCACTTTTTCGCGCCAGTGTAAAATCCGTTGCACCGCGCGGGAGCGGCTGCCTAGTGTTTCAGCGTCGCAACGTTTTCATTCTCCTCCCGCCATGCAATATCGTCCGCTCGGCAAAACCGGTCTGAATCTCTCCGTCATCAGCTACGGGGCCGCCTCGCTCGGCAACGAATACGGCAACGCGACGGATGAGGCGCGCGCCATCCGCTCGCTGCACGTCGCGCTGGAGGGCGGAGTGAATTTCATTGATACGTCGCCTTACTACGGACGGACGTTGTCGGAGTCGGTGCTGGGCCGGGCGTTCCAGGGGATTGCTCGTGACCGCTTCATCCTTGGGACGAAGTGCGGGCGCTACGACGTGGCGGGGTTTGATTTCAGTTACGACCGTATCCTGCGCAGCGTGGACGAGAGTTTGCAGCGCATGGGCGTGGACCACATTGACATCATGCAGTGCCACGACATCGAGTTCGGCGACATGCAGCAGGTGGTGGATGAAGCATTGCCGGCGCTGCGCAAGGCGCGGGAGCAGGGGAAGGTTCGCTTCATCGGGGTGACGGGTTTTCCGCTGAACATCTTCCGCTACATCCTGGACCGCACGGAGCTGGACTGCATGTTGAGCTACTGCCACTACGCGCTGAACAACACGTCGCTGGCGGGGCTGCTGCCGTATCTGAAGGGCAAGGGCGTGGGCATCATGAGCGCGTCGCCGTTCAGCGAGCGGCTGTTGACGCGGCAGCCGCTGCCGGCGTGGCATCACGCGCCGGAGTCGCTCAAGGCGCAGTGCCGGCAGGCGGTAGAGTTTTGCGACGCGCGGGGCGTGGACATCGCGAAGCTGGCGTTGCAGTTCTGTCTGCAAAACCCGGACATCACCACGACGGTCCCCGGCACGGCGAACCCGGACAACATGGCGAAGCAACTCCAGTGGCTCGATGAGCCGGTGGACCATGAGCTGATTGCCGAGGTGATAGCGCTGCTGGAGCCGACGAAGAATGTGCTGTGGCGCGTGGGCCGGGAGGGGAACAGCGTGGATTGGGAGGCGGGGCTTTGAGTGGATTGACCAGCATTCGAGACGCGGCGGTGCAGGTCGGGCTGCGTTTTCTACTCATCGGCGGCAACGCGATGATTGCCTATGGGGTGCAGCGCGAGACGGCGGACTTGGACTTGCTGGTGCGACGGGATGATTTGGCGGGTTGGCGGGATTTGTTTTTGAGCCGTGGGTATAGCGTGTTCCACGACGGCGGAAATTTCATCCAGTTCTCCCCGCCAAGCGAAGGAGCCTGGCCCACGGACCTGATGATCGTGAACGATACCACGTTTGCCAAGATGGAGGCGGCCAGCAGGACGCTCCAACTCTGGAATCAGGAATGGCGCATTCCGTCGCCCGCACACATGGTGGGGATGAAGTTGCACGCGTTGACGCACGGGCCCAAGCACCGGCAATTGCGTGATTTTCTCGATGTGGTGGAAGTAATCCAAGCGCAGCGTCTGGACCCGGAGGGGCCGGAGTTGCGCGCTGTTTTTGAAAAATATGGAACTCCTCGACTTAATCGAAGCGTATTACTCGCCTGCCAAGCCGAAGAGCGCTGAGGAGTCGCGCCCTGGCTCCACGGCCCCGTCTCTGGACCTGGACCTACCGGTGTGGGATGACTGGGAAACTCGGCGGACACCGGTCAGCCCGGAGGCTTTGATTTTGCGTTCCGAAGCGTTCCTAGTATACCGAAACGGCCATCCGGACGCGGCCAGAAGCCGTCTTGAAAAGAAGTGCCGGGTCGAATTTCAGATGTGACTTTCAAGCGCATGAGCATTGATTCCCACCAACACTTTTGGGCCTACACACCCGCCGAGTATCCGTGGATGAAGCCTGAGTGGTCCATCCGCCGCGACTTCCTCCCCTCCGACCTCGCCCCGGAACTGGCCCGCGCTGGACTCGACGGCTGTGTGGCCGTGCAAGCACAACAGACCGTGGCCGAAGCCCGCTGGCTACTCGCGCTGGCGGACATGCACCCCATCATCAAAGGCGTGGTGGGCTGGGTGGATTTGCAGAGCGACCGCGTGGAGGAGCAGCTCGCGGAGTTGGGGCGGCACCCACGCTTCGTTGGCGTGCGGCACGTCGTGCAGGATGAGCCGGAGGATGGCTTCATGCTGCGGCCCGCGTTCCAGCGCGGCATCGGCAAGCTGCGGCAGTTTAACCTCGCTTACGATCTCCTCGTCTTTCCCAAACAGCTCCCCGCCGCCATCCAGCTCGCCGCGAACTTTCCGGAGCAGCGCTTCGTGCTCGATCACATCGCCAAGCCGTTCATCCGCGACGGCACGCTCTCGCCGTGGCGCGAGCAAGTCCGTGAGCTCGCGAAGGCCCCGAATGTCTCGTGCAAAGTCTCTGGCATGGTCACAGAGGCGCAGTGGAACGGCTGGCGCGCGGAGGACTTCCGCCCGTATCTCGACGTGGTATTCGCGGCGTTCGGCGCGGAGCGGCTGATGTTCGGCACGGACTGGCCGGTCTGCACGTTGGCGGGGAGCTACGCACAAGTTCACACGCTGGCGAACGATTACACGCGGACGCTGACAGCGGAGGCGCGGGAGAAGTTCTTCGGCGGGAATGCGACGGAGTTTTACCGGCTCCGACCCTGAGCGTGGGCAACAAAAAAGCACCCCGACTTGCGTCGGGGTGCTGGGTTGAGAGCGGCAAAAATTACTTCTTCGCGCCGGGGGCCTTCGGAGGAAGGATCGCGTCCTTCGCGGCCTTGGCCACGCGGAACTTCACGACCTTCTTGGCCGGGATGTTGATGGTCGCGCCTGTGGCCGGATTACGGCCGATGCGGGCCTTGCGGTTGACGAGGACGAGCTTGCCGATGCCGGGCAGCGTGAAGCTGTTCTTCGCGTTCTTGTAGGCGAGTTCGGCGAGGTGTTCGAGGATGCCAGCGGCCTGCTTCTTGGAGATTTCGGCCTTGGTGGCGATTTCAGCGGCGATTTGGGACTTCGAGAGGGCTTTGGCCATACGTGTGTTTGTGGTGTTGAGTGTTAGTTTATTAGCTAGTCCGACGTGCGACTTGGGCGTATGGAAGCCCTCGCTCCAACGGCGTGCAAGCAGAAAAACGCGGTGAATGCTGGTTTTTTTGCGTATCCCATTCACAGAAGCCCCGCCAGGCCGACGCGGAATCATCCTTGGCGAGCCTGACTTCACCCGGTAAGTTGCGCGCATCATGAATCCACGCCACAAGCCGCTTGCCATCGCCGCCGGAGTGCTCGTGGTGGTCTGGGCGCTCGCGCTCGCTGGCAACCTCATCGCCAAGAACGCCAAGGTCACCGGTGAAAAAGTCCGCGCGTATCTGGCGAAGACGGACCTGTCCAAACTCCAAGGCAGCAACCGCGCCAAGGCCCTCAAGCACCTCGCCGACTCCATGAACCGGCTCCCCGTGGACGAGCGCCGCAGCGCCCGCATGGACCGCGAGTGGGATAAGTGGTTCAAGGAAATGAACGATCAGGAGAAGGGTGATTTCATCGAAGCTACAATGCCCACGGGCGTGACGCAGATGCTCACCGCCTTCGAGCAACTCCCACCGGAGAAGCGGCAGAAGGCCATTCAGGACAGTGTCAAACGCCTGCGCGAGGCGGGCAGCGACCCGCGCAACTCCGCTAAATGGCAGGGCAAGGAGGCTCAACCGCTCAGTGAAGACCTGCAAAAACGCGCCGCCGCCGCCGGCCTGGGCGCGTTTTACTCGCAAAGTTCCGCGCAGACGAAGGCCGAACTCGCGCCGCTGCTGGAGGAGATTCAGCGCTCGATGGAGAGCGGACGTCTGATGCGGCCGGGAAGGTGATGGCAGCCAACAGCCCACGCCTCATGAACTTCTACTTTTCTGCCGCTCAGATTCCCGAGTTGAGCGCTTTGTCGACGCGGCAACGCGAACAGGTGGACACCCTGTGTTTGCAGCCCATCCTGCTGCGCTTTCGGGTGCGGCTTACCAAGTTCGCATTCCTTTTTCCACTGATGTTTACTGCTTTCTCCGTCGTGCCGGAGCGGTGGTCCTTCTACCAACAACTAGTGGCATTGATCGCGGGAATGTCGATCGTCTATGGAGCGGACCACCTTTTCGACATGGTCGTCGTTTCGCTCAATCGGAAGAGCGTCGCCGCGTTCGTTTTGAGCCATGAAAAAGAACTCCAGTAGCCTAAGCACGGCCTTCACCCTCATCGAACTCCTCGTCGTCATCGCCATCATCGGCGTGCTCGCTGGCTTGCTCCTGCCCGTCATGAGCAAGGCCAAGGAAGGCGGGCGCGGCACGGTGTGCTTGAGCAATCTCCGCCAGCTCGGCCTCGGGCTTCAGCTCTACGTGCAGGACAGCAACAACCGTCTCCCCTTCATGCGCGACGCCCTGCTGGGCACCAATTCCATCCCGCCCACAACCGTCATCCCACTGCCCTCACCTGACGCCGTGCTCCTGCGCTACACCGGCGGCTCCTCCAACGTTTGGAAGTGTCCCTCTGACGGCGTTGATGTCTTCCAACAGACCGGCACCAGCTACGCGTGGAACTCGCTCCTCAACGGCCAGGACGCCGACCGCCTTGTCGTGATGAACATCGCCTTCGGGCAGCACGTAACTCCCGTCTTCTACGACAAGGACAACTTCCACAAAGCCCGCGGCCCGGGGAAGGAAGTGAACTTCCTCTACGCCGACGGCCACATCAACAAGCTGCTCGAAGTGGGGGGCACGCTGTGATCCAACTGCGGGGCGTCAGCAAGCAATTCGGCACGCGCTGGGCCGTGCGCGACCTCGACCTCGCCGTGCCGCGCGGCGAAATCTTCGGCCTTCTCGGCCACAACGGCGCGGGCAAGAGCACCACCATCGGCATGATGCTCGGCCAAGTCTGGCCCACCACCGGCGAGCTGCGCATTTGCACCCACGACATCACGCGACACCGCGCCCAGGCGCTCCACCGCGTCGGCGCGATCTTCGAGACACCCGTTTTCTACGACTACCTCAGCGGCTGGAAGAACCTGCAAATTCTCAGCCACTACACCGCCCCCACGCCGCCGGAGCGCATCGCGAAAATCGTCGACTGGGTCGGCCTCACCGGCCGCGAGCACGACAAGGTGAGCAAGTATTCCCACGGCATGAGGACGCGCCTCGCCCTTGCCCAAGCGCTCCTCCCTGACCCCGAGTTGCTCATCCTCGACGAGCCCAGTGACGGCCTCGACCCCGAGGGCATCCACGAAATGCGCCTCACCATCCAACGGCTGCAAAAGGAACTCGGCCTCACCATCCTGCTCTCCTCGCACCTGCTCAACGAGGTCGAACAGCTCTGCACGCGCATCGCGGTCCTGAACCAGGGCAAGAAGGTTTTTGAAGGCACGCTCGCCGACGCCAAGCAAACCAAGCAGTGGGTCCGCCTGAAAGTCGGCGACTTCGCCCGCGCCGCCGCGAGCCTCCTCGCCGACCAACTCATCACCGACACCCGCGACGGCTCCCTCGTCGCCCTCGCCGACGGCGTGAAGACCGACGCCCTCGTCCGCCGCCTCGTCGCCCTCGACATTCCGGTCTTCGAGGTCGCGCCGGAGGAGGAGACGTTGGAAAGCTTCTACCTGACCTTGATGCACGACAGCCGGGCGGAGGGGAGGAAGTTGAAGGCTGAAAGTTGAAGGCTGAAAGTCGCGATAGACTGCCCTCCACTCCAGAACCCGCTTTCATCTTTCAACCTTCAACTTCAAAAAATGTTCTTCCTCCAACTCCGTAGCGAACTCGCCAAGCTCTTCGGCAAGAAGCGCACCTACATCGGCTTCGGCGCGTTCCTGCTCTCGCAGAACGTGATGCTGCTGGCCTTCCGCTACTCGAATTGGCAGAACGGCACGGCCAAGCTGCTGGAAAGCAACGGCTATCTCGCCACGGAGTTCATCTCCGCGCTCACCGTCGCGGTGCTCATGCTCATCCCGCAAATCCTCCTGCTCATGCCGCTCTACGTCATGCTCGTGGGTGGAGACCTCGTGGCCAAGGAGGCGGAGGACGGCACGCTGCGGATGATTCTCTCCCGGCCCATCTCCCGCTTCCGGCTGCTGTTCACCAAGTGGCTCACCGGCGTCATCTTTGCGGCCATCCTCGTGGTCTCGCTGGGCGCGATGGCGCTGTTCTTCGCGCGCTGCTGGTTCGAGTGGAAGGGCATGTTCATCTTCATCCCGATCCCCGGCGGCCAGACCATCTTCAATGTCTTGAGCGCGGACGAAGGGCTAAAGTATTACGCGCTGGCGCATGTGCTCCTCGCGGTCAACGCCTGCACGATGTTGAGCCTGGCGTTCATGTTCTCGTGCTTCAACATGAAGCCCGCCGCCGCGACCATCCTAGCGCTGTCGTTCCTGTTTCTCAGCGTGGTGATGGAGGGGATGCCGTTCTTCGAGGACTGGAAGGAGTTCGCCCTCACGCACCACTTCCGTTCGTGGATCTTTGTGTTCGCCAAGCCGATGCCGCTCGCGCAAATCGCCGAGTCGCTGTGCGTGCTGGTGGGTGTGAACGTGACGGCCTTCGTCATCGGCGCGACGCACTTCCACATGCGGGACATCAAGTCGTGAGGCGTGGGGCGAGGCAGACTCTGAAGATGAACCACGAAGACACGAAGGACACGAAGAGCCGATGCAATCAGCCGCCTCCGTCTTCTTCGTGTCCTTCGTGTCCTTCGTGCCTTCGTGGTTAAACCCATGCCGCTCCTCGGAATCCATCCAACTCACTTCAGCGAAGAACCATGAACATCATCGCCTTACTGGGCTGGGCTGAACTCGTTGTCCTCGCCGTGGTAATCGCCCTCGGAATCGGCTGCTGGCTGGTCTTCAGCCGCAGCTCGGAAGAGAAGAAAGATGAGTAAGCCCCACACAACCGCGCCCCGTAGCCGCCGTGGTAAAGAGGCGGATGTTTCCCGCGCGAGCAGCCCTCCGCCTCCTCACCTCGGCGGCTACCTGATCCGCGCCGCTCGCGTGGCCGATGCTGCCCTCATCGCCCGCTTCAACCGCGAGATGGCGCTGGAAACAGAGGGACGCAAGCTCAGTCCCCAGCGCGTGCTGCGTGGCGTGCAGGCGCTGCTGACGGATCCGGCGAAGGGCGCTTACTTCGTGGCGGAATCCGACGGCGAAGTCATCGGCCAGCTCCTCATCACCTACGAGTGGAGCGACTGGCGGAACGGGAACTTCTGGTGGATTCAAAGCGTGTTCGTCACGCCGGAGCAGCGCGGACGCGGTGTGTTCACGGCGCTCCAGGCGCACATTGAGCGGCTCGCTCGGAAGCGGAAAGACGTGTGCGGCATGCGCCTCTACGTGGACGCCCACAACACCAAGGCGAAGGAGGTCTATGCCCGGCTCGGGATGCAGGCGACCCACTACGAGCTGTGGGAGACGGACTTCGTGCTGGGCTGAAACCAGCGCGGCCGTCGCTCAGGCGGGCTTGCCGCCCTTGAGCGACTTGACGCGGTAGCAGTGGAACTCGCCGTGTTCCTTGTGAGAAACGGTGGCGCGGTCGGCTTCGATGATCTTGAAGACCTTCTGATAGACCTCGGGGCCGATGAGCACCTCGCCGTCGTGGGCACCCTTGCAATATTGCTCGGCGCGCGTGACGCCAGCGCCCAGCGCGACGAATTCCATCCGCTCGCCGGTGCCGATGAAGCCGTGGAGCACTTCACCGATGTGGACGCCGACAGCGAGTTCGCAGTGCGGGGCGTTCTGGGTCAGGCGCTTGGCGTTGATTTCCTTCACCGCCTGCTCCATCGCGAGGGCGGCGCAGACGGCCTTCTCGTTCTGCTGCAAGTCCGGCTCGGGGGAGCCGAAGATGGCGATGATTTCTTCGCCGCCGGATTTGACGAGTGTGCCGTCGTAGCGGAAGACGGCGTCAAGCGCGGCACCCAGGTAGTCGCGCAGCCACGCGGCGGCATCGGCGGGGGGCATGCCGGAAACGACGCCAAAGCCACGCAGGTCGGCGAAAAGCACGGGTAAGTCGGACTTCGCGGAGCCGGGCTGAAGGCGTTCAAGCCGGAGGTTTTCGAGCAGACGCTCCTGCACGCGGGGCGGAAATTTCGTGGTGATGCGGTCGAGCAGGGAGGCGTTGTGCGAGAGCTTCGCCTGCAAGTCCTGATTGTAAATGATGACGGCGATGTAGTGCGCGACGGCGAGCAGGAACTGCATGTCGTCTTCGCTGAACGGCTCGCTGCGTTTCGGATCGTCGAGATAGATGGCACCCAGGGGCTTCTCCTTGAGCAGGAGGGGCGCATACATCCCGGTCTCGACGGTTACGAGTTTCTTGTCGAGCAGGGGAGCGTCGTTGCTGCGCTGGAGGATGAAGCCGTGGGCTTCTTCCATGACGCGGCGAGCGAGCGACTCGCTGACGATGACTTCGCGCTGCGGAATGCTCGCGCCCACTTGCACGCGACCGGTGGCGGGGTCGTGAAGCATGAGCGCGCCACGCTTCACGCCGGGGATGAGCGTGAGGACGCGGGCGAGGATGGCTTGGAGCATGTCGGGCATCCGCATGTCCGGCGTGAAGGTCAGCGGCACCTGATAGAGGCTGGCGAGGCGGCGCTTGAATTCCCCATCGGCAACCGTGTCAGCGGTCACGGGAGCGGGCACCGATGCCGCTGGTGCGACCACTGGTGTCGGGACCGGAGCGGCAGCGGCCGGTGGCGGGACGGGAGCCGGTGTCGCTACCGAAGTCACGACGGGAGCGGGAGCGGCGGGTTTGGCCGCCACGGTGACCTTAGGCGCTTCACTGGCAGGAGCCGGTGTGGGCGCAGCCGGAACGACTGCTTTGGCCACGAGCGGAATCGGCAGGATACCGGCTCCAGGACGGGGCGGCAGGACGCTGGGAGCCGCCGGGGGAGCCATCGTGTTCACCGAGGGGATGAGCATCTCGTTGTCTGCGGCGGCCGGGGCGGCGGGCGGCTTGGGCGCAACGGGTTTGGGCATCGCCACCCGGGGCGCAGCCGCCGCCGGGGCGGCGGGCGGCGGGGTGAACTCAATGCGCAGGCTGGTCTCGCCAGTGCGGATGACGCTCTGCGGGGTGACGGGCGCGCTCTCAATGTATTCGCCGTCCACCACCGTGCCGTTGGTGCTGCGCAGGTCTTCGAGCCAAACCTCACCGTTGGTCACCTTGATGCGGCAGTGCTTGCGCGACACTGTCGGGTCGGCCCCGAAGTCGAGGTCCGGCGCGCTCAACGGGCTGAGACGCCCGATGAGCACCTCGCCACGGTCGAAGGTGCGAACCTCTTCCTTGCCCTGATAACTGTAGATGACGCGCATGTGCTTGCCGGTCCTGTTAAAATCCGTCGCCGTGGTTTCGTCCGCTCAATCCGCCGTCCCGCTCCGGCGGCGACGCCCGCAAAAGTAATCCTTCGCCGCGACCAACGGCAAGCACTCCCTTGGAAAGCAAATCCCGTCCGGGCGCGTCTTGGCCCCGGCCCCGCTTGGTGGCGATAGCTCGTGAGCACGGGGCGGAGGTGTCGGTCTGGCGAGGGGGGGGATGGCCGAGCAGTTGTTCGGAGCCCGCGTTGCCGGAGTTGTTGCGCGTGCCTGCTGCTCAGGCAGCTCGCGTGCACTGGTTGGTCGGGGAGGCCCTGCGGTTGATGCACTAGAGCGATGCGGAGCGGGCTGGGTTGGGTTAGGGGAACCGTTCCGCCGATGAATCACTGGCGCGACAAGGAGGAGTTCAAGGAGCGCGTGCTGGAGTGGGCAGCGAAGCTGGAGACGAAGGCCAGCGCGATCTACATCCGCCCGATGCGCCGCAAATGGGCCTCCTGCTCAACAGCCGGCACTCTCAGCTTCAACGATGAACCGATCGGCATGGACCGTGAACTTGGCAACTACGTGATCATCCACGAGTCGCTACATTTTTCGGTTCCGAACCATGGATGGCTCTGGAAAAGCCTCATGCGCGCACACCTGGGGAACGACGAAGAACTGGAGGACCGCAGTGGCGCGGTGTGGGTGGGGACGGCGACGGATGGTTTGTTCCGATGCGATGCGATGGGGGCGAAGCGGGTGGAGACGGCGCACCGTGAAGTGGTGAGTCTGGCGCAGGACTCGGAGGGCAATGTGTGGGCAGGCACCGCCGGCGGCGGGCTGAACCGGGTGCGTCCGCGCGGGGTGGAACTTCAAGGCACGGCGGCGGGGTTGCCGTTCGCGACGTTGCGCTCGGTGTGCGCGGATGAGTCTGGGCGGGTTTGGGCGGTGACGTTGACGGGGGAGCTGGCGCGCGAGGAGGAGGGGCGTTGGCGCACGGTGGCGTTGGACGAGCCGGGGAGTGGGCTGGAGGGCGACGTGCGTGGCGGGCGATGGACAGGGCGGTGTTTGGGTGGGCACGCGGCGGCATGGGATTTTGCAACTGGCGGACGGGAAGTGGTCGCCCACGCGTTTGCGGGTCGGGACAGTTCCAAGCGCGGTGCGCGCGCTGTTTCTCGACCGGGCGGGTGAAACGCTGGCGCAAGGGCGAGGTGAAACTGAGCGACCGCAAGAGCCGCAAACCCTCGCCCGTGTCCCTGATGCCGGAGGGCATCCTCAGCAGCATGAACCCGAGCGAAGTCCTCGACCTCCTCGCCTACCCCCTCTCTGCCGGCGACCCGAAGAGCGCGGTGTTTCGCTGAAGGCTCCGGGTGGTCCAACCGGCCGTGGAACCGTGGGCAGGCTCCGGGTGTCGTGTTGAATCCCTTCTTAGCCACGGATGAAACACGGACGGAACACGGAGGTCCGCTGACGCCCCGGTAGCGCGCCGCCCCCTCGATTCCCTCTCCGCCTCGAACGGGGAGAGGGACAGGGTGAGGTGTCGAGTCCCGCTCCCCTTCCCGCGACCACCGCTGACGTTCAGGAAACCCGGATTTACATCGTGGAAATCGCCGCTGACAGTCTGGAAATCGGCAGTTACAAGAAGGAAACTTCCTGTAACAGTCAGGAAATCGCCGCTGACATCGCGGAAATCGGGACTTACATGAAGGAAATTGCTGGATACAACCCGGAAACCCGCATCGCATTCATGGAAGCCACCCCTGACTGGTCAGAAATCGCCACTTGCACCCCGGAAACCGGGAATTACAGGAAGGAAATGGCCGGTAACACCTTGGAAACCGGCACGCGCAGCCCATAGACCGCAGATAACCGCCGGTAAATCAATGAGTTATGAGGCTATCTTGGGTTCCCCGCTGTTTTCAGTGGAATGCAAGACACCCCCCTCCGGCCTCGGCTTCATCCCGGAGGGATGCGGGAACTTAGCCGGGGGTAGAGCGCCAGCGCCACCCCCGGTAACGAACCCCGAGGTGGCAGCACCCTGGAGGGGTGCGGGAAACGACGGCCCAACGCGAGCTTTCCGCGACCCTTTCAGGGTCGGAACGGAGGGGGGAGCGTCCGGGGGGAGCGTCGCTGGCGCTCCTCACCCCCCGGCTAAGTTCCAGTATCCCTCTGGGATGCCCGCCTCCGAACCCGCCCCCAGCCACATCCATTCCACCGAAAACAGCGGAGAACCCTATCCTGGGGGGTAAAACCCGCCGCAGCCGCACTTCTTCACCCTCTCCACCTCGACCGAGGTCCGGGCCGGGGTGAGGAGTCGAGTGCCTTCTGAACGCGTTTGAGCAGCTTCGCTTCGCTCTTCTGTGCCAGCTCGTGCTCCCAAATCCGCAGCACCCGCCAGCCGGCCTACCGCAGTGACTGTGGCACCAGTCGGTCGCGGGCCTCATTGCGCGCGCGCTTGCACCATCAGCCGCCGCGGCGATTCTCATCGAACATCTCGACCGGCATCGAGTGGTCGAGGCGCCAAACCATTTGGATGGGACGTTCCGATTGGAAACTCACGAGCTTGGCGGGGCCAAGGAACGTGAAAGGGGCCGTGGTTCCGTCCACCTTTTTGCGAGAGCGAACAAAGAACAACATCGTGTAACCGCGCTCTGCGTGATGGATGAGGTTCTGTCCCGTGTCGCTGGCTTGGCTCGTCGGCCCCTGAGTTTCCCAGTGCAGCAGTTCACGGCTGACGGGGTAGTCCTGATACATCGTGCTCGGCGAAAACTCCTTCTCAGTTTTCTGGAATGTGACCAACGATACGACGGTTTTGATTTGCGGGAAATGAAGGCGGCCAACGCCGGTGACACCTGCGGACTCGAAGGATGCTCCACCGAGCGCCGCTTTAATTTCGTCGCTGCCGTATGTGGCGTGGAGTTCCAGAGAGCATGGGAATGGGAGGTTCAGCGATGCGCTTCCAACGCGGGACTCTTCATCAGCCCAAGCTAATACTTCTTCGAGGTCGCGCAGCAGAGACGGATTCTGGGCCGCGCGCCGATACGATTCTTCGATGCTCGACATTCCCAGTTTGCGGCCGGGTTGACCCCAAATGCGGTAATGAGTAACCAGCGCCGAGTCGCCGGCCTCAGCAAGAGCCGCTGCTGCATCTCCAGCCTTCAAGTGCGTGACGACTTTCCTAAGACGTGCGATTTCCCGCGGCCCGCTCGTTTGCACCGCGCTGATGAGTGCCGGCCTCAGTTGGTCAATGTCGGGGTCGGTCGGCGTCTCGGCGAGGCGAGCAGCGGCCTTCCACTGTGTCCACGTCTTCTTGCCTGAGAGCAGAATCTCCGGCTCGTAGTCGTGGAAACGGACAAAATTACCAAACGTCAGCGGCAGTCCTGCTTCGTGCTCAAAGGATTCGAGGCGGTCGGGCACTTGGTCGGCAAGATTGCGCAGGTTCTCACGGATGTTCGCCAGCACATGCTCGCGAGCAACCCGGTCGAGCTGGATGCTGCAACCGGCCGGGAGATGAGGAAAATCCATCTCAACTTCTCGCTGAATGTTGAAGCGGCGCTTCGCAAGCAGGGCCTTCAGTTTTCGGTCGATTCGATAGCGGCGGTGCGATTGACCGACGAAGTCGAGCACCGTGAGGCAGTCTTTCTCAGGCGCGTGGCGCAAGCCGCGACCGAGTTGCTGAAGGAACACCGTCAGACTTTCGGTGGGGCGCAGAAACAACACCGTGTTCACATCCGGAACGTCGAGTCCCTCGTTCAGCACGTCCCGCGTGAAGAGGAACCGGATTTTTCCAGCACGGAAATCGTTGAGTAAGGCTGTTCGTTCGTCGGTGGCCGTCTCGCCCACAAGCACGGCGGAAACAATCCCTCGCTCGTTGAACTTCTGCGCCATGAACTCGGCGTGACGAATGGAAACGCAAAATCCAAGGCCCCGAACGCGCTCCAAGTCGGGCTCGAAGCGAAGCAAGGAACTTACTACGACATCCAACCTTTGAAGGGCCAACGCGTGAGCACCGGTATAGACGTTCTCCAACTCGGCGATGTCGTATTTTCCACCGCGCCAGAACTTGTCAGTCGACAGCGAAACTGGGTCTGCGACGCCGAAATAGTGGAACGGGCAGAGTAGTTTTTCTTCGAGCGCTTCAGGCAAACGAATTTCGGCGGCGAAGCGGTTGCCGAAATCCGCAGCCACGCTAGCACCGTCCATGCGCTCTGGCGTCGCCGTCAGCCCCAAGAGGATTCGCGGGCTGAATTGCTCGAATATCGCACGATAGCTGGCGGCGGGACCGTGATGCACTTCATCCACGATGATGAAGTCGTAGAACTCACTCCCGACCTGTTCCCACAAGCGCCGTGAGCCGAGCATGTCCACAGAACAAAAAAGATGGTCGTAGCGAGCCGCAACGTGAGGACCGACCAAAAGTTCACCGAAGTCCGGAACTCGAAGCACAGCCCGGAATGTGCCGACCGCTTGTTCGAGAATTTCCTTTCGATGGGCAACGAACAAAAGGCGCGCTTGCCGCTGCTTGTCATCGAAGAACCGCTTGAAATCAAACGCGGCTACAACGGTCTTTCCCGTTCCGGTCGCCGCCACAACCAGATTTCGCCAGTGCCCGTGAACGAGGCGCTCGGATTCGAGGGCATCGAGAATCCTTTCCTGAAACGGATGCGGGCGAATGTCGAAAAAGACCGGCGCAATTCCCTGCCGCGTCCGTGCGTGTTTAATAGCCTCGCGGAATACAAACGGCTCGGCCGGGTTGAACGCAACGAACTCGTGGCAATTCCAGTAGGTTTCGAACTCCGCGAGGAACTTCTCCAAGATGTGCGGCATGTCCTGCGCAGTCACCTTGAGATTCCACTCCAACCCGCTCGTCATCGCCGCCTGCGACATGTTTGCGGAACCGATATAGGCAGTCGAAAAGCCGCTGTCCCGACGGAAATGGTAGGCCTTGGCATGGAGGCGTGTCCGCTCGGTGTCGTAAGAAACGCGAATCGCGACGTTGGGCAAACTCGCCAGCCATTCCACCGCCTCCGCATCCGACGCGCCCATGTAGGACGTAGTGATAATGCGCACTTTGCCACCACGCCCGGCGATTTCCTCAAACGCCGGCATCAACAGACGTAACCCCGACCACTTGATGAACGATACGAGCAAATCCACTGAGTCCGCAGACCGCATTTCCCTTCCTAGTTCATGGACAAGTTGCGGGTCGGCAGGCGAACCAGTGAAGAGACTGCTCTCCACCAAAGCTGTCTCCGGACGAGGCATGCCTCCTTGCGCGTAGTTCGGTGGCGTGATTTCAAGCAGGATAGGTTTGTCCGCTTTGACGAGGCGACTACCTTGCAAGAACTGCGTCGTTGGATTGCCCACAATGCGTTCAACAATCTCGTTGCAGAGCCGCAATCGTGTTTCTGGGCCATCCTCAAGCCGCAGGGCCTTTTCTAAGAGCCTTGCAAGAAAGGCAGCGTAGCGGGCTGGTTCTTCCTCGGGGTCGAGTTTTCCAAACACCGAGCGCAACTCCGGATTCCGTTCTAGAGTCTGTTTGAGTCCCTCATCCAACAACGCCTCGTAGATTCCAGGACTCAAACTCATGCGTCACTTCAGCCAGTTGATTTTGATTTCCTTCTCCAGCGCCTTGAACTCCGGGTCGCCGGTGACGAGGTCGGCCTTCTTCTCCTTGGCCAGCGCGGCGGCGAAGGCATCGGCCAGACTCATCTTAAAGCGCGCCTTGAAGTCGGCCGCCAGGTCGGCCAGCCGGCGGTCAGCCGGGTGAAACTGGATGGGCACGGCCACCAGCTCTGCTGCAATGGTCCGCCACGCAGCGTCGCCTTCCTTGCGGCGGATGATGTATTGAACTTCCGCATAGCTGACCTCGGTCATGTGGACGGGCTGGTCGCGCTCCGCCGCCTTTTCCAGAATCTGGCGGACCTGGTCACCGCCCGGCTCGTCGCGCAGGAGGGCTAGCAGCGCGTGGCTATCGAGAATCGTGGAGGGCATAGTCGGCTTCTTCTAAGGCTTTCTCCTCGCGCTTGTGTTCGGCCCATTCCTCGGCGAAGGGCTTGGCACCGGGCTTGCGCTTGAGAATGCCGTGGAGGCGGGCGATGGCGTGTTTGGTCACGGGCTTAAGCAGGATGCCCTCCGGCGTGGCCTGCACCACGGCCTTGGTGCCGTCCTCGATTTGAAACTCGCGCCGCAGCCACGCGGGGATAACGACCTGGCCCTTGGTGGTGAACCAGACGGAATCGGACTTGGTGGCCGTGCTCATGGAGAAGAATCCTATACGCGTTACCAAGTCCGTCAATTCTAATACTGTCCTACTTTCTTTATCGTGGAGGACTTTTCGGAGGAGCGGTGGAGCCAGCTGAATACGGCGCTCCCCGGCGCATTGAGAAGGCCGTCAGGCGCGGAGGTGTTTCCGTCCGGTTGCTAGACAAACACTGCTTTTCGGAATTCCCGATTGACCTGAACCGACGAGCGTTTCAACTTTGCCGCGACATCCACCGTTTAGGACACTCTTCACTGAGGGGCGAGGGATGAGGAAACAACACAAACAAGAAAGTAAGGAAACCCACACAATGAACTCCCGCATTCAAAACCAGCTCACCATGGTGGGCGCGTGTATCACCGTCGCCAACAGCGCTGACCACAAGCCCGTCTGGTTCGGCAAAGACCCCGCCGACTTCGGCACGGACCTCGTCGCGCTCCAGACCAGTTACGGCAACCTCACCGCCAAGGCCGCTCTGGCCGAGGCCGCCGCCGGCGGGGCCGCCGATGCCAAGTCCGTGGCTGAGACCACGCTGGAAGACGCCGCCTATGTCCTCGCCCGCGCGCTGGCCGTCCACTTCAAGAAGACGGGCAATCTCACCGCCCGCGCCCAGGTGGACGTGAGCAAGAGCGAGATTGTGAAGCTGCGCACGCAGGAACTGGTGAACAAGACCACGGCCATCCGCGACCTCGCCGCCGCCGCCGTGAGCGAGCCAAACGCAGACAAGCGGGGCGTGACCGCCGCGCGCGTGGCCGCGCTCTCGGCCGCCGTCACGGCGTTCAGCAGCGTGATGAACGCGCCGCGCGGGGAAATCGTGAACCGCAGCGCCTTGCTGCGCGAGGTGGAGACGGATGCGGCGGCCCTGCTCGACGCGGTGAGCGACTTGGATGACCTCGTGTTGCAATTCGACGGGACGGAGGCGGGCCAGCGGTTCAACGAGGCCTGGAAGCGCGCCCGCATCATCGTGGACAGCGGCAGCGGGCACAGCGCGCCGGCCGTCACGCCGACGCCTGCGCCGGCGCCAACTCCGTAAGGGCGGAGGGGCAGCCGGTGCCGTGGTGTGAATTGGCCGTAACCCAGCGGCCCAAGTCCCGCTCTTACGGACACCATGCTGAACCACAACCTTCGGACGGTCCTTGGCGCGCTGCTGTGGAGCGCGTGCCTGCTCGTCACCCACACCTTCGCCGCCCCTGCTTCGCCCAACCTCATCCTCTTCCTCGCCGATGACCTCGGCTGGGGCGACCTCGCGTGCTTCGGCCATCCCATCATCAAGACACCAAACCTCGATGCGTTCGCGAAACAGGGCATGCGGCTGACGCAGTGCTACGCGGCGAGCGCGGTGTGCAGTCCGTCGCGCTCGGCACTGCTCACGGGGCGCACGCCGCATCGCAATGGCGTGTTCACCTGGATTGCCGAGGGCGCGCCGGTGCATCTGCGCACGAGCGAAATCACCTTGCCCAAGCTGCTCAAGGGCGCGGGCTACGCGACGT